>JAHLLM010000023.1 GCA_020444175.1 Desulfobulbaceae bacterium | reverse complement strand
CACTGAAACTCAGCCAGTCTTGCAGCAGGTACTGTAATGCATTAATAATTCAAAATATGATGGTCTCGCAAAAAGCTCTCAAGCTGACCATCCGCCAACGCAATATCAACAAGTTACATACTTGTCGGCGGCGGTTGAGGGGGTTTTTACGAAACCGTCAAAATATGATTACCAACGAATTTCAGCTAATGATATATTATTGGCTCATTAACAGGTTGATTTGTAGACATAAAATGCAAATGGTGTCATTTCGACCAACGGGAGAAATCTGTCACCACAGATATTAAGATTTCTCACATCCGTTCGAAATGACAGGAAAAACTAAGAACTCTCTTTGTGCTGGCTGAAATACGTTGGTAATCACTATTGTCCCTCGCTCGTTCCCACGGTCCACCGAGGGAATGCATATCAATTTGCCCCTGGCGATTCATGTATAGGTTCCCACGGAGACCATGGGAACCAGAAGTTTAAACTCCTGAGATACTGCTGCAAAATTCTACCCGGGCATTGCTGAATTGTTTTTGGAAAATAATGGTATTTAGAAAATTTGCCTCTATACAATTTTCAGTAGCCCCCCCTGGACTCCCGCCTCCGCGGGAGTGACGGCGGGCTTGGTTATGTCATTCCCGCGAAGGCGGGAATCCAGTATTGGAAACTTGGCAACAGGAAAGCGGCAATTTTTAACTGAGAATTGTTTATTAAGCATATTAGAAAAAAAGTATCTATTCAGCGAGGGCTCGAAATGGGCCTCAACTCCAGGCCGTAACTATTCAGATGTGCCTTGGATTTGGACAAGCAGGCCTGCGAGTCTATAGCCCGTCTATGTGAGCAGGCCTGCTTGTTCAAAGATGAGGTGCAGCTGAATAGTTACATATTTTTTTAATTCAGCCTTCTCAGAGTGTGCCCCATGTCTTCATCGCAAAATCAGACGGATGTTCCATCCAAATTTCAGAATAAACCGGTAACAGATGAGGCTATTCTCAAGGTAACCAAAGAGATTGTCGTCAAGTTTATCGAGGCTGGCCGCCTGTCTCCGGCAAATTTTGAAGAAACCTTTATCAATGTTCATAAAACAGTTCATGATACGGTTCGCCCATGACGCAAGTGGAAGAAGCGCAGCTTGATCCGTCTTTAAACCGCTTTCCTGATGGTGTTCGGCGCATTCATCTCATGGGTATATGCGGCACAGGCATGGCGGCCATGGCTGGAATGCTGAAAAGTCAGGGCTATGATGTTTCCGGGTCTGACAGTAATGTCTATCCGCCCATGAGCGATTTTCTGGCAGATAACGGCATCCCTGTTCTGCAGGGCTATGATGCAGAAAATCTTGAGACCCGACCGGACCTCGTCATTGTGGGAAATGTTATCACCCGCAAAAATCCTGAAGCCGTGGCTCTGGCCGAAGCGGCAGTTCCCTATCTCTCTTTTCCCCAGCTTTTGAGTCATATGTTTTTGTCTTCCAGGAGGTCTCTGGTGGTGGCCGGGACACATGGCAAGACGACAACATCGTCACTGCTTGCCACCATGCTGCATGGGGCGGGCTATGATCCGGGTTTTATGATCGGTGGTATTGTCCAGGCCTTTGGCCGTAACTTCAGGGTGGGGCAGGGTGATTTTTTTGTTGTTGAAGGTGATGAGTATGACACCGCTTTTTTTGACAAAGGACCCAAATTTCTCCATTATCAACCGCATATTGCCATCATAACCAGCATTGAATTCGACCATGCTGATATTTATGCCGACCTGGAGGCGGTGAAGCACTCTTTCCGCAAGCTGGTTTCTATTATGCCCAAGGATGGTTGTCTTGTTGCTCATCTTGATGATCCCGTGGTTCGCGATATTGTCAGCCAGGCACCCTGTGATGTTGTCGGCTATGGTGAGGGGAATGACAATGACTGGGTTCTTTCCGGCCTGAAATGTGACCGCAACGGCAGTTCGTTCACCGCACTTCATGGAGGCACGGACTACGGCAGCTTTTCCTCAGTTATGCCCGGACGCCATAACTGCCTGAACAGCCTGGCGGTTATCGCGGTTCTTGAACGGCTTGGCCTTGATGTTGCGACTATTCAAAGGGAACTTGCCCGTTTTAAAGGGGTAAAGCGTCGCCAGGAAGTGCGCGGCGTTGTGGGCGGTGTCACGGTTATTGATGATTTTGCCCATCATCCGACTTCGGTGCGCGAGACCCTTGGAGCCTTACGATCCGCCTATGAAGGGCAGCGCCTGCTGGCCGTGTTTGAGCCCCGGACGAACTCAAGCAGAAGGCGGGTTTTTCAGGATGATTATGCCCTTGTTTTTGATGCTGCCGACATGGTTATCGTCAAAGAGCCTGATGCCCTGGTTGCGCTGCCGGAGGATGAGCGTTTTTCATCCAGAAAACTTGTTGACGATCTTTCTGAACGTGGAGTCAATGCCCGGTATTTTCCCATGACTGACGATATCCTCAATTATCTTGGCATGATTCTTGAGGCCGGGGATGTCGTTGCTATTCTGTCCAATGGTGGGTTTGATAACATTCATGACCGTCTTTTGCAGTTGCTTGCCGCAAGCTCTTAACACCGTATGTCTGCGGACTTTTCCTGTAGCTGTCCTCATCCTCTGAATTGTGCGTAAGCACAAAAGTGCCAATGTCTCATTGTGGTATTTCTCTTTTTGTTTCAGTCTGTTGTAAAGAATATTTTAAAAATAATAAATGTGAGTGATGATTCAGAAAGTTGTGAATGATGATTCATTTTTTGCTTGACAGGGTCGAGTGCATGGGATAAAACCGGTTGCAATTGTGCAACAACTTTGTTGCTCATTTTAGTAGAGTAGGCTTCACCTGAAGTCATATCCACAAATTTTTAAAGTACTTTAAGTGCTTTATCGTCTGTCCGTTCAGCTTACTGAGCTGACAAAGGAGCATAAGCGTGGAACAACAGGCTCTTCTTGATCTTCTTTACATTGCCGCCTTTACTCTCGGCGGTCTCGGTTTTGGATTCGGTCCTCTTCTCATTGTCTATCTGTTCGCCCCCCGCAAAAATCGCACTATCGTTCAAAAGACAGGCATCCCTATTGAGTGTGGTATGTACACAATCGGGCCTGCCTGGATTCGATATGGCATTGTCTATTATCTCTATGCCTTGATGTTTCTGGCCTTTGACGTGGACGTTCTGTTTCTGTTCCCCGTGGCAATGGCTTATAACGATGTTCAGGGTCTGCGGCCTTTTGTTGAGATTGTCCTGTTTGTCGGCATTCTATCACTGGCGGTTGTTTATGCATGGAAAAAGGGAGTGTTTAAATGGGAACGGAAAATATACCGTCAACAGTAGATCTTACATCTATACCTTCTTCACTGGTTCAGTTTCATCAGCTTGATAAGCTGCGTATGCTGGCCAGGGCCAATTCGTTGTGGCCCATGACCTTCGGCTTGGCCTGCTGCGCCATCGAGATGATGTCTTCAGGTGCCGCCCGTTTCGATCTGTCCCGATTCGGAGCAGAGGTTTTCAGGCCCTCGCCCCGTCAGGCCGATCTGATGATCGTCGCCGGTACTATAAATAAAAAGATGCTGCCAGCCGTAAAAATTCTTTATGACCAGATGACCGAGCCGAAATGGGTTATTGCCATGGGCAATTGCGCTATTTCCGGAGGCCCTTTTGTTTTTGAAGGCCAATATAACGTTGTTGAAGGCGCTGATACGTTTCTGCCGGTTGATGTTTATATTCCCGGATGTCCTCCGCGACCGGAGGCCTTGATTGAAGGGATACTTGAGCTTGAAGAAAAACTTACGGGAACTCGGCGCTGGCCGCGGGTCAAACCAGAAACTGCAGTGAAGGGATAAGAGCCCCGGATTGAACACTCACGGTGCCTGGCTTTGCAGGCAGCACCCGTGACTTCCTACTTGGTAATGTTATGGATCGAGCAAAAATAAAAAAAGAACTGGAAATGCTGGCCGCTGAGGGTCTTCCTGCGGAAGAACCGACAGAGGAAGCAGCACCGGAACCGCAGGCTGCTGACGAAGAGCAGGATGCAAAAAAGTCAAAAAAAGCTGCGGAAGAGCCTCCGCGGGTCAACGGCCTGCTTGAAACTGATTATAACGCTCGCGGTTTTCATCTCGACGTTCAGGTTAACCCGGATCAGGTGGTAGCGGCTGCCGAAATACTTGACCGGGAAGGCCTGACAATGGAGATGGTGACCGGAGTGGACTGGCTCAAGGAGAATCAGTTTGAAGTTGTTTACGATTACTCATACACCGGCGGTGAGCTGTTTCGCGTTGTGGTGAGAGCCAGGATTGACAGAGAGAAACCGGATATCCCGACAATTTCCGAAGTGTACCCCGGCGCTAACTGGCACGAGCGCGAGACATGGGATTTGTTCGGCATAAACTTTGTCGGCCATCCCCAGCTCGAACGTTTTCTGTTGCCCGATGATGCGGATTTTCATCCATTACGTAAGGATTTTAAACCATGAGTACTTTACTAGGCCAGAGTCAGTTACAGGAGACCTTTGAGCTTAATATCGGTCCACAGCATCCAGCTACCCACGGCGTTCTTCGCCTCAAGGTGACAATGGATGGTGAGTATATTGTCAAGGCTGAGCCGGTGCTTGGTTATATTCACCGCATGCATGAGAAAATGGGCGAAAATAGAACATGGAACAAGTTCTGGCCCAATCTCGGACGCCTGGACTATCTGTCCGCCATCGCCTACAACCACGGCTATGCAGGCTTAGTGGAACGGGCCGCTGGTATAGAAGTTCCCGAGCGGGCCGAGTACATTCGCGTTATCACGGTGGAGCTCAACCGCATTCAGAGCCATCTCCTCTGGTTCGGTGCCTTTGTTCTCGATCTCGGAGGGTTTACCCCTCTCATGTACGCCTTTGATGAACGTGAGCAGATCCTGGACCTGCTTGAGTCCGTCACCGGCTCCAGGTTGACCTACTGTTATTTTCGTTTCGGCGGTGTTTATAATGACATCGATGATGATTTTATTACCGGAACCAGGGCCTTCATCAAGCGTTTCCGTCCGCAGATTCCCATGTATCACGATCTGGTGACCGGTAACGTCATCCTCATGGAACGACTGGTTGACATTGGTCATGTATCTTCGGAGATGTGTCGTAAATACGGAGCAACCGGGCCTGTTCTGCGCGGCTCTGGCGTTAATTTTGATATCCGTAAAAACGAGCCATACAGCGTCTACCCTGAATTCGATTTTGACGTACCTGTTTACACGGAGTGTGATTCCATGGCCCGCTATATGGTCAGGATGAAAGAAATGGAGCAGTCGCTGCGCATCATAGAACAGGCTTTGGATAAGATACCCGACGGCCCCTATATAGCTGAAAAAGTGCCGAAAATGATTAAACCTGTGAAAGGCGATTATCATTTTGCCGTTGAAGCAGCCAGGGGCACCTTTTCCATGCGCACCGTCAGTGACGGCACCAATCAATCATACCGCATGAGGCTCAGGTCGCCGACCTATTCCAATCTCAGTCTGTTTGAAGAGGCAAGCCGCGGCATGCTGCTGGCTGATGCCCTTGCTTTTATGGGAAGTCTTGATCTCGTCATTCCAGAGATGGACCGTTAAGGAGTAAGTACTATGGATGAACTTATAAGGATACTCAGTTATTTTGTCGGGATTGCAGCCTTTCTGGGGCTTAATCTCGCCTATCTCGGCTGGGTGGAAAGGAAAGGGGCCGGTCATATCCAGCGTCGTAACGGACCGAAAGAAGTCGGACCTTACGGCCTCCTGCAGCCACTTGCTGATGGTCTGAAGCTCATGTCAAAACAGTTGATTGTACCTGACAATGCAGATCGCATCCTTTACATGGCAGCACCCGTGCTCTGCATGGTAGCGTCTGTCATTCTGTTTGTCGCCATTCCCTGGGGTGAAAATCTTGTGCCCCGAGAGTTTGATTTTGGTCTGTTGATGATATTTTCCGTTGCCTCGGCTGCCGGTTTGTCTATTCTCATGGGCGGCTGGGCCTCTGGTAACAAATACTCACTCATAGCAGGTACCAGGGCGGTTTCCCAGAGTGTTGCCTATGAAGTCCCCATGCTCATCACGGCGATCACCATTGTTATGATCTCCGGCAGTATGAATCTGAACGAAATTGTCCGCCAGCAGGCGGGTGGATTCTGGCACTGGAATTTCTTGGCCTTTAATAAATCCATATTCATGCCGATTTCCTTTCTGGTCTTTTTTACCTGTTCGATGGCAGAAACAAACCGTGCGCCTTTTGACCTCGGTGAGGCGGAAAGTGAGCTTGTGGCCGGCTACATCACAGAGTACGGGGGGATGGGGTTTGGTCTTTTCATGATGGCTGAGTATGCCAACCTGATGATCGGCTGCAGCCTGACAACCATACTTTTCCTTGGCGGCTGGCAGTGCCCGTTCGGAATATTTCCCGGACCGCACTGGTTCCTTATTAAGATGTATTTCCTCATCTGGTGTTTTGTCTGGATTCGCTGGACCTATCCACGTACGACCCTGTGGGGGCTGCTTAATCTTTCCTGGAAATATCTTATTCCTTTCTCCCTGGTAAACTTATTGGTTACCGCCTTATTCATAAAGGTTTTCTGATTATGTCTGGCTACTTTAAATATCTATTCGACGGGATTAAGAGTCTGGCTATTGGTTTGAAAATAACCAATAAGGAATTTCTGACAAAACCCATCACTCTTCAGTATCCCCATGAATCCGTAAAGATGACGCCTCGTTATCGGGGGCATATCGAACTCATCAGAAACGATGAGACATCCACCCACCAGTGCGTATCCTGCGGCATGTGTGAAAAGGGGTGTCCTTCCGGTTGTATTTCTGTCAAGTCAAAGAAGGTGCCGGGTGTCAAAGGCAAGGTGCTCACTGCTTATATTCTGAACTTCACGACCTGCAGTCTGTGCGGTCAATGCGTTGAAAACTGTAAGTTCGGCGCCATCCGGTTCTCCAACGAATACAATCTGGCCAGTAGGAGAAAGGAAGATTATATCTTCAATCTTCTCGAAAGACTCCATCCTGAGGGAGTGCCGGAACCAAAAGTTGATCCTGAGCTTTTAAAGAAAGAGCAGGAAAAGAAAGAGGCGGCGGCAAAGGCAGCTGCTGAAAAGAAAGCTGCGGCAGCAAAGGCAGCTGCAGAGAAAGAAGCCGCTGAAAAGGAAAGTGCCGGCGGCGAATCCAAAGCAGAGGAAAAAAGCTGATGAGTCCTTCACTGTTTTCACCGGAAGGTTTAGCCGGGGTTATTTTCCTGATCCTTATCGGAGTGACGTTGACCGGAGCAGTCATAGCCACCTGTACCAAGAGGTTGATCAGGAGTGTGACCGGCCTTGCAATCTGTTTCGTTGGTGTGGCCGGGCTCTATTATTTTTTAAACAGCCCTTTTGTCGCCATGATGGAGCTTCTCATTTATGTCGGTGCTGTCTGCGTTACCATAGCCTTTGCCATCATGCTCGCTGAGCCGAATGAGGCAAGAGTAGCGCGAAAGATAAGCCCATTGAGTGGCAGTCTTGCGACAATTTGCGGTGGCGCCATGGCCTATGCCCTTGGTTATGCAGCCGTGAACGGTCAGTGGATGGCACCGGCTATAAAAATCAACGACGGTTCCGTCAAGGAAATGGGCATGAGCCTGCTGACAACATACAGCATGGTTTTCGAGGTTGTGTCAATCGTTCTGTTGCTGGCAATAATCGGCGCACTCGTGTTGGCAAAGGCCGGGAGGGATAAACAATGTTAACATTAAGCAGTCAGCTCAACACCTATTTGATAATCGGCGCTATATTATTCGGCTTCGGAGTATTCGGACTTATCAGAAGGCCAAGTCTTATCGGAATGCTTATTGCCGCAGAGCTCGTGCTTAGCGGCGCTTCCATCAATTTTATGGCTTTCAATCATTTTCTTGCCCCGGACCCCACAGTCGGACAGATCATCACCCTGTTCATAATGGCAATTGCTGCAGCGGAAGCTGCCATCGCCATGAGTATAGTTGTTGCTGTATATCGTAATTACAAGTCCATAGAAACAGAAGACTTGGCAGAACTTAACGGATAGCTCTAAGGATAGGCTCATGGAAATCGTTAACGCTGTGACAGGCGATATAGTTACCAGTAGTAAATTAGTCTGGGCTTTGATGGTACCGCTCATTGGTGCAATCTTAGTGTCCATGTCAGGTAAAAAACCAAACCTGCGGGAAAGCTTTTCCGTTGTTTCGGCGGTCATACTCTGCTCCATGGTTCTGACCATGGTGAAGCCGGTTGTTGGCGGCACCATTTATACTTACCAGCTTTTCAAAATATTACCCGGCATAACGGTAACCCTGCGTGCCGATGCCTTTTCCATGATCTTTGCCCTGGTTGCATCGAGTTTGTGGATTGCCGCAGCATTTTATTCAATGGGCTATATGCGCGGTCTGAATGAGCATGCCCAGACCAGATTCAACACCTGTTTTGCCATAGCCATTTTCGGTGCCATCGGTGTGGCCTTTTCCGATAACCTCTTTACCATGTATCTTTTCTACGAGGTGGTCAGTGTCTGCACATATCCTCTTGTTGCCCATCACCAGGATGAAGAGGCCTATGAGGGCGCTAAAAAATATATTGTTTACCTGACGACTACAGCAAAGGGCTTACTGCTGCCGTCCATGGCTATTATCTATGTCATGACCGGAAACCTTGATTTTCCAACAAATATCAACGTTGGTATGTTCCCGGCAGACGCCAATGCGGCCATCGTCACCATGCTTTTTATCTTCTGCCTGTTCGGATTTGCCAAAAACGGTGTGATGCCGTTCCATCACTGGCTGCCGGGCGCAATGGTTGCTCCGACACCGGTCAGTGCTCTTCTCCATGCCGTTGCCGTTGTTAAGGTCGGTGTTTTCTGTACCACCAGAATGATGCTTTACGGTTTTGGAACGGATCTGATGTCTGCCCTGAATCTGGGTATCCCGACGGCCTATTTTGTCGGTTTTACCATTGTCATGGCCTCGGTCATTGCCATGACCAAGGATAACCTCAAGGCACGACTCGCGTATTCCACGGTCAGTCAGCTTTCCTACATTATTCTCGGTGTATGCCTGCTCACTCCCCACGGCATTGCCGGCGGACTCATTCATATTGCCAACCACGCCTTTTCAAAAATTACTCTCTTCTTCTGCGCCGGTGCTATCTATGTTGCCACCCACAAGAAGAATATCTCGGAAATGGGGGGCCTGGCCAAGACCATGCCCTTTACATTCGGAGCGTTTGCAGTTGCTTCACTCAGTATGATCGGTGCACCACCTGTAGCCGGCTTTGTGACCAAATGGGAGCTCCTTGTCGGTACCATTGAGTCTGGGTCGTTCGGTATTATTCTGGTTCTGCTGGCCAGTACGGTGCTGAATGTCTGCTACTTCGGTCCGGTTGCCTATAAGGCCTTTTTTGGGCAGCGTCCGGCAGGTGAAAAATTTGAAGGGATCAAGGAAGCTCCATTGTCCATGGTTATCCCGCTCTGCACTGCTTCGCTCATATCGGTGATAATTGGTATTTATCCTAATTTTTTCATGAACTTTGTTAAGGCGGTGATAGGATGATTGCTTTTATTGAATTCTTCCGCGAACGTATGAAGATGACCATAGCCCTCTGTCTGGCAGCTGTCATCCTCATAGCCCTCTGGGGTGCATTCCTGGTTGATACGAGCCATGCCCATACCAGTATGGAAAAGATTCCTTTTTTCTGGAGTGCCTTTGGCCTGATTGGTTGCGCACTGCTTATACTCCTGTCCCGGTTTCTCGGCTGGATGGGAATTATGACTCGCGAGGATTATTACGATGACTAATTACTGGCTGCATCCAGCCCTTATTCTTATTGTCGGCGCACTTTTGCTGCCCCTTATGAGAGGGGCGATACGCAGGCCATATCTTCTGATTGTGCCCATCCTGACCTTTATTTCAGTTTTGGGATTGGATGACGGTGTGCATGGTGTTGTTCAGTTCCTCGACTGGCAGCTCATCTTCGGACGCGTTGACAACCTGTCACGGGTTTTTGCCTACATCATGTCCCTGATGTGCATTATCGGCACGCTCTTTGGGCTCAACAACGAGGATGACGGCCATCATATTGCTGCATGGTTCTATGTGGCCGGTTCCATCGGTACCATTTTATGTGGGGATTTTATCGTCCTCTTCCTGTTCTGGGAAATGATGGCTTTTGGTTCGGTTTTTCTGGTGTGGCAGCGCAGGGGGCCTCAGTCGCTGGCCACAGGTTATCGCTACCTTATCATTCATACAATTGGCGGACTGTTTCTGCTTGCCGGCTTCACCCTGCGCTACTATAACACCGGCGGCGATCTTTCCTTTGTTCCCCTTGCAGTTGATGCGCCTAATCTGGCCACCTATCTGATTCTTATCGGTTTTATCGTCAATGCTGCGGTGCCGCCTTTCCATTCATGGCTGCCGGATGCCTATGCGGAGGCAAGTGTGGCTGGCGCGGTATTTATGTGCGCCTTTACCACCAAAACAGCTATATATGTCCTGGCTCGCGGTTTTGCCGGGATGGATATTCTTATTCCGCTTGGTGCGGTTATGGCTCTCTATGGAGTTGTTTACGGTATCATTGAAAATGACGGCAGAAGGATATTTGCCTGGGATACGGTGAGTCAGGTCGGTTATATGGTTGTCGGTGTTGGAATCGGCACCAGTTTGTCGATAAATGGTTCGTGCGCCCATGCCTTTGCCCATATTCTCTATAATGGTCTTCTTTTTATGGGGACTGGTTCTGTTCTCTATATGACAGGTACCTGCAAGCTCACCGAACTTGGCGGTCTGTACAAGAAGATGCCCATTACCTTTCTTTTTACCCTGATTGGCGGCTTGTCCATTGCCGGCTTCCCGCTGTTCAGTGGCTTTGTCAGTAAATCGATGATCATCACAGGCGGGATGGAAGTGCATCAGTACTGGGCTTCATTTGCCCTTATTCTTGCCTCCGGCGGTACTTTCCTGCTGGCTGTTCTCAAGGTTCCCTATTACACATGGTTTGGCAAGAACAACTGCAGTAAAGAGGTTTGGGAGAAGGCAGGGGATCCTCCATGGAATATGAAGGCTGCCATGGGTATTGCTGCAGGATTGTGCGCCTTTATCGGCATCTATACGCCATACCTCTATAATATGCTGCCTTTCCCGGTTGAGTATCATCCCTATACCGCCTATCACCTGTCCGAAACCATGCAGATTATCGGTATGGCGGGTATCGCCTTTTTTATACTTCGTCCATTTATTGCACCTAAGGCGACAATCAGTCTTGATCTGGACTGGTTCTACCGTATGTTCGGTCGCGGGTTCATGTGGTTTGATTCGAGAATTATCCAGACCATCGACAGTTGGGTAGCAGAGATTTACCGGGTCATCGGTCTCTGGCCGCTGATGACAATCAGTCGTTTCTGGTCCTGGTTTGACTGGCATGCCATTGACGGAGTTGTCGATGGGACTGCGCGGTCGGTTCGAGCTATTGGAGGCACTGTGCGCAGACTCCAGTCCGGAAATATTCAATACAGTATATTTTATGCGGCAACCATTGCAGTCGGCTTTGTTCTTGTCATCGTATTTTATTAAAAATAAGCGTAATTATACCTTGGAAATAGATACTAGAGGATAGTGGGAATGGATTTTCTGATAATGAATGAAGGGTTTCCCCTTTTGAGTACCCTGGTATTTCTCCCCCTGGCGGGTGCCTTTATCCTGCTCTTTCTACCGGGCGAGAATACCCAAAGAATTTGGACGACACTCGTTACCATTGTTACCGCTGTTCTTTCCTTTCCCCTGTACAGTGGATTTGATTCTACTACAGCCAAGTATCAGTTCGGCGAGCATATGAGTTGGATTCCGAGCCTGAATATCAACTATACACTTGGCATTGACGGCATAAGCCTGCTGCTTGTTCTGCTGACAACCTTTATCATGCCTCTCTGTGTTGTCGGTTCATGGACCTATATCCAAAAGCGGGTTAAAGAGTTCATGATCTGTCTGCTGATCATGGAAACCGCCATGTTGGGCGTTTTCATGGCCCTTGACTTTGTCCTGTTTTATGTGTTGTGGGAAGCCATGCTGATTCCCATGTATCTCCTCATTGGTGTCTGGGGCGGCCCGCGGAAAATTTATGCATCCATTAAATTCTTCCTCTACACCCTGGCCGGCTCTGTCATGCTTCTTGTTGCCATAATTGCTCTTTATCTGCATACCGGCACCTTCAGTATTCCGACTATGATGGGTCAGGATTATTCAACCACCATGCAGATATGGGTCTTTCTGGCATTTTTTCTGGCCTTTGCCATCAAGGTTCCCATGTTCCCTTTTCATACATGGTTGCCCGCTGCCCACGTTGAGGCACCTACCGCAGGGAGTGTGATTCTTGCAAGTATACTTTTGAAAATGGGTACATACGGTTTCCTTCGGTTCTGTCTGCCCATTACTCCTCTGGCCACTCTGAGCCTTGGACCGTACATACTCTGGATGTCGATTGCCGCTATCCTGTACGGTGGTTTCACCGCCCTGGCCCAGTCGGATATGAAAAAGCTTATTGCTTACTCCAGTGTGGGGCATATGGGCTTTGTCACGCTGGGAATATTTTTCCTGAATCAGCAGGGCCTTGAAGGGGCGATTTTGCAGATGATTAATCATGGCGTGACTACCGGCGCATTGTTCCTCTGTGTGGGAATGATGTACGAACGTACCCATAGCAGGGAAATCGCCGATCATTCCGGTATAGCTCAGAATGTACCTATATTTGTCTCATTTTTAACGGTGTTTTCCCTTTCTTCTCTTGCCTTTCCGGCTACCAACAGTTTTGTCGGCGAGTTTCTGGTCCTGGCGGGGGCATTTAGTGAAAATAAAATTATAGCCGGCGCCGCAATTCCCGGAGCTATTCTGGCTGCAGCGTATATGATGCGACTGCTGCAGCATGTTTTGTTCCGTGGTCCAGGCAGGCCTGATCTTGCCGACCTGAACATCCGTGAAATAGCGACACTTGCTCCGCTGTTGTTTTTTGTCTTTTGGATTGGATTGGCACCGGAACCGTTTTTAAGCGTTTTGCACACCAGTGTCGGTTATCTGCTCCAGCAGGTTGATGTTGCCCAGTCGGCTCATATGGCCGCAATGATGTTGCCCTGAGCAGGGTAGAACGAGAAAAGGTAATGCAGGCGATGTGAGCCTGCTTTGGCAAAAAAAATTGGCATGCTGATCAAAACAGTATAAGGATAAAACATGTTGTTTGCACCAGAGCTATTACTGTTAATAGGAAGTCTTGTTCTCTTCGGGGTATGTCTCGGACAGGGGAATGGTAAACTTGCGAAAAACATCTCCCTGGCACTTGCTGTTGCCTTGGGTGTACTGAGCGTTGTGACCTTGCAGTCCAAGGGAAACATGTTCTTTGATGCCTATCGTATTGACTTGTTTTCCCAGATTTTTAAACTGGGAATTTCTCTGGGACTTGTCGCTGTCCTGGTTTTTGGCAGTGAGCTTAAAGGGCTGAATAAGGAAATGCGTCCAGAGTACTATCTCTTTATGATACTGAGTACGCTTGGTCTGGTATTTCTGGTCAGCAGCGTCGAGCTTATTACCATGTTTGTTGCTTTGGAGCTTTCTTCTTATTCTCTGTATCTCATGGTGCCCATGCGCGACGATCATTCCGGACTGCGCGTCCAGATGGAAGCTGCCATAAAATATGTGCTTTTTGGTGTTCTTTCCACAGGAACAATGCTTTATGGCATGAGCTTTATTTTCGGCATGACCGGGACCACCTATTTTGATCAGCTTGTCCCCAAAATGCATATGCTCTCCGGCAGCCCCACGGCAATGCTGGCCATAGCGCTTTTTATGTCCGGTTTATTTTACAAACTTGCCGTCTTTCCATTTCATTTCTGGGTGCCCGATGTCTATCAGGGTGCGTCCAATGCCACCACCGCCTTTATTGCCTCCATACCAAAACTTGGAGCGGTTGCCATTCTTGTCCGTATCACCACCCTGGTTGCCCCGGATGCAGGGGAATCAGTGGTAAATATGTTAATGGTCCTTGCCGTTTGCTCGATGTTTTATGGGAATCTTTCAGCCCTGGTACAGACGGATGTCAAACGTATGCTCGGCTTTTCAGGTATTTCCCATGCCGGTTTTGTTCTGCTGGGTCTGCTTACCTTGAAAGAGACCGGTTTTGCGACATCCATGTACTATATTGCCGGTTACCTCTTCATGAATCTTGCCTGTTTCCTGGTCATATGCAAGGTTTCAGAGAACGGTGAGAATGTGAAAATTGCCGACCTGAGCGGTCTTTACAAGAGGGCGCCGCTTTTGGCCTTTACTTTACTGGTTGGCATGATGGCCCTTGCCGGAATTCCTCCATTTGTAGGTTTTATGGGTAAATTCATGCTCCTTACCGGTGCTTTGAATGAAGGGCATCTGTCTTTGGTTATATTGGCTGCCCTCAATACGGCTATCGCAATTTATTATTATCTGTCCGTGGTTCGCGTCGCCTTTTGCAGCGACCCTGAAGAAAGACCTGACGTACAAGTTGATATCATGACCCGGCTTGTCAGTATCTCTTTGATAGCGGTTATTATCTTTATGGGAGTTGCCCCAAAACAGTTGCTGGCAATTGCCAGTTCCGCAGTTCGTTCACTTCTTTAAAGGTATGACCAGGGAGTATAAGGGCAGGAGGATGAAAGGTCTTCCTGCCTTTATTTTATTGTCCACATACAGCTTAAAAGGGTAACTCTTCTCGCCTCAGATCATTCATCTTGTTCTGCGTTTTTCCTGCAATAATACCTGTTCCTTTTTTTATCTCAAAGAGAGTCTGCTTGACAATCTTCAAAAAGTTTGTATAGTAAGAAATTGATTTATGGGCGGACATAGCTCAGCTGGTAGAGTACAAGCTTCCCAAGCTTGGTGTCGCGGGTTCGAACCCCGTTGTCCGCTCCATATGCGGATTCGTAGACGAAAAGAAGTGTTCTGCCATGCATGAGTAATGAGTGAATCGCCTCCAGGGTGCATGTTTGTTTGGTGGCTGATAAACTCAAACACCTTGTTTTTATTGTTGTTGGGGATGATGGTTTTTCTCCATGACATGACAGCGTTAAGGTAACGCTGTCAGAAAGATAAAGTGGGCTTTGCCCGCTTTTTTTATTTGACCGAAGGTGGCAGAGTTTAAATCCTTTTTATGGCTTCAGATTATATAGATAAAGTAAAAGAAGAAATTCGAGCGTTGGCTGAACCCGTTCTTACAGACAATGGTCTTGAGCTGGTAGATGTCGAATACCGGCAGGAGCAGGTGGGTTGGGTTTTACGTCTTCTTATTTATAAAGAAGAAGGCGTGACAATAAGTGATTGCACTTCAGTCAGTCGTGAGATGAGTCATCTGCTCGATGTCGAGGATTTGATCCCGCAAAAATATACACTTGAAGTTTCTTCGCCCGGGTTGGACAGACCACTCAGGTCAGAAAGAGATTTTATACGAAACAAAGATAAAAAAATTAAGCTGATAGTGAGAAGTGACGGTTCTTCACTTACTGTTGAAGGGCTTATAAATGATGTAAAAGATGGAATGCTCTTGCTCAGTCAGGATGGTGAAATCATCACGTACTCTTTAGATGAAATTAAAAAAGCAAAGCTTATTATTGAGTTTTAGAATTCTTTGCTCTTACCTGTAATTATATTTCCTGTTCAATCGTTTGACTGCAATATGATTGAAATCCTGGAGAACAATTAATGTTATCAGATCTAAAAAGAATAATTGACCAGATCAGCCGCGACAAAGGCATTGACCGGCAACTACTTGTCGAGGCACTGGAAGAGGCGGTCTTATCCGCAGCGAAAAAACGCTACGGACAACGCCGTGACATTGAAGTGACCTTTAATGATGAATTTGGAGAAATTGAACTTTTTCAATTCCGCAAGGTAGTTGAAGAGGTGGAAGACGAGCAGACCGAGGTTTCGTTTGTTGAAGCGAAAAAGCTTGATCCTGATGTTGAACTTGGTGATGAGCTGGGGTCAAAGATGGAAAATGTCTCGGATCTTGGCCGCATTGCTGCTCAATCAGCCAAGCAGGTCATTATACAAAAGATGAAAGATGCTGAAAAAGATGTCATCTTTGAAATGTATAAGGATCGCAAAGGTGAGATCGTTAACGGTATTGTGCAGCGGTTCGAGCGCGGTAATATGATAATTAACCTGGGACGGACTGACGCGCTTCTTCCCAAAAAAGAACAGATGCCGAGAAGGTCGTATCGTCAGGGTGATCGGATTCGGGCTTATTTGATGGATGTTCGTCAGGACGTTCGTGACCAGCAGCTCGTACTCAGCAGAACCTGTAGAGAGTTTTTGATTAAGCTTTTTGAAATGGAGGTTCCTGAAATTGCTGAAGGAATTGTGTCGATTCTCAGTGCCTGCAGGGAACCTGGCTCCAGAGCCAAAATCGCCGTATCCTCATCAGAGACGGATGTCGATCCGGTAGGCGCCTGTGTCGGGATGAAGGGGTCGCGGGTGCAGAATGTTGTTCAGGAGTTGCAGGGAGAAAAGATAGACATTGTGCCATGGAGTCCTGATCCTGCAAAGTATGTGTCCAATGCACTTGCTCCGGCTCAAGTTTCCATGGTAGTGGTTGACGAGGACAAGAAGACGTTACTCGTTGTTGTCCCTGACGATCAGCTTTCTCTTGCCATAGGCAGACAGGGTCAGAATGTGCGGCTTGCTTCCGCACTTCTTGGATGGCGTATTGATGTGAAGAGTGAACAGCGCTATGCCAGGATGATGGAAGAAGGCTTTCGGTCACTGTTGCTTATCTCAGGTGTCACTGAAAAGCTGGCAGAAAAGCTTTATGATGGTGGAGTGACTTCTGCACATGAATTTTCTGAAGCTGAAGTTTCCGAACTGGCGGGATTGACAGGTTTTTCTGATGAAGAAGTTGCAGCAATGCAGAATGAAGCTGAAAAAGTAGCTCAACCAGCAGAAACAGAAACAGAAACAGATGCAGAAAACGCTGCAGAAGAGTCTGCAGTTGTTGATGAGCAGGAGCTGCCGGTAGAAGAAGATGGGGCATTGTCTTCTGATCCTGCAGAGGGTTCGGATGATGAGGGGCAAGAGCCGCTTCCTTCACAGAGTGAGTGAAAAGTCCCCTGTAAAAAAAGAACCTTTTCGAACTTGTCTTGCTTGCAGAGCAAAAAAAGCGAAACAGGGGCTTTATCGAATGGTGGCAGTCAACGGTGAAGTTGTTTTCGATGAAAAGCAACAGTTGCCCGGCAGAGGCGCTTACTGCTGTAAAACAAAGACCTGTTTGAAGCGGCTTTTTAAGAACGAGAAAAAAATTGTCAAAGCATTTCGATGTAAGAAACTGATAGTGTCAGCATTTGACTCTCCCCTCTGATTCAACGAGAAGGAGAGATTTTTGTAGGCTGTTATGCATCAATAGAGAGACGAAGGGTAGTGCAGGAGCATATAATGGGAAAAATTCGAGTATACGAGTTGGCGAAGGAAGCAGGAATAGAAAGTAAGTTGTTAACCGCCCAACTCATAGAATTAGGATATAAAGTTCGGGCTTATAACTCAACGCTTGATGAAGAAGTAGCTGACGATATCCGAAAAAAACTCGGGTTCGCCAAAGTTGAGATTAAAGAGAAAAGAATCGAGCGAAAAGGTAAAACAACAATTATCCGAAGAAGGAAAAAAACTGTTGTTGAGCCAGCTGTTGAGATTGACGACGAAACAACACTGGATGCAGCTGAAGAGGCTGATGACATTTCTGAAGAAGCTGTTCAGGTTGCTGAAACGGCCCAAGAAGACAGTCTGCAGGAAGAGGCTCCGTCCACACCTGAAGTGACAACGGCGGAAAGTGTGACTGCCTCTGCTCAGCCGCACGAAGAGGAAGCTCCGGTTGAGGAAGAGACGGCAGGAGATGAGATGCCGGTTGAAACACCGGCTGCTCCGGAAGTGGAAGCTGCACCGGAAACGGAAACTGCCCCTCAGGTTGCTGAAAAGGATGAACCGCAGGCAGCTGACGTTAAGGTGCAAGCGCCTGAACCGGAAAGCGGAGAGCCTGCCCCAGAAGGGAAAAAAGAGCCTGAGGGCAAAGGTGAAGAGCGCGTTGTTTCGCCAGCCAAACAGGCTGTAAAAACAGAAATTGCGCAACCTAAAAGGAAAAAGGGACTGGCCAAGATAATTGGACGAACAGAAATTCCTCTTCCTGTTGAAGATAAACGGCCCAGGCCCAAAAAAGTAGAAAAGGCAAAGAAAGTGAAAGCTTCTACAGCCCAGTCCGAGCCTAACGGTTTAGACGATGCCGACAGTGGTAAGGGAAAAGCCAAAGGCAAAAAAGGGAAGCGGTTTGTCAAATTCAGTCATGAGCCTGGTGCTGTTCGTTATAAAAAAGGGGCCAAACAGAAAGGTGGGGTTGATGTCGATGCCTCAGAGATCGCCAACCTTGGCGGTCGGTTAGCTGCCGGAGTGCGTGTTGGCAGAGGGCATAGGGGAACTCCTAAGAAGAAAAAACGGGACAACGCCCTGATGAGTGCCGGCGCCAGTGAGCCAAAGGCAATTAAAAAACGCATTAAGATTTTAGAGACCATTTCCGTAGGTGATTTTGCCCACAGGATGGGCGTGAAGGCAAATGAGATAATTGCCAAGCTTATCGGACTTGGTGTTATGGCCACCGTGAACCAGGCGCTGGATGTCGATACCGCTACATTGATTGCAAGTGATTTCGGTTTTGAGGTCGAGCAGGGAATCACTGAGGAGCAGTCTATTCTCAATCTGGATGAGTCTGAGAGCGGCGGGGTAGAAGAGCCCCGTCCTCCTGTGGTAACGGTTATGGGACATGTTGACCATGGAAAGACTTCCATTCTAGATGCCATCAGGGATACAGATGTTGCCGCAGGTGAGGCTGGAGGCATTACCCAGCATATCGGTGCGCATTATGTGCGTTCACCCCAGGGAGATCTTGTCTTTCTTGATACTCCAGGTCATGCGGCATTTACTGAAATGCGTTCCCGTGGAGCCCAGGTGACGGATGTTGTTGTTTTGGTTGTCGCGGCCGATGACGGGGTTATGGATCAGACAAAAGAGGCCATCAATCATGCTAAAGCTGCCGGAGTTCCGCTTCTTGTGGCTGTCAACAAGATTGATAAGGATGATGCCGACCCTGCCAGGGTGCAGCGAGAGCTAGCTGAATACGGCCTGGTGCCGGAAGAATGGGGGGGGGATACAATTTATTGTGAAACCTCAGCCAAAAAGGGCATAGGTATTGATGCTCTGGTTGAAAATATTCTTCTTCAGACAGAGATTCTTGAGCTTAAAGCCGATGCCAAAAGAAGAGCCAAAGGCTGGGTCATTGAGGCGCAGCTTCATAAAGGAAGAGGCGCTGTGGCAACGGTACTCGTCCAGCATGGTACACTCCGTGTCGGAGACTATTTCGTTGCCGGCAATCACAGCGGCAAGGTTCGTTCTCTTTCCGATGATAAGGGGCGGAATGTAAAAGAAGCCGGGCCGTCGATGCCGGTGGAGGTTCAGGGCCTGAGCGGCGTGCCACGTGCTGGCGATGAGTTTGTTGTTGTTCCCGATGAGAAGATGGCTAAAAAGGTCAGCAGTGACAGACAGCTGAAAACAAGGGAAACAGAGCTTGCCAGCAGTACGAAAATTTCACTGGATAACTTGTTTGAGAAATTGCAGGAAGGCGAGGTCAAGGAACTTCGAGTTATATTGCGGTCCGATGTTCAGGGAACACTGGAGGCATTCGGTAAGGCAATTGAACAACTGAGCACTGATGAAATCAAGGTGAAGGTTCTCCATGAGGGAACAGGAACGATTATTGAATCCGATGTCCTTCTGGCTGCTGCATCCGATGCGCTTATTATCGGATTTAACGTGCGTCCAAGCGTTAAGGTATCAGAGCTTGCCAAGTCGGAAAATGTCGATTTACGGTATTATGATGTTATTTACCATGCGCTGGACGACATAAGAAATGCAATGGTCGGTCTGCTTGAGCCTACTTTTGAAGAAAAAGTCATCGGCTCAGTTGAAGTTCGTGAGACATTCCAGGTGCCGAAGATTGGAACCATTGCCGGTTGCTATGTAACGGACGGTAAAATTGAAAGAAATGCCCATGTCCGACTCGTGCGGGATGGAGTCGTAATTTATACCGGGAAAATATCATCACTGAAGCGTTTTAAGGATGATGTTAAAGAGGTGCAGGCCGGATATGAATGTGGCCTCGGTGTAGAAAATTATAATGATATCAAAGTGGGCGACCGGTTCGAAGCATTTATTATGGAAGAGGTTGCGGCAGAGCTGTAGTTCTTACGTCGTTTGTTATAATATATTATGGGCGCATCAAAACAAAAATCACGGTTCCGGCTACCTGAAGGACTGGCTCCTGAACCGAAAAGACGACCTGCCCGGGTTGCGGATGTTATCAGAAATGAAATATCCTCCCTGCTTCTTTATAAAATAAAGGATCCGGCCCTGCAGAGTCTGTCCATAGTTCATGTTGTCATGAGTAATGACCTGAAGAATGCAAAGATTTACTACACGTGTCCTGAGAATGTCTCAACAAAAGATGTGCGGCAGGGACTGAGCAGGGCAAAGGGATTTATTCGAAGTTCGTTGGCCAAGGTGATGCAGATGCGTTATGCTCCTGACTTGATCTTTTATTCGGATCCTTCAGCAGAGCATGATGCCCGGATGGATAAACTTTTCCATGAGATAGCCAGTGAAAATGAACCAGGCTCTGTCTGAAATTATTCCAGTCTTGAAAAAGGCGGAAAATGTATTGATAGCAACCCATGTATTTCCAGACGCTGATGCGCTTGGATCGCAGCTGGCCCTTGGTAATATTCTGCGGGGCATGGGAAAGCGGGTTTGCCTCTACAGCGAAGAACCTGCAAATCACATTCTTGATTTTTTGCCCGGGGCGGATACCCTCAATATCGGCCTTCCCGAGTTTGATCAATTTGATTGCGGCATTGCACTTGATTGCGGGGATGACAGGCGGCTTGGAGGAAAAAACCAGGAACTTTTGAACATAAAGCCGTTTATTGTTATTGACCATCACAGTGGACATTGTAACTTTGGAGATTTACGCTGGGTTGAATCAGGGAAATCTTCCACCGGTGAAATGGTCTACGAGCTGGCCAAAGCAATGGGTGAAACGGTTTCATATGAAACCGCCTATCTGCTTTATTCGGCAATAGTATCTGATACCGGTTCCTTCAAGTATGCTTCCACATCACCGGATACTTTGCGTACTGCCGGAGAGTTGGTGGAAAAAGGAGTAAAGCCTGCTGAAATTTCAGGCAAGATTTTTGATAATTACACCCGGAATCGATTACAGCTCCTGCAGGAGGTCTTAGCGTCTCTGACTCTTTATGTGGCTGATAAGCTGGCGTTAATAACCGTAACCAATGAGATGTATGAAAAAACCGGTACCACTGCGGCTGACACTGAGCAGTTTATTAATTATCCTCGATCACTTGAGACGGTGAAAATAGCGGCTTTTATCAAAGAGTCCAAGGACGTTGTCGGAGTCAGTCTTCGTTCAAAGGGTGATTATGACGTGGCATGCGTGGCAAGGAGATTCGGTGGCGGAGGTCACAGGAACGCAGCTGGATTCAAGGTTCCAGGTGCCCGTATTTCAGCTGTTCAAGATCAGCTGTTAACAGAATTGTTACCGTTGCTGGCTGCAGAATAAAACGGAATGCAAGACGTTTCTCCTGCTTTTTTTCTGGTTGATAAACCGGTTGGCCCCACTTCATTTAGAATGGTGCAGTTGGTCCGGCGCGCTTTAAAAATAAAAAAGGTTGGTCATGCCGGTACCCTTGATCCATTTGCTTCCGGATTGCTGGTTATCTGTGTGGGCAGGGCGGCCACAAAGCAGATTTCTGTTTTAATGGAATCTGAAAAAGAGTATATGGCAACCTTAAAGCTTGGTGTTGAGACTGACAGCCAGGATTTGACCGGTGAAGTTGTCAGTCGCCATGAAGTAGTTGGTCTGAGCTGGCAGGGCATTGAAACGTGTTTGAACGGTTTTGTCGGAGAGCAGCTTCAACAGCCTCCGGCTTTTTCTGCTTTGAAATATAAGGGAAAACCCTTGTATTATTATGCAAGAAAAGGCATAAAGATAGAAAAAGAGCCTCGGCCGGTTTTTATCAGAGAAATAGAGGGGCTTTCCTGGCAGGACGATCTTGTCCGCATCAGGGTTGTCTGCAGTAAAGGGACGTATATCCGGACACTTGCTTGTGATATCGGTAAGGTTTTAGGCTGTGGAGCTCATCTCGTGGAGTTGAGGAGAATTCGCAGCGGCGGCTTTTCAGTGGATGGGGCGATCCCAGGGGAAAGTCTCGATCAGGACCATGAAATTGCCCGTGAAATGTTATTAAAAAATATGCTTCCTGCTGATAGCGGGATAGCTGATCTGTAGTGTAAAAAACGTAATTTTTCAGTTTGATGGGCTGAGTGTGTGTTCTTTTTTTTAAGAACGACAACTCAAGGCATGGTGCCATTTGATCCCGAAATCTGTTTATGCTTGAAAGGGGAAAAGCAAAGGCTATCCATGTTCACTGTTTCCAGAAGCAAACAGACACAAGACCTGACGAGTTACATAAAAGTCTTCATAAACATGACTATAATTTGTAGGAGGATATAAAAGTGACATTGCAACCTGCTAAAAAACAAGAAATCATTCAGAAATTTGCAACCCATGACGGCGATACCGGATCACCGGAAGTTCAGGTCGCTTTATTGAGCGCCCGGATCACATACCTGACCGAGCACTTTCAGACCAACAAGAAAGACCATCATTCCCGACGTGGACTTTTGAAGATGGTTGGCCAGCGCAGACGGCTGCTCAATTACCTGAAAGGGAAAAGTATTGACCGCTATCGTGCTGTCATTAAGGAGCTTGGCATCAGGAAGTAAGTTCGCTTCCGTATTATTTTGAATGATAAGCTGTTGGTGCTCAGCGCTCAGTGAAGGTTTTCTGCTGGAAGCTGAGCACAAATAGCGGACTTTTTTTGATGGGTCCAGGGCTCAAATGAGTCACTGGACTTTTATTATTTTAACGACGGGTTACGAATTAGGATGGAAGGTTTAAAAAGAAAAGAGATTTTATTTTTTTGAATTTTCCCTCGTAGTTCGTAATCCGCAAGGTGAACACATGTATAAAAAAATGGAAGTTGAACTAGGTGGCCGTACCCTTTTCGTGGAAACAGGGAAGATGGCAAAACAGGCAAATGGTTCCGTTGTAGTAACCTATGGCGAAACTGTTGTTCTTGTTACCGCAACTGCAGCAAAAGAGGGAAGACCTGATATCGATTTTTTCCCGCTTACTGTTGAATATCAGGAACGGTTTTACGCTGTGGGACGGGTGCCGGGAAGTTATTTTCGGCGTGAAATTGGTCGTCCCACTGAAAAAGAGACATTGACCTGCCGGATTATTGATCGGCCGTTGCGTCCTCTGTTTGCCGATGGCTACAAGAACGAGACTCAGATTATTGCAACCGTCCTGTCGGCTGATAAGCAGAATGATCCCGATATTTTGGCCATGCTGGGCGCGTCTGCGGCTCTTACTGTTTCAAATATTCCTTTTCTTGGCCCCATAGCCGGAGTGCGAGTTGGCTATATTGATGGAGAATACGTTTTGAATCCCACCAGGGACCAGATGCTTGATTCCAAAATGGAGCTGACTGTTGCCGGAACTCGCAATGCCGTTGTCATGGTGGAAGGCGGTGCTGCTAATCTATCTGAAGAAGAGGTGCTTTCCGGAATTTATTTCGGACATGAAGCCCTTCAGCCGCTGATTGATCTGCAGGAACAACTTCGTCAGGAAGTTGGCCGCGAAAAAATGGAAGTAACAGTTCCTGAGATTGATGAAGCTCTGCAAAAAAAGATTGCCGAGATTGCCACCAGCGGTATGGAGAAGGTTATAACCACCTCCGACAAGATGGCGCGCGGGGATCTTTTTGATGCTTTGAAGAAAGAGGTGCTTGGCGAACTGGAAAAAGATGAGGAATTCGCAAGCCAGGGTGAAGCCAAAGAACTTCTTTACGATCTGAAAAAAACAATGATGCGGCACATGATAGTGGCCGAGAAAAAACGCATAGACGGTCGGAGCTTTGATGACATCCGTCCCATTACCTGTGAAATTGCCACCTTGCCCCGTGTTCATGGTTCTGCCCTTTTTACCCGCGGAGAAACCCAGGCTCTGGTAACATCGACACTTGGCAGTGGTGATGACGAGCAGCGTGTTGAGACTCTGGATGGCATGGAAAATAGAAATTTCATGCTCCACTATAATTTCCCTCCTTTCTGTGTCGGAGAAGTTCGTTTTATGCGCGGGCCAAGCCGCCGGGATATTGGGCATGGCGCCCTTGCCACCCGGGCTATCGAGGCAATTCTGCCTGATGCTGAACAATTCCCCTACACCATCCGCGTGGTCTCCGATATTATGGAATCAAACGGTTCGTCATCCATGGCCACCGTATGCGGAGGAAGTCTGGCCTTGATGGATGCAGGGGTGCCAATCAAGCAACCTGTTTCCGGTGTGGCCATGGGACTCATAAAGGAAAATGAAACAATCGTGGTTCTCTCCGATATCCTTGGCGATGAGGATCATCTGGGAGATATGGATTTCAAGGTTTGCGGTACGGCGGATGGAATAACCGCTCTGCAGATGGACATCAAAATTGAAGGAATTTCCAAGGAAATAATGACCCAGGCCCTTGAACAGGCTAAAGGGGGCAGACTGCATATTCTTGGGAAAATGAATGAAGCCCTGGAAACTCCTCGTGATGAATTGCCCGAGCACGCTCCAAAAATCATGAGCATGGACATCAATCCCGACAAGATACGCGACTTGATCGGCCCTGGCGGAAAGATGATCAAGGCTCTTACCGCGGAATACGAAGTCAAGATTGATGTGGAAGACTCAGGCAAGGTCATGATTTTTGCCCCGGACGGAATTGTCGGCAAGCAGGTTTATGATCGTATTACTGAAATAACAGCCGAAGCTGAAATTGGCAAAATTTATAAAGGGAAGGTGCAGAAAATTGTCGATTTTGGCGCTTTTGTCGAGATTCTTCCCGGAACGGATGGACTTGTTCATATTTCTGAGCTTGAAGATCGGAGAGTGGAAAAGGTTTCCGATGTCTTAAAAGAAGGAGAAGAGGTCATGGTTAAGGTGCTGGCAATTGACCAGCGCGGTAAAATCCGTTTGAGCCGGAAGGCTGCCATGGCTGAACTGGAAGATTAATTCGCACAGCAACGTATTATCCAGAATACATCCCCATAAAAAAACGGCAACCACAGAGGACAGGGCTGAAAATTTTCCTCAGTCATTCCCTGGTCTCTGTGGTAAACCCTAATTCATATTTCTCATATAGATGCACAATAAAACGGTTTTTGACAATGGCCTCCGTGTTGTCAGTGAGCAGGTTCCCCATGCCCGAACGGTAAGTGTCGGTATCTGGGTGGATGTCGGTGTCCGCGATGAGCATGACCTTATAAATGGCTGTTCTCATTTTGTCGAGCATATGCTTTTCAAGGGAACAGAGAAACGCTCCGCAAACCGGATTGCCAGGGAAATGGATGTGCTGGGGGGGATGACAAATGCCTTTACCAGCAAGGATGCAACCTGTTATTACGGAACCGTTCTTGATATACAACTCCCCCAGTTTATCGATCTTCTGGCTGATTTCTTTTTTCATTCAGCCTATGCTCTGGAGGAAATTGAACGGGAACGGCAGGTCATTCTTCAGGAAATCAGCATGATTGAAGACAGTCCTGAAGAGCAGGTGCATGATTATTTCGAAGCCCTGCTCTGGGGGCATCATCCCCTGGGGAACCCGGTTCTTGGTTCCCGTGAGGTGATTGCCCATATGGACAGGCCGAAACTCATTGATCATGTGGAAAAATTTTATGTGCCCGACCGAATTGTTGTTTCTGCCACCGGCAATATAGAGCATCAGGCATTTGTCGATCTGCTCGGTCCTTTTTTCAGTTCTCAACCGTGCCGGGAACAAGGTGTTGCAGAACGTAAGTCACCACAGGAGCTGCCACCTGTAAAAAGATGTTTTACAAAACAACTTGAACAGGCGCATCTTGCTCTGGGGAGCTACGGGCTCCCTGTTACTTCCCGGGAACGGTATAAGTTGATGCTGCTGAACGTACTCCTTGGCGGGAACATGAGCTCACGCCTCTTTCAGGAAGTGCGCGAAAAAAGGGGGCTTGCCTATTCTGTTCATTCCTATCTGGACTCGTATTCCGATTGCGGTTATCTGGCAATTTATCTGGGCGTCGACCCGGCTACCATCAATGAATCGTTGGCGGTTATTAAGGGTGAGATGGAAAAAATAGCAGGAAACACCATCTCCGCTGATGAGCTATCAGGGGCAAAAGATTATGGCCGGGCCGGACTCTTTCTTGCTGCTGAAAACCTGGAATCGAGAATGATACGTTCAGCAAGAAATGAACTCTACTTCGGGCGTCATATCCCTTTTGAAGAGGTGTTGCGTGAGTTGATGAAGGTCAATTCCGAAGATATAACAGAACTGGCCCAAAGCCTTTTTACCAGGGGACTGACCGCAGCCGTTCTGGGGCCGGTAACCGATAATGAAGTGGATTGGGGGATATTTGACAGCCCCTGAATTTCCGGACAGACACTCACTGCGAGTGCTCATTTGCCGGATGATCCGAAAAAAATTTTATTCTGACCTGTTGAAATCCCATGGAACACATTCCCCTCTCCTTGCGCTGGCTTGATCCTGAGAAAGACCGCGATCTTCCTTTGCCAGCCTATCATTCTGAACTGGCCGCAGGTATGGACGTTGCTGCCGCAGTTGTCGAATCAATATCTCTGGAACCGGGCCAAAGAGTCATGGTGCCCAGTGGCTTTGCCGTGGCCGTTCCGCCTGGATTTGAGCTGCAGGTTCGTCCGCGCAGCGGATTGGCCATTAAGCATGGTGTAACTGTTGTTAACAGTCCGGGGACCATAGATGCTGATTATCGCGGTGAAGTCAAGATCGGTCTTATTAATCTGAGCAGTGAGGCATTTACCATAAATCGTGGTGATCGGGTGGCGCAACTCATTCTGGCGCCGGTGTGTCAGGCCAGGGTGATCGTTGTGGATGAGCTTGATGAGACAAAACGTCAGGATGGTGGTTTCGGTCATACCGGGATTTGAGAAATAACAAATGACCATGAGATTTTGTGTCCTGGGCAGCGGCAGCAAGGGGAATGCAACGTATGTTGAGGCTGAAGGCAAGGCTCTTCTCATTGACAACGGCTTTTCCGGTGTGGAGATAGAAAGACGGCTTGAGGCAAAGGGGCTTGATGGCGGCAGGTTGCAGGGAATACTTCTGACACATGAGCATGGCGATCACGTGCGGGGAGCGGCTATTCTTGCCCGTAAGCATGGAATATCCCTCTATGCAAACCGTGGAACTTTAGAAGCTGCCGCAAAGACCCTGGGCAACGTTCCTGATATCCGTGAATTCTGCACGGGTTCAAGCTTCTGTCTTAACAAATTTCTCATTCATCCTTTTGCCGTATCCCATGATACGGCTGATCCTGTTGGATTCGTCATCCGGAGCGGTTCCTGCTCCTTAGGCTATTGTACTGATACAGGCATGGTTTCCAGGCTCATTCAGCATCGTTTAACCGGCTGTCATGGTCTCATCATTGAGTGCAACCATGATCCGGTGATGCTCAAAAACGGACCGTACCCTCTGCATCTGCAACAGCGTGTCCGTTCTCACCACGGCCATCTTGCCAATGAAGATGCTGCTCGTTTTATCCAGGACCTGTTGCATGAAAATCTGCAACATGTTGTTCTGGCCCATATCAGTGAAACAAATAATGCCCC
The DNA here is from genome assembly GCA_020444175.1 of Desulfobulbaceae bacterium. GTDB lineage: Bacteria > Desulfobacterota > Desulfobulbia > Desulfobulbales > SURF-16 > JAHLLM01. The sequence continues at coordinate 51,263 of JAHLLM010000023.1, read as the reverse complement.
CTCGTTGGCCTATGATACCGTTGTTGGAATCATTTCTTCGGAAGGAGGCTCTTCGCTCCCTGAGATATCCCTGGCCTGGCAGGATAAGGCCGGAGAGATAGTCTCGCTTTGCACCAGTGATGAAAACGAAGACAGTTAAAGGCAGATATCCCTGGAGGCTGGGAGCAACTTCTTTTGTTATCCCAGATTCATTGGAGGAGAATGTTCTCTACCTGGCCGACAGGGTGGATGATGTTCAACTCCTTTTTTTTGAGTCACCATCGAAATCGTTGCTGCCCCATGTCTTTGATGTCGAAAAATTGTTAAAAATTGGCCATAGATATGATCTCTCATACACCGTACACCTGCCAATTGATATCCGTCCGGGAAACAATTCCCACACAGCTCGCCAGCAGGATGCTTTAGAAATAGCAAAGATAATGGAAATGCTTTGCCCCCTCATGCCTCTAAGCTATGATTTGCATCTGGACAGGGAAAAAGAGCTTCCCTCTGAAAAATGGCTGGACAACCTGGCGTCGTTTCTTTCTATGTTGAAAAATGAAATTGGCACGCAAAGCAGACTGGTGGCTGTTGAAAATATAGATTACAGGTTTGAGGCTGTCCGCAATCTTGTTCTTGAGCATGATTTTGCCTTGTGCCTTGATTTTGGCCATGCTCTATTCTTTGAGCACGATATGGAGCAGCTTTTCCTGGATATTCCAAAGGCGCGTCATATCCATTATCATGGTGTGAGGCACGGAAAAGACCATCAGGCTGTTGGTGCTGATCAGGGAGATTTCTCAAAAAGACTTGCTGAAAACATGGATGCCTGCGGGTATTCCAACGTTGTAACCCTGGAAGTCTATAATAAAAGGAATTTATTGGATTCTCTGTCTGCTATGCGCATTGATTGGCAGGATTACGAAAAAAAATGGTAACTGTGCAACTGCAATAATTGGGTGAAAACAAGATTTAAACCACGAAGGGCATGGAATTTTATTGCTCTCTGGGTCTACATGGCCTGCTTGGTCCCCTTTAATCCGGGTCAGCGGGTATTGATGACCAATAACGAAAATTGAATATTAACAATAAGCACGAGGAAAAAATGTCATTTACACAGGATACATTGGATGTGCTCCTTGCGGACATCAAGCCGCTTGATCAATCTTTTATGGAACAGGCCCAGGTGCGTCTTGATAATCTGACCAAGCCCCCGGGAAGTCTTGGAACACTGGAAACAGTGGCCCAAAAAATTTGCGGCATCCTGCAAACCTTGACACCCGATGTTTCCAGGAAGATTATTCTTACCTTTGCGGCTGACCATGGTGTTACGGAGGAAGGTGTAAGTAGCGTGCCGCAGGAGGTTACCCGTCAGATGGTGTTTAACTTTTTGCGCGGCGGCGCCGGGGTAAATGTTCTGGCCAGGCATGTGGGGGCTGAAGTAAGAGTTGTCGATGTGGGTGTGGCTTCGGATGTGCAGGGTGACGGACTTATTTGCCGGAAGGTAAGGGCTGGAACCGCGAATTTTGCAAAAGGGCAGGCCATGGCTGTCCAAGAGGCCCTTGCCGCCATTGGAGTTGGAGTGGAAGCGGCAAGACAGGCCATTGAGGATGGTGCCAAAATTCTTGGAACCGGGGAAATGGGTATTGGCAATACAACCCCCTCTGCTGCAATTTTTGCCGTTCTTTTAGGACTTTCCCCTGAATCCATAACCGGTCGAGGGACAGGTATAGATGATGCAGCCTTGGAGCATAAAATAGCGATCATTAAGCAGGGGCTCAAGCTTAACAGTACATATTGTCACACTCCCCTTGGAACACTTGCCGCAGTTGGCGGGCTGGAGATTGCGGCTATCTGCGGGATGATACTTGAAGCCGCACGCAGCCGTATCCCTGTGGTGGTGGATGGTTTTATTTCCAGCGCCGGGGCATTAGTGGCCCTTAAACTGTGTGAAAAGACAGCTGATTTTTGTTTTTTCAGTCACATGTCCGCAGAGCAGGGACACAGGCTTTTCTTTGAAAAAATAGGCCACTCTCCCCTTCTTGATTTGGGAATGCGCCTTGGTGAGGGAACCGGTGCGGCATTGGCCATGTCAATCATCGAGGGAGGCGTCAAGGTGATCAATGAAATGGCAACTTTTGACGAAGCCGGTGTGAACGCGGGTTAAGGGTAGACTCTTGATATGAAGCTACTGAAAACCATTGCCCTAGCCCTTTCATTTTTGACTCTTCTGCCCTGCGGGGGAGGCAAAGTCTCCGGACGGACAATAACCGCAAGCGGGGCCTATTTCCCTTTGGCCGGCTGGCTTATCGGGGTGTTGATGGCATGTTTGGGCCTGGGGTTAATCGGCTTCGGAATGACGTCTCAAATAGCGGCCATACTGCTGGTTGCTTTTGAGGCCTGGATCACCAGAGGGCTTCATCTGGACGGAGTTGCCGATCTCTGCGACGGTTTTGGCGGAAGCTTTGAATCTGAGAAGAGACTGGCTATTATGAAAGACTCGGCAACAGGTGCCTTTGGAGTTGTCGGCCTCGTCATCACCCTGATTTTAAAAATTTCCACATTGGCATCTTTGCTGGCAATTGCCCGGATTTGCAGCGCTGTTTCGCCTCTTTTTGTTTTTTGTTGTATTGCCTTTGTCCCGGCTCTGGCACGTTGGGCAATGCTGACCCTGGCCTGGAAGAGCAGTTACCCTCGCGAATATGGAACCGGGCATGCTTTTGTCGGCAACATCAGCTGGAGAGAGTTGAGCCTTGGATTCATCATGCTGCTCCCTGTACTGGCCATGGGCAATCTGCATGTCGCTGGATACGGAATTTTTGCTGCAATTTTTTTTGCAACCCTCCTGCCATCCCTGGTCTTACGCTATTACGCCCACAAGTTGCTGGGCGGTGTCACGGGAGATGTATTGGGAGCAAGCTGTGAATTAGCTGAAGCCTTGGGGTGGCTGGCAGCGTCTCTCTGTCTTTCATCTTGACAACTTTTGAAAGGGCTGTGATACTTCAATGACTATGACGCAATTGCCAGATGATCTCAAGCAAGCCGAGGCGTTTTTTGAAGCCCTTAAAGTCGGTATCGTTATCGCAAATAAAAAATTTCAGCTGCTCCATGCAAATCAATCTGCTCTGAAATTGCTCGGCAGAGAAACGGTTTCCCTGGGCGATAGTTTTACCTGTTTTGGCGTCTTTTTTGGTAGAGCGGCTCCCTGTGACGATTGCCCCATGTTGCGTTTGGACGGCACACCGACAAAGCCCAAAGCTGCCTGCCTCAAACGGCACGATAATGGCGCTGATGTTTTCCTCAAAATAGAACCTGTCCCTTTTAATCAACATATTCTTATAACTCTGCAGGATGTTACCCGGGAGGTCGATCTGCTCCGCAAGACAGATTTGAACAGAAAGGAATACCAGGCAAAGCATATTCTTCTTGAGCGCCGACACCAGGAAGCCCGGGATGAGCAGTTTTTTTTGAAGAAGCTCCTTGATCATCTACCCGAAGCCCTTGTCACCGTTGATCCGGAATATATAATCGAAGGAAGCAATCAGGCTGTCTGGCAGGTTTTGAAACAGAAAACTGCCCGTACATGCTACGAACTTTTTGGTTATTCGGAAAAGTGTGAAGAGTGCCCGGCCCAAAACGGTTTCCTGGGCTTGAGTGATGTCAAAAAAACCCATCTGCTCCATGGCCGTTATGTGACGGAGAGTATCAGTGAGTCGCCATTCGGGGCTGGAGGATTGCTGCTTTTTCGTGATACCACGCGTCAGATTGAGCTCATCGGTAAAATCAAAGAGCAGCAGCAGACTATTGTCAAGAAAAATGAGATCCTGAACAGCTTGGCGGAACTTGGCACTTCCATGCAGAAAGAATCAAGTTTGGAGGCGGTAATAGAATTTTTTCTGGATCTGATTATACCGCTTGCCAAAATTACCGGCATAGCTCTCATTGTCAATGATATCAGGTCTGGAAAGGTTTGGTTCTCTTCCTGTCGCGGATTGACAAATGAGCAAATGCAGGTTGTCACCAAAGCCTACTTGTCCAGAAATATTCAAAGCCTGAAACAGAGTTCCATTGACCCTCTCTTTCTGCCTTGGGATAAAACCCATCAGCTTGTTTTGAAAGGCAGGAACGGCGCCCTTGTCGGTATGATACTGATAAAGAATGATTTTAAGGGATCTGAGGAAAAGGGGATAATTGATCTCTTTTCTGAACCACTTGGTGCGTATATCGATAATCGTTTATTGTCTAAAAAGTTAGAGGAAAAAGCGAACACTGATCCCCTGACCGGTCTCTACAATCGCGGTTATCTTGAGCAGGCCATTGTTGAAGAACGGGAAAAATATGAGGAGTTCAAGATTGATTATGCCCTGGTGGTTGCCGATGTGAACCGGTTAAAAAAAGCCAATGACCTTTATGGACATGATGCCGGAGACAGGTTGATAATGAAGGTCAGTGAAATGCTCAAAGATTCAATGCGTTCCACTGATATTCTTGCCCGTATTGGAGGCGATGAGTTTGTTATTTTGCTGACCGATTCAAATTCCGAAAATGCAAAAGAGTATATTCAACGATTAACCGAAAGGGTTTTTCTTGATGTTTTTATCGAGGTGGGAAAACAGGAGAAATTTCCTGTACAGGTAAGCTTCGGCTCATCGGCAACAGATGTCTTTGCCGTGGACACGCTTATGGAAGAGGCTGATCGGGCAATGTATGCTGCGAAAGAGGCATTTTATCAGAATGAAGACCGGTATCGTTAAAGGGAACCTCTGTTTGACAATGTCTTTCTTTGGAAGCTGGAAGTTGCTTTTGCGCGCTCTACAAGGTATATAATATGAAGAGATTTTTCCAGGGGATGTCTTTATGTGATATTTTCGTTGCCAAGGGGCTGGAGGAGATATCAAATTGATAATAATAAGGATGCTTTATGCCGGGTTCCGATGTTGATGCAAAAATAGCTTCGCTGGTTGACGTAACAGATGCAATTTTACGTGGGGATTTTGATCAGGATGTTTCATTGGTCCTCGATGCCGAGGGATTACTGTCAACATTGGCCCAGAAGATCAATACCATGGTCATTAACATGAAAACGATCGAGGCTCCGCTCAGCAGCGCCGGCGAATATGCCCCTTCCGTTGTCAGCAGCGCTTACAGCGTTATTGAGCTGATGAGTCAGTCAACAGGTGAAGTTCTCAATAAGTCTGACAAGCTGGCTGAAATGGCTGAAAAGTTTGAGACGTTCCTGGTAAACCGTGAAGGTCAGGATGAGGCAACCGCCCGGGAGATGATACCGGCGTTTAAATCCGCCATTTATGATATAATCGCCTCTCAGTCCTTCCAGGATGTGGCCCGTCAGAAGATGGAGTTGTTGATAGGTGAACTCAACCAGATGCGTGACTGGCTTGTTGAAGCCCTTGTGGTTCTCAATATAAATAAGGACGCTGCTTCAGAAAATCTTTTGAAAAAGAAAGAGCTTTTAAAGGAAGCCAAAAATACCGAACCGGATGGCCTGCTGAGTCAGGATCTTGTCGATGACCTGCTTGCAGAATTCGGACTGTAGTACCCCTGTATTGTATCTTCCCTGTTTTTTCAGTAAAGCTCTCCCTCCCCAAAATATGTATCTTGCCGAGATTATCCGTGTACCTGTCTAAAAGTCCCCTGATCTGAAATCAGCCCCTCATTTTGCGCGTCATCAGGTTGTATGGGCAGGGTGATGGTAAAGATACTTCCCTTTTCCAATTCACTGTCAACAGAGATGCTGCCGTTATGTTTCTGGACAATTCCGTGGCAGACAGCAAGCCCCAGGCCTGTTCCTGAAAATTCCTGTTTCGTGCTGAAAAAGGGTTTAAATATTTTGTCCAGATCGTCCGGCGCAATACCGCAACCGCTGTCTCCAATGCTGATGCGGATTTTTTCGACAAATGCCTCTGTGCTTATTGTGAGCTGTCCTCCATTTTGGCAGGCATCCCGGGCATTGGTCAACAAATTGAGTATGACCTGGCGGATCTGATCGGTAACAGCCCAGATTGTCGGCATCGTAGGGGAATATCTTTTAACTATCTCTATTTTTCGATCCTTGAAATCTTTTTTGCAGAGCAGGACCATGTTGTCCAGGACTTGATGGATATCAGTTGGTTCTGGAATTCCTGTGGTTGGGCGGTTGAAATCCTGCAGACTTTTTGTCAGGTTGTTCATTCGGTTACATTCCTGCACTGCCAGATCCATCATTCTGTTGTTATGTTCCGAAAGGGTTTCCTGCTGCTGAATACTTATCAGAATATTCATGATGGCAAAAAGCGGATTGTTAAATTCATGGGCTATGGAAGCAGACAGTTTTCCAACTGCACTTAATTTCTCGGCGTGAAGCAGTTGGTGTTGCGTGTGGACCAGTGCCTCCTCCGCCTGAATGCGGGAATTCATTTCCTGTTTTAAATTCGTAATAAATTTTTTCAGTTCCGCTGTTCTTTCCTCGACTTTCTGCTCTAATTCTTCATTGGCTTTCTGCAGAGCTTTTTCCGCATTTTTTCTTTCTGTAATGTTTCGGGCAATATGAATTGAACCAAACAGGTCGCCTTCATCGTTCAAAATCGGCGAAACGGTAATTTCGAAAAATGTGTTGATATTTTCCAGAAATTGTTCGGTTTTGTGTTCCTTGTGATCTGCAAGAAGCAGGGAGTGCGGGCAGTAGGCAGGTGGTTTTTGGGTTTGGTGCATGACCTCATAGCAATAGGAACCGACGCATTCCGTCACCGGTTTTCCTATAAGATCAGCCATTGCCTGGTTCAACCTGAATATATGATGGTCTTTATTGAGTAAGGCAATAGGGTCGGGGACTGCATCAAAAGTCCGCTCCCATTCCTGTTTGGCCCGGCTGATTGATTTTTCAGCCTGTTTCCGTTCATGAATTTCGCCTTGCAGCTGATCGTTGATGGTAAGGATTTTGCGGGCAAGAATGAGATAAAGAGAAAAGGTGGTGAGGAATATAATAAGAATAACGCCTGTTTCAACGTACTGAAATTTAGCAGTCAGTTGAGCCACATCGTCGTTGATTTTCTGCAAGCGCTTATCGCTGTCATAAAGCAGGTTGTTGCCTGTATCGGTGAGTTGATCGAAAAGAAGTTTACTGTTTTTCAGGTATGTCTGTATTTCCGACCTGATTTGAAAGATTTTTTTAGTCTCGTCAAACTCCTGAATGGTATCTCTTTTCTGGAGAAGGGTGGCCAAGCCCGTGATTATTTTTCCAACTTCGGGAAGCATAGGGCGTAATTTAAGAACATAGTAATTTGACGCTTCATTATTGGGCGGAGAATAGTGAATGTCGCGGCCTTGGTCCTGGTTGTTCGTTTTCTGTAAGTCGATTTGGAGGTTTTGATGGAATACCCCGCCTTTTTCTAGTATTCCGAGGAGTTTTCCGGTTCTGGCTATGAGTTGGTCGATTTGTTGGGCCAGTTGTTCTTTTTTTTCGTGTTTGTTTTCCGGAATCAACTCGAAAAAATTAGATTTCACCATATGGAGATCGGTGACAATGAGCCGGCCTATAGCCAGCCTGGCCTGCTCGTTTGCTGCAGTCTGGTTTAACTTAGTGACAATGCCGTGGAAATAATTATGTGATCCAAGCAAAAAGATAAGCCCGAGCAGCATGATGGCAAACAGAATTGCCAGGTGGGAAAGAGTGGGGTTTTGCTTTTTCACAAGAAATTCCGTCTGGTGTCCCTTCCCTCTCCATTGGCTGTTGGAGGGTGAAGCTGGTCAGTTGGTGGGAAAAAGCCTGTAGCGGGAAGCAACTGGCCGGGGCAGCGGAAGCTGCCCTGGAGGCGTAATGAGTAAATGGTGCAGAGCGTCATTTATCGTTACGAACTGAGGTGATTATTTCCGAAACGAGTTGCCCGTTTGGTGCCGTGGCTGCAGGGTTTAATCTGACTACTTCTTCCCATGTCTGCAGGGCTCCCTCACGATCCTTTAAATCATAGAGTTGCACAATCCCCTTGTTAAATCTTGCCGACGGATGGTTGGGATCAATGGCCAGAGCCTTTTCAAAGGAGGCAATGGCTTGCTGCGGATTTCCGTTCCGCCGATACATGATGCCAAGATCTGTAATGACATTGGCATTGTCCGGGCTCAATTCCAGGGATTTTGTATAGGCGTTGATGGCCTTGGAAAATTTCTGGCTGTCGAAATAATAGTTGCCGAGCTGTGTCCAGGCATCGACATTGTTTGGATTGATCAGGACTTCTTTTTCCAGGGCAAGGATGTTTGCCTCATTCTGGCTTGGAGCTGCGCTCTGTGGCTGGTTTTGGCTTTGTTGTTGAACCTGGGGTTGAGATACTGGAGTTTGGCTGGGGGATTTGTAAACACTGAAAACAATGCCGGCCAGAAAGCCTAATGCAAATGCAACCAAGACAAAAATCCACATTGATTCTTTTTTTATGTATCCATCATGTTCATTTATTTGATTTGACAATGGTGTGTCCTCAAGTTGTGATTTATAGGCCAGTGTAGCTTTTTAGTGACAATATAAAAAGTATTAATAATAGTGCTGGCGGTCAAGGTGAAAAGTAAATATGTGTGTTATTCGCCGAGAAGCGTATCACGTATTTAATGATGAGACGAAAGCTTGCGCAATGGTCAATTTTTTGACTCAAATGAACGCTGAAGTTCAAATAATTGAATCATGCGACACTTACGAACAAAAAATTTGACCCTCCAGAATTTCTGCATCAATGGGCTGGAAAAACTTTCAGGGCGATTCCGGGAGGTTGGCCGAAAAGAAAGAGTACAAAATTTTTTGGCATGTAACTTGTATTATCAAACAAGGAAATTCGTTTTTTGAAATGTTGTTTTTTATTTCGTAAGCCACGTTCATATTTGCTAATACAGGAGGCAAACAATGCGTATTGCCGTTGTTTCAACCAACAATAAAGAAGTGAATGGAAGTTTTGGGCAGTCAGATCGCTTTTTAATATATGAAAAAAAGAAGGATGGTCTTTTCCTGGTAGGGGAAAGATTTTCTGAGCCAATGGTTGTGGATTATCCTGATCGGGAGATGTGCGACTGGATTGCCGATATCATTCAGGACTGCCAGGAAGTCTATATGGCCCGCATCTGTAAAGTGGCGGAAAGAGCGGTTGCGAGTCGCGGTATTACCCCCGTCGTTTATCAAGGGCCAATTGATAAGATAATCTGCTGAAAAAGACGCTTTTCTCGTGTCGAATCCCATCCCTCGATCGGGCAACTTTGATAGGAAAAAGTTGCCCGTCTGAAAAACACAAACCCACAATTGAAACGAATATTCTGCGCATCAGTTGAGTTCTGTTCTTGTTCCTGGTAAATATTTTCTAGTAACTTGAAGTAACTGTTCATCGGCATTCCGTCCCGCCGTCTCTTCTTGAGCACTTATCCCTGAATAGTTAGTGTCTGTCCAGAAATAGGTCATTTTGTTCGAGATCAAGGATTGCGCAAAAAATTACCGGAGGCATATATACGATATCTCGGTGTCTCGCAAGCTCGCTTACCGGAGGATAATTTTTTAAGCATGACGCAGATATCGGTCAAAAGGGCCATTTGTGGACAGGCACTAGTTAGGTTATTACAGCGGTTGTTTGATGTGAAAATACTATGCTCCTGAATGGCGTGTTGAGTGACGAGTCTGTTTGGGGAAGAGAAAGGAATGAAAAGAAAAGGCTATCGAAAAAGAGGTGGAATTCCTCTGCTGCAGAGTGATGACTTCCCATTTGCCGAAAGTTCCGATCAACAGGATGATGGTTCTTTTGCTGAGGTTTTTAATGCTGCTTTGTTTGAGAAGGAAAGCAGGGAGTTGCTTTTGAAGAAAAAAGAATCAAAAGCTGTTCCTGACAAACAGAAAGAAATATCTTATCCCCAGGATCAGCTTGATTTACATGGTTACCGGGCAGCCCAAGCGGAAATGAAGGTGGAATCTTTTCTCGCCACAGTGCGTGGGAAAGGCTTCAATGTTGTAAGGATTATTACCGGAAAAGGGCTGCATTCAGAGGGGGGGGCTGTTTTGCCTGATGTTGTTGAGAGGATCCTGAAGGAGATGAAAATAAATCGCAGGGTTGCTGATTTTGTCTGGGAAAAGAAGACAAAGGAAGAGAGCGGAGCTCTGATTGTTTATTTGTAGTCGTTGTCCTCTGTTCTTATTTTGAGAAAGAGCCGGCCCTAAACATGAAAGAGTCTGCCCTGTATCAATTTTTCTACGATGTTCCTGTCCGGGCTGCAGGGAGGAGCCGGTGGAATGGGAAGATCAATGGTATGGGTCTCGTGAAAAGGTGTTGAGGCAACGTGTAAATTGTAAGCCAGAATCAGAAGAGGCTCCAGATTTATCGAGTCAGCTATATTGTAGGCAAGAAGCGTTTCAAGCGCTTTCAGGTTGCCGGTACGTTGATACTCCTGCCAGAGGAGAACCGCTGAATAACCATCCACTCCATCAAGTTCCATTCTGTTTATTCCAAGTTGCTTTTCGCATCCCTTCAATCCTCCCTTGAAACCGAGACCTGCCAGAATGTGACGCAGGTCAAGATGTACCTGAGGGAGCCTCATACGGAGACAAGATTCAATAACAGGCACATCAAAGCTTTTGCCGTTATAGGTGACGATTACTTCATAATGTGAGATTGCCTCAATGAAATCTTCCAGGTTTTTTCCCTGAACATAGGTTTTTATTGAGTTCCCGTCATAAAGGGCAATGGTGGTAATTTCACATTCCACTCCGGATAGGCCATTTGTTTCAATATCAAAAAAAGCTATCCTGTTGTGAAAATGGGGGAAAAGTCGCCAATGATAACGCGGTTGCAGGAGCTTTGCAAAGTATGACGCTGTCCCGTCATTTTCAGCATTGAATCGTTCCAGATAGGAGCTGATAAGCTGAATTTTTTTTGCAGAAAGCGTTGTGGGGAAAGGGGCGTGCCATTGGTCCCAGTGAAGTACTCCGGACTGCCAGATCTGCTTTTCGGTTTTTTCCCCAATACCTGGGATGTGGACAAAGGTGTTAAAAAGCATACGTATTGGCTGGCTCTGTTTTGGGTGCAAAACAAAAAAGCCCAAAGCTTCCCTGCTCTACTCTGGGCTTTTGTTTTGTAAGAAATAACTGAAGTAACTATCCATGCAGGAACATTTTTTAGTGCCTTACCCCAAAATCCGAGGTCCTTTTCCGTTTTGTAGGGTTAGTAAATTTTAAGATAGTTTTCCAGCTCCCAGTCTGTGACTGTTATACGGAATCTGTCCCACTCAATCTCTTTTGTGATGCAATATTTTTCGAAAACATGAGGGCCAAGTGTCTCTTTGGCAATTGGGTTTGCTTTCAGTTCTTCCATTGCTTCTTTCAGGCTGGCCGGCATGCTGGCAATGCCCGCTTCTTCTTTTTCCGCAGCAGTCATGGCGAAGATGTTGACATCTACGGATTTTGGCGGAGTCAGTTTTTGAGCAACGCCTTCCAGGCCGGAATTGAGCATCATGGCAAAAGCAAGATACGGATTGCAGGTAGGGTCGGGACAGCGGACTTCCACCCTGGTTCCGAGACCTCTGGAGGCAGGAATACGGATCAGCGCGCTCCTGTTGGAAGCTGACCAGGCAACATAGACAGGAGCCTCATAGCCGGGAACCAGTCGTTTGTAAGAGTTGACCAAGGGATTTGTGATAGCGGCAAACCCTCTGGCGTTTTTGGCAATACCGGCAATATATTGGTAGGCAACCTCACTGAGCTCAAGTTTGCCGGTTTTGTCATAAAAAGCATTTGAACCGTCAAGGTTGAAGAGTGACTGGTTGGTATGCATTCCAGAGCCGTTAATACCGAAAATCGGCTTTGGCATGAAAGTGGCGTGCAAGCCATACTTCTTGGCAATGGCTTTGACCACCCACTTGAAGGTTACGGTATTATCGGCGCAGGTCAGGGCGTCAGCATATTTAAAGTTAACTTCGTGCTGGCCTTCGGCAACCTCATGGTGAGACGCCTCTATTTCAAAACCCATCTGTTCCAATGTTTCAATGATCTCACGCCGGCAGTTTGTGCCTTCATCATCGGGGTCAAGACTGAAGTAGCCTGCCGTGTCATTGGTTTGCGTGGTCGGAAGTCCCTTTTCGTCAGTGTTAAACAGAAAAAATTCCGCTTCCGTGCCGACGTTCATGGTAAACCCCATATCTTTGGCTTTAGCCAGAGCCTTTTTGAGAACGCCGCGGGGGCACCCTTCAAAAGGGGTGCCGTCTGATTTGTAGACATCGCAGATAATTCTTGCGGCAGCAATGCCGTCTTTGTTTCGCCAGGGCAGAATGCAGAAGGTGTCATAGTCAGGTTTCAAATACATGTCTGATTCCTGGATGCGGGCGAATCCGTCAATTGATGAACCGTCAAACATCATCTCGCCATCCAGGGCCTTCTGGATTTGACTGCGTGGAATGGCGACATTTTTCTGAAAGCCGTTGATGTCTACGAATTGAAGGCGGAAGAAGTTGATATTCTGTTTTTCAATGATTGTTAAAATTTCATCTCTTGTCATTGTTTTTCTCCTAACCTGTATGAGGTGGGTGGTTGAAGGCTCTGACCTCTTCGTCGGAGTCGTATATGTTTTTCCAACATTTAAAAAGATTATTCTAATTTAGACTCGAAGTAAATAAGCACATTCTGTGCTTGGCAATAATATGAGAAAAAATATTTAGTCATCACACAATTTCTTCGCATTTGTATGCTTTAAGGCTGAATAAAAAAAGAGGGAGCCCAAAATGGGCTCCCTCTTTTGACATGTCAATGAATACAGGCAATCTTAGAGTTTGAACAACAGGTCGCTGTAGGCGGGCACTGGCCAGAGATCTCTTGGGGTAAGAGATTCAAGACTGTCAATGTCTGCGCGTAAAATATCGAGAGTGGTAAGGACTTTGTCGCGGAAAGCTGCAGCCTGCTTGTCGACTTTGTCAATGGCATTGGCTTTATTCGTCTCAGTCTCAAGTTTTTTGAGGTTCTTGTTGGCTGAAGTGAGGAGTTTGCCTATGGTGTCGAGAAGTTCTTTCTGGACTGGAGCGGATTTTCCCATTGCAGCAATTGAGTTTCCGAGTTCAACTGTATAACGTATTGCTGCAGGAATATACAGTCTTCTCACCATTTGCATAGCTGCCTGAGCTTCAATGTTGAGATTCATTGAATATTGTTCAGTATAGATTTCAAAACGTGAGTGTAATTCTTCTTTGCTGAGTACGTTATATTTTCCAAAGAGCTTAATGGCTTTTGGAGTAATAAAGGATTTTAACGCATCCGGAGTTGTACGGATATTTGGTAATCCCCGTTTTTCAGCCTCTTTTGCCCATTCAGCACTGTAGTTGTTGCCGTTGAATATGATTCTGGAATGGTTCTTGAGAGTGTCTTTAATGATGTTGAGAATTTCAGTATTCACATTTTTTGCTTTTTCAAGGCGGGAGGCGATCTCGTCAAATGCCTCGGCTGCAATGGTATTCAAAGCAACATTTGGTCCTGAGATTGACTGGGAGGAGCCAACCATGCGAAATTCGAATCTGTTGCCGGTAAAGGCGAATGGAGAGGTTCGGTTTCTGTCGGTGTTGTCTTTCGGGAGTTCGGGAAGGGTGTCAACGCCGATTTTCAGGAAGGCGGCATCTTTTTTTGCTGCTTTTTCACCTTTGGCGAGTTTGTCGAGTATATCCGTCAACTCAGAGCCGAGGAAGGCGGAGATAATTGCCGGCGGAGCTTCGTTGGCACCGAGACGATGGTCGTTACCAGAGCTGGCGCAGGTGCCGCGCAGGATGTCGGCATGACTGTCAACTGCTTTCAGCAGGCCGCAGAGGACAACAAGAAATTGGGCGTTGTCTTCCGGGGTCGTGCCTGGATCAAGAAGATTGATGCCGTCATTGGTTGTGAGGGACCAGTTGTTGTGTTTTCCTGAACCGTTGACGCCGGCGTAGGGTTTTTCATGGAGCAGGCAAACAAGTCCGTGGCGGAGAGCGACTTTCTGCATGGTTTCCATGACCAGCTGATTGTGGTCGGCGGCTATGTTTGTGGATGCAAAAACAGGAGCCATCTCATACTGAGTCGGAGCAACCTCGTTGTGTTTGGTTTTAGAGGTGATACCCATTTTCCAGAGTTCAACGTCAAGGTCTTTCATGTAAGCGGATACGCGGTCCTTGATGGCGCCGAAATACTGATCTGAAAGCTCCTGGCCTTTAGGGGCCTGGGTGCCGAAAAGGGTTCTGCCGCAGCATATCAGGTCAAGATGCTTCAGGTAAAATTCTTTGTCTACCAGAAAGTATTCCTGTTCCGAACCAACACTTGATACCACACTGCTGGATTTATCGTTGCCAAGTGCTCGCAGCACGCGAATGGCCTGGGCAGAGACAGCGGACATGGAACGCAGAAGAGGGGTTTTCTTGTCCAGTGCTTCACCATTATAGGAACAGAATGCTGTAGGGATGCACAGGGTTACGTTTCCGGCCGCATCTTCTTTTAAAAATGCAGGTGAGGTGCAGTCCCACGCGGTATAGCCACGGGCCTCAAAAGTGACGCGCAGTCCGCCGCTTGGAAATGATGAAGCATCCGGTTCGCCCTGGATGAGTTGTTTTCCGGAAAACTCCATAATAACGCCGCCTTCGCTTGTGGGCGAAATAAAGGAATCATGTTTCTCGGCAGTTGAGCCTGTGAGGGGCTGAAACCAGTGGGTGTAGTGGGTTGCTCCTTTTTCGATGGCCCAGTCCTTCATAGCGTTTGCCACAACCGCCGCGGTGTCCGGTTCGAGTCCGACTCCCATTTCCATGGTTTTTATTAAAGACTTATAGGTGTCTTTTGGAAGTCTTTCCTTCATGATTTTTTTGCTGAAGACATTCGTGCCGAAGATTTTTGGCACGTTTACATTAGATACCTCAGGGGACTCGCATCCATAGTTACATTCGGTACACATTTTTTTCTCCCTTAAATAGTTTGTTGAATGAGGTTCGACAGCAGACAAGCCCATTTGGGCAAGGGTATCTGCTTTGAGTGTCAGGGTTTTATGAGCAACTTTTATTTTCCATATTTTGGCAGTCTTGGAAAAAGTACCAATTCCGTCAACACGTGAAAACGTGTAGGCATTTCTAGACCGGATTGGTCAGCTTTATGATTATGCCAACTCTCTCCTTGTTTAAAAAAACGCTATTTTAACAAATCCGATTTATGTCGGCATTATTTTTTTATTTTTTACAAAAATGTAAATTTGTTGCCAAAAAAATCCAATTTATGCGTGTGACTAAGTCGTTGCGTGGAGAAGTCCGTTTTTAATTTCTTTTTGAAAGGCCGTATCCTCAATTTGATGGCCTTCATGGTCCAAAACATAAAATACGTCAACCGATTGGTCGCCTTTTGTGCCAATTTTTGCTCTGAAGGTATTGATGCCAAATTCGGACATGGTACGGGTAATGTCGTAAAGCAGCCCGGTTCTGTTTTCCGCAAAGACCTCTATAACGGTATATTGATCTGATGCCTTGGTGTCGATAATCACTTTTGCTTCCGGTTGATGACCGACCTGCGGAGTGCTCATGCCGATACTCGGGAGTTTCTGGCTGAGCCGGTAAGTGAGGCCGAGCCTGAAATGAATGGCTTTTCCGAGATCCTCTTCAAGCTGCTGCCAATTTTGGTCCTCGAAATCAGAGTCAAGGGTGGAGGAAACGTTCAGAGTATCTACAACTGTTCCGTCTTCCCATGTGTAAATCTGGGCTGCCAGTACCTTGAGATTGTGCAGGGCCAGGACGCCGCATATTTTGCACAGCAAGCCGGGCCTGTCCCGGGTCATGATGAGTAGTGACCAGTGGCCGGCCTCTCTGTCGGGGCGAATAATGACTTCCAGATTTTTCAATTCGTTGTGCAGGTTGATATGTTTGGCTACCTCCTCGGGAGTAAAGCCAATCAGGTAGTCGTCAGGGAGGATTTTTAATGAAACCGGTCTGTTGTCTCCAAGGAGCTCAGAGATCCGCTCTTTCATCCATTGAATTTCTTTAACAGGGTCTGGAAGGGTGAGGTCGCCACGGTTCAGGACATTGACAATTTTTAAATACAGCTCTTGCAGCAGTGCGGCTTTCCAGTCGGACCAGGCGGATGGGCCGGTTGCCCTTGCATCGGCAATGGCGAGCAGATAGAGCATGGTCAGTCTGTCCAGGTTTTTTACGTGTCGTGAGCAGCGGAGAATAAGGGTTTCGTCTTCCAGATCGCGCCTCAGGGCAATCTCGCTTAAGTAAAGATGTTCGCGAACCAGAAAGACCAGGCAGTCAATATCGTTTTCAGGCAGGCCAAGGCGTTCGCCGATTTTTTCTATAAGCTCTGCTCCGTATTCCGAGTGGTTTTTATCGTAACCTTTACCAATATCATGCAGCAATGCAGCAAGGAAAAGGAGAGCTGGCGATGGGACAGTGATGAAGAGGTTGTGCTCGCTGCGACGCAACTTGTTCATTTCTTCGACTGTCTGCAGAAGATGACGATCCACTGTGAAAATGTGGTATATGTCATGCTGGCAAAGTGATTTGAGGTGCTTGAACTCCGGAATAAAGGCTGACAGTAAACCGCTTTCCATCATGTCGGTCAAAGCCAGAAGAGGGGCTTTGGGGCTTTGGATGGTTTCCAGAAAGGCCCGTTGCATGAGCTTGGAACGTCGTGTTTTATTGTTGATAAGCTGCAGCTTGCTGTTTATGAGTTTTTTAGTGCGATAATGAAGCGGGAATCCGGTTTTGGCTACCTGTGTGAAGGCGCGCATGAGCAGGTGGGGTCTCGATTGAGGCAGACTGCTGTTTTTAATGTAAATACGTTCCTGCCTCAGAAGGATGCCGGGTTCAAGCTCTTTTGTTTGCCTGTCCGTCGCTGTGAGGCCGAGAACCTCTTTGGCATGTTCAAAAAAGAGATCAGATGTGAGTGCAATAATCTGCAGGTGTTGATGGACATCCCGCATAAAGCTTTCAACTCCCAGAATACCTTTTTTGTCTTTGTAGTCAAAGGCTTTGGCCATTTCCTCCTGGTGCTCAAAATAGAGCTGGTCATTTTTCCTGGTGCAAATGTAATGGAGTCGGTTGCGGATTTTGATAAGGTGATTTTCCGCTTTTTCAAAGGCCTCCAGCTCGTCGGAAGTGAGAAGCCCGGCGGCTTCGAGGTCTCTGGGGCTATTCAGGCTGAAAAGAACCTGTGCGGACCAGAGCATGGCCTGGGCGTCACGGAACCCTCCTCTGCTTTCCTTAATGTGGGGTTCGAGAAGATAGCTGTGATTTCCAAAGATTTCCTGTCGTTTCCGGCGATGGGAAAGCATGTTTTTGAGGAAGTCTTTCCGGTGTCCTTCAATAAAGACATTCCGATAGTCCTTCATAAGGTTGTCAAACAACTTTGCCGAGCCGGCAACAAGCCGGGCATCAAGCAACGCTACCTGAAGGAAAAAGTCTTTTCTTGCTTCCTCTATGCATGTTTTTGGTGTTCTGACACCATGTCCCACTTCAAGTCCGGCGTCCCATAAAGGATAAAAAACAGCCTCTGCAACATCATTTAATTGTTCCTCTGTGGTTGGTTTGTAGAGGAGCATGAGGTCAATGTCGGAGTAGGGAAAGAGCTCTCTTCTGCCGTAGCCGCCAAGGGCTACAAGGGCCATTTTCTCTGTGTCCGCCTTGCAGGTGCTAAAATAGTCAGACAGAGAGGCGTCGATGAGGCTTGTGTGTTTTTCCAGTAAAGCGTGACCGCTTAATCCCTGGCGCCACAATGTCTCCAGGGCGTCACGCTTTGCTCGAAGTCCTATATTCATATTAAATAGCTTCTGATCCAGTTTCTCCGGTTCTTACCCTGATGACCTGTTCAACGGGAAGAACAAAAATTTTGCCATCGCCAATTTTACCGGTCAGAGCTGCCTTGCGAATTACATCAACGATTTCTTCAACCTGCTCGGTATCCACAATAAGTTCAAGTTTGACCTTTGGTATGAAATCCACGACATATTCTGCCCCGCGGTATATTTCCTTGTGTCCTTTCTGTCTGCCGTAACCTTTGACTTCTGTCAGGGTCATGCCCTTGATGCCGAGTTTGTTGAGTGCCTCTTTGACATCATCGAGTTTAAAAGGCTTAATAATTGCCTCAATTTTTTTCATGGGGCTCTCCTTTAAAAGGTATTTAAGTTGCAAATAGCCATTGCGTAATTTTCTATCTTAAAGCTTTCATCGTAAAACTGAAAACAAATTTTTTCACTACATTGTATAAGCGGTTTCACTGTGGGCGCTCTGGTCAAGACCAAGCACTTCGTCTTCCTCTTTAAGCCTGAGTCCTCCTGAGGCTATATCGGTAATTTTAAGTAAAATAAAACTTACTATAAATGCGTAGGCTCCGACAACAACAACGCCAAAAAATTGAGTAGCGAGAAAAGAAGGGTTTCCGGCGAAAAGGCCGTCGGCTCCACCTGGATTGACAGCTTTAGAGGCAAAAAGGCCAAGGCACAGAGTACCTATAATTCCTCCAAGCCCATGAATACCGACAACGTCAAGGCTGTCGTCAAAGCCGATTCTGTTTTTGAATGAAACGGCAATATAGCAGCAAAATCCTGCAATAAGTCCAATGATGATGGCTGAATTTGCAGTGATAAATCCAGCGGCAGGTGTGACTGTTGCAAGGCCGGCAATAGCTCCTGATGCAGCTCCAAGTGTTGTTGGTTGTTTTCTGTGCAGCCATTCGACCAGAGTCCACATAGCCATGCCCGCCATGCCTGCAAGGTGGGTGGCTACAAAGGCTGTTGCCGCAATGCCGTCTGCTGCCAGGGCGCTGCCCCCGTTGAACCCAAACCAGCCAAACCAGAGAAGTCCGGTTCCCAGGAGTGTCATGGGGAGGTTGTGGGGTATAAAGCTTTCTCTGCCAAGGCCCCTGCGTGGACCGAGGACAAAGACTGAAGCCAGGGCTGCCATGCCGGAGGTCAGGTGGACAACAAGTCCGCCGGCAAAATCAAGAACGCCTTTGGCTCCCAGCCAGCCGCCGCTTCCCCAGATCCAATGGCAGACAGGGTTGTAAACGAGGATGGTCCAGGCGAGGCTGAAGAAAAGAAAGGGTCCAAAGCGCATCCTTTCAGCAAATGAGCCGGTGATCAGGGCCGGAGTAATAATGGCAAACATGCATTGGTAGATCATGAAGACCGTTTGGGGGATTGTTGTGGCGTAGTCAGGGCTTGGGGCACTGGATACCCCCCTCAGCGCAAAAAATGACAAATCGCCAATCACGCCGCCAACATCGGGGCCAAAAGCCATGCTGTAGCCTATATAAACCCATTCAATGCTGATAACTGAAATCATGATGAATGATTGTAAGATAGTGCCCAGAACATTTTTGCCGCGTACCATCCCGGCGTAAAAAAGTGCAAGTCCCGGTGTCATCAGCAAGACAAGTGCCGCCGAGACGAGAATAAATGCTGTGTCAGCTCCTGAAATCATTTTTCCCCCTTTTTTGATGTAAAGCACAGTTGATAAAGTTGCAAAAGGGCACAAGGCCGAGCTTCTGCAGGCAAAATATCAACAAGTTATGTTCATGTGATGTCCGGCAACGACGTGCGCCATGGCATAAACAAAACCGGTAAGATTTTTTTTAAGTGTGACAAGGATGGTGAGGCATTCTGCAAGCTGCATGCCGAGGTTGAAATGGTTTTTCTAACCTGTTGTTTTTTTTGCGGTATTTTGGGGGGAGAATGAAAATGACTGGGGCTATGTTACAAAAATGTCATAACGCGGGAAATTATTTACAAAAAAGTTATTTTGAGGAGAGGGTTACTTGATGAGTTGATAGCGGTTAAACATAATGGTGGATATGGAGTTTTGGGGCCACTGTTTATCGAGCCATGAATTGAGTTTGCGGATCATTTCCCCTCGGGCCAGGGGGTAGCGCTCCAATTCTTCCACTGGACGATTCGTGTAGAACTGATAGATCGCATCACGGAGAAAAACACGTTTGTGCTCTGGGATGGGTTGACCCGGGTCAAGTCTAAGTATCAGGGTGATATCTACTCTGATAATCAGGTCTTCCTGGGTTTTTCCATTTGGAACGGAGATGATGAAAGCGGGAAGAGCCCATTTTTTTCGAAGTTTTGTGAGAGGTGCCCGCGGAACAGGTGCTGGAATCTGGATGTCTGTAGCCATTTCTTTCTTGTCTGTCAGGGCTTCTTGCTCAGCAGGAAGTTGAGGTGAGGTTTCCTGGGCAGACTGTCTGCCGGCGAGATCTTCACTTGTGGAACGGAAAAAAAGAGTGGCTGATGAGACTATGATAACGACAAGCGGGAGTGCGGAAAGAATAATTTTTTGATAAGGCGGCCGCTGGGTAAACCATGTTTTAAGCTGTGAAAAAAAAGAAGCAATCGGTCGGAAAAAGGGGAGGGGTTCAAAGCCTTTCTTGGACTCACCCTCTGCTGAGGCAATGCCTTCCGATGAGGACGAATCCTCTGCCTCTTTAGAGCGCGTATCCTCCGCGTCCAACAGAGAGGCCAGATCCATGTCTTCAGCCAGCCCTTCTTCTTTGATGAAGAAATCTTCAGGCTCCTCATCAGGTGAAAGCATAAAGTCTTCCGCCTGAAAGGCAGACTCCCAATCCCCTCCCAAGTCGTCATCAAGTCCTTCGGGTAATTCAAAATCAAGAGGGTCTTGGGAATCAGAGTCTGCAGCCATTTAGATTCTTACCTGCTTGGTCTAATATTCACCCTTCCTGGGGGTAAGTTGTTAGGAGTTGTATGTGTTCCCATGAATAAAGAATCTTATCTCGCTCTGCAAGGTTAGATTCTTAGGGACAATTCCTGAATTTTGTTGGTCTCGTAAAAAAAAACTGAAGCAGAACATCGGCCAACTTAATAGGGGCAAGTTGAACACGTGTCGGCGGCGAATTAATGTTTTTTACCCTAACCCACTAAAGTGGAATAAAATATCAAAACTGATCTGTTTGATATTTTGCTTTCCAAAACAAACACCCCGTTAAGGGGTGTTGATGTGAGGCAGGATTGAACCCGGGGGGTAAAAGATTTTTGCTCAAAAAATTAATGTAAAGGTGTTATTCCTTATCAGTAATTTTGTTAAGCAAAAACCTTGTCAATTTTCTCACCAAGGGTCTCTGCGGTGAAGGGCTTGACAATATACTGACTCACCTTTGCTTTTACAGCTAGAATAATATTATCCTGCTGGGCCTCCGCGGTAACCATGATAAAAGGGATATTTGCAAGATTGGCATCAGCCCGGACATGTTTCAGTAGGTCCAGGCCTGTCATTTTAGGCATATTCCAGTCGGAAATAATCATGTCTATCTTTTCGGACTTGAGAACATCAACAGCCGTTGTGCCATCATCTGCTTCAACAATGTTTTTGTACCCGAGCTGAACGAGAATGTTTTTTACGATTCGGCGCATGGTGGCAAAGTCATCCACAACAAGGACTTTCATGTTGGTATCGGCCATATTTCTTCTCCCTCCACTGGTGGAAACATGAATGAGTGTAAGTTTTAATTAAAAGTGTAAAACATATATAAAAATATATGATTTTATCAGGTTCGTAAAGTATATCGCTGTAATAAAAAAAACTATTTCAAGCTGACAGGGCCTTTTTCAATTTAGTCCGCAAGCGAAGCATAGCCTTGCTGTGCATCTGGGATATGCGTGATTCTGTATATCCGAGTATATGCCCTATCTCTTTCATGGTCAATTCGTTAAAGTAGTACAGTGACACGGTAAGCCGTTCTTTCTGGGGGAGTTCATCAATTGCTTTTGCCACCTGGTCTCGGATCTGGGCAAGGTTGAGGGCCGCAAAAGGGTCTGTGTCAATGTCTTTCAGGGAATCGGATAAGTTGGCTGACAGAGAACTGTCAGGTCTCTGTTGGCGGAGCAGTTCAATGTCAAGAAAAGTAACGGTTTTTGTTTCATCAAGGAGCTTATGAAATTCCGGCAGCGATAAATTCATTTTGCGGGCAGCTTCTTCATCCGTTGCCGGTCGGCCCAGTTTCTTTTCCAGCTCAGAGTATGTTTTCTCAAGGTCAGTGATTTTGCGGCGAATGGAACGGGGAACCCAGTCAAGAGAACGGAGTTCGTCAAGCATGGCGCCCTTAATGCGAAATTCTGCATAGGTTTTGAACTGTACGTTTTTGTCTATGTCAAACTTGTCAATGGCGTCGATTAAACCGATAATGCCGCAGCTGATAAGGTCATCCAGAGAAACCTGAGCCGGCAGTCGGCTAGCCAGGCGACTGGCAATATATTTTATCAATGGTGTATATGTAAGGACCAGTTCATTACGTTTTTCAGGGTCCAATTCAGTAGACGAGCTGAAATACGCTTTTGTGTAATCCTTGAATTTGGGGGAATGCTGTTTGTTCATTTTTTGAGAAAAAACGGTTCCTTGCTGCGAAAAAATCATCTCGTTAAGCCACCATAAGGTTCATTATTTTTCTACTATATTATATATTGAACAGACCTTTCCAGAAAAAATTAATATTTCCATCACTTTGTGGCAATATATCCTCTTCGGCCATCTGTCTGCCCAGTTTTTTGAACATGAGGGTGATGTTCGATTTTGGGAAAAGTTCGGTCACCAGGCGCTGCGAGCGCACTGCCTGCGGCAGCTTTGCGTCAAATGGAATATATCCCAGGTAATCGAGGGAGAGTGTCTCAAGAAAACGATCCGCCACAAGTGTCAGCTGGCGGAAAACAGCGAGGGCTTCTTTCTCGGAGTGCGCCGAGTTAATGAGAATACGAAATTTCTTAACATCGTGACGGTTGGAAAGCACCTTGATCATTGCATAGGCATCGGTAAGGGAGGTGGGTTCAGGGCTGAGGACAATGACCCGTTCCTGGGCAACCAGGGTAAAGTAAATAACGTTTTTATTGATGCCTGCCGCCGTGTCGATGAGAAGGATGTCGATCTGTTCCCCAAGTTCAGACATTTCAGAAAGAAAGTAGAGTTTCTGCTGTTCCGTCAGGTCCGCCATCTCAAGGACTCCCGAGCTGGCCGGCAGTATGGAAATACCCCCGGGGCCTTTTACCATGATGTCGTTTAAGCTTTTTTCGCCCAGAAAAACATGCTGTAGATTATATTGCGGCGTAATTCCGAGCAGCACGTCAACATTAGCCAGATTGAGGTCCGCGTCCAGGATAACGACTTTTTTGCCCAGCTTTGCAAGGCAGTAGGCCAGGTTAACCGAAATGTTTGTTTTTCCTACCCCTCCCTTTCCGCTGGTGATGGAAATTACCCGAGGTATTTTCTGTGATGCCGGCATGGAATGATGCTCCCGTTGAGGCTGGTTCATTATTTTTTCCAAGGTGTCTGCCTGATGCATGTTTTGCTCGCTATGGTAGCTCTTGCCTGTCCGTAATTGGTCTATAGCTGCCCTGGTACAGGATAATGGGCAGATAATGTGTGTTCAGTTTCCGCAACTGCTGACCAGCCGTTTTTGAAAAGTTTTTCAAGAAAGGATTTTGAGCCGACTATGAAATCTTCCGGAACTTTCTGCCCGGTGGCAAGGTATGAAATGGGTATTTCAGCTCCAGCCACTTGCTGACACAGGGTTGCATAGGCCCTTGTTTCGTCAAGCTTTGTCAGTATCAATCCCGTGGGTCCCAAAGGGGCATAAACGTCAATAATTTCCTTCAGATCTTCTTTTTTGGTCGTAGCGCTTAAAACAAGTTGCGGTTGCAGATGGCCTATTGACGAAAACCAGAGAGAAAGCTCGTCAATGTGCTTGGTGTCGTAAGGGCTTTTCCCTGCCGTATCAATAATGATCAGGTCGCTGTCCCGATGTCTGTGCAATGCCCTGGTCAAATCTTTTCTGCGCAGTGCCACTTCGCAGGGAAGCTGCATGATCCTGGCATATGTGCGAAGCTGATCGGTTGCACCGATGCGGTAACAATCCATGGAGAGCATGGTCACTCTGCAGTTTCGTCGTAATTTGTACCAGGCTGCAATTTTAGCCGATGTCGTTGTTTTTCCTACGCCTGTCGGACCTACAAGGGCCAGTATGGTAGGCTGTCCAGAACGTTCTATTTCAGGAGGGCAGACCTGAATTCTGTCAATGAGCCGATCTCGCCAGCGAGCTATTTCGTCTCGATTTGGCCGGCTGGAACGACATTTTGTTTTTGCATCCTGTGAAGGTTCACTTTTTTGTTTAACTGGAGGGGCGGCCCCGTTTTTCCTGAGCAGGCTAGAAAAGCGCATACGCATATCATGGGCTTCAAAGCTGATAGCGTCTTCGTCCCTGTGCGACGAAGTTGGTGCGGTTGTCTGCGTCTGGTTTTTGCGAAAGGCGTCATAGCCGTAAATTGCCGGTTTTTTATCTCTTTTTTTCGGCTGTTCCGGTGAAAGAGCGGGGACGCTCAATGTTTCAATGTCATAGTCCATGGCTGCCAGAACTTCATAACGCTGGTTGGGGGTCCCGGCATCCAGGGTCTTGTTTGCGAGTATGACAGCATTGTCGCCAAGTTCTTTTTTTACAAGAGCCAAGGCTGTTTTACTGTCTGGTGCTTCAAATCGTTTAATCCGCATGGTGCTTTATTCGTGTTTTAATTCCAGTTAAGGTGCCAACCTTAATTTGTTTTAAATTGCTTTAAGGTTGAATTTCAATAGTACCCAATGATTGAATCTTAGCCTGGCTTGTCAATTCGTTATGCGACAATACCACCACTTGTGGCATAAATCTCTCAATAAGTTTCCGAAGATGACGTCTTATAACAGGGGTGCTGATGAGAATAGGCTGGTACCCCTCCTGGGAAACTTTGTCCACAGCCATCTGGATTGCTTCGACTATCTTCTGTCCCATGTTCGGGTCAAGCGACAAAAAAGAACCCTGTTCAGTGTTTTGCACTGATTCACGAATGAGGTCCTCAATGGAGGTGGCCAGAGTAAGCACAGGTAAAGTGCCATCGTCTTCGGTAAGCACGGAGGAAATGGATCGGCTTAGCTTCTGACGAACATATTCGGTTAAAATCTCAGGATTTTTCCCCATTGGTGCAAAGTCGGCCAGGGTTTCACAGATAGTGAGGAGATCTCGGATGGATACCCTTTCTCGAAGCAGGTTTTGCAACACCTTCTGGACGCCTCCCAGGGGAAGAAGCCCGGGAACAAGTTCCTCGACCACCTTTGGATGAGTCTTGGCAAGGTTGTCGAGGAGCTTCTGGGCGTCCTGGCGTCCGAGCAGTTCATCCGCGTGGGAACGAAGTACTTCAGTAAGGTGTGTCGCCACAACGGTTGACGGATCGACCACTGTATATCCGGCCAGTTGAGCCTCGTCTTTCTTGTCGCTGGTAATCCACAAAGCCGGCAGTTTGAAGGCTGGTTCTTCAGTGGGGATGCCGTCAATTTCCCTTTTTGCCGTTCCCGAATCCATGGCAAGGAAGTAGCCCATCATCAGTTCGCCTCGGGCAATTTCTACACCCTTGAGGAGTAAGACGTATTCGTCAGGTTTAATTTGCAGATTGTCTCTGACATGCAGCGCCGGGATAATAAGTCCCATGTCCGTGGCAAATTGGCGCCTGATGCCCCGGATGCGCTCCAGGAGGTCTCCGTCCTGTGATTCGTCAACCAGAGGGATCAATCCATAACCAACTTCCAGCTCCAACGCATCAAGGGGAAGCAGGGCCTCCACTGTTTCCGGTGAGCCGGAAGGTGGTCCTTCTTCTTCAGTTTCCTCTTCATGGTATTCTTCTTCTTTGGCCCGTTCTTTATGTTGAAAGGCAAGCCAGGCAAGACCGCCCATGGTAGCGCCGAGCATGAGAAAAGGCAGATGGGGCAGTCCCGGAATCATGCCAAACAGCATGATAATTCCTGAAGAGACGCCCAGGGCCTGGGGCTGGTTGGCAAATTGTTTGGATAATTCCTTTCCCATGCTGTCATCCGAAGCGGCACGGCTGACAATGATACCGGCAGAAGTGGAGATAATCAGGGAAGGTATCTGGGAGACAAGGCCATCGCCGATGGTCAGCAGGGTATACGTCTCGGCAGCCTGGGCAATACCCATGTTCTGCAGGATAATTCCTATGAAAAGTCCGCCAAGTATATTGATGACCATGATAACGATACTGGCAATGGCTTCACCTCGGACAAATTTACTGGCACCGTCCATGGCGCCGTAAAATTCGGATTGTTGACTGATTTCAGCACGCCGTTTTTTGGCCTGTTCCTCATTTATGAGTCCTGCATTGAGGTCTGCATCAATGGCCATCTGTTTTCCCGGCATGGCGTCCAGGGTAAAACGGGCGGCTACTTCGGCAATACGACCGGAGCCTTTGGTGATGACGATGAAATTGATCAGCACCATAATAAGAAAGATGATGAGCCCGACGGCAAAGCTGCCTCCCACAACAAAATTACCAAAAGACTGGATGACCCGTCCAACTGCATTTTGACCTTCATGACCGTGAAGAAGGATGAGTCGCGTGGAGGCAATGTTGAGTGAAAGCCTGTACAGGGTCGTAAGGAGCAGCAGAGACGGGAAAGAGGAGAAATCCAGAGGGTTCGTGTTATACATGGCCATGAGCAGGATGACCAGACTCATAGTAATGCCAAGCGTAAGCAACAGGTCGAGGATCAGTGTCGGCAGGGGCAGGATCATGATCATCAGGATCCCTACCACACCCACTGCCACAACAAGGCTCGATGGCTCCATGTGTATTGCTTTTAATCCGAATCGGTCTGTTTTTTCTGCCATGGTTTCGTTACGCGTTCAACGTTCAGAGGTTCGAGTCGCTAACATTGGCTCAGAACCTTAACACTATGTTTACGCGCTCTTTTTCTTCAGTCCGTAAACGTAGGCCAGGATTTCAGCCACTGCCTGGAAGAGATTTTCAGGTATCTGCTCATCTATTTCAACGTTTTTGTAAAGTGCCTGGGCCAGAGGCTTGTCTTCAACGACCGGTATCTTATGTTCCCGGGCTATTTCTTTTATTTTTTTGGCAATAACGCCTGCGCCCTTGGCAATGACCTTTGGCGCGGTCATTGTTGTCGGGTCATAGGTGAGGGCAATGGCAAGCCGGGTGGGGTTGGTGATAACCACGTCTGCTTCCGGAACTTCCGCCATCATGCGCTTTCGCGCCATTTCCATCTGGATTGACCGGATGCGTCCCTTGACGTGGGGGTCACCTTCCGTCATTTTAGCCTCTTCTTTGACTTCCTGCTTGGTCATTTTCATTTTTTTCAAAAACTGCCAGCGTTGAAAAGCATAATCAAAGGCTGCCAACACGGCTATGATAAGGGCGGCTTTGAGGAATATCCAGAATGACACCTTGGCATAAAATACCAGGATGGCATAAGGGTCTTGGTCCATCAGGGGAAGAAGGGCTCCCAGGTTTTTCTTGATTTCCTTATAAGCGACAAAGCCGACAATAACTAGTTTGGCGATTGATTTAACGGTATTGGCCAGAGTCTGCATGGAAAACATGCGGCCAACCCCTTTTATCGGGTCTATCTTTTCAAATTTTGGGGTAATTTTTTCCGTTGTGAAAAGAAATCCCACCTGGGCATAATTGGAGACCAGCGCCGTTATAAACAGAACCAGCATGAGAGGTCCGGTGAGTACGGCTGTGTATTTCATGGATTCCATAGTCAGCATAACCATATTGTCCGGAATAATTTTAATTGAGTGCAGGTTGCTCAGGTAATGGCGTAACAGAGAAAGGAGATTTTCCAGCATATAGCCGCTGAGCAGGTAAATGGTCAGCAGGGCAAGAAGGAGCACGGCGGCAGAAGGAATTTCCATGCTTTTGCCTACATCGCCTTTCTTTCTGGCGTCCTGGAGCCGTTTTGAGGTGGGCTCTTCAGTTTTTTCCTGACCGCTCTGTTCTTCAGCCATCTCTTATCCTCCCAGTCCCTGGGCAAGTTTGGGCAGCAATCTGCCCAGCATCTCAAACTGTCCTATCATAAGTGGCATGAAATAGGCGAGTGATAAACCGACAAAAATAAAACCAACTGCTATGTTTAAAGGCATGCCGACGATAAGGATAGGGATTTGCGGAACGGTTTTGGCAATAATTCCCATGGCAACATGGGAAAAAAAGACAGCCGCTGAGGCCGGTGCCATTATTTTGACAGCCATGACAAACATGCGGGCCGCACCCTGCATGAGTCCCTCATACGTAGCCTGGGTTACGTGCAGTGTGCCTGGCTTCACCCATGTAAAGCTTTCTGCTAGGGTTGTAAAAAAGAGATGATGACCGCTTATGCTTAGAAAAATAAGAATGGCGATCAGGTTCCAGAATTGACCGACAAGGGACACCTGGGTGCCGAACTGGGGATCCATGACACCTGACATGCCCATTCCCATCTGGATACCAACCATCTGCCCGGCCAGTTGTACGGTGTCGAAAACAAAGCGTGAAAAAACGGCCAGAATTCCGGCAAAAACAGTTTCAGAGAGAATAAAGATGAGAAATCCGGCAACGGTTTGCGGTAAATGGTCAACTGTTACCGGGACAGTCGGGGCAAGAATAAGAGCCGTTGAAACCGTAACCAGTATTTTGACCTGGGAGGGAACGGTTCTTGAACCTATGACCGGCATCAGAAAAATAAGCGGGCCTACTCTGATCATGACAATGACCACTATGAGAAGATGATTCAGTGTCCAGTTTAACAGGGTTTCGTTAACCATTTTTGCCCATCATCTAATAAGGTTCGGGATGCTCATAAAGAGATCTGTGGTGTAATCGTTCAGCTTGATGAGCATCCATGAGGCGAAAAAAAGCAGAGCCAGCATAACGGCCACAATTTTGGGAACAAAGGTCAGGGTCATCTCCTGGATCTGCGTCGTCGCCTGGAAGATTGCGATGATAAGTCCAACCACCATACCCACAAGCAAAAGCGGACCCGAAAGGAGCAGGGCAATGGTAATGGCGTTCTGGCCGAGTGTTACGGCATCCTGGGGAGTCATGGTCAGACTCCGAAACTCTTGACCAGGGAGCCGACAATGAGATACCAGCCGTCAACCAGGACAAAAAGCAGCAGTTTAAATGGAAGAGAGACCATAACAGGCGGCAGCATCATCATGCCCATGGAGAGCAGGACGCTGGCAACAACCATGTCGATGACCAGAAACGGCAAAAAGAGAATAAAGCCGATCTGAAAAGCGGTTTTTAGTTCACTGATCATGAAAGCCGGCACAAGAATGGAAAGAGGAACATCGTCTTTGGTGTTCGGCTTTTCTGTTTTTGTAATACCGAAAAACAGAGCCAGGTCTTTCTCCCGTGTTTGTTTGAACATAAAAGAGCGCAAGGGTTTCACCCCTTCCGTAAAAGCCTGTTCAAGACCGATTTCTTCAGCCATATAGGGCTTGACCGCTGTTTCGTTCATCTCCCGCAATACCGGAGTCATGATGAAAACCGTTAAGAAGAGAGAGAGCCCGATGAGCACCTGGGCCGGAGGCATTTGCTGCGTGCCCATGGCGCTTCTCAGAAAAGAAAAAGCCACTATAAGTCGGGTAAAGCACGTCGTCATAAGGAGAATAGCCGGGGCCATGGAGAGAACCGTGAAGATAAGCAGGATCTCAATGAGCACGGAAACCTGTTGGGGATCGTCTGTCTCGGTCAGTCCGACCTGAAAAGTTGGCAGGGTTACAGCCAGGCTGTCAGCAGCAGAAAACAGGACAACGAGCAAAGGGAGGAGAAAAAAATATTTTTTCATGTGTCGCTCCGGTTCGCTGCTTTGTTTAAAAGCGCTGAAAAGGCAGGTGGCGTTTTGGGGCTTTTTGTGGTGCTCATGTCGGGAAGGTTCTTGCCGTCCAGGTTTGTCAGCATGGTAATCTGTTGATCCGTAATGCCTAAAGCCAAGGTCTCATCAGCAACCTGAACGACAGCAATATACTTTTTTGGGGCAATCATTTTTGTGTCTAGGACTGAAATCAGGCTGCCCTGGCGTAAGCTGGTGCGGGCCAGACCGAGTTTTTTCAACCAGAAGGCAAGAATGGCGAGAAGACCGATGACAAGCACAAGAGAACCCAGCACTTTAAAAAGTGTCATGGCAAGGGAAGTCGTCCGGGTAAGGTCGAGAACCGGTTCAGTGACAGACGCTGCTGTGCCCTGTTCTGCCGCATCGACCGGCATGGCCATCAGAAGGGTGATTGGCAGCAGAATGAATTTTCTGCAAATGTATACTGATTTGTGGAGTACTTTTGATGTTGTTTTTGGCGGGAACATTGATTTGCCACCCTCGTCGGCCGGCTCAGCCCATATTTTTAATACGGTCAGCCTGGCTGATAATTTCAGTAATCCTCACCCCAAATCGGTCATTGACCACAATAACTTCGCCTTTTCCCAGGAGTTTTCTGTTTACATATATCTCAACCGGTTCTCCGGCTGCTTTTTCCAGTTCAACAACAGAGCCCTGGGTCAACTGCAGCATTTTATCAATAATCATCTCGGTGCGGCCAAGTTCCACAGAAACGCTGAGCGGTATGTCGAGGAGGAAATCCAGGTTATGGCTGCCCTGATGATCCGCTGTGTTGTCGCTAAGTTCATCAAAACTGGCCACTTGGGATCCATTGTCATCGCTTGAATCTGTATCGGAAAGATTATCCCAATCTTCTCCGCCAGCATTTTCCGCTCCGTCACCTTCAGGATTTGCCTCTTCCAAGGCATCAGCCCAAGCATCATCCATAGATTCATCTGCCATATTCTTTCTCCAAATTCAGGGTTTAATCTTTTTCCTGATCAAACACTTTTCGCTTAATTAAGAAGGCTTTGTTGTTGCGATGTATGCCGGGGGAGCCCATGTATTTGCGTACTCCCTGGATAAATGCCGGCATCAGTTCGTCTTTTCTTTTGTCCAGCTGGATGATATCCCCAACTTCAAGATTAAGGATGTCTCCTGCCGCAATCTGGGTATTACCCAGTTCAACCTTCAACAGGCCTGGAACGTTTTTAATGTTCTCGGTGAGAATGCGCTTGAGGCTGATGTCCTCCTCGCTCTGCTCCCTGGTAAAAGTGGTCATGAGTTTCTGTTTGACTGATTCAAGGTTTGTGAGGGGGATGCAGGAGGTGATGCTTCCCACTGCACGATCCATGTCAACTTCATAGCGGTTGATGATAACCACGTCTTCCGGTTCGCATATCTTGGCAAATTGCGGGTTAATCTCACTGCGGATGTGCTGCACTTTGATTGGTTGCAATGAGTACCAGGCCTTTTCGAGATCGCTGAGAAGGAGGTTGACGATGCGCTGAATCAACCGTTGTTCAATGCCTGTAAAGTCACGGCCTTCAATTCGAACGTTTCTGGCGCCGCTGCCGCCGAGAAAGCTTTCCACAAAGGCAAAAACGAGTTTGGGTTCTATGACAAAAAGAGCGTGCCCCCGAAAAGGCTCCATTTTGAAAATTTGCAGACTGCTTGGTACCGGCAGGGTTCGCACAAAGGCTCCGAAACGTTCAAGTTCCATGGGGACCGCTGTAATGTCAAGAATACGGCGCAAAGAGCCGGAGACAGATGCCCTGATGGAGCGGAGAAAAACATCGTTAATGGCCTCCATGGCCGGCATTTTGACCTGAACAATGCGTTCCTGGCGGCTGAAGTCATAGGACGAGTATTCAAGAGACTCCTCATCGAGTTGCTCTTCGGGCTCCTCAATGTCACCCCCTGAGATCCCTTTTAATAGGGCATCTACTTCGTCTTGGCTGAGTATTTGTTCCATGCGGAGAAGTTGTAAGTTTTAATTTTATAAAGCCGTAATAAACGGTTTTTCATGTATGCTTGAAAAGTTATTTGCTACTGGACGACGAATTCCGAAAAATAAATGTTTTTAATTTTGTCAGGTCGAGCCGTCCTGCTGAAGCGTTCAAGGAGTTCATCTCTTATGCGAAGTTTCCCTTCCGGAGTCATTACCTCTTCAAAAGAAAGGCTTGTGAGCATCATGATAACAATATCCCTCATCTTGGGAGTAACTTTCTGGACTCGGTCAACTGCTTCCAGTGATTCCAGCTCAAGGCTGATTTTTATTTTCAGATACCGTTTGCCTTTTGGGTCAGCCAGGTTGACCACAAAGGGCTCAAGGGTGAGTATTTCGCCAACCGGCTCTGGCAGATCAGGGTCCTTTATGGCGATTTCTTCCTCTGGAATAGGTTGTGGGGCAAGAAATTTGGTGTAGGCAAAAAAACCGCCTCCTCCCAAAAGGAGAATCGCGATTCCTAAAATGATAAAAAGCGTCATTTTGGATTTTTTTTTCGGGGCGTCGGCACCTTCAACTCCCTGGACTTCTTCTTCTGCCATAACAATATCTCCGCTGTATAATGTATTTCAAATAATATGGGTATCTGTCCATGGGTACGGCAATTAGTATGCCATACTTGTGGTGAATAGTAAAACCTTAGATAACAATTTGTTTTTTCAGGTATTTGCTGTTGCTTGCGTTCTCCTGAATACGGCATTTTAAAAATGGCTGATAGAGCAAAAAGTCATTTTTATGACTGTTTTGCCTGGCAGGAGTCAAAAAAATGATTTTTTTGCCGTGGGCAATGACTCATAAAGATATCTATGATAAAGAGCTGCGATCTCAATTGCCAATAGTCCCCGGAGAAAATTAAGATAAGCAGCAGTAGAACAACGGCTAAAGTCGGAACAGAGATGATTCTTGAAGCCCATCTGCTCGAAGGCAGGATGGTGAAAGGGGAAGTGATACGTATTTCAGGCCGGGAGGGGAGGGAGACTTTGCCTCTTGCGGTTGGGTTGACGGCAGGCAGATTAAGCACGCTTTGATGTCTTCTTTCACCACCGCTTGAGAGTCGATTCACTGGCGGTTTACTGAATTGGTCAAGGACTCATGGAGTGCAAACGGGAAAGATGTTCATGTTTCCGCGGTCCCATGGAGGTTTGCCCGAACAGTATCTCTGCTCCTGCTCGTTTAAAGCTTGAGATGAAAAAGTTTGATGGTATCGTGAGAAAGTGCCTTTGCCTGTACTTCTGTATAGGAGGGGTTGTGCCGCAAAAAAAAAGTATTAAAATTTGAACTTTATTTTTTTATACTTACTGCCACGATGTGGAGTGTGTCGGAGGCGGGTGTCGGAGCAATATTCATAATTGTTATGCTGGTTCAAAAAATTGAACGCCAGGTAACGTTTTGATTTTACGTAATTTGTTTTTTGGAGTAGTCTTTTGCGGAGGAAAGTCAAAAAAATTGTATTTTTATTGAGGGGCAGGCAATGAGGGACGCTTATGAAAGATGCCTTTTATTCCTTGCCTGGTAAGGGATTGTGTAAATTGTTTTATTTTTCTTTTTGGTGGCATACAAGTTGCTTTTATGAATAAGTCAGATAACAACTCTTATCTCCTTTCTCCTGAAAAAGGCCGATCTTGTCCCCCCAAGATTGGCCTTTTTCTTTTTAAATCCCTTCCCCTGTGAACGTTTGGAGAGTGTCATGGATATTTCTTCAGGCTCAGTTGGCCTTGTCAGCTGCAGACACTATGATCAAGACCGAATCAAGCAATGCCTGGAGAATATAGCGCAGGCTCTCTCTTATCAACTACCTTTCGGCTCACGGGTTCTTCTTAAACCCAATCTTGTTGCAGGCCACGGTCACAATGGGCTTGCCTGTTCGCAACCTGAATTTGTAGCCGCGGTGGCTGAGTGGTGCCTTGATTATGGGGCAAATGTCGCAGTTGGGGATTCTCCCGCTTTTGGAACCGCCCAATCCGTTATGGGGGCATGCGGGATTACGGAAGCCTTAAAAGGGTTGCCCGTCAGGCTGATCCATTTTAAGCGCGCTAGAGCGGTGACATTAGCCTGTGGAGTGCGGGTCAATGTGGCATGCGCAGCACTGGATTGCGACGTGCTGATCAATGTTCCAAGGATAAAAGCTCATTCCCAGACACTTGTCTCCCTGGCAGTGAAAAATTTTTTTGGGACAGTGAAGGGGGTGCGGAAAGCTCTTCTGCATCAAAGCTTAGGCAGAAATAAGGAAAAATTTGCCGCCATGCTGCTTGACCTGCTGCATCTGCTGCCGGCTGGCATGAGTTTCGTGGATGGGATTTGCGCCATGCATAGGAGGGGTCCAATGGATGGAGAAAGCTTCCCCCTGGGCGTGGTTGCCGGTTCTGTAAATCCGGTGGCACTTGATACGGCATTGCTGGCTCTGCTTGGTGTTAAACTAGAGCGAAGTGTCGTCTGGCGGCAGGCATACCGGCAGAAACTCGCCGGTTGTCGTGTTGAAATGCTTGATTTTCCCCTTCTTCATCCCCATGACGTCGAAGCGCAAGGCTTTGTCGTGCCTTCTGAGCTGAAACCGATATTCTTTAATCCATTATTTGTAGCCGGCAGTATTGCCCGCCGCCTTCGCTCTCTTTTAGGAACGACTCAATTTTGACGGTTTCGTAAAAAATACGTTCAACCGTCACCGCGGGTCTTCATGAATTGATGGATAGTTTGTATCTCTTTTTCATGTGCAGTTTTGAGTAGTTCTGCTGGAACTTTATGATTCATTTGAACACCAAATAATCATAAAGGCGGTAAAGATTTTGGGACATGCTGCCAACTTTATACAAATAAGCAGGTGCGCAGGTGTCGGGGTGCTGTGTACTTGCGAAACCGTCGTCATTCAAGTCCAGGCAGAAAAAAGACCTGAGTGGGGAATGGATTGTTTCGATATTCGTATGTCGACATGAGGAAGAACGTTGTGCTCTACCGCAACAAAAATATGAGCGGTAAGTATCGACTTTGATGTTGCCCCGATACAATGAACAGGTTCCTTGATTTTTCTTTTAACAGAGCCTATTGTCTACAGATTGTGAGCGGTTACAGGAGGTTGTCGCGTGACAAGTATGATTAAAACCGGAATGTTGATGGCTGTGTTGACAGTCCTTTTTCTGTTGGCTGGTCAGGCTCTTGGCGGACAAAGCGGTATGCTTTTTGCCCTGGTGCTGGCCCTTGGCATGAATTTTTTTGCTTACTGGTACAGCGATAAAATGGCTCTCGCCATGAGTCGGGCCAGGGAGGTGAATGAGAGGGAGGCCCCTGATCTGCACCAGCTCGTTCAGTTTTTGTCAAGCCGGGCTGAATTGCCCAAGCCAAGGGTTTATATTATCAATGATCATACTCCAAATGCCTTTGCCACAGGGCGAAATCCCGATCATGCCGCTGTGGCGGTTACCACCGGCCTGATGCAGCTCTTGTCGCGAGATGAGCTGGAAGGGGTGCTGGCCCACGAAATGGCTCATATAAAAAACCGAGATATTTTGATCAGTTCCATTGCCGCTGTTATGGCAGGTGCAATAAGCTATCTTGCATCCATGGCGCAGTGGGCCATGATATTTGGAGGGTTTCGAGGGGATGACGATGACGGGGGAGGAAATTTTCTCGGGGGATTGGTCATGATGATTGTCGCCCCTCTTGCCGCAACTCTTATCCAGCTGGCAATTTCGAGGAGCCGTGAATTTCAGGCTGATGCCACCGGTGCCAGGATCTGCGGGCGACCGCATTCCCTGGCCCATGCCCTGGCAAAGCTTGAGCAGGGGAACAGGCATCATCCAATGGATGTCAATCCGGCAACAGCGCAGATGTATATCGTTAATCCGCTTTCAGGTGGTCAGCTGGCCGGTCTTTTTGCCACCCATCCACCTATCAGGGAGAGGATTGACAGATTGCTGTCGTTATAGAGTTGTAATTAAGATATGATATCCGAACTGTCCTGTCACACACAAAGAAGACAAGAATGCAGTAAAAGAACCTAAGCGGCTGAAGTACTGGCCTGTTGCAATTCTTTTCTCTGTGTTCGGGAGAAAAGTGACTGTGAATGAATTTTAAGGTTCTTTTGTGTTTGTGCAAGGGCTCTTTACATTAGTTCGTTAAAATTTTATCATTCTAACAGTTTTATTTGATTTTTATGAAAAGAAAGGAGAGAGTTTATGTATAATTTACGAGGTAAAGTTGCGCTTGTGACTGGAAGCTCCAGGGGGATTGGCAAGGCGATTGCCATGCGTTTTGCCCAAGATGGGGTGAATCTGGTTGTCAATTATGTAAGGCACAAGCGCGATGCCGAAGAAACGGCAAGTGAGATTGAAAGCACTGGCGCCAAATGCCTTGTGGTCAAGGCAAATGTTGCAAATGATGCTGATGTGCTTTCCATGTTTGAAAAAATAAAAGAGCATTACGGTCGTCTGGATATTCTGGTAAGTAACGCTGCTTCAGGTGTTTTGAAGCCTGTCATGGAGCTCAGCACCCGGCATTGGAACTGGGCCATGGATATCAACGCCAGGGCTTTGTTGACCCTGACCCAGCAGGCTGTGCCTATCATGCCTGAAGGTGGACGCATACTTGCCGTTTCAAGTCTGGGTGCAGTGAGGGCAGTTGAGAATTATACAGCCGTCGGTGCCTCAAAAGCAGCTCTTGAGTCCCTGGTTCGGCATTTGGCTGTTGAACTCGGTTCAAAAAAAATTACAGTCAATACAATCAGTGCCGGAGCTGTTGACACGGAAGCATTGAAAAAATTTCCAAACAGGAGCCAGATTCTTGAGACAGCTTTGGAGA
Source organism: Desulfobulbaceae bacterium (assembly GCA_020444175.1). Taxonomy (GTDB): domain Bacteria; phylum Desulfobacterota; class Desulfobulbia; order Desulfobulbales; family SURF-16; genus JAHLLM01. Next base: position 14,854 of record JAHLLM010000023.1, on the reverse strand, counting down.
GAACTCCTCTTGGGTGTCTGACCACACCTGAGGATGTGGCCGACCTTGCTCTGTTTCTCTGCAGTGATTTTGCCAAAATGATCCATGGTCAGACCCTTGTTGTTGATGGCGGTTACGCCATTCGCGCTTGATGACAATGGAGGGAGGATTTGAAACCATCCGGCAACTGGTTCTGGCCTCTGCATCACCGCGCCGGCAGAGGTTTCTGAAAGAGCTTGGCCTGAAGTTTGATGTTCAGGTTTCTTCAGTTGATGAAGAACTGTTGCCCGGAGAGAGTCCGAAAAACTATGTTTTACGGCTGGCGATTGAAAAGGGACAAGGCGTTATGCTTCAAAGGCCTGAGGCCTTTGTCCTTGCCGCTGACACCGTCGTTGTTTTAGAGGGTCAAATTCTTGGCAAACCTTCAGGCTGTGACGATGCCGTTAACATGCTTCTGATGTTGTCCGGCAGGTGGCATGAGGTCTGGACAGGTTTCTGTATCTGCTGTCGTTCAGAGAAGATGCGGATTGTCAAAGCCGTCAGGACAAAGGTGCTTTTTCGCTCACTGAATCGTGCGCTCTGCGAGGCGTATGCTTTGACGGGAGAGCCTCTTGATAAGGCCGGGAGCTATGGCCTTCAGGGGCGTGGAGGCTTTCTGGTGGACAGAATCGAGGGTTCATACAGTAATGTTATTGGATTGCCTGTTGCCGAGGTTGTGGCGGAATTGCTTTCCGCCGGAGTTGTTAAGCCGATAACAAAGAGTTTCAAAGAGGGAATTCACTGACTTGGGACGGGGAAAAGCATGATGGATGATAAATTGTTTAGTCAAGGTGTGCGACTTGCTCTTGAACTCGGTATTCGTCTGAAGGTTGAGATTGAGGGGGTTGATATCCCCCTTGAAAGTACGTTTTGTGGTTTTGTTAATAATCAATTAATCATTACGCCACCCTCTCCCTATCACCATGTGCAGCATAAACTCTATGACGGAGCGGATCTGGTTGTCCGTTATTTTTATAACGGTACTATCTATGCTTTTCAGACAAGGATTTATGCCCATATCGAGAAACCGGTCAAACTCATTTTTATTGAATATCCGAAGCTTATTCAGACAAGTGAGCTTCGCAGCGAAAAAAGATCCTGTTGTTTCCTGGAAACTGTAATTGTGGTTGGGGAGGAGGAAAATAAAGGGACAATCGTTGATATTGCAAAATCAGGATGTCATTGTCTTGTCCGCGGTCGAGATAATACTCGGGTTATCCCGTTTAAAATCGATGATCAGGTGAAACTTCAATGTCGGTTCCCAGGGGTAAAAACTCCTCTTGAAATAATCGGCACTGTGAGAAATCTGCGAAAGAGTCGATACGAGGCAAATGTCGGCCTGCAGTTCCATGAGAATACGGCAGATGTAACCATGAAGATCATTATCTGGTACATTTCCACCATTGAAAAATTCGTATCCGCAAACGAGGTGAAACTTGATATTCCTTAAGTTGGAAAAGTGTCATATGTGCCGGCCAAGATTCACAATTTGACGGTTTGCCCAAAAAAAGAGCAACCTCAGCCCATACGGCTTGAGATTTTTGATGTCAGGTTGGCGGCTGGTCTTCTCCAGGATTTTTTTTGGGGTGAGTTCATCACGATTTGCTGAAGCGATCAATGAATCGAGCGAGCCAATTCTTCCCCGACGTTTCTTTTCTCCGCCTGTGTCCTATTTTAAAATCAGAATGAAATTTATGTCCGCAAGATGGGCAGACCAAGACCAGGCCGCCTATATGGCTGGGAATTCGCAGTTGCTGGTCGCAGTTCTTGCAGTTTTTTATTGTCGTAGTTGTCATGGTTGGGAAACCTTTCCGGTATGCAAGTGGTTGCATTTCATTTTTTTCTGTGAGCCCTTCTTGTGTTGCCGCACCTATACCGCCATTGAAATAAATACAGTGGATGTGTCCTGTTAGTCGAGGCGAATGAATACTGATTAACGGACAATTTGCACTGAAGAAAAATGTGTCTCCATGGTGTTAAGAGAATCTGTGGGTAAAGGCTGTCCTTCCAGGGGGATGAGGATTGATTTTCCTGGGGAGATGGTCGCGGATATATGAAATGGAGCCTGTGTTACCTTGCCCGCGGCAGTCACATAGCGGACCTGAAAGTTGACGTCTCTGATGGCAAAGGGGCTGCTGTTTGTTAAGCTGAGGGCAGTCCAGCCGTTTTTTGTCTCCCTGCTGGCTCGTATAACGAGGTATTTGCCTGGGTTGTCGGCAAGATCAAGACGAATAAATGACAAAAGCGCTGCTTCTCCGTCAGGAGACTCAGATGCGGCGGCTGTCTGGAAGAGAGTCTTGGCCTCTGTTCGGTTGCCTGCTGCCAGCGAGAAGTCTCCCAAATTCTTGTAAGCCGTGGCTGTGGGCAGTAGATTGGTGCTTCGCTTCAGATCTTCACCGGCACCCTGTCGATCCCCGAGTTTTTCCCTGGTTAATCCGCGTTGCAGGTAAAAATTAAAGAAATGATCATTTAAATAAATTGCCCTGTCGTAATTCTGTAAGGCCTCATTGTACTTATTCTGGCCAAAAAAGATATCTCCTTTCAGGCCGTAAAAAAGGGCTTCGTTTGGTTCGATCTTCAGTGCCTGGTCGGCAAGGGCCAGGGCTTTGCCTGTATCTTTTTGCTGCAGGGCCTTTTGGGCTTCGTCAAAGGCCTTGTAGGCAGGTGCGACTCTCTTAAGGTGACTGATTTTTTGCTGGTAAATTCTTGCTCCTGTAAAGCCGTTTCCTCCCAGAGTGAGAGCTGTTTTGCGGTTCGCCTCAACCCTTTCAGGAGATGGAGGGTGACTGGCAAAGAGCCCGGCAAGCCAGTTTGATCTTTTACCTTCAGAAAGTCTGACAAAAGTTTCCTGGAGGGCCACGGCGCTTTGAGGATCGTAGCCCGCTTTCTTCATATATTGCATGCCGTAGTAGTCAGCTTCGAGTTCTGCGTTCCTGCTGTATTTCTGGGTGATAAGGCCTGCGGTGAGCTGTGCTCCGCCCACTGCCAGTCCAGCGTAATCACTATTGCTGACAGCAAGCGACGTTGCAAGCAGGGCGCCTTGAAGCAGCATGCCTCGCTCCATGCTTTTGGCTCCATGCCTTGCTGCAGCATGAACGATTTCGTGACTCAGGACTGCGGCAAGTTCTGCTTCGCTGCCAAGTTCGAGAAGCAGGCCTCGATTGACCACGAGCTTGCCACCGGGTAAAGCCCAAGCATTTGGGGTAGAATTGTTTAAAATTTTAAATTCATAGGGCAGGGGGCGGTCGCTTACCGCCGCGAGCTTCTGGCCAACTGAGTTGACGTAGGCCGAAAGCTCCGGATCCGAAATGTAATCTCCCCCCTGCATTTGACGACCAGGTTCATACTGTTTGCTGCCAATGGCTATTTCCTGCTGCTGTCCGACAAGCGCAAGTTCTCGATTGCCTGTGACCGGATTGACAGCACAGGCTGCAAGAAAAAGGAGGAGGCAGATTATGATCCGGTTTTTCAGCATGCGCTTCACTCAAAACGTCTGAAGTTGAGGGTTTGAGGAGTCTCCCTGTTGAGGCTCTCTGGTAATGTGGCTTTCCGGGAAAGTCGACCGTGGAAAGCGATTATTTATATTCCATTTATATAAATTAAAGCATGGGGCGGATAAAGGGCAACAAAAAAGGCCACTTTTTGCAAAGCGGCCTTTTTGTCGTAACTGAAGAGGACTGACTGATTTATACAGTTAAATCATCCCGCAGGGTTTTTCTGGGGCCACCATGACCCGCAGTGCTCCAGTCGCGAATTGGGGCAATTGCTTTCATGGCATCTGCATTTCCAGTTCTGCCCAACCGGTCATGGATTGACTGCCAGATACACTCAACATCAGGATGAATTTCACAGCGTCCATCCACTGAACCGCCGCAGGGGCCGTTCATCAGGCTTTTGGCGCAACGAGCAACGGGGCAGAGGCCGCCGGTCAGGTGCAGGACGCAGTCCCCGCAGCCTGCACATTGCTCGGTCCAGACGCCCTGGTCGGCTGATCCGCCAAAAAAGCTGGTGTTGACGGCTGGGTATACCCGGGTGCTCGGCATAAGATTGGCAATAAAATTAACGCCAACTCCACAGGCCATGGAAACAATAGCGTCATACTGACCTTTCCATTGTTCAATGGAGTCAATGTATTCTTTATCGCATTGTCTGACCAGGGTTCCTTCTATGATCTCAACGCTTTTTCCCTGTTTTTGCATGCCGAGTTTGATAAGTGAGGAGAGTATTTCAACCTCACGCTCACCGCCGGCAGAGCAGACAGTTACACAGCCACGACAGCCAAGGAGCAGAATTTTTTTGGCATCTGAGACCATGTTTACTATTTCATTAATAGGCTTGCGTTCTGCAATAATCATTTTTTCTCCCCCTTTAAAGGACAGGGACCGAGCTCAGTTATTCTTTTGTTCATAACCTGGGCAGCCTCAATGAATTCGGGGTGGAATCCTCTTTCCAGGTGAAACATTTCAATTCTTTCAGGCTCAACATCGAGTTCGGACAGTGCCTTTTTAATGGCGGCAACTCTCTTTGCCGCCCGTTGGCTTCCTTTGACGTTATGGCATGTATCAGCCGGACAACCGGCTACATATACGCCGTCAGCTCCATCTTCAAAGGCCTTGAGCAGAGTGCTCACCTGCAGCTTGCCTGTGCAGACTAGACGATTGAGGGTAACGTTTTCCGGCATGCCGTCTTCTTTTAAGCCTTCTTTTCCTTCAGCAAGAGTCTGCTGGGAGGTGTAATGGCAACAAAATGCTTGTATATCAGGAGTAAAACTCATGTGCTTCTCCACTTAAACGCCACAGGCGGCGATTAATTTTTCATCCTCGGATTCATTGAGCTTGATGGCCTGGGCTGGACATTCAGCAACACAAATTCCGCATCCCCGACAGTCGCGAGCGTTAATATCTGCCACTCCTTGATTGTCAATTTGGGGGATTTCCCAAGGGCAAACCCGAACGCAGGTAAGGCAGGACACGCACAGGTCTCGTTCAACCCATGCTGATTTCCCTTTATCTAGTAAATCCTGGTCTGTAATGATGCCTTCTTTTAATGCCAGGTTCCGTAGAGCTGTCATGATATCAGCAAAACGAACGTCCTGGGGACAGACAAAGACACAACTGCGACAGCGTGAACAGAACCAGAGCAGATCTGATTTCAAAAGTCTGTCTTTCAGGCCCATGCGGATCATATGGATGATTTTTCTCGGATCAAAGTCGGGTATTGCCTGGCTTACCGGACAAATTCCGCTGCAGGCCCCGCAAGAAAAACATCGATTCAGATATTCACCACCTGGGATGTCAGTTACCTCAGCACTGAAGGCTGCATTTATTTCTTTACTGGCTATTCCCATTGTTTACCTCTATTTATCTCGTAAGAAATTATGAATTGCGATCTGAAATAGGCTCTTTTGTGAAAAGAGCAACAGATAAGCTACTCAAAAGCGACTGTTTTGTCAATATGTCTCAGTAGGGAAAACTGAAATAACCCGTCGGAATTGTAGGTAATTCTACGGGTGTGCCTGGGGCTTCAACTAGGCCTGAAGCATGCGCAAAGAAGAAAAAATCACTCTTTCTGTATTTAAAAAAATGAATGATACATGTGTGTTAATGGTGCTGGCCAGTCTTTTGGCGTTCTGTTTCCTTTCTTCAGCATGACCTGCTCTATGCTACACCAAAAGTCTGAATTCCCCCTTGCCGAGCAGGTCGTGAAGGTGAAGTATCCCCACAAGTTTGCCGGCCTTGTTCTCGACAGGGAGAACGGTTACCTCGTGGCGCTGCATAATGCTTAAGGCATCTGCTGCAAGAAGGTTCTCGTCAATGGTTTTGGGAGCCGGTGTCATGATATCTGCGGTCATGGTGCTGCCCACATCCACAGGCTCTGGTCTGCTGATGAGACGGCGAAGATCGCCGTCGGTGATAATACCGCACGTTCTGCCATCATCGTCAGTTATAAGGACTGCCCCTATGTTCACACTGTTGAGCGTATTGATGGCCTCTCGGCAGGTTGAAGTTCGAGATGCTACCGGAATCTGTTTACCGCTAAGCATGACCTCTTTTACTTTTGCTTTCAGTCGCTCGCCGAGGCTGCCTCCGGGATGATTATGACGAAAATCATTGGCTCCGAATTTTTTCTTTTCTATGAGCACAACGGCCAGGGCATCGCCTAGGGCCAGAGTGGCTGTGGTGCTTGCAGTGGGGGCCAGGCCGAGGGGGCAGGCCTCTCTGGGGACTTCCGCCGTGAGCACGACATCGGCCATTGTGGCCAGGGTCGATTTTTTGTGTCGGGTAATGGCAATGGTTTTCACCCCCCTTTGTTTCAGGGTGGGCAGAAGCATATTCAGCTCAGTTGTTTCGCCGCTGTAGGACAGGGCAAGCACCACATCATTTCCGTCAACAATACCCAGATCTCCATGCATGGCTTCAACCGGGTGCAGAAAAAAAGAGGGCGTGCCAGTGCTGTTCAGGGTGGCAGAGATTTTCTGGCCGATGATGCCTGATTTACCGATGCCTGTAATAATGAGACGGCTTGGGCAGTTCATGATGAGGGAGACTGCCTCATCGAATTCAGGGCCGATTTGATCGATGAGGGCAGAAATTCCCTCAGCTTCGATCCTGAGCACTTCTCTGGCAAGGTCAAGGGACATGGTCTATTTCCGGCAACCTGAGCTTAAGGCTAATTTGTGAAATTGGCTGTCCGGAGGAACAGGATAGCAATTGTTAAAGCAGGCCAGGCAGAATGTATCAGCAGACATGCCGGTGGCCTCAACAAGGCCGTCGAGACTCAGGTAGTAAAGGGTGTCAAGGTTAAGAAATTTCCTGGTTTCCTCAATCGATTTCTGGGCGGCAATGAGCTGGTCCGTGGATGGGAAATCAATTCCGTAGTAGCAGGCATAGCGCGTGGGGGGGCAGCTGATCAGCATGTGCACCTCTTTTGCCCCTGCCTGGCGCAATGATCGAACTCTGCTTCGTCCCGTGGTGCCTCTGATAATGGAGTCTTCTATGATGATGACCCGTTTGCCTTTAAGAAAGGAACGTACGGGATTCAGTTTGACGCGGACGGAAAAATCGCGCATGGACTGGGAAGGCTGAATGAACGTCCGTCCAACATAATGATTGCGAATGACTCCCATTTCTAGTGGAATGCCAGAGGCTTGTGAAAAACCGATTGCCGCGTAGTTGCCGGAATCAGGAAAAGGCATGACAAAATCAGCGTCAACCTTGCATTCCCTGGCCAGAATTTCCCCCATTCTTTTACGGCAGGAATAGACGTTAAGTCCAAAAATGTCGCTGTCTGGGCGCGCAAAGTAGACATGTTCAAAGATGCAGAAGCTCGGTTTCTGTTTCTTGCGCGGGAAAAAAGAGTCAAGTCCGTTTTCATCTATAATGATAACTTCTCCAGGCTCTACATCACGTATATAAGTGGCTTCAATCAGGTCCAGTGCGCAGGTTTCAGAGGCTACCACATAGGCGCCGTTTGCTTTCTGGCCGAGGCAGAGAGGGCGGAAGCCGTTTGGGTCGCGTACGGCAACCAGCTTGTCGTAGGTCATGACAAGCATGGAGTAGGCGCCTTTAATGCGTTTAAAGGTCTCGCAAATTGCCTCTTTGACTGTCAGACGGTTTGAAGCTGCCAGCAGGTGGACAATAACTTCGCTGTCCATGGTGGATTGAAAGATAGATCCGTTTTTCTCCAGTTCGTCCCGTAACTGGCGAATATTAACCAGGTTGCCGTTATGTGCCACAGCAAAAAAACGATCCTGATGATGTGCTGTAAAAGGCTGGGCGTTAATAAGTGTGGAGGCGCCGGTTGTTGAGTAGCGCACATGGCCGATGGCCGTGTCTCCCTTAAGCGTCTGGAGATTGTCTTCGCTGAAGACTTCTGAAACAAGTCCCATGGCCTTGTGTTGAAAAGGTTGGGTGCCGTCGGTTGTGACGATTCCGGCGCTCTCCTGTCCTCTGTGCTGCAGGGCGTAGAGTCCGAAATAGGCAAGTTTGGCAGAGTCCGGATGGCCGTAAATGCCGCAGATTCCACATTCTTCACGGGGGCGTTGGGAGGCTTCTTGGTTCAGAGCCATGTTGGTTTCCTCTTTAATCGTTTTTGTCCGGAAAAGCTGGCTTGTTCTCATTCCGGCGGATTCTTGAGATGATCTCGGGAAAGGCCGAATTGTAAAACTTGTCAATTCCAATTATGCAATAGCGAATTCACAAAGTGGTCGCTTGCAAACAAAAAAGAAGTTCCGAGCAGATACGACTTTTATGTGGACTGATGATTTCGATGAAAATATAATTTTTTAGTCAATGTCCACCATTAAAAAAAAGGGAACATGTTACCTTTTTTCTCGAAAAAAAGGAAGATTTTTTGTCGATTTGTCCAGGGTTTTATTCTCTGATATTTTTGTCGATCTCAATGTTGAATTTTTTAAGGTGTTTCCATAGGGTTACTCTGCTTATGCCAAGAATTCGAGCGGCTTCCGACTTGTTGCCGTTTGTTGACTTCAAGGCGGCAAGCAGCCTCTCCCGCTGATCGCTGGACTTGTTTATCTGGGATTTGATCAGGGGGATGTTGAGGATTTTTGGTTGTCCTGCAAAGTGGGCCGGAAGGTGCTGGGGTTTGATTTCTGATTCTGAACAAAGGACAAAGGCATAATCAATAACATTAATAAGTTCCCGTACGTTGCCTGGCCAGTTATATTGCTGAAGCAATTCCAGGGCACCTTTGCTTACGCTGAAAATCCCTTTGCCGGTTTTCAGTCTTGTGCGTTCAATAAATGTTTCTACCAGGATGGGGATGTCTTCTTTTCTTTCCCTCAGCGGAGGAAGGTGTATGGGAATGACTCCGATTCTATAGTAAAGATCCTGTCGGAATAATCCCTCCTGGATGAGTTTTTCCAGGTTCCTGTTGGTTGCAGCGATGATTCGTACATTAATCGGTATGGGGTTATGGTCGCCGACCCGTTCAATCTCATGCTCCTGGAGGACGCGGAGGAGTTTGGTCTGCAGTCTGTGCGGCATGTCGCCAATTTCGTCAAGAAAAATATCGCCCTCGTGGGCTGCCTCAAATCTGCCCATCCGTGCCTGAGCGGCACCGGTGAAAGCTCCCTTGGTGTGACCGAAGAGTTCACTTTCAAGAAGATTCTCATTCAAGGCGGCACAGTTGACCTTGATGAAAGGCCCCTTGTGCCGTAATCCGAGGTTGTGAAGCGCAGAAGCTGCCAGTTCTTTACCTGTGCCGCTTTCGCCGTAGAGAATGACCGGAGCGTCAGATTGGGAAGCGCTCTGGATAAGATCAAACATCTGCTTCATAATCTGGGAGGTGCCAAGAAGTCCCTCAAAACCGTCGTTGTGGTGCAATTGTTTTTTTAGGGCCGTGATGACGAGTTCTTTTTCGTTCAGTCTACTTAAGTCTGTCAGGTTTTCAACGCCGAATTTGACTGTCCCATCCTCATCTAGCAGAGTTGTGGCATTTTTTAAGACGAAAACAAGGCTTCCGTCCTTGCGCAGGAATGAACATTTGAGGTTTCGTGCCTCGCCCGTGAGAAAGAGGCCACAGTATTTTCCTTTGCCCTTCTGTCTGGTGCCAAAGCAGGTGTCGCATTGCAGGATCTCGCAGCTTTTGCCGATAAGTTCTTCTTTTTCATAGCGGAGAAGTTCAGCGAAGGCCTGATTGACGTAGAGTATCTTTCCTGTCGAATCAACCAGCATAAGACCTTCGGTCATTGTTTCTATGATTTTCTTCCAGTTTTTTTCTCCAAGTGAAATATTGAACATCTTTTCCCCTTTAGTTTTGGTCAGGATGAGGATGTGGGCGCCGAGGCGGGTATGCTGTTTCGGGATTCATGTTAACATATGTTAACTGTTAACGCATGTGTTTAATGAAGTGTTAATCTGGTTAACGTTTCCGTGATATTCGTAATTTCACAAAGGTAAGGGTGGTGATGGTTTTGGTCAGATAACCTGCTGGAAATGCATAACTTATTTGGAAGGGGTGTTCATTGGTTTCCTGACTGGCATTCGATTTGCTAACTCTTGGAGAACTGTATCGTATGAAGGGACGATATTTCTCAGTACGGATTTGATTTTTGCTGCAATCGGCATCGTCAAGTCTGTTTGGTTGTGCCTCTTTTTTTATTTGAAAAGAAGCAGGCGACTTGTCAACAATTTTAGGAGGGAAGAAAAGTATGAAAAAGTATCAATCGTTCATGGCTCTTTGTCTTGTGTCGGCCCTGGCTGTTCCCGGCAAGGCTGAAGCAAATGAGGGTCATAAATCAATTGTCGGTCCGTTTGCTACTCCCATGGATGTGACCAGGCAGTGCCTGGAGTGTCATGAGGATGCCTCGAAGCAGGTTATGGCTACCTCCCATTGGACTTGGAGTCTTGAGCAGGATATCAACGGGCATGGCAAGGTTATGCGCGGCAAGAAAAACGCCATCAATAATTTCTGCATATCTATAAACTCAAACTGGCCACGCTGTACAAGCTGTCACGTGAGTTATGGCTGGGAAGACGACAGTTTTGATTTTGGCGATGAAAGTCGTGTTGATTGCCTTGTCTGTCATGACACCACTGGGACATACACGAAGCCTGGTGCAGGTGCAGGTATGCCTGCCGGATTTACAGGAAAGGCCAGTATGGATAAAAAGCCTGTTGATCTTGTCTTGGTTGCCCGGAATGTCGGGGTGCCGGAGCGCGATGACTGCCTGACCTGCCATGCCAATGGAGGTGGAGGAAATAATGTGAAGCATGGAGATATTGATCAGTCGCTGATAAGTCCCAGCAAAGATATAGATTTTCATATGGGAACCGATAGTCTGAATTTCAGCTGTCAGGAATGTCATGCCACCAACAGTCATAAAATAAACGGAAATGCACTGCTGGTTTCGCCTGTGGGCGACAACCCTGTTACCTGTACAGGCTGTCATGACGCTGCGCCCCATGCCGAATCGCTGTTGAATACCCATGTTGCCACTGTATCCTGTCAGGCCTGTCATGTGCCGTTTTTTGCCAAGAAGCATGCCACAAAAATGAGCTGGGACTGGTCCCAGGCCGCCAGGCTGCCAAAAGAAAAACAGGTTGAAAAGGATGCCCATGGGCACAAGGTTTTCATTGCCAAAAAAGGACGGTTTACATATGAGGACAATGTTGTTCCTGTCTATGCCTGGTATAACGGCAGTGCCGGTGCCTACCAGATCGGTGACAAAATTGATCCTGTTAAGGTGACAAAATTAAATTATCCCCTTGGCGACATTAAGGATGAAGATTCTAAGATTCATCCGTTTAAAATGCATACAGGCCTGCAGATTTATGATGCCAAAAACAACTATCTTATCACTCCGAAAGTTTTCGGATTTAAGGGCGACCCTGAAGCGTACTGGGAGAATTTTGACTGGAACAAGGCTGCTGTAGCCGGTATGAAGGCGACAGGACTCGCCTACAGCGGTGAATATTCTTTTGCTCCGACAGCGACATTCTGGCCGATTAATCACATGGTTGCCGCTAAAGAAGAGGCCTTGGGTTGTCTTGACTGCCATGGAGACAGTGGGCGCATGGACTGGGCCGCCCTTGGATATGCCGGAGACCCGATGGTTGCCATGGGGGAAGCGAGAGGAAAAAAATAATTTCTTTTTTCAGCTGGATTGTTACTATAATTAAAGCCAGGTTTCACCGCAGTTCGGTGGCCTGGCTTTTTTTTGGGAGGAGTAGACTATTTAATTTAATCTGTTTGTTAAAGATAAAGGAAAGACTCATGGCAGAAAATGTAGATGAAATTACCATTGATTATGAAGAAGACGGGCTGTTGATTGTGAAAGAGTTGGACAAGGTCATTCTCTCAAAGGGGGCTTGGTCAACCATCATTTTTCGTTATCAGCAGTGGGACAAGAAAAAAGAAGATTACGGTCCTGAACGATATACTATTCGCCGTTACCGAAAACTGCATGGAAACTACCAGGCCCAGGGGAAGTTTAACATTTCAAGTAAAGATCAGGCTCAGAAAATTGTTGATGCTTTGCAGGGCTGGATTTCTTGATTCAGTTTCTGTTGACTGCGAAGCAGACGGACCATGGCCCTTATTTTTCATATGTTTCTTGACAAGCTTGCTGTAATGAGTAATACGTTTTCTGAAAACGTGTGAGATCAATCAAGGCAGGAGGAGAAATGAAGAAAATTTTTGGAATCACCGCATTGAGTTTACTGGTTGGAACTTCGAATTGTCTGGCCGCTGACAGTGTCAGTCTTGAGCAAAAGGTTATGGAGTTGGCAGACCAGAATAAGATGCTTCTTGAGCGAGTGGAGCAGTTAGAGGAAATGTTGAGCGGTAAAGAAAAGCATGAATACCATAAGAAGCTTGCTGAAAGATCGGATGTTCGCACTGGCTCGGAGGGAAGTATTACGGTTCGTCTGGAGCAGGTTTCCGGTGCTGTTGCCGCAGAAGACGGAATGGCTGGGCGTGATGGTGACGGGTCGTTATTAGGTGCGATCAAGGAGTATGTTGAGATAAGTGGTGTTGTTGAAGTTGAAACCGGCATGATGGATGATTTTAATGGAGACAAGGAGAGTGATACGACGCTTGCCACTGTTGAAGTCGGTTTGGATGCCCATATTTCCGACTGGTCCCAGGCCCATGTTTTATTTCTCTATGAAGAGGGTGAGGAAGATGGGCATGTTGTTCTTGACGAGGGGACGATTACCCTGGGGAACCTGGAGCGCTGCCCTGTCTATTTTACTGCAGGTAAAATGTATATGCCTTTCGGATCATATCTGACCAATATGATTTCCGACACATTGACCCTGGAGCTTGGTGAGATTAATGAAAGCGCTTTGCTTGTCGGCTTTGAGTCTCTGGGGTATTACGGGTCGGTTTACGCCTTTAATGGTGACCTGAACGAGATCGATGAAGATGATACAATTGACAGTTTTGGAGCCAACATCGGCTTTGCCAATGAGACAGGGGATTTTTCCTATGATGTGGGCCTGGACTGGATCAGCAATATGAGCGACACCGATGGGGTCGGCGGTTTTCTTGAAGATAATCTGGCTGATCCGGAGATTGAAGATTACGTTGCCGGCTTTGGAGCACATTTTTTATTAGCATACGGACCGTTCAACTTTTTTGCGGAGTATGTCGGAGCCCTTGATGAATTTGAGGCCGGGGAAATCGATTATGATAACGATGGGGCAGAGCCTGAGGCCTGGGGGGTTGAAATAGGGTATGTGGTTGAGGTTCAGGGTAAAGATGTCTCCCTGGCGCTTTCCTATCAGGGAACGGATGAGGCGCTTGCTCTGGAGCTTCCGGAGGATCGCTATCTGGCCGGGGTCAGCTTGGGTTTGCTGGAAAATACCCGGTTGTCATTTGAGTATTTTCATGATGAGGACTATGATGAGAATGAGGGGGGAACAGGTAATGATGCTGATGCCGCCACCCTGCAGCTTGCGGTGGAATTTTAGGGTGTGCCTGCTGCCTGTTCTTGCTGGCAGTTGTTTGTAAAAGAAGGCTGGCAGGCTGTTGAAAAATGTAGCGAGCGAAGCGGAGACAAGGATTTATGCCCTTCAGGGTGAAAATGAGGTGAAAAAGCGCAGTTTGCATGGAGTAAATGAGCATTTCGGAGTCTCACGCTGTTCGCTTACCTGAGCCAAACTGCTGACGCAGTATCAGCAGATAGCGAACAAAGAGAGATTTCGAGCGCAGTAGTTTTTCAACAACCTGCTGGGGCATGGGAAGAGGCATTTCCCGTGCCCGCTAAAAAAAAACGTACCTCTTGCAGGTCATTATTTCACGCCTTGGAGCAGAGCATGAAAACAGACTTCAGGACCAATTATAAAATCGACTACAGAAGCATGACAAATGCTCATTTTACGACCTTTTCTCAAACAGAACAGAGCTCCAAAATTATCAGCAGAAATATGAACGATTTGGCTGACAGGGCACGATATGTGCAAAATAAAATTGCCAACAGGGCAATTGAGAAAATGAGAAATCAGCTCAAGGGTGGAAATGTAAACGCAATTGCCTGATTTCTCAGGATGTTGATTTGAAAGGGCTTGTTTTGATTGAAATGTGATGCGTTTTTTAGGCACGTGGGAGGCATGTTCACAGGTTGGGGAAAGGTGATATGCCCAACTTGAAAGGGGCTTTTCACCGAAAAGTGAATGCCCGCATTTCGGGGAAAGGGAAAAAGTTATAGGTGTCTAACTTTTTTCTTGACAGTGTGGAACATTAAAATTAAATATCGGTCTACTTTTGCAGATACTGAAAGTGAATGAATTGCATTGGGGCACATTATGAAATTTTGGTGGACGAAAAAGAACTGTACCCATACACATGGTAAATGTGGAGGGGGTTGCTGTCAGAAGGAATCTCAATCCCTGAATGACATTTCTCCTGGTAAGTGTGTCTGCATCAGACGTCATCATTCCTGCGGTGCCGCCCGCCAGCGTCTTCTCGATCTTGGTATCATTCCTTTTGCCAAAGTTAATGTTGTAAACAGAGCTCCTCTTGGCGGCTCCATCCATTTGCGCATTGGTGACAGCAATCTCGTTCTCAGTCAGTCCGAGGCCGAGCAGATTGAGGTTGAAGCTGTTTCCTGTTAAGTTCCCACCTCTTCCTTTTCTTTTCCTTAAGCAGTGTTTTTTCTGAGTGCCTTACTCCTGGAAATCTGTCATTCTTATACAGTATCCCTTGGGGAATAAAAAATAAGAAACTGAGAATCAGCTTACGAATCCGTCAGACTAAAAGTTTCAATTCGTCCCAGGCAACATAGAGAGACCATCGAGGCACTTATTCTAAAAAAAGTGTATCTATTCAGCGAGGGCTCGAAATGGGCCTCAACTCCAGGTCGTAACTATTC
>JAHLLM010000022.1 GCA_020444175.1 Desulfobulbaceae bacterium | reverse complement strand
GCATTACAGTACCTGCTGCAAGACTGGCTGAGTTTCAGTGGTAATCACAAAAAAATATACCGACCATGAAAAAAACGTTTAATCCTGAAAATTGTGACCCTTCTCAAATCTGCTTCGGTTTGGACAGGGAGTCTGATGAAGATTCACTTGCCGCATTTCTCCACATGTTTTCGACTCCGTCTCTTCTTAATGTTCTGATCCCGCGTATGTCCGATGATGATATTCACATGACCGTTGATTTTTTGACCGGTTTAATGAAGAGGCATCTGCAGGAAGATGAATATCACAGGCTGTTTTTGAATGAGGAAAAGTCGTGAGCGCTTCAATAGTTCAGGATCTGCGGGCTTATCTGGACCTGCTGCGCAAAGAATCCGATCTTCTGGAAATAGATGTGGAGGTAGATCCGTATCTTGAGATTGCGGAAATACACAGGCGGGTTATCGCCCAGGGTGGACCTGCCCTTCTCTTTAAAAATGTTAAGGGCAGTCGTTTTCCAGTGGCAACGAATCTGTTCGGCACTTCGCACCGCATGGAGCTGGCCTTCGGGCATCGTGCCCAGCAATTTGTGGCGGATATGGTCAGGGCCGTTGAGATGCTCATGCCACCCAGCCTTGGCAAACTCTGGTCCATGCGGAAACTTGTTTCCCCGGCTATGAGAATCGGCACAAAAGTTGTGAAAAACGGTCCAATTCTTGAAAACTGCATGACGCCGCCCCGTTTAACCGAACTTCCCATGTTGACCTCCTGGGATACGGATGGCGGCGCCTTTGTTACCCTGCCGCTGGTTTATACGGAGCACCCCGGCGGCAAGGGCCATAATCTGGGGATGTACAGGATTCAGCGTTACGATGATGCAACCACCGGTATCCACTGGCAGATTCATAAGGGTGGCGGATATCATTATCATGAGGCTGAAGCCCGTAATGAGAGCCTGCCGCTCTCTCTCTTCATCGGCGGTCCTCCTGCTCTTATCATGTCAGCCATTGCGCCATTACCTGAAAATCTTCCCGAGCTGATGCTTGCCTCGCTTCTACTTGGCGAAAAATTACCCATGGTCAAGGACCCGGCAGGGGGACATAATCTCGTTGCCCATGTGGAGTTTGCCGCAAAGGGCAGTGTGCCGCCCCATATGCGTCGTCCGGAAGGACCCTTTGGCGATCATTATGGCTATAATTCCCTTACCCATGATTATCCTGTTTTCCAGGTGGACCGCCTCTACCATCGTCATGATGCCATCTATCCTGCCACCGTGGTCGGGCGTCCCAAGCAGGAGGATTTTTATATAGGTGATTTTCTCCAGGATCTTTTATCTCCTCTTTTTCCCATGGTCATGAGCGGCGTAAAGCAGCTTAAAACATTTGGAGAAGCCGGTTTCCACTGCCTGGCTGCCGCCAGGGTAACAGATCGTTATGCCAGGGAGGCCTTTGCTTCAGGTTTGCGGATTCTTGGAGAAGGACAGCTTTCCCTGACTAAATTTCTCATTATCACGGATGGTGATATTGATATTGAAAATTTCAAAACCCTGTGGGTTCACGTTCTGGAAAGAGTTGACTGGCAGAAGGATCTCTTTATCTTTGCCAATGTCTCCCAGGATACCCTGGATTACACCGGTCCCTCTGTAAATAATGGGTCAAAGGCACTTCTGATGGGGCTTGGCCGGCAATGCAGGAATGTGCTGTCCACCTCGTTCCATGGAACCTTGCCGCAAGGGTGCCGTTCTGCCCTGGCATTCTTGCCCGGGACTCTGGTTGTTGATGGGGCTGCCTACACAGAAGAGCAGGATTTGCCTTCCAGAATTGCAAATGATAAAGCCTTTGCCGACTGGCAGGTTGTGATTCTGGTGGATAATCTCAAGGAAGCCACGGAGAACATGCAGGAATTTGTCTGGACATTTTTTACCAGATTTGAACCGGCTGCAGATATTTATTCCGGTAGCCAGAGCGTCAAAAGATTCCACGTGGGTTTGCAGGCCCCCATCGTTTTTGATTGCCGCCTGAAACCCTGGTATCCCCATGTGCTTGAGGTTGATCCTGCCACTAAAAAACGTGTTGATGATAAAATAGATGCGGTTTTGCCTGCCGGACTGCGCTGATGCGGAGGGGAGAGATTGTGACTTATTACTATTAATCAGCTTTTTCTGCCGCAATCTAAAAAAAACTCACCGTCGGGTTTTTCACTTAAAGCGACAAATATTTTTTAAGAAGAATATTTTTTTTGCCGATAAGATTTTTGAATATAGGGTATAATTAGGTGAAGTGTTAAGAGCGGAGGGGCGCATGAAGATATATAACAATCAAGGACCGCAAAACGTAATTAAATCTGGTCAGAAAACGGACAAACCGGTATCCGGACCTGATTTTCGAGATCTTCTTGAGGCTCAGCTTCAGGAAGTTTCTTCAACTTCGGCAGTCACCCCGCCCCTTGAAACCGGGGCAATTAATCAGGTTTCCCCCGCTTTGCGGGTGGAGGGACTTTCTGTTGCCGAGGCGACAATAAAGAGTCTTGATTCCTTTGGGAGCGCATTAGGCAATCTTGATTTACCGGAGGAAGCCCTTGAGCCTCTGGTCGAAACCCTTGAAGAGGAAACAAGCTCACTTCTAGAGGTGAAACAGCAACTCCCGGCAGATGATCCTCTTGCCGATCTTCTGGACCGTGTTGCTTCTGTGTCTTATGCTGAAGCCGCAAAGTATCGTCGAGGCGATTATCAATAGCATTGTATCCACCTTTTTCTGCTCATGAAGGAACGTTTGCAGAAAATTCTTGCCCGTTCAGGGGCAGGCTCCAGGCGTAAGGCAGAGGAGTTTATTCAGGCAGGGCGAGTCCGCATCGATGGCAAGGTCGTTACTGAGATGGGAATCAAGGTCGATCCTGCTCGTCATAAGATCTCTCTTAACGGCAAGCCGGTCAGCGCATCCGAAGAAAAAATCTATATTCTCCTGAATAAACCCACCGGCTACGTCACAACCCTCCATGATCCCCAGGGGCGTCCCATTGTTACATCCTTGCTCAAAGGAATTTCCCAGCGCGTTTTCCCTGTGGGGCGTCTTGATCTTGATACAGAAGGGGCTTTGCTCCTCACCAATGACGGTGATGTTGCGCAACAGGTCCAGCATCCGAGTTTTGAGGTGAAAAAGACTTATGTGGCTAAGATTAAAGGGCGATTGTCTGCTGAACAAGTCCAGAAACTCGAAAGCGGCATCGAGCTTGAAGGCCGCCGGACTTACCCGGCGCTTCTCAAGGTGCGTCAACAAACATCCCGTCATTCAGTTGTTCAGATAACAATCCATGAAGGGCGCAAGCGTCAGGTGCGTAAAATGTTTGCCGCTATCGGGCATCCGGTTTTCAGTCTGAAACGTATTGCCTATGGCGACCTGAAACTGGGCACCTTGCCTTCCGGTAAATTTCGTATTTTACACAAAAAGGACCTTGATAAGGTTTTCATAAGCAAATAGTTTTCTTATAAGTTCTAGATCCTCTTCCTCTTTAGTGGGTTAGTAACTATTCAAAGGTGGCTGGTGGCGGGCAAACTCAGGCTGCCTGACTGTAAAAAGATGGGGTATTGGCGAATAGTTACGTATTTTTTTTAAAAATGCCTTTACATTCCACAAGTTATCAGTATAAGATATTTTCTGTAGTTAGAAAAAGGGAGCAATGTCGAGCGGTTAGCTGTTAAGGCCTGGGTTGCGGTGAAAAGCCTTTTTGTGTTTTTCTTAATAAAAGCAATATGTTGCACCTTCAGTGGAAAAGATGGTTTTTGCAGTTTAAACTGATACGTTCGGGAGATGAAGATGAACAAATCAGAGTTGATTGAGGCAATTGCCCAGCAAGAAAATTTGCCCCACCGGGAAGCAAGTTCGATCACGAACACGATTCTTGAAACCATGATAGAAGCTTTGTCCAAAGGGGAAAGCATCGAAATCAGGGGGTTTGGCAGTTTTGTCATCAAGGAATACGATGCCTATCACGGCCGTAATCCGAAAACCGGGGAGAAAATTGAAGTACCCCCCAAAAAGCTTCCGTTCTTTAAAGTCGGCAAAGAGTTAAAAGAAAGAGTCAATCAGGGCAGTTAATCAGTCCCCGGCGCATCATTCTTTGCTGTTATCCTCCTCGCACCTTGTTCAGGGCGGGGAGGGTTTCATTCTTTAAGAGAACCTGTTATTTCCCCTACCAAATCATAAGGGTGCGCTTCATTTATCTTAACCATGACGATGTCACCTGCCTCACACTGACCCTCGGTGATATAAACGCAGCCGTCAATTTCAGGAGCCTGGAACTGTGTCCTGCCTTCGAGCAGCAGGTCTGATTCCCTGCTTATGCCTTCGACGAGAACAGGCAGTGTTGTGCCCACAAAAAACCTGTTTTTTTCAAGAGAAAGTGCCGACTGTATTTCCATAAGGTAATTATACCGTTCTTTTTTAACCTCTTCGCTGCATTGGTTGCTGAAATGCTCTGCAGCGCAGCCTTCCTCGTTGGAATAGGTGAATATGCCGACATTGTTAAGCCGGTACGTTCTCAGGAAATGAGCAATCTCTTCGACGTCCTGATCCGTTTCTCCCGGGAACCCGACTATAAAGGTTGTACGGATGGTCACTTGGGGAAGTCTGGCGTGAATCCTTTCAATGAGATTATGAACCTGTTTAGTGTTAAATGGGCGGTTCATGCTTTTTAAGATTCTACTGCTTATATGCTGCAGAGGTATATCCAGATAGTTAAGAAGACGATCCTCTGCTGCAATAAGAGAAAGGAGTTCGTCTGATATTCTATTGGGATAGAGGTAGAGAAGTCGTATCCAGTCCACCTGGCATTTTTTTAAAATTGCAGAAAGGAGGAGGGGAAGATCTTTTCGCGGTTTTCCAAGGTCCACACCATAGGCCGTGACATCCTGGCCAACCAGGGTGAGTTCACGCACTCCCTGGCGATCTAAAGCCTCGGCTTCCGTGGTAAGATCCTCTACTGTACGGCTGCGGAATGGCCCGCGTATTGACGGGATCAGACAGTAAGAGCAGCTGTTGGAGCATCCTTCCGAAATTTTTAGATAGGCCCTGTGCTTTGGCGTTGAAATGCGGCGAGGCAAGGAGGCGTCCATGAGCATGTAAGAAGATGGCACATGCAGTGTGCTTTCGTCTTTATCAATGCTTTGCAGCTGGTTGACAATATGCTGAAAGCCGTTCACCCCTATAAAAAGGTCAACTTCAGGGAGCTCCTTTTGCAGCTCCTTGCCGTATCTTTGCACCAGACAACCTGCAACCACGAGTTTTACTTCTGGTTTTTTTACTTTTGTCTCACTGAGTAACAGGATTTCATCAATTGCCTCTTCAACTGCGGGTTGAATAAAGCCGCAGGTGTTGACCAGAAGGAGGTCCGCCTCTTCCGGGGCAGAGCAGACCTCATAACCATCGTGCTCAAGAAGCGCGAGCATAACCTCTGAATCAACAAGATTTTTGGGACAGCCCAGGCTTACCATGAAAAGCTTTTTCGTCATAGAAACGGGTCACCAGAAATGGAAATTTTAATAAATTTGCAGAAAAGAAATGCCTGTTCTGCGAAGAGAAAATTATAATTTTTTAGTCTAAAAGTCCGCTATGCAAGAAAGCAGCAGTTTCAAGAAGAAGTGTGCGATTTTTCACTTTAAATGATTTTTGCTTAAACCCTGGTTTCCAAGGTGTTGACCGGAGTTCGTCAGATACCAGCATGACGGCACAGAGATGTATCTTGCGAAAAGATGCCACCGTGCAGAGTGCGGAATATTCCATGTCAACAGCCATAATCCCCTCTTTAGCGTATTTTTCAACTTTTGTATATGTTTCTCGGTATGGGGCGTCTGTTGTCCAGATTGGACCTTGCCTGCAGGATAAATTTCGCTCTTGCAGATACGTACAAAGCTGTTGCCGTAAAGACGGGTTGGATTCAGGCCGATAAGGTAAAGGATAATGGCTTGACGTGCCTTCTTCGCTATGTCCCCATGTCGGCATGAAGATATCGCCTGTTTTCATGGAGTTCACCAGTGAACCACACCAGCCGTACACAACAACCTGTCTTGCGCCCATGGCTATTAATTTCTCAAGACACATGACAGCCATCGGGGCTCCAAGGGCTGGTCCGGCCCAATAGCTCGTGTTTTCATTTTCCAGCTCAAAGAGGTTGCTGTTGAAAAGAAAATGGCGTCGGGCTTTGCGTTCCTTGGCTGTATTGGCAACAATGGCGGTTTCAGCTGGATTGACAAAGAAAAGAACTGGTCCGCTTATATGCGGATCACCTTTGTCTCGAAGGGGGGAAATGAGGACATCTTTCATGGGTGACAATAAAAAAAAGGCCGCAGAAATCTGCGGCCTTTTTGCTCCCTGTACTACAATGACTAATGATTAGCCAAGCAGTGGGTTTGCGTAAAGCAGGATCAAAGCGATAACCAGACCGTAAATGGTCAGAGACTCGATAAGAGCGAGACCAAGAATCATGGTAACAGTAATTTTACCAGAAACTTCGGGGTTACGAGCAACACCTGTACATGCACCACCAGCAGCATGACCCATACCAGCACCACATCCGGAAGCAGCAACGCCAACTGCCAGACCAGCGGCGAGACATACGAGCGCCAGGTTGTTGCTGCCAAGTTGCATGTATTTGTCGAATACAGTTGCTGCCGCGCCGGCTTCTGAAGCCATAGCAACGGATGCAAGTCCCAGGACTCCTGCTACTACCATTAAAGTTGCAAGTACTTTGTTCATTTTTACTTCCTCCTTAAAACGTGATTAAATTTGGCCTTCTTTCTATAAAAATAA
This sequence comes from Desulfobulbaceae bacterium, assembly GCA_020444175.1. GTDB lineage: Bacteria > Desulfobacterota > Desulfobulbia > Desulfobulbales > SURF-16 > JAHLLM01. Next base: position 75,248 of record JAHLLM010000022.1, on the reverse strand, counting down.
ATTGATTTCAAATGTTATCAGTGGGCATGTTCCATGGCGCCGGCACAGTAGAGGGTGCTGAGCAGTACAAAAACCATGGTCTGTACAACAGATACAAGTACACCGAGGCAAAGGATCGGCAGTGGACCGAAAAAGGCGCCAACCAGCATGAAGAGAATGGCGAGCAGTGTCTCTTTTGCCATGATGTTACCGAAAAGCCTGATGGAAAGCGAAAGGATACGGGCAATGTTACTGATAATCTCAATGGGAAGCATGAGGGGCATGAGCCACCACATGGGACCTGTGAAATGATTGATGTATTTAATGCCGTGGTATTTAAGGCCGAGGAAGTGATGTGTTACCCAGACAATCAGGGTCATGGCCAGGGTAATATTCAGGCTGGATGTGGGAGACATGAAGCCCGGAATAAGACCCATCATGTTTGCAGGCAGAATATAAAAGGCAAAGGTGGCAATCATGGGGAACATCATTGCAGCTCTTTTTTCGCCCATGTGCTCAGCCATGAAACCTTCAAGACCGCCGACACAGGCTTCCCAGAAATTCTGTCCGCTACCGGGAACCATCTCTGTTTTACCCATGGTGATTTTTGGCAGAATAATCAACAGGGCCATGATCAGCCATGTGTAGGTCATGTACGGGGCACATAATTTTGAGAGTAATGTGTCACCGACAGGGCCATGGGGAACAGGCAGGCCCAGTGCCTCCAGGATCAATGATATAAACAGTATTGGATGTTCCATAATCTTCTCCTAAAGCCTCGGTTGCGTTAAAAAACAACGGTTTTAAAATAAAATTTCTTAACAACGCTGGCCAGGGTGATACCTATACTGAAAACAACCACTGACAAGCCTATTAATAATCCTAAAGGGTGGGCGATGTGTCTGCTGACCAGAAAATAAAGAATCAGTCCAAGTGCGCCTAGTCTCATGTAGTATTTTACATAAAACTGAGTTTTGGCCATCTGTACCTTACCGCTTAAAAGCAGTTTCCCCTGCAAAAAATTTTTCAGGTCTTTTTTCAGGAACAGATAACTGATATTGGCGAGCAGACCGCCTATAAAAACACTTTTTGCAATAAATAATGGGTAGTACAACCAAGCAACAACTGAAAGTATTCCTGCCAGGACCCAGTTGATGATATCAACCCGGTGAATCGGAAATTCATCTTGTTGGGCAGGTTTTACGTCTTTCATTAAAAATCCTTGCGTTTTGACAATGTGTAGAGATGTTTAAATCCTGCAAAAATGCCAAACCCCAGAAAAATCAAAGTAAACCAAGGCGTTGTTTTGTCCTTGAATAACTTGTGGTCAAGATAGTAACCCATCCCCAGTCCGATAAAAACACAGGCAGAGACGTGGATACCGACAGTGCCGAAGATGCTGACCATCTTCATGATTTCTTTCCGGTTTCCTACCATTGTATTTTACCCGAAGTCAGAGACTGGATTGAATCTGCAATTATCATACTCTGTTATCAAAGTCAATGACTTTCAGATTAATTTTGCAATTTTTTGAATGACCATTCAGTCATTTCAAGAGCTCTTGCCAGGTCATCTTCGCTGTGTGCGGCTGAGATAAACATGCCTTCGAATTGTGACGGGGCCAGGTAGATTCCCTGGTTAAGCATGTCACGGTAGAATTGCCCATATTTGTCAGCATCTGCATTCATTGCTGACTCAAAATCAGTTATAGGCCCTTTGCCGAAAAAAGCTGTCATGACTGACCCTTGACGATTGAGAGTGGCCTCATCCAGATATTTTGCTGCCAGGGATTCAAGACTTGCAGCAAAATCAGCAGCCTTTTTATCCAGCTTTTCGTAAAATCCCGGTTCTTTCAAAGCTTTCAGCGTTGCCGATCCGGCGGCCATGGCAAGAGGGTTGCCGGACAATGTGCCTGCCTGGTAAACCGGGCCTTCCGGAGAAATCATTGACATGATTTCCTTCTTGCCTCCATATGCTCCAACGGGCAGGCCGCCGCCGATGATTTTGCCCAGGCAGGTCAGGTCGGGATTGATTCCGAATTTTTGCTGGGCGCCTCCATAACTTACCCTGAAGCCGGTGATTACTTCGTCAAAAATGAGGACAATGCCGAGTTCGCTGGTCAGATCCCGTAATTTCTGCAGAAAGCCCGAAGCCGGGGGAACAACCCCCATGTTGCCGGCCACTGGTTCAACAATGACGCAGGCGATATCCAGGGAGTCATCCCGCAGGGTTTTCTCAAGGATTTCCTCGTTGTTATAAGGGATGGAAACCGTATTTTTTACTATATCGTCGGGAACGCCGGGGCTGCCTGGAATTCCCAATGTAATCACGCCTGATCCTGCTTTTACCAGAAAAGAGTCGGCGTGACCGTGATAGCAGCCGTCGAATTTAATGATGACTTTGCGGTTTGTGTAGCCTCGGGCCAGTCGGACCGCACTCATGGTGGCCTCGGTTCCTGAACTGACAAAACGGACCATATCGACCGACGGCAGTGCTTCGGTGACAAGTTTCGCCAGTTCCACTTCCCTTGCACACGGGGCACCGAAACTCGTGCCGTCTTCCATGGCTTCTTTTATGGCTTCCATTATGGCTGGATAATTATGGCCGAGAATCATGGGACCCCAGGAGCAGACAAAATCAATATATTCATTACCGTCAACATCATAAATTTTTGATCCTGCGGCCCGTTGAATAAAGCGCGGGTCGCAACCAACTGATTTGCATGCCCTGACCGGGCTGTTCACTCCGCCAGGAATATGGAGTTGGGCTTCAGCAAATAATGATTCTGATTTTGTTGTGTTCATGGGCTCTCCTTCTTGAGAAAATCTGGTGAACTCTTTCGTGCCTTACTCATGAAAAGTTCTAGATCCTCTTTCGCTTTAGTGGGTTGGACCCTCCGGTCGAAATATCTATAAAAAAAGATCGGTGTATTGCGGTTCGTCAAAAATCCTGTTTACTGTTTTTTTTGAAGCTGCTGGAGGCTATATCCCGCTCTGCAGCGACAGATTGGTCTCTAAGTGGCCGCCACTATAGCATGCCGGAGGTCTGCATGTCAAAGTGATAAAAGGAGGGTAATTGTTCCGCTGTGGGCAAGAGGGATTCAAGAAACCTGGAAGACTAAAAAATGCTATTTTCTTCAAACACTTGACAGGTTTTCAGTTTGCCCGATATAGTAGCTCTGTTATGGATTGGATGAAAAGGATTATATGCGCTCTGCTGCTCGTGGCAGTACTTCCTGGCTGCACCTCTCTTGTCGTCAGTTCTCTGGTTGAACCGGCTATGGAGAATCTGCAGCAGCAGGATGACCTGGAGCTTGTCTGCGAGGGAGCCCCGGCTTTTCTGTTAATGGTGGACAGTATGCTTGTTGGACACCCGGAGAACGCCCGGCTTCTCGCTATTGCCACCCAGGCATACAGCTCGTATGTGACCTCTCTTGCCGCCTGTGGAAGGGAGGAGAGGGCTACAGCTCTCAGCATAAAGGCAAAAGATTATGGTCTTTCCCTGCTTTCCCCGTATGGCCTGCTGCATACAGAGGGCTCGTCTCCTGAATCCTGGCGTCAGTCTCTGGAGAGGCTGGGGGAGAGGGATATTCAGGCCCTTTTCTGGGGAGGGTACGGTTGGGCCGTCTGGTTGGAGGCCCAAAACGGATCTCCGGCTGCCTTGGCCCAATTACTCAAGGTTGAACAGATTATGCTCCGCGTGGTTGAGCTTGATGAGACCTATTATTATGGTACGGCACATCTTTTCCTTGGAGCCTATTACGGGTCACGTCCTGCAATGTTCGGTGGCAAACCGGAAGACAGTCTGCAGCATTTTGAAAAGGCATTGGATATTAATAAGCGGCAATTTCTTCCTGTTCAGGTGGCCTATGCCGAGACCTATTGCCGGACAATTTTTGACAGGGACTTGTATGAAAGTCTCTTAAAAGAGGTGATCGATTTTCCCTTGGAGAAAAGGCCGGATCTCTCACTTGCCAACCAGCTAGCCAAAATAAGGGCAGCAAAGCTCCTTGGGCAGATTGATCTTTATTTTTGAGTAACTATTCCGCAGCACCCTATCCGTGTCTGACCAGTCTCCTTCCGACAATTTTTTAAGGACCCCTAACTGCTCCACCAGTGACCCTGATTATGGGCCTTCTCTTGGTCCAATATTCAACTATGGAAAAGCCTTGCAAAAGGCTTGGTACGGAATTTAACCTTTTGCTGTATTTTTTTGTTCTTTAGGGTACCTTGGCAAATCAGACATCTGCTTTGAGGACAAGGTATTTTGTATTTATTAAAATTTAACAGAAATGTCAGTCTTTTGTTTGGAGGCTTCCATGATCCACATACTTTCCCGCTTGTTTCCCGCCCTTTTGTGCATTATTACATGTTTGTGCATCTCTGCTCCACATCTTTCCCATGCCAAGTCCCTTTTTAAAATAGCTACCCTGGCGCCGGAAGGGAGCGTGTGGGTCAAGCGCTTCAGGGAATTCACCCGTGAGGTTGAGGAAAAAAGCAGCGGTGAGGTGGCATTTAAAGTCTATCCAGGTGGTGTCATGGGTGATGACAGGGCCATGTTTAGAAAAATGCAGGTGGGGCAGCTTCATGGAGGAGGATTTACCATGACCGGAATCGGTCCTGTGGTTTCTGATTTCCGAGTTATGGGCATTCCCTTTCTCTTCAAATCGTATGAAGAGGTGGATAAGGTCTGGCAGGGGTTAACGCCTTATTTTGATAAAGTTTTTGCCGAAAAGGACTTTGTGTTTGTGGCTCCTACAGAGGTGGGATTTGTCTATACCATGTCAACCTCGCCCATAGGCACTCTCGACTCCCTCAGAAAATCAAAATGCTGGTCTCCGGAAGGGGATCCTGTGAGTGCGCTTTTTCTTGAAAATCTTGGAATTTCCCCTACACTTCTGGCAATTCCGGATGTGCTGACTTCTTTGCAGACGGGATTGATTGATACGGTTTTTAATTCTTTTTATGGTTCTATTGTTCTGCAATGGTTTACCAAGGCAAAATATATTTCCGATATCCCTTTTGGGTACGCCTATGGAGCCTTTTTGCTTGACCGGAAAAGGTTTAACAAGCTGAAACCCGAGCATCGGCAGCTTATTAAAGATGCTGCGGCAAAATATTTTAATGTTTTGCTCACTGATACCAGAAAGAGCAATAAAGATGCTCTGGCAGTGCTGAAAGAAAATGGTGTGGGCCTGGTCAGCACCGATCCAGGTGCCTTGGCGGAGCTCCATGGAGTTCGCGATAAAACGGTGGAGAAGATTAAGGGGGAGGCCTTTTCCGCTCAAATTTATGATGCCACCATGAAGATTCTCTCTGACTCCCGGGGCCGCTGAAATTTTCTGTACTTGGAAAATCCGAAATGATTTTATTAAGGGCTTTCTTGTGAAGCTGAAACGGCTTGTAGAAAATATTTCCAGGGGGCTGAAAAAGCTTGAAGAGTTTTTTCTCTGTGCCCTGCTGGTAGGCATGATTGTGCTGGCCTGTCTGCAGATTGTGCTGCGGGATTTTTTTTCCGGGGGCCTGCTGTGGGCCGACCCTTTGCTGCGTTACATGGTGCTCTGGAGCGGTATGTTTGGGGCAGCGGTTGCCACCAGGGAAGGAAAACATATCGCCCTTGATGTGGTTTCTTTCCTGATACCGCCACGCCTGAAACCATGGCTCAAAATTGTCATCCATCTCTTTTCCTCCCTGGTGGCAATGGCCCTGACCTATGCGGCTTTTCTTTTTGTGCGCAATGAAATGGAGTTTGGGGGGATAATGCTGCTGTCAATTCCTTCCTGGGGGTGGAACCTCGTCTTTCCCATGGCCTTTGCCTTGATTTCTTTCCGCTTTCTGGCCGCAGCCTGGGCAGAAATTTTGTTTGTTGCCGGCCTGTCAGACTCCTCCCAAGCCGTAAACGAGTTGCCCCAGTGACCCTTCTTCGTTATTTTACCTTTCTGCTTGCTTTACTGGGCACCCCTCTGTTTATCGTTATTTCCGCCCTTGCCCTTATTTCCTTTTACAGCGCAGATATTGATGTTTCGGTGGTCATTATCGAGATGTCACGCCTATCGGATACCCCGCTGCTTCTTTCTCTGCCTCTTTTTATTTTTGCAGGGACTCTGCTTTCTGAAAGCGGAACACCGCAACGGATGTTGAAGCTTTCCCGCCTGCTTCTCGGCTGGATGCCCGGTGGGCTGGCAGTGGTCTCTCTTGTGGTTTGCGCTGTCTTTACCGCTTTTACGGGCGCATCCGGGGTGACCATATTTGCCTTGGGAGGCTTGTTGTTCCCCGCCCTTGTCAAGGACCGCTATTCTGAGAAATTTTCTTTAGGTCTCATTACCTCTTCAGGGAGCCTGGGGCTTCTTTTCCCGCCCAGCCTGCCTCTTATTCTCTATGGAGTTATTTCCGAGACCCGGATAGATCAGCTTTTTCTAGCAGGAATTCTGCCCGGTCTTGTGATGCTGGGGCTTCTTGTTGCTTACAGCATGAAAAAAAGCCCGGAGAAAAGACAAAAGGAAAAGGTTACGTGGCCTGATATTGTTACAGGGCTTCGGGAGGCTTTCTGGGAGCTGCCTCTGCCTTTTATCGTCCTGGGAGGGATATATGGAGGCATCTTTGTCGCAGGTGAGGCAGCGGCGGTTACGGCGTTTTATGTGCTGATTGTCGAGGTTTTCATTTACCGGGATATTTCTCTTTCACAGCTGCCGTCGGTTATGGTGCGGAGTATGATGCTTTTTGGCGGGATTATCGTCATTCTTGCCGCCTCAATGGCATCCACCAACTTTCTGGTGGACATGGAGGTGCCAAGTCGACTTTTTGAGTTTATTCGTCATTTTGTCTCCAGCAAATATACTTTTTTGTTGCTCCTTAATATTTTTCTGCTTCTTGTCGGTTCCATGCTTGATATTTTTTCAGCACTGGTCCTTGTGGTACCTCTTATTGTGCCCATAGCTGAAGGGTATGGAGTGAATTTGATCCATCTTGGCATCATTTTTCTGACCAATCTGCAAATCGGCTATTGCACCCCGCCGGTGGGACTCAATCTCTTTCTGGCCAGTTATCGTTTTGAAAAACCGGTGGTTGAGCTTTATGTGGCCACATTTCCTTTTCTTCTGCTGCTCATGGGAACATTGCTCCTTGTAACCTATTTTCCGTTTTTAAGTCTTTTTCTGGTTAATATTTTAGGCTAGCCCCCCTCGGGGGGTGTTGATCTGGCAAAAGTCGACGTGCAGCTTGAGCAGTACATTGAGTTTGTCGGTCATATTCTCAGAAAACTATGTTGAGGGAGGCGTAAATCCGTCTCTCGTCATAACCGAGTCCTCCTCTGTCAAGGTCATTTGGCTCAAAAACCATAGGCGGCACATCGGTTTCAAAGAGATTGTTTGCAGTCATGCCAATGGTGATTTTGGGTGTAACTGCATAGTGCAGCGCCATATTTACTACGTGCCGGTCTTTGCGATAAATATCATGGGCGTCCGACAGATCCGTCTTGCTGTAGTTGTTGTTATAAAGGTAGCTCAATGATAAGCTTAATTTGTCGTCCAGAAATTTTGATTGCGTATTGAGTTTGATTTGATGCGCCGGGTATTGCCTGAAGTCGGCATTAACCAATTGAACATATCCGTAACTCAGACTGATTTCAGTATGGGGCAGTGGCTGGAAGATGGCATTAACCTCTCCGCCATACGACTTAATTTCTTTATCCTCATTTAAAAAAGATCCCAGCCTTGCAGTTGAATGGACATCAAGGTACGCTTTCATGGCCTGCCTTTCCTCAGGAGTGAACAAGCCAAGGTCATCATAAAATTTAAAGCTGAGCTGGTTATTGAAGATATTGTAAAAGAGGTTGAAGTCGAGTTTGAGTGCGCAGCGCGGCACATCTTTGTAAAGGTTCAGCTCAAAGCTGTCCATGGTTTCGACGCCCAAAGAAGGAACAGTGGTTGCAAAGCCAAGGGCATTTGCTGTTTCTGTAAATTGTTGATTCTGGACGTAGTAAAAAGCATCCGGGGTGCGGAATCCATGCTGGTAGGAAGCCTTTATCGTTGTACCCTTATCTATTTCATAGGCAGTAGCAATTCGTGGAGAAAAGTGTCCTTTGATCTGATCAGGAGTTTGTTCATTTTTCCACAGATCTGACGACATGGTCTCAAGATAGATCTTGTCGTACCGTAAACCAAAGGAAACAACCCATGAATCGGTTATATCTATAACATCTTCGGTGAAAATGCCCAGCTCTTGCCATTTCGTATCCAAGGTGCCGAACCATACTGCGGCATCGTCTGAAAAAAATTGTCTTTTTTGATAAAAACGCTTCTCTCCAAATGAGAATCCTGCAGCAAGCGAATGGTTTTCCCATGCCCTGGTCCTGTAGATATTTTTTAATTCCAAATGATTCTCCGACCCACCTCTGTCTCTTATGTCACCGGATGCAGGAGGTTCCTCCCGTGGTGAACGGTGGTCAAACCAGAGCAGCGAACCAATGGTTGTGAGCGAATCGGTATCGTTTATTTTGTAAGTATATTTGGGTCTGAAGCCCAGGGTGGCTTGATGAAATTGACCTATCTCAAAACTGCCATTTTTATAAGGATTGTTTTCAAAGTAAAAGGTGTTCAGGTTGAAGTCATTATGGTTCCAGTAAAGGGAGAAACGGTAGTTTTCATCCTCAAAACCGAATGACTTTGAGTCATAATTGGGGGAGTAGCCGTAAAGCTCATCAGGCTTGAATCCCTTGGCTCCGTATGCTCCTGCGTAGAGATAAATATTTTTGAGTGTGCCGTAGGAAGTGCCATAACCCGTTTCCACTTTCCATAACTTGTCGGTAAATCCGTATTCGGTAGTCAAGAACGGCCCTGGGTTGTCTTTGCCGTTTTTGGGAATCAGGTTTATAAATCCGTTGATCGCTCCGCTGCCATGCAGAATAGCCCCGGGTCCTAAAATCACCTCTGTAGTCTGGATATCTCCTAAAAGGGGGGAAAGCAATCCTGCTGTATAGCCGAAATGGCCACGCTGATTGAGGTGCTGTTCGTCCAGCATCACCAGGGTTTTGCATTGTTGTCAATGAATACGCCGCGTGTGCCGGTCAGCGGTCCGTGCCGGATATGGCCGCCTGTCGTCATGCCGGGCACTTTCATGTCGATTATATCTGCCAAAGTCCGTGCTGGACTCTCTTTAATTTCTTCTTCTGTAATAACATAGGAATAACCGGGAGCCTTTCGGGGAGCAGTCGGATAGAAACTCACGGACAGCAGCTCTTCAACATCATAGTAGAGCAGCAGTTCTTTTACTGTTTTTGATTCGAGTTCCAGCGGGTCGGAGGCTAAAAGAAAAGGGGGGGAGGTAAAGAAAAAAACGAGCAGAAAAAAACAAAATGGAGCAAAGAATCTATAGGGTAAAAAGATAACTCGGGATCTGTCTGTTGGTGTAAAGATGATCACTCAAGAATTCCGTCATTTAGGTCAAGACATCACATGTCCAGATTGTTTACGATGTTCAAAAAAGCATTCTTGCATTCAGGATATCACAGAACGAAAAAAACAATAAACTAATTTGCCTCTATACAATTCTCAGTAGCCAACCTCTAGACTCCCGCCTCCGCGGGAGTCCAGTAATGGAAACTTGGCGACAAGAAAGGGGCAATTTTTAACTGAGAATTGTTTAAAACCATATAAACTAATTTACCAGAAGCATTCTTGGTCGGTAAATTGTCTGGCGTGTCAAAGATCTTACATTTTATTGTGAGGTCGGTCTTTTTTTACCGCTCAACATATGGATAAAGGAAATGAATTTTTCCTGTTCAAAGTGGCCGACCATTTCCTCTTTCATGGTCAGCATGGCTTTGAACGGATCCCTGGCCTCGGCATAGGCCCTTCTCGTGGTAAGGGCATCATAGACATCTGCAATGGCAGCAATTTTTACCGGATCTGAGATCTGCTCTCCTTTCAGCCCTTCCGGGTACCCTCTGCCGTCATGTTTTTCGTGGTGGTGAAGGATCACATCCAGGGAAATATCTTTGACCATATCTTTCATGAGATCGTATCCATATTGGGGATGCCGTTTAATTATATCGAATTCTTCTGCTGTTAAGGGCCCCGGTTTGTTCAGGATCGCATCATCTATCCGGCTCTTGCCAACGTCATGTAATATGCAGCCAAGGGCAAAATCCATCAATTCCTGCTCCTGTTTCGGGAAAATTGACTGCCACAGTCCGATACTGAACACTGCCACGTTCAGGCAGTGGGTGAAGGTATAGTAATCATGGGAGCTGAGCTGAAGCAGGCTGGGAATGGAGGCATTATCCAGAAGGGCAAACTGGATGATGGTACTGGTAATATCTTTGGCCCTTTTAATATTTTTACCGCTTCTTGGATCTTCAAAAACATCTTGGATGACATGTTGGGCACAGTTATAGATGACCTCTGATTTTTCCTGCAAGGTCATCTGCGCATCATCAATGAGCATGTGTATGAAATTTTCAATAAGGTGGTGGAAGTTGGCGACATCATCTTTTCTGATAAAAAAGCCTGCAAAATTTCGTTCCGTGAAAATATCTTTTTTATCCGCCAGAAGTGTATTTTTGCGGAGAAGAAGGACCGGTTCTTTCAGCATTTTTTTGCCGGAAGGGTAGATGAAGAGATCAAATGTAATCTCCCCGAAAATTTTCATCAGGCAGTTCTTGCTGACAGGTACATAATTTTCAAATTTGGGGATTATAAGTGAATTCATGATCAAGTCCCGGCAGTCAGTATGTGATTATCGTTAACATTCCATACATATTTTGACACAAAAAATACTTTTTTGTCATTTTTTCTCATACCTTGTTCTGTTCGTTTGACCAGAAGCCCATGTCACGGGAAATACGTTTTTATATTCATGGGGCGTCCAGGCCGGTTTTTCAACTGGCGACAGTGGGTTATCCGCCAAGGAGAGCTCCAAGTCAGCAGGAGAAATCATTCCAGTCCCTCCCCTGTGAATCGGCGACGCCTTTATTGCAGAGGGTTCCGGCATGCACATTAATTCCCCGCTTAAGGGCAATGTTGTCGGCTGCAGCGCGGTTCAGTCCTTTGTTTGCAATATCCAGGGCAAAGGGCAGGGTGGCATTGGTCAGGGCAAAGGTTGAAGTGCGGGGCACGGCACCAGGCATGTTGGCCACGCAGTAATGGATTACATCGTTAATAATAAACACAGGGTTCGAATGGCTTGTCGGCTGCGATGTTTCGACGCAGCCACCCTGGTCAATGGCCACATCGACGATGACCGATCCCTGCTTCATGAGAGAAAGCATGTCGCGGGTCACGAGTTTAGGAGCGCTGCCTCCAGGGATAAGCACGGCACCGACAAGGAGGTCGCAACGTTTCAGTTCTTCCTCTATGTTGTGTATGTTGGACATCAGGGTATTTATCCGTCCGGCAAAGATGTCATCAAGATAGGCCAGTCGATGCAGGTTTGTGTCAAGCACGGTCACATTGGCTCCCAGGGCTGTGGCAACTCTGGCGGCATAGCTGCCCACTGTTCCGCCGCCTATGATGGTGACATGGCCATGTTCTACCCCGGGTACTCCTCCAAGCAGAATGCCCCGTCCTCCTTCCTCCTTTTCAAGAAAATGAGCACCGACCTGGATGGACATCCTGCCGGCAACTTCGCTCATGGGGGCCAGCAGGGGCAGATAACCGTTGTCAAGCTGAACAGTCTCATAACCGATGGCTGACACCTTTTTCTGCAGCAGGATTTCGGTTAGGTCGGGGAGGGGGGCCAGGTGGAGGTAGGTGTAGAGAATAAGATTTTTCTTCAAAAAGCCGTATTCCTGGGGCAGGGGTTCTTTGACTTTCATCACCAGATCGGCCCTGTCGTAAACCTCCCGGGCCGAGGGAACACATTCTGCCCCCGCTTTTTTGAATTCGAGGTCGGAAATATCACTGCCGGCTCCCGCTCCCTGTTCAATAATGACCTCATGCCCTGCCGCCCTGAGACTTTTTACGCCGGCCGGGACAATGCCGACCCTGAACTCCTTGTCTTTTGTTTCCCCGGGAACACCGATAATCATATGCAGTCAACCTCGTTTCTTTGTTTTTTTGAAAACTTGATGATGTCGCAGAAAGTACAGAAGCTGATTATCCGCCGAAACGATATCAACAAGTCAGTGCCTGTCCATAAATGACCTATTTCTGGACAGACACAAGTCAAGAAGTATGAACCTGACAAAATCGTATTTTTCTACGATTTTGCCAAAGCGAGAAGTTAAAATGGTGCAGCACGTTAAAGTAAGTTAATTCCACTGGTTGATTTCTTGACGCGTACTCGTTTGCTTCTTATAATCAGAATACAAGTGTGTATGAAATTTTACAAAGGATACTTCAATGCCCGCCCCGGGTCCTCCGCAAAGCTCAAACCGAATTTTTGTTGCCAGGCAACCAATTTTTAAGCGTTCACTTCGAGTCTATGGCTATGAACTTCTTTTTCGGTCAGGACTGGATAATTTTTTTGATCCAAACCAGGACGGAGACACCGCCACCTCAAAACTTATCGCCAATTCTTTTTCCCTTATTGGAATCAGCAAAATTACAGAAGGGAAAAAGGCCTTTATTAATTTCACCGATGATATGCTCTTAAAGGAATATGCAACGCTTTTTCCCCGTGAAATCACCGTGGCTGAGGTTCTTGAAGATGTGCGGGTCACCCGCGAGATCATCTCTGCCTGCCAGGACATAGTGGCAAAAGGATATATCCTGGCTCTTGATGATTATGTTTTTAGTAAAGAATTTCAACCTCTTGTCGAAATTGCCCATATAATCAAGTTTGATATTCAGGCCTTGACCCTTAAAGAGTTGGAGCAGGAGGTGCGGCGGCTCGAATCGTATAAGGTTCTGCTGCTGGCTGAAAAAGTTGAAACAAGGGAGGAGTACGAAGCTGTCAAGGACATGGGTTTTACACTTTTCCAGGGCTATTTTTTCAGTAAACCGAATATTATTCAGGGCCGTGATATTCCTGGTTCAAAATTGCAATACCTGCAGATTCTTCGTGCCATCGAAGATAAAAATTTTGATTTTAAAAAAATAACGGAGTTTGTTTCCCGGGATGTTTCCCTATCCTTTAAATTGCTTAAATACGTGAATTCGGCAGCTATGAGGAGGAGGGTTGAAGTGACTTCATTGCAGAGAGCTGTTGCCTTGATTGGAGAACAGACACTGCGCAAATGGCTCAGTCTGATGATGCTTTCCTATATGGCTGATGAAAAACCGGTGGAGTTGCTGCGTCTTACCCTTTTGCGGGCTCGCTTCTGTGAACAGGTAGGGGAAAAAATGGGAAAAGGCGGGGATTTCGCGGCTTCCTGCTATACCGTCGGAATGTTTTCCCTGCTTGATGTTATACTGGACCAGCCCATGAATGTTCTTTTGAGAGAGTTGAACCTGTCCGCGACCATTGTCCATACCCTGGTTGGGGACAAGAAAACAGCTCTCAGCCCGATTCTCAAGCTAGCTCAAAGTTATGAGCGGGGTGAGTGGGGTGAAGTGATTCAGATAGCTGGCTACGCAGAGGATTTTTTTGAAGATCTGCCCTTGTTTTATGAAAGGGCTTTGCTTGAGATGCAGCATTTCTATTCAGCGCTCTGATTCATACTCCCCACTTTCTCACGTCTTACATGCAAACTACGCTTTCAAGGTGTACATCTTCGAGAAGTCACCGATACGCAGGAAAAGCGTGGCAATGACGGAGAGCAGGGCAAGCCTGTTGTTTTTCAGGTTTTCATCCTCACTCATAACCATGACAGTATCAAAAAAGCTGTCAACCGGTTCTTTCATTTCAAGAATTTGAGCAAGGGCCTCCTCGTAGCGACTTTCCTTGATAAGCGGCTTCACTTTCTCTTCCACATCCTGGTAAACCGCATAGAGTTTCTTTTCCGCCTCTTCCTGCAGGTATTGCTCCTGGATAACTGTCTGGTTTTGGCCCTTGATGATATTTCTGACTCTTTTAAAGGCACCGGCCAGAAGAGTGAATGTTTCCTGGGAGCTTATGGCAATGAGGGCGTCAATGCGTTTGCGGCAATCGACTATATTGTCAAAAGAAGTGGACAGAACAGCTTCTACAGCTTCCTGTGGAAGTCCTTTGGCTATAAGATCGTTCATGTAGCGACCCTTGATAAAATCAAGGATTGCTGCGGTCGATTTTTCTCTGTCCTCAGTCAGTTTGTCTCCGTAGAGCTCAAGTGCCATCTGAATGGATTCCGGAAGAGAGAGCGGCAAGCCATGTCCGCCTAAGATGTGAAGCACGGCCAGGGAGTGTCTGCGGAGCCCATAGGGATCAGTGGTGCCTGTGGGGACTTTGCCGATACCGAAACAGCCGGCAAGAGTGTCAAGGCGGTCTGCCAGGCTGACAAGTGCCCCGGCAATACCTTCGGGCAGAGCGCTGTCCGCTCTCAGGGGAAGATAATGTTCGCTGATGGCAGTGGCCGTCTCTTCGTCTTCACCCTCAAGAAGTGCATAGTACTTTCCCATTACCCCTTGCAGAGAAGGAAATTCGCCCACCATGTCTGTGACGAGATCTGTTTTGCACAGTCTGGCCGCGCGAAGAGCAGTCTGGCTTTTTTCAGGGGCGACTTTTTCACACAAGAATGCGACGAGCTTTTCAATGCGCTCCGTTTTTTCCAGCATGGAACCAAGCTGCGCCTGGAAAACGACTCCGGAGAGGTCTTGCAGACGGTCTTCAAGTTTGCGCTGCTTGTCTTCGTTAAAAAAGAAAAGCGCATCTTCCAGACGAGCCCTTAATACTCTTTCATGACCAGCCGCGGCCATGGTTTTGTCCTTAATGTCCGTATTGTTAACCGCAACAAAGTAAGACAGAAGCGAGCCGTCCGGTTTGCTGACAGTGAAATATTTTTGATGTACACGCATTGATGTGATAAGCACTTCTTTCGGGAGGGCGAGAAATTTCTCATCAAATGTGCCGCCCACACCCACCGGCAGTTCAACCAGATTGGTTACCGTGTCAAGCAGTTCGTCGTCCGGAACGATAGCGCCACCAGACTCTGATGCTGCCTTGGTTACTTCCCGGCTTACCAGCTCTCGGCGCTCATCGATATCGGCCAGGACAAAATGATTGCGCAGACCTTTTTTGTAGTCATTAAAGTCTTTGATTTCAATTAATTCCGGGGCCATAAATCGATGCCCCCTTGTGGTCTTTCCTGCAGAGAGATCATTAATTGAAAATTCGACTACTTTGCCTTCAAAAAGACAGAGAAGCCACTGAATGGGCCGGGCAAAATTTTCTTTATAGCTCCCCCAGTGCATTGATTTGGGGAAAGGCACGGAGAGGATGAATTCAGGAAGAAGTCGGCCGAGAAGGTCAGAGGTTTTTTCACCTTTATGCTCCTGCACAAGCATAAGATATTCGCCTTTTGGTGTCGTGACAATCTGCACATCTTCAAGGGAGGCTCCGCGTGACGCAGCAAACCCGAGGGCAGCCTTGGTTGGCTGATTATTGTTGTCAAAGGCCGCTTTTTTAGGTGGACCCATGACTTCTTCTTTTCGATCAGGCTGCTCGGAGATCAGGCCGGAAACGCAGAGGGTGAGACGACGTGGAGTTGCGGCTGTTTCAATGGTATCAAAGGAAAGGGTGAGTTCCTGTAAGATACTGGTCATCCTTTCTTTCAAGAATTTCAGGGCGGGCTGAATATAGCCTGCAGGGATTTCCTCTGTGCCGATTTCGAGTAAAAGTTCGTTGTCCATGGGCCTTGGTCTATTTATGTTTGATTGGATTCTTATGCGTTAACAACAAGTTGGTGCAACTCAACCTGTAATTGATTGAATAATAGTAATATGGTCAACCTCCAAGAATTTTATCAAGCTCTGCTGTGCTTTTCTTGTTGGTTATATGGGTTTGCGTTTGGCTGTTTTCAGGCCATTCGATGGTTGCAAAGGTGCTGAATCCTTGGCAAAAATTCTCAACGGTAACGGAACACCAGCTGATATTTGCATGACTTGAAAGCTTTTGGCCAAGATCCTTTGCAATTTTTTCAACTGACAGGGAATATTCAGCCGGTTTTACTGACGATAAAGACCACTTCAAGTCATGCGAGGTGACATCTTCCACCATTTCTATGAGTTGTTCCATCCAGATAAAATGCTTGAAGCGAAGACAGATGTTGGCCACTCCCCAGTGTCCCAGGGATTCCGGTAGGCCGGAATGCGACTGCACCGGAACAGGAGGAGAAATAGGCACGGCGATTTCTAACGTCAGGTCGTCACTTCCTTCCAGGGAACCATGCATTTTGCAATGGTATTCCACAAGTTCCGTTTTAGCATCGGTGCTTGATTTTTTTTTAAAAAAATATGGAAATTCGATTTCCATGTGAGCAGCTTCAGCCTGCAGCTTGCTTTTTGTTTCTTCCAAAATAAGCTGAAAACTTCTCAGGTTGATGTCCCCGTGAAAGTGGTTGAGGATCTCAATGAAGCGGCTCATATGTGTGCCTTTGAACTGGTGGGGGAGGTTAACGTACATGTTGACCTTGGCCACAGTTTTTTGCACCTTTTTTGCCCTGTCGAGCACCGTAATGGGATAGGAAATGTCTTTAACGCCAACTTTTTTTATGTTGATGCGTCGATGGTCCCGCAGACTCTGGATGTCCTTCATTTTATAAATACTGTCAAGATACGGCTCAGGCAAGATGCTTTTTGACAGCATTCTTCAATTCATCCAGATTGGATGACTTGACGATATAGTCGTCTGAAGCCCAGGATGCGAGATCCTGCTTGAATTCCTGGTATGCTGAACTGAGAATAACAGGAAGTTCCGGGTTAATTTCTTTCAGGCGGCGCAGCACATCTATGCCGTTCATGCCTGGCATGTTAATGTCCAGTACAACAAGGTCCGGAGCAATGATTTTTAATTTGTCCAAGGCTTCTTCACCCGAAAGAGCAGAGTGGACTTCATAGCCTTCTTCTTCCAGTTCTTCCCTGTAGAGGAGATGGATACTTTCTTCGTCATCAACAAGTAATATTTTTTTCATTGGACACCTGTTTTGGAAAATGCTGAACTGAAATAAAAATTCCTGGGTTTAACGCAGGCAATACGTATCATACCTTGGCCTCTCTGAGGAAGCGGGCTGCATCTTCGGGCGGAGTCGGGTTGATGTAAAAACCTGAACCCCACTCGAAACCGGCAATCTGAGTAAGTTTGGGCATGATCTCAAAGTGCCAGTGGTAATGTTCCAGAGGTTCCGAGCGCAGAGGCGCTGCGTGCAGGACAAAGTTATATGGCACATTGGGAATACAGCCATTCAGGCGACGCATTGATTCGGAAAAAATGGCGGCAAGCGCCTGAAAGGATTCATCGCTCTGTGTGATATATGAGGAGTTATGCTTTTTAGGCAAAATCCACATTTCAAAGGGAGACCGGGGAGCATAGGGGGTGATCGTCAGAAAGTAATCGTTTTGGCAGACAACCCTTTCCTCAAGTTTCAGTTCCTGGCGGATAATATCACAGAAGATGCAGCGTTCTTTGTATTTATAATAGGAGAGGCTGCCGTCAATTTCAGACACAACCATCCTGGGCACAATTGGCAAAGCCACAAGCTGGGAATGTGAATGTTCCAGAGATGCTCCGGCTGCCTTGCCGAAATTTTTAAAAACCATCACATATTTGAAGCGTGGATCGCGGCCAAGGTCTATGGTCCGGTCCCGGAAGGCCTGGAGAACATGGATGAGTCGCAGTGGCGGAAGTTGGGCAAAAGCCTCGTCGTGATTCGGCGATTCAATAATAACTTCGTGGGCCCCGATGCCATTCATTTTGTCATAAATGCCTTCACCTTCCTTGTCCAGCTCTCCTTCGATCACAAGGGCAGGATACTTATTCGGCACAACACGGAGCGTCCAGCCGGGAGTGTTGGGCATATGGTTGGCATCGCCATAACTGAGCACTTCAGGCGGGGTGGTTTTTTCGTTCCCCGGGCAGAGAGGGCAGAAACCTCCCTTGCTGCTGCTCTGTTCAACAATGAAGTCTGTCGGTCTTTTTCCCCGTTCTTTGGCAATTATAATCCAGCGGCCAAGGATAGGGTCTTTTCGAAGTTCTGGCATTGTGCAAGCTTCTTTATAAGTGAGAGGTTAACGGATGCAGGCTGTAATCAACTTGCCTTGGCTTTTTCGTAATTCTCCTGCTTGGTTTTGCAGGCAATACAGAGTGTTGTCACCGGACGGGCCTCAAGCCTTGCCTCTCCGATATCGTCTCCGCATGCTTCACATACACCGTAATCATCGTTCTCAATGCGCTCCATGGCCTCTTTAATTTTGGTAAGCAGTTTCCTTTCGCGATCACGGATGCGCAGTTCAAAATTGCGATCTGATTCCGCACTGGCGCGATCGGTCGGATCCGGATAATTATTGCCTCCGTCGGTCATTTCCGTAATTGTCTTATTTGCTTCGGATAAAAGGTCCTTGCTCATATCCTGTAATTTCTTTTTAAAGTAGGCCAATTGTTCATCGTTCATGGCGTTGGTCTCCCAAATAAGCTTTTTTCCTAGTTCTTGCGTATATAATTGCCACTTTTACCGCCTGATTTGGATAACAGTTTGATGTCGCTTATGACCATCGATTTGTCAACCGCTTTGCACATGTCGTAAATGGTCAAAGCTGCAATAGATACGGCCGTTAATGCCTCCATTTCCACACCGGTTTTGCCGGTAATGCCAACGGTGGCGGTAATATGTATGGTACTTTTTACCTCATCAAGGCTGAAATCAACTTCAGCTTTAGTAATTGGAAGAGGGTGGGTGAGCGGAATAAGGTCACCTACTTTTTTAGCGGCCATGATACCTGCCAACCGCGCAACTCCAAGTACATCCCCTTTGCTTATTGATGCACTGCGAATAAGCGCAAAGCACTCAGCTGTCATGGAAATGCTGCCATGGGCCACGGCCTTGCGGACGGTGTCAGTTTTCTGGCTGACATCGACCATGCGGGCGTTGCCGGTCTGATCAAAATGACTGAATTCTTTTTTTGTTGAATTCTTACTCATACTTTAAGAGCCTAGGTGGCCTGAAAAAAGTTTTTTGAAAAAACCTTCACTATGGTGTTCTTCCTCGCCGCTTTCAAGATCAGCAAATTCCTGAAGTAATTCTTCCTGGCGTTTCGTCATTTTTGTGGGGATAATCACTTTTACCTCGACTACCATATCTCCCTTGCCCTGGCCGCGTAAACTGGGAACACCTTCGCCTTTGATACGCAATGTATGGCCGGGTTGGGTCCCTTTGGGTATTTTGAGGTTTTTCTCCCCATGAATGGTTGGGACATCAATTGTGCAGCCAAGCGCCACCTGGGTCATTGAAAGAGGCAGTTCGCAATAAATAAGATCTCCTTCCCGCTGAAAAAAGTTGTGCGCTTCAACGTGGATGACCACATAGAGATCCCCGGAATGGCCACCTTTACGGCCACCTTCGCCTTCCCCGCGTAAACGCATCCTGGCTCCGGTATCAACGCCGGCCGGGATTTTCAGGGAAACCTTTTTGTTTTTGTTCACAAGACCTGAACCATTGCAATCTGCACAGGGGTCGGTAATTATCTCACCTTGTCCCTGACACTCCGGGCAGGGGGTCCGAACGCTGAAAAAGCCTTGGGATCTGGTTATCTGGCCCGAACCCTGGCAGGTGGAGCATGTTTTGTTTTTGCAGCCAGGTCTGATCCCGCTGCCCTCACATGTCCAACATGTTTCGCGTTTGGTTATTTCGACCTCTTTTTCAACTCCATGCACGGCATCCATAAAGGAAATCTGCATGTCATAGCGCAGGTCGTTGCCTGGGATCGGTCCGTGACTACCGCGTCTTTGTGCGCCACCTCCAAAACCGAAGAGATCCCCAAATATATCGCCAAAACTTGAGAAAATGTCGTCGAAATTGCCCGGGCCGCTATAACCGCTATTACGCAATCCTTCCGCGCCATATCTGTCATAAATCTTTCGTTTCTCAAGATCGCGGAGAACTTCGTATGCTTCAGACGCAGCCTTGAATTTCTCTTCAGCCTCTTTATCGTCCGGATTGCGGTCCGGATGATATTTCATGGCAAGCTTGCGGTAAGCTTTTTTTATTTCATCTGCTGATGCTGTTTTCGCAACACCAAGCGTATTATAGTAATCTATGTCCATCTTTATTTAATTACACAGGCCAGCAGTTCCACTATGCTGCTGCATCAGTGGGTTTTTCTGCGTCTTCAAGTTGTTCTTCCTTAGCTTGGGCCTTGTTGAATTCCTTAATGTTATCAAAATTTACTTCGCCTGCTGCAATTTCCCGCAAGGACATGACGATTTCCTTGTTTTTTCCTTTGGTAAGGAATGGTTGGCCTCTGCGGTGTTGTTTGACCCTCTCAACGGCAAGGTGGATCAAGACAAAGCGATTATCTTTACCTATCTGGCTTAAACAGTCTTCTACGGTAATACGTGCCATAATATGACAGCGCCTCCTGCTAAAATTGTTGATGATGTGGATATCTAAACCTATTAAATATAATCCGTTTGTCCGGTTTGGCAAGAGTTTTTAGTTGAAGTCATTGGGAAAGGAGTTCTTGGCGCTGTCTTGGAACGCTGTGGGATAGGAAATTTTATCTTCAAATACACTGTATTCGCTGTGTATTTTTCCTCTTTCCGTGACTATCGGCACGGGAAATGCAAAGTTTTGTTGCCAGACGATAAGATGAATGGGAGCTAGGTAAATATTGCCCTGCCGGACATGCGTTAAATGGATTTTTTCACCTTTGCCCGGAAAAAAATACTCTCAGGCAGGTGTTGGCTGGCTGACTAGCTGACTTTTTTTTGACGGTTTCGTCTTGAGATCCATAAATGAGTGAAAAAATATTCATCCGCCAACGATACACAGGTTACTTGGTGGGTGGTTTGTTTCAGGACTTTGGGCGAGTTTCTTTTTTTTGACATATGAAAATACAAAACACAACCATAATAGGTCTGTTATTTCTCCTGCTGTCCGGTTGCAGCGCGAATAATAATCTGGCCTCTCTGATGCCGGACGGAATTGATTTTCTTGTGTCTGGAAAAGAAGACAGGGCAGAAGTTCCGGTCATCTATCCTGCCGAGCTTTCTGCTTCGGAACAAATTTCCAGGCCCGGAGCCTCTGGGTCGAACCGGGAGAGTGTCAGTGATGAATATGGACAGTATCATTTTAACAAGCCGGCTTTTCAGCAATAATATGACTCGTGAAATTCAAGGTATTTAAAGAGGAACTGATGAAATACATGATAATGACAGTGTTCGTCGTATTCTGCGTGATGGCAGCGATAATCTCTGGTCCGTCATGGACCGCAGAGGCAGGGGAAGAGGCTGGTTATGGTTACAGTTATCCTCAGCAGGTTGGTGGAGATTATGTCTACAGGACTGGTCGTATTTTTTATCCTGACAAAAAGAATAAATGGCTCAGCGCCTTGACGGCAATTTTTAATAGGGGAAGTGGGAATGATACACTGGAGGCTGTTCCCGTTGAGCAGGCCACTGAGCTTAAACTTCAGGTTCGGGAACTTTCCCGCCAGCTTCTTGCCCACTCCAAGGAGCCTGTTGATGAAGAGAGTCGTATTGTTGTCAGCACTTTTGTGAATCTCAATCAACTGTATAAAACGTCAGGTCTGGGCAGGGCGATATCTGAGCTGATGATAAGTGAGTTGCAGAGGCTCGGTTTTGACGTTGTTGAAGTGCGTATGACTCCGGCTTTGCAGATCAGTGAAGGGTATGGTGAATACAGTTTGTCGCGGAACATGTCGCAACTCAGCTATGTGCAGGACGCCCAGGCTGTGGTTGTCGGAACGTACACGGTAAGTGACGGGCAGGTGGTCGTGAGTTCCAGGTTATTGCAGCAGCATGATGGTTTGGTGCTGTCAAGCGGCACCATGGCCTTTCCTGTCAATAATTTTGTGGGAGGGCTTCTGGCGGATGAGGCAATACCTCCAAAGCGGGGAACCTTTGTCGAGCTGCATGGTTTTTCTGAAATCGCCCCGGAGTAAAGGCGCATGACAATGGGAAAGAAAGTGATAAAGTTGCCAGGGAAGAAGAACAGAGCGGGTTTGCAGGTAAAAAATAAGGCAGTGAGGCTGCGGGGTGTTGGCGTTTGGGTTATCTGTATTTTGGCATTGCTGGGCAGCGGCGGATGTTCCCTTTTTTCGGCAAAACAGCAGGGGCAGTATACTGAAAGTGCGGGGCTTCAGGCTCTGGATCAATACGCATGGAGCTGTTATGAGCGGGGAATGCAGTATATGGATCAGTCACGCTTCGAGTTGGCTCATCAGCAGTTTTCTTTTGCTGCGTCTTCGGCTGTTTCGGAAGCGCTTTATAAGGAAGCGCTGGACGGTATGCGGCGAGCTGAACAAATAATTCAGGTCAAGCGCTAATCGCGAAGGCAAGGCCTGTTGCGTGCCTTGCCTGAATAGGTAGTGTCTGTTCAGAAATAGGATATTTTGTGGACGGGCACGAGGTAACAGGAGAAGAGATGGCACTGCTAAGGATTCAATTAATATATATTCTGGGCGCGCTGATATTGCTGCTCAGCGGTTGTTCCGCTTCCAGGCACGGCGGTACTCTTTCCGTGGCAAGTCCGGATTTTTTTGGTTTTGGAGAGGAGTTGGCACAACAGCTGGTGGTCAACAGACGTCCCGGCGTGGGGCAGAATGAAAGGCTTATACTGACTACTTTTGTCAATCTTGACGACCTGTACGAAACATCGGGGTTTGGGCGCACCTTGGCCGAGTCTCTTTCCGGCAGCCTGTTTAAAAGAGGGTACGGTATGGCGGAAATAAGAAAGGGGCCGGGGCTTTACGTGAAAAGCAAAAGCGGGGAGCTGACCCTTACCCGGGATGCGTCGCTGATTGCTCAAAAAGAACAGGTGCAGGGTATTGTTGTTGGGACATATTCACTTACTCCGACAACGGTTATTGTCAATGCCAGGATGCTCGAAGCGGGGTCTGCTGAAGTTCTGTCCGTTGCCTCTCTTGAACTTGAACGCAGCAGGAATATTAATTATCTGTTGCTCGATCGATCCGGTGCCATGACCGGGGCGCTTTCCGCCTATGAGAGATAATAAAGGAGGGGTGCTGTGCCGTATTTTCTGAATATTTTGCTTCTGCTTTCTTTGCTTGTTGGTTGTGCAGGTCATGCTGCCAGTGACAGGGCAGAGATCGAAACCGGTTCTCCTGTTGTTTATATTCACCCCATGACGGCAGATCTGGGCCAGGCATCAGTGGTTATTCTGCCTTTTAATGTGCCTCCTGGTATTGATATTCGGGAAGGTGAAAAGGTGGGTGCTCTTTTCCAGGATGTGTTGCTGGGAAAACAGGCCTTTCGGACTGTAAAAATGGTGAATCAGCATTACGGTACATTGGATGAGGCAGCTCGTTTGGCCGGGGAGGCGGGGGCTGATCTTGCCCTGGCTGGAAAAATTCAGTATCTGCTCAGCGGTGCCAAGCTGGGAGAGGCGAGGGTCGATGTCTCGGTACGGGTTATAGACGTGCGTAGCGGCAACACTGTTTGGTATATAGAGCAAACAGTGGATCAGAGGCTGGATTATCCTGATTTGTCTTTTAAGAAGAGACTTGCCGACATCTTTTCCACACCTGCCCTGCGTTCATCAGAAGGGGCGCCAACTGTTCCGAATATGCTTGTTCATATTGCCCTGGATATATCAGATGTCATGGCTGGATCACGGGCAGTGGCGAAAATGTAAAAAAAACAGGAGTTAGAGAAGTTAAAGAATATAAAGAAGTTAGAGGATGGAGCACCTGCCAGGTGTCTTGCTGAAAGCAGCCGGGGTGGTTTCCTTAATTCTCTAACTCCTCTAACTTCTTTTAATTCATTCCATTCTTATTTTTCAAACGGATTGCGTAGCAGCATTGTCTCCGCGCGGTCCGGTCCAACAGAAAGAATTGTTGCCGGTGTTTCGGTGAGGTCTTCGATCCTCTTGACGTAATCTTTTGCCTGCTGCGGGAGGTCATCAACACTTCGAGCGGAACTGATGTCTTCGTTCCATCCCGCAATTTCTTCATAGGCCGGCTTCAGTTTCTGGGCGGTTTGGATGTTGCCGGGCATGGCCCTGTATGTTTTGCCGTCAGCCTCATAGGATGTGGCTATTTTCAGAGTGTCCTGGCCGCTTAAGACATCGAGTTTGGTAATTGCCAGCCCGGTAACGCCATTGAGGCGAACGGCCTCGTTGGCAACAACGCCGTCCAGCCAACCGCAGCGCCTTTTTCGTCCTGTGGTTGCCCCGAATTCCCCACCTTTTTTCTGGAGAGCTTCACCTGTCTCGTCAAAGAGTTCTGTGGGAAACGGACCTTCTCCGACCCGTGTGGTGTAAGCTTTTAAGATGCCGATAACTGAATCAATATGGGACGGACCGAATCCCGAACCTGTGCAGGCATTCCCGGCAATCACGTTTGATGAGGTCACAAAGGGGTATGTGCCATGGTCGATGTCGAGCTGTGTTCCCTGGGCACCTTCAAAGAGGATGTGTTTGCCCGCCTTGCGGCCCTCGTCAAGTTTAACCGAGATATTGTCGATGTAAGGGGCGAGTTTTTCAGCAAATTTTTCAAACTGTCCATAAATTTCGTCAAACGAAACCGGGTCGGCATTATAATGTTCGGTGAGTATTCTGTTTTTTTGTTCGATGTTGGTCTGCAGCTTATCCCTGAAAAGGCCAGGGTCAAGAATGTCACCGGCCTTGATTCCGCAACGCAGCACTTTGTCACCGTAACAGGGACCGATGCCTCGACCGGTGGTGCCGATTTTGTTCCCTTCTTTTAGCGAGGCTTCACTGCCGAGATCAAGGAGTTTATGGTAGGGCATGATAAGGTGAGCTCGTTCACTGATGGTAAGGCGCTGTGGGGTAACAGGAAGACCGTTTGCTGCGAGTTCTTCCATCTCTTCCAGCAGGACGCCGGGGTCAAGAACCACACCGTTGCCGATAAAGCAATGTTTGTCTTCGTAGAGAATGCCAGATGGAATCAGGTGGAAAATAAATTTTTTCCCTTCCACAACCAGGGTGTGGCCGGCATTATTGCCTCCCTGGAACCGGACGATATAGTCTGCGTATCTCGTAAGCAGATCAACTATTTTTCCTTTTCCTTCATCTCCCCATTGGGTGCCCACCACCACAACATTGGCCATTGTTATCTCCTCTTGTATATTAAGATCTTTACGTTAATTCCTGTTCATAGGCTTTGTCGGCAGGACAAAACCTATGAACTTTAGCCAAAGAGCGTTCAAATGTCAATGAGTCAACCTGCTTGACACTAAAAATCAAATGCCGTAGATTGCCAAAATTGATGCTTCGTAGAAAGTTCCTTGTGAAATATCGTAAACCTTTAAACTCTAATCTCGTAACTGCGCTCTTATGTTTGGTATTGGTCTTCCAGAACTCATTCTTATAATGGCCCTCGCCCTTATTGTTGTCGGCCCGGACAAGCTGCCGGATCTGGCAAAAACAGTGGCGAAGCAGCTTTTGCAGTTAAAGAAAACGGCGTCAGACTTGAAGGACACCTTACAGGAAGAGCTCAAGGAGGAAGAGCGTCCCTGGGAACAGCTTGAGGACAATTCGAAACAGGCTGAGAGTGTTGCCCTTGATGGGAAGGGTGAGGGTGAGGAAGGCGATACTTCGATCAGGGTTAATGAGACACCGGATGAGGATGTCTATCAAGAGGCCGTTCGCGCCTCTTCGGTTCAAGAGGTTCAAGCTGAACCTGATGGGCCTGATGATGAGGCGGGAAAAAAGAACGGATGAGCCCCCTGGCCAGTCATTTTGGTGATCACTTAAAAGAGCTGCGGCAGCGAATCAGCATATCCTTGGGAGCAGTCGTTCTTTGCTCGCTTTGTGCTTATCTTTTTTCCACAGAAATTTCACGTTTCTTGATGCTGCCACTCTTTCAGGCCTGCCCTGATCTTGCCGGGCTGGTGTATACCAATCTTACCGAGGCATTTGTCAGTTATCTGAAAATTTCGGTTCTGGTGGGGCTTATTGTCTCCTTTCCTGTTCTGCTCTATGAAACATGGGCTTTTGTTTCCCCGGGGTTGCATCGCCATGAGAAAAAAATTGCCCGGGCTGTGGTTTTCTGGGCTACAATTCTTTTTGCTTTTGGGGTGGGTTTTGCTTATTTTGTCGTGATGCCCAAGGCCCTTGCTTTTTTGATGAGTTTTGCCGGGGAAAATCTTGAAGCATTACCAAAACTCGATTCCTATCTCACTTTTGTGGCAAGGTCATCACTTGCCTTCGGGCTGGCTTTTGAAATCCCCTTTCTCATGGTTGCTGCCGGAAAAGCCGGCATTGTGCCGGCAAAATATTTTGTGCGGCAACGAAAATATTCATACCTGGGAATCCTGATTCTTTCATTTCTCCTGGCGGCAGGTGATATTGTCTCATCCATCCTCCTGGCTCTGCCGCTTTTTGTTCTCTATGAACTCGGCATCCTCGTTATGCGCATTTTTGTTTCCAAAAAAGAAGATACTGCTTAAGTTCAGCCCTCAGCCCTCAGCCCTCAGCCCTCAGCCCTCAGCCCTCAGCCCTGGTTTTATCTCCTGTTTCAGCAGGCAGCATGAAATACGATGAAGAGGGTTGCCTTGTTTGTCATAATCAATATTTCCCGGTTGCAGGAGTTTATTCATGACACAGCCTTCGGCAATCTGCAGGCTGAAAAATTTGTCTTCGGTAAGCCCTGTGTTCGGGACGAGCTTACCGTCTTCAATGGTAAAGGAATGCACTGGGAAATCCTCGCACAGGGGGCATTTGTAAACCCTGCCGTTGGGGAAGATGAAAAAATTTTCCGCAACCTGTCCGGCGCAGGAAAACTGTTCGCCTTCTTCGAGGAATACCTTGGGGAAGATGACGTGGATGCCTAAATCGGCTGCCTTTTGGGCAACCTGTGGTATGACGGAAAGCCATTCTCCGGGGCTGAGCTGCAGGTTGTCTTTTGTCTGGCCGGCTGATTTTCCTCTGATGCCAATCACCTGGATAAAAAAACGTTTGACGCCGAGATCATGAAGTAAAGCTGGCATTTGCTCTAGGTAGTCAATGTTCATGCGGCTAACAGTATATATGAGACTTGTGTCAAATCCTTTGGCAACAGCTTTTTTTAGGTTTGCAGTGCAGGTTGCAAAAACGCCTTTTCCGCGAATCGGATCATTGATTTCCGGGCTTGGTCCATCGAGACTGAAACTCAGTACTGCGTCTGATGGAGATATTTTTTCCATGATATTGTGGAACAGATAGCCGTTGCTGTCCACGGTGACCGAATGATAGCCGATTTTTCGGGCAGTTTTTATGGCATGGGCCAGGTCGGGATGCATGGTGGGTTCCCCACCCAGAAAAATAAGGTTACTCTCTTGGTCCGGGTCGTAAAAAAGACGAAGCCATTCATCGATGGTTTCTTTCGATAGAGTTGCCTTGCCGTGTTGATCCGGATTGATATAGCAGTGTCGGCATGAAAGGTTGCATGCGGTCAAAATATGGAAAAAGACATTTCTTTCCCTGGGTTGAAAACCAACAGTCCGAATAAGATCTCGTGACATGGATAATCCTTAAAAATGAAAATGTGATGGTTTTGCAAAAAAAACTCTGAAGCTTGACCATCAGCCTATCTAATACCAACAAGTAATATACGTGTCGGCGGCGGTTGAGCGGTTTTTTACCCTGAAGGGCATAAATACGAAACCGTCAAAATATGAATTAAAAATACAAGAAAATCGGAATTAACCACAAACATAAACCAGGTACAAAGGAAAAAGGGGAATTGGGATAATTTTGAGGAAAATGAGGGGCTATTCATTTGAAAACTTGCTATTTCCCACGGATTGATTACATTGGATTCTGTGAAAGAATCGTGATTTCTTTACTGCAAAGATCACGAGGTGCACAGAGTTGAAAAATGTAGTTTTCAGTGATTTTTTGGTCTTGGCGTTCTCTATAGTGCTTTGCGGATTCCTGAGAGTTGCTTTTGAAATTGGGGACGGAGCCTTGGCTGCACCGCTGAATAGTTGTAAAATATCTATTATAACCGGAAAATGGAGGCATGCAATGAGTGGACACGGAGAACATCACGAAGAAGATTCAAGCGTTCCAATGAAAGTTGGTATTTTTCTCATCTGTATGATTGCCATGATCGCAGTGGTCGCAACCCTGTAGAGAAGAGCACTGTGCTGGCTGAATTTGCAGCAAAACGGATTATTATGCAACCGAACACGGGGAAGCCTCTCGTGTTCGGTTTTTTTTTGATCTTTTTGCGGAATCGCCTGGACGCCTATTTCTGGTTTAAGGTGTATTCGGCAAGATAACTATCCTGCCAGTAGTTGTGATCCGGATTTTGAAAAAATTCTTTAAAAAGCTGAAGGCTTTCCTGTCGCAGGATATTCGGGACAATCTCTATCTGTCTCTGTCGATATAGAGGTGTGAGGCGAGAAAGGGGCAGCTTGGTGCCCCCTCCCATTGCGTCTTCATAGGCGTAGACAATACATTTTACGTTGCTGAGCAGAAGGGCGGCATAGCACATGAGACATGGCTCCATGGTGCAATAGGCGGTGATGTTTGAAGGGTCTATGTCAGGGTGGGAAGTGACAAGGTTTCGCAGGGCAACGATTTCTGCATGGTCCAGTTCATTTCTGTTTGCCTGCAAGGTGTTCTGCCTCCGACCCTTTGCAACAATATTTTCTTCGTTGACGAGCACGCAGCCCACAGGAAATTCATTGTTATCAAGGGACTGACGTGCTTCCTCAAGGGCGAGGCGCATAAAATGAATGTGTTTCGGCATGTCTTCTCCTGAATAAATGAAATGATGACGCAGTCATTGACAAAGGCTCGCGTAATAACAAGAGTTTGAGGCGTCAGTCGGCGTTAGTTGAGCAATTTTGAGTTCCATTCGCGCAGCCATATTAGCAAGGATTAAATGCTTCAACAAGGAAGGGTTTTTTTGAGGTTGGTGGATAGAGCATTATTTGATGACAAGTTTATATTGCATTGCCTTTTTGTGAAAAAATCACTAATACACTGAAGCGTCGAAGTTTTAATGAGATAGCAATGAATTTGCCGAGTTCGGAAAAGAAAAACTGATGGGTGAATAATGTTGATGACATCAGTACGGCAGGAAATTGAGGATAGGGAGCGTCGCCATCTTTCTCCTTATGCCTGCCTGAGTGCGGAAAGTAAAGGCCGGACAGAACCAATTGAGCTTTGTCCCATACGGAGTGCGTTCCAGTGTGACCGCGACAGCATCGTTTATTCAAAGGCATTCCGGCGCCTGAAGCATAAAACCCAGGTTTTTCTTTCTCCCACCGGTGATCATTGTCGAACTCGTCTCACCCACACCTTGGAGGTTTCTGAGATTGCCCGTACAATTGCCAGGGCTCTGTCACTGAATGAAGATCTTGTTGAGGCCATTGCCCTTGGTCATGATTTAGGACATACTCCTTTTGGTCATGCCGGGGAGAGTGTTTTGAATGAGTTGGTGCCAGGAGGCTTTTCCCATTACCGGCAGAGTTTGCGCGTGGTTGATGTTCTGGAAAACGGCGGAGAGGGCTTGAATCTCACCTATGAAGTCCGTGATGGCATTGTGAAGCATTCAAAGGGTTATGGACAGGTTCTGCCGGATAATGAACGGGATATTCCCGAAACAGCCGAAGGCTGCATTGTTCGTTACGCTGATATCATCGCATACCTGAGCCATGACCTCGATGACGCCATCAGAAGTTCAGTGATCTGGGAGGATGAAATCCCGTATCAGTGCCAGCAGGTGTTGGGTAAGAAGCATCCCCGTCGTATCGTTTCCATGATAGAGGGAGTCCTTGCCCAAACATTTCCCCGGGATGATAAACTTGTTTTCGGTGTTGAAGAAAAGACAGGTGAGGCCATGCAGTTGCTCAGACAATTTTTATATGAAAATGTGTATCGTTCCCCCCAGGTTCATAATGAATTTGTCAAAGCCAGCAAGATGCTCAGAGAACTGTATCGCTATCTGCTTGCCAATCAAGACTTTCTGGAGCGGGAAATCGGCTCTTTTGCTGAAAGTTCTTCATTGGAAAGACGGGTCTGTGATTTTATCGCCAGCATGACAGACCGCTATGCCCAGAATATGTATCAGCGCATTTTCTGGCCAAAGGCTCTGGCGTAATTCGTTTTGTTATAATGGTTGTATCTGGTATTAAAGGTATTTTTTAAATATTAACGCTTAAAACTTTATTTATTTTAATTTGGTGAAACAATGACAGAAGAAGTGAAATTTATACCCTATGAAGTCGCTTTACAGATTGTTGGCAATGTGATTGAAGAGGAGCATATCCATGAAAACAACAGGCGTATTCTGACGGTTTACGATAAGCAGGGAAAAGAGCTTTGCTGGTATGACGCCGAAGAAATTCTGGCTGAGGCAAAGCCCGAAAATCCCAAGGATCCTGATTCTATCAAGCAGGCTGCCGTGGAAGTCGTCATGCGTCAGATTCCTACCTGGGCCGTGGAGGCAGTGCTTGCTCGGCTTGAAAAAGAAAAGGGCGCAGCTGAAAAATGACGAACGGCCTAACAGGCTGTTGAAAAATGTAGCGAGCGTAGCGGAGACAAGGAAAAATGAGGCGAAAAAGCACAGTTTACATGGAGTAAATGAGCATTTTGAGCCGAATTTTGACGCAGTATCAGCAAGCGCAGTAGTTTTTCAACAGCCTGCTAAAGGACTCCGTCGGGCATGGCAGGGATCGATTCTCCGCCCAGGGGAAAGCCGCCGTCGATCCTGAGGGTGCTTCCTGTCATAAATGTGGCATCCTCAATGAGAAAGAAAACGGCTTTAATTATTTCGGAAATTTTGCCGGAACGTTTCAAGAGAGTATGATTCAGGATTGCATCCTGTTCTTCTTTTGACAGGAGCGGCCAGCCCCTGGTTTTCTCCGCATGGCGTGTTTCAAAGAAACCGAGCATGAGCTCATTGACGCGAACCTCAGGGGCTCCCTGTCTGGCCCATGTTTCTGTAAAGCTGGAAATAGCCCGGTTGGCGGCACTGTAGCCGTCATTAAAAATGAGACCGGCCGGACCGGAGCGCCCAACAATGCCGGAAATTGATGAGAAAGTAATAGCAACACCTTCACCTGCTTTTTTTAACAGAGGAAGGGCCTGGTTGAAGATAAACCATTTCGCTTTCAGGGTCGTTTCCATCTCCAGGTCCCATTGTTCAGGAGTGTAAGGGCCGTGGACTACAGGCATTCCCCCTCTTTCAATGTTGTTGATCAGAATATCGAGGCCGCCATATTGGGTTCTGATTTTTTCAAAAAGCTTGTCTATCTGGGCAGGGTCGCGCAAGTCAACCTTGACGGCAGTGTGATCAAATCCGAGTGAAGAAAATTCATCCTGCATTCGGCTGGCAGCTTCAGGCCAATCATAGTAGGTCAGAACAACCCTTGCTCCGGCTGCGGCCAGAGCAAGGCCTATTTCTTTTCCAATGCCTTTTGCCGCGCCAAGGACAAGGGCGGTTTTTCCTGATATTTTCATAGCTGGGGTTTCACCCTTAGGGGGAAAGTGCAAGACAGGCTGACATTGTCAGGGGATCAACTGTTTTCTGCTTCCGGATCACTTATCCGTAAGCGATTTCCCGGGTGAATGAGGTTGCTTTTCAGGTTGTTCCAGCGTTTCAGTTGCTGTGGGGTGAGTTGAAAGCGACGGGCAATGCTCCACAGGCTGTCTCCATTGTTTATTTCATAATAATCCGGTCGCGCAGCTGTGCGAGAGCGTGTCTGAGCTGGGGTCTGGGTCGTAACAATATTCGATTCACCAGCGGTGTCGCTTACGTAGAGGGCAAGCTGTTGCCCCGCCTTGATTCGGTTGATATTTTTCAAGTCGTTCCATGCGGCAATAAGATGCACGGGAACGTTGTAGCGCTTGGCTATATGAGAGACGGATTCACCTGGTTTTATTTTATGCAGGACAAGACGGCTCCCTTCTGTGCCTTGTGAAGGAAGGGGCGTATCTTTGTCCCAAAGCGTATAGTGCGTTGTCTGGTAAGGGATACGCAGGCGCTGTCCCGGGGTGAGTTTGGATTTGCGCAGGTTGTTTGACTTCAAAAGTGTCGTTTTGTTGAGATTGTACAACCTGCATATTTGGTTCAGTGTGTCGTTTTTTCCCACCACATGGGTTTTATAGTTGGTGGAGACAGTGGTATGCACCCTTGGCAGGTTCTGGGCAACAATATCTTTTTTACCGACAGGCACTCTGAGTGGATAGTCTTGCTGGTCCGGCGGTGTGATGAGTTGGCGGAGTTGCCTGTTTAAGTCGCGAAGTGTTTCAAGATCAGTTCCGCTGGCAACCTCCACAGCCCGCAGAGAGGTCCAGCGCGGGACTTCGATCGTTTCATAGGCCAGAGGGGGGGAGTAGTTGATATTAGTAAAGCCGTATTTTTCCGGGTCTTTGGCCAGGATAATTGCTGCGATCAGCTTGGGAACATATCTTTTGGTTTCGTTTTTGAGGTAGCGTTTCTGGGCAATTTCCCAAAAATTTTTGGTCTTGTATCGTCGTATCGCGTTGTTTATTTTCCCGCCCCCGGCATTGTATGCAGCAACAGCCAGCTGCCAGTCGCCAAATCTGTCGTAAAGATCGGACAGAAAAGCAATGGCTGCCCGGGTTGATTTTACCGGGTCACGACGTTCATCAACGTAGCTGTCGATTGTCAAGTCGTAAGCCCGCCCCGTGGAGCGTATGAATTGCCAGGGTCCGGCTGCTTTTGCTTTTGAATATGCTGTCAGGCTGTAACCGCTTTCGATCATTGGCAGGTAGGCCAGGTCTTCGGGAAGACCGGCATTGCGGAGTTCTGCCCGAATCATCGGCAGATAGCGGCTTGAACGCTCAAGCCAGCGTGTAAAAGTTTTTTTATGTTTGTGCTGAAAAAAGTTTATATAAAAATCGACTTGTTTGTTCAGGGTGACAGGGAAATCATAGGTTATTTCAGGTTCACTGGGGATATTTTCATCACTGCCTTCCTCCCAGGTACCAAGAGCTTCCAGTTCTTTAATTTCTTCAGCAACGGTTATTTCCGGTTCCGGTAACGTCACTTCTTCTGCCAGGCTGTTATCCCCGTAATGTTCTATGGGGGGGCGTTCTTCTTCAATAGTGAGCGCGGTATCATCCATGGATGACATCTGGTTTGCAGTCTCTGTTGCAGCACAACCCCAAAGCAGAAAAAGACAAAAAGGGAGTACGAGGAAATTGATAATTGAATGGATAAAACGCATTTTGTGTCAACCTGTCTTAAGTCAAGAATTTATTTATAAAAAGAACGCAAAGGATAATATAGCAATAATAATACCAGCTTGTCCAGGAATTCCGGTTTCCGGGGGACGGTCGGGAAAGTCTTATTCCTTTTACAAGGCTTTCCTTGCACTTGCCAGTGAAAAGCATTATTAAAATGGATGCAAAAAAAATGTGAAATAATTTTGTTTTGGTCAATGGAAAAAAGATGCTAAAAAAGTTTTTTCTGTTTCTCATAGCCCTGGCAAGTATGAGCATTATAGCGTGCGTTGCAGGCTATTTGTGGTGGGTGGTCTATTTTCCCGGAGATGCGATCAGTCAGGAAAATATTGAAAAGACTCTGGCCATGGAGAGTCCTGTTCTTTACAGTGACGGGGAAACGAAAATTGGTGTTTTTTTTCAGGAAGATCATCGTCAATACGTCCCCTATGAGCAGCTGCCGAAATACTTTATTAATGGTCTGATCGCTGCTGAAGATCGCCATTTTTTTCACCACTACGGTATTGATTTCCCCGGTTTTGCCAGGGCAATGCGGGCAAATATCAGTGCGGGCCGTATTGTTCAGGGGGGAAGCACTCTCACCCAGCAGGCAGCCAAAAATCTTTTCAAGAGAAAGGGGCGATCCGTCAAATCCAAATTGATAGAACTCCTCTACGCCCTCCGTCTGGAATATCATTACTCAAAGGAAAAAATTCTCGAGTTTTACGCCAATCAGTTCTATGTGAGTGGAAATGGGCGGGGGCTCGGTGTCGCTGCTCGTTATTATTTTGATAAAGAGCCGGGGGAGCTTGATCTGATAGAAGCGGCCTTTATTGCCGGCAGTGTCAAAATGCCTAATTATTATAATCCCTTTATAAAAAAAGACGAAGAAGGTGTGGCAAAGGCAAAAGAGAGAGCCAAAATCCGTACCGGTTATGTGCTGAGGCATATGTATAATGCCGGGATGATTTCCGCCAAATTGTTTCAGAAAAATTTGAACAGTGAGATTCCTTTTAATCGGGGCAAGATGCGTTTTCGTTTAAACACCATCATGGACCTGGTTAAGGATGGTATGGATGATCCACTTGTAGAAGGGGTTTTGCAGCAATACGGAATAGATAACGTGGCCACATCCGGAATCCGGGTTGTGACCTCCATTGATAAAGACATCCAGAGGGAGAATTTTTCTGCCTTGCAGAGTGAATTGGCTCGATTGGATGTTCGGCTGCAGGGATATGATCGCCTGCCGCTGCAGAAACGCTATGCCGATTTGCCCTTTGGGGCAACAAATGTAGAGGTGGGACAATTTCTCGTTGGACGTATTTTGGAAATCAAGAAACAGTCCCCTGTGGAAATAGAGGTGTCCTTTACCCAAAACGGGCATGAGATGGGTGCGCGGGGTGTCATCGATGAGAAGGGGCTCATGCATCTGCTTTCATCCCTGGTCAAATACAAAAAGCAGAGATGGAGCAACGCGACAACAGCCGAGCTGCCTCTCTTGCTTAACGAGCTGCAGAAAGGGGACCTTGTCTTCCTGTCCGTGCGGGACAAGGACCCGTTCAACGGTAACGTTGTATTTAACCTTGAAAAATACCCTGAGCTGCAGGGGGCATCCCTTGTTCTGCAAAAAGGCAAAGTTCTTGCCCTGTCAGGAGGGATGGACAATTATTTTTATAATCGGGCCATTTCCGCTAAAAGGCCCATGGGATCGGTGGTCAAACCTCTGCTCTATGCTGCGGCAATTCAGTTGGGCTGGAACAGTCTTGATCCTCTGCGTAACGAAAGAGCCATGTTTGTGTATCAGAATGTTCCCTACATTCCTCGACCCGATCATCAAAGTCCGCACAAATGGGTCTCCATGAGTTGGGCCGGAGTTCATTCGGAAAACGTTGCTTCTGTCTGGCTTCTCTATCATCTTTGTGACCGTCTGACCCCTGCTGAATTTAAAGAACTCCTGGCTCAAGTCGGAATGGCCAGAGAGGATGGAGAGTCTTATGGGCATTACAAGCGCCGGGTCAGGGATAAGATGGGCATAGTCGTCAATGAGGCGACTTTGCAGCAGGCAGCTTTTGAAAGGGCGGTTGCTTCAAGTGAAGCCGATCTTATATTTGCCGGCAGATTGGACGAGTTTAAAAATTTAGAACTTTTCCGTTACAGTGATGCCTTTGAAAATCTTGCTGATGACGGAGAAGACTTGGAAAGCGTTGTGCGGCGTCGTATTGTTCGGAGAAATTTTATCCGTTACAGAAAGATTCAGGAAGAACTGGTGCGTGAGGCATCCTTCCATCTCGTGCCAGGCGAGCAAACCCTTTTCCCCCGGCTTTATAAAAAACTTGAACGTAAAAAAAGCGGTATGTGGTGGAGTGAAGAGAATGCTCTCAAGCGGACTGATTATCTGATCTATACAGAAAAAGATCCGGGGAAAGGGTGGGCACCGGTAAATCGCAAGGATATTCAGAGAGTGCTGGCCGGCATGTCTGTTGAGGAAGTGCGTGAATTCTGGTCAGGGGTCAAAATTGAAGATATGCTCAGTCTAGAAACCATTGATTTGATACAGGAAAATTTCCAGGATGCGCAGCGGAAGCTGTCAGCTTTACCTGCTTATGAAGGGGAAGTGCTGCATGCAATTCATGATTTCAGGGTTCTCGCCGGACTCCGATACCTTATTAGCCTGTGTCGGGCCATGGGGGTGACGAGTGACCTGGAGCCCGTGCTTTCTTTTCCGTTAGGTTCCAATGTCATCAGCTTGCTTGAACTTGCCCGTATTTATGAAACATTATCCAGCGGCATGCTCTTCACGCAAAACGATAATCTGAATCCGGGGCTTGCGGTCATTGACAGGATTGAGTCTGTTGAGGGTGAGGTTATTTTTGACGGTTCGATGTCTAAAAAACGTATTCTTGATGCCCAGACAGCCCTGGAGGTGAGCGATATACTGCGTAATGTGGTCAAGTTTGGTACCGGACGCTACGCCAAAAGAAACATTCTTCTGCACAGCAGCAGCCTGGATGTCGAAGAACAGCTTGGCGATCTGGAATTAGGCGTACCTGTACTTGGGAAAACCGGGACTGCAAACCGCTTTACAAACTCTTCATTTGCCGGGGTGCTGCCTTCCCGGCAAATCAAGGGCAGCGGTGTTATTTTGGACGCGGAAAGCTTTGTGATTGCCTCCTATGTTGGATTTGATGATAATAAGCCCATGGTCCGCAACACAACCCATATTACCGGGGCGACCGGTGCATTGCCGGTCTGGACCAAGGTTGCCCAGGGTATTATCCTGGGAAGAAATTATGCAGCATCCGTGGATATAGTGGATATGGCCTTTTCAGGGACAAGTGAGATCCCTCTCTATTATCCTGATCTGGGTCAGATAGAAGTGCCGGTTGCCATCCACGAAGGCGGGGTGGCTCTTGGCGGCACAACAGAGTCCGAAAAGGCTGCACAGGCTGCTCCTGTGGTTACTTTTGGAAAGTTTCTTCCCGGAGGGGCTGTCGAACCTGAAAGGTATTTTCGCCCTTACTGGAAAAATGAAGCGCACTGATCAAGGAGCTCCTCGTTCCTGTAAATTCCCCTCGGAGAAAAAATTCTTTTAGTTAAGAGTCTGTCATGAATATAAAAAAAATATTTTCGTCCAAAATGCCGGCATCTGTTTCTCTGCTTTTCTTGTTGTCCGGATGTCAGTCAGCCACAAATTCATCACTTGAGACACTCATTACTCCTAAGAGAAAAGTGCCTCCCTATGAAGAGGTCGTCAAACAAACCGAAAACGAACCTGAGGAAGAGGTCATCATTCCTTTTGAGAGTGACGCTGTGGCCACTACGAAAAACGAAGAGCTGAAGACGCAGCCTCGTCTCAATCCACTTGCGCAATCATCCATTGCAAGACAGGAAATGTCTTTGCCCTCTTTACCCGATAACCGCTATCTTTCTGAAAGAATCACTTTTTATAAGAAAAAACGAGAGCGCTGGCAGGCTTTGGCTTCAAGTTTTTCTTCTCTGGATTTAGTGATGTCAGAGGCCACAATGTGGACTGAGTGCCTGGCGCTTATCTCTGAAACCCAGAAGGGCTATATGATTTTACAGGAAAGTATTGAGGAGAGTTATACTCCTGAGAATGATCTGCCTCTGTTTGAGGCTTTTCAACAGGATATTTCTTTTCTTGAAAGTGACTGTGAAAGAGTGTTTGCCTCAGCGGCCTCTGCTGTTCCCGAGGAGTTAGAGAAATACAGAGAAATTATTGCCGGGCAGGCTGACAGTGTTGTCACCCATTGGGCCATGTTGGATGATAATGATAAAATTATTTCATCTTTTGAAAATCTGCTTATTGCCACAGGTGGTTCTGTTTCCGTGGACGCCCGTGAAATCTATGGGAAAGCGCTCAAGGCTGATGGCCGATTTGATCAGGCGGCCGCAATTCTTCTGCAAGTTGCCGATGAGAGAGGTGATTTTGCCGGTATGGAACTTCGTCTTGAGGCTGCTGAGATTCTTTTTGCCCAGGGAAATTTTAAAAGAGCGCAGGAAGAATATGAAAAACTTGCAAGCCTGATAGGAAATATGCAGAGGATTGATTTTCAGGTCACCCAGTATCTGACATTGCTTCAGGGCCAAGCTGAACATGGAAGGGAGCTTGATCTTTTTGGTCAGGCTCTGGGAGGCTGGCTCAGATTTGCCGGCACAACAATTCCTCCTGCTCTTGCCAAAAACGTCCTTGCCCTGGAAAACAGTTTTCCGGAGTCTGAATATACCCGTTTAGCCAGGCAGTTGTTTGATAAGGCTGGCGGCACTGTGCAAACATATGTCGATCAGGAGCTTCAGCATGTTCGAGAGCTTGCTGCTCAAAAAAAATTCATACCTGCCGAGGAAATTCTTAACACGCTGTTGCAGGGAACTGAATCAGAATCGCTGCTTCTCAGGATTAAAGAAGCCCAGAACGAGGTGAAAGTTCTCCATGAAGAAGAGAAAACGCGTGAGGAAAAAAGGCGTGTTCAGGAGTTGGAAAATAAATGGCAGGAGGCTTCCGGGGTGTTTGATCAACGCCAATATGACGCGGCAATTAGACTATTTCAGGAACTGATCAATTCCGAATATCGTGATCAGGCCAGGGCTAAAATGACAGAGGCAACCAATCTGGCCGCTTCGGAGCTACGCAAAGAGTCAGCCGGGTTGTTTGTGCAATCGAGAAAAGTTGAACACCCGGAACAGAAGGCGGCGCTTCTCCTTGAGTCAAGGCGGTTATTGCTGTTGATTCAGGAGAAATACCCCGATGCTGAGGTGATAAGTAAGGTAAAACAAAATATTGCTGCAATTGAAGAGCAAATACGAATTTTAGATCCTTCTTTGCTTGAAAAATAATACTGGTTTGCTGGAAAAGGGAATCCGGCCACGATAAAAACTTGAAAATTATGTTCTGATTTGAGCAAATATATGAGAGAGAGGGGCTAGAATTCGTATTGCCGGATAGATGTCGGAAATTATTTTTCGATTGTGTTTGCCTGTCTGCAGATCCATCCTGGGCTCTCGCAAAGGCGTTCGTTCAGGCGACCTTGTGTCAAAGACCAAGTGTTGCCGTTGTTTCATACAGCTAACCTGCTTGACAGACGTCTTTGCGTTGTTGCCTTGCCCCCCCCCCAATTTTATCTGTTGCTTTGGTGCGATTATTTAATTCTGCCTGGTTGATGGACTCGTAAAAAAACGTCCAGAAACTGGATCCGTCTTGATAATGTCAACAGGTTCATGCGTATCGACGGCGGGTGAGATTTCCTCCCCTCAGGGGTGTAAATGAGAAAACGTTAATATTTAAGATTTTTTTGAGGGTTATGTATGGCCAATGCAGAGCAAAATGTCATTGACCTGCTAGATAAACTGGCAGTCAAAATCATGATGATTGAACCCGGAGACCTTTCGGCAGTTGGTGAATTGCTGGATATTCTGGAGAAATTGCAGGAGCAGGCGGCCTCTCTCTCCAAAACGGTGCTGCAGCAGATGGCGTCTGCCGTTCAATCAGCCCTCCAGCAGGTCATTATGGGAGAACTGTCTGATTCCGCTGAAACCTTTGAGCAATTTGCCGAATGCGTCTCCAGGATGCAGGAGGTGTTGAGGGATGGTGATGATGCCGGTGTTATGGACAAATTTTGCGGTCACCTTGCTTCAATCGGGTTCAAAATAACGCTTGCCGAAATTTTAGGTGAGGGGGCATCGTCATCCGATCTCTCTGTTGTTGAGTCGCCTTTCCTTAAAGATAAAGAACTCCTGGAATGTTTTATTGAAGAAACTGCAGATTATCTTGGTTCCATAGAAACCCATGTTCTGGAGCTTGAGAAAAATCCGGGTGACAGTGAAGCGCTCAATGCTATCTTCAGGTCTTTTCATACCATCAAAGGGACTGCCGGCAGTGTGGAACTCGATGATATCAGCAGGCTTGCCCATGCCACGGAGAATCTGCTGGCCGAAGTGAGAAACGGAGTGATTGCCATGGACAGCTCGGTGACAGAGGCTGTGCTCAACATAGGGGATGCCTTGCAATCCATGGTTGACCATGTGCAGGAGGTTTATGAAAAAGGAATATCATATTCACCTCTGGACGTTGGTCCATATATTGTCATTATCGACGCCTTGATGGGGAAGCTGGAAAAGGCCGCAGGGGTCGCGCCGGAAATGCCGGAAAAAGAAACCGATGCACCGGATGCCGATGAGGAAAAGGAAGAGTCGCTGGATTTCCTCAATGACGTTGATCTCCTCTCAGGTTTTATCAGTGAAGCATTTGAACATCTTGAATCCATTGAGTTAAATGTTCTCGAGCTGGAGCAGAACCCTCAGGATCTTGAAATCATAAACAATATATTTCGTCCCTTTCACACCATCAAAGGTGTTTCCGGGTTTTTGAATCTGAAAACGATTAATAAACTTGCCCACATGACCGAAAATCTGCTTGATGACGTCCGTAACGGCAAGTTAACAATGGACTCGGTTATTATTGATATTGTTCTGGGGGTTGGAGACACCCTGCGTACCATGATCCAGAATGTCAGCGATGTACTGGAACAGGGCCCTCAAGCCTATAAGCAATTTGATATCTCCGATTACCTGGAACAAATTCAGGAAACACGCAGTGGAGAATCCTCCATTAAAACTGTAAACAAGCAGACGGCCTCCATTTCTTCTCCTGAACAGATACAGGAGGCAGCAATGCCAAATCCTGTCCATTCAGAGATAAAGCCTGCTTCGTCTCCATCTTCTGCTGCAATTAAACCGGAAAACACCTCTTCGGCGTCGCAAGCTCCGCGGAAGAAAAGTATTGAGGCCTCTATAAAAGTTGATATCCGCAAGCTTGATGGCCTGGTCAATGCTGTTGGCGAATTGGTTATCATGCAGGCCATGGTAAGGCATAACCCTATTATTGCCGGCCTTTCCGATCCCAAGCTGAATAAGGATTTCGCGCAGTTAACCAGGATCACCACGGATTTGCAGAAAACCGCGATGTCCATGCGCATGGTACCCATCCGGCAGACTTTCCAGAAAATGACACGACTTGTCCGGGATCTTTCCAAGAAAACCGGCAAAAAGGTTGACCTGGTCATGCGGGGAGAAGAGACCGAGATTGACCGCAACATGGTGGATTCAATTTACGATCCCCTGGTCCATATGATGCGAAATTCTGTTGACCACGGGGTACAGGTTCCTGAGCAGCGACGGAAGGCAGGAAAGCCTGAAGCCGGAACCGTCAAATTGAGCGCCTACCAGAAGGGCGGCAATATCATTATCGAAATTGCTGACGATGGAGAAGGGGTCAATACGGAAAAAATCAGAAATAAAGCACTGGAGCGTGGCTTGATCCAAAAAGATTCATCACTCAGCGATTATGAAATTAACAATATGATTTTTCTCCCGGGTCTTTCCACAGCAGACAAAATCACCGACGTTTCCGGTCGAGGAGTCGGCATGGATGTGGTCAAGAAAGGTGTAGAAAAACTGCGCGGCAAGGTGGAACTGCAAAGCACCCCGGGTGTGGGATCTCTTTTTCTCATGTATCTTCCTCTTACCCTGGCGATAATCGATGGCATTGTCGTGCGGGTTGGCGAGGAAAGATATATCATCCCCACCATTGCTATCCGGGAATCAATGCGACCCAACATGGAATATTATAACACCGTGCAGGGCGGTCGGGGAGAGACGTTGCTGGTCAGGGATACCTTGATTCCCATTGTACGGCTTTATCAGATTTTTGGTGTGAAGAATGCCTGTACGGAAATCAGCGAGGGTATAACCGTTATCATCGAGAATGAGGGACGGCAGCGCGCACTCCTGGTTGACGAGCTGCTTGGCAAACAGGAAGTTGTTATCAAAAGTCTTGGAGGCTACATGAAGGATATAAAAGGTGTTGCCGGTGGGACTATACTTGGTGATGGCAGAGTCGGGTTAATTCTTGACCTGTCCGGAGTGATCAGCAGCACTGATGAAATTGATAGCACCGGGACCGTGTGAGGCAGTTTGATCAGCTATTGAGGAGTGTTCTGAAAGGAGCTGCGCCACCGCAATTCGAACCCCGTATTGCTGTTTTATGGAGATATGTTATGGAAAATACTGAGAATCAGCAAGAAAAGTCTTCCCATGGATTGACAAAGCTGGCCGGGAAATATCTGACTTTTGAGCTCGGAAAAGAGGAATACGGTATCGGTATTCTCAAGGTCAGAGAAATTATCGGTCTTATGGAAATAACCGCTGTTCCGCACACACCTCCCTATATAAAGGGAGTGATCAATCTGCGGGGCAGTGTTATCCCGGTCCTTGAGCTTCGTGCCAAATTCAATATGGAAGCCCAGGAGTACACTGATCGAACCTGCATAGTTGTTGTTGAAGTTCAGGGAGAATCGGGAACAGTCATGGTGGGTATGATTGTGGATTCTGTTTCAGAAGTGTTAAATATTGCTGAAAATGAAATTGAGCCACCGCCTTCTTTTAGCGGCAGTGATGTGGAAAACGACAATTTTCTCGGCATGGCAAAGATTAAAGGGAAGCTGAAGATACTCCTTGATGTTGATAAAGTCATAGGGCAGAGTGGGCTCGGAAAGCTTCATGAGATCACGTAACTTGGTGGATAGTCTCTTTTTTATTGATCGGTCGGGTAAAGGCAATTTCCCAGGAGGTCCGGTAAGTGGATGATTTAGCTTTCCAGCAGAGTCGTCTGACGGACGATGATTTTAAGAAATTCAGTGCTCTTATTTTTAATAAGACCGGAATTCATCTTAAACCTGAAAAAAAACAGCTGTTGAATGCCCGTCTCGGCAAGCGACTACGGGCATGTCATCTCAGTTCGTTCAGTAAGTATTATGATTATGTTATCCATGATGCAAGCGGCAACGAACTCATTCAGCTTATAAACAGCGTTTCCACAAATTTTACCAGTTTTTTCCGGGAGAACGCCCATTTTGATTTTTTGAAGAGCGCCGTGCTTCCCCAGTATAGTGGCAAAGGGAACTCTTCTTCCCTTAAGATATGGTCGGCGGCCTGCTCCTCAGGTGAAGAACCCTACACTCTTGCTATGGTCCTTGCCGGATATATGGAATTAAATCCCGGGCTGCGTCCATCTATTCTCGCCTCTGATATTTCTACAAAAGTGCTGAGCATTGCTGAAAAAGGTGTTTATTCTTTAGATAAAATAGATAAGGTCCCACCGGAATTTTTGAAAAAGTTTTTTCAAAAAGGATTTGGAAAATCTGCCGGATACGTAAGAGTGAAAGATGAGCTGAGGCGACTTGTGGCTTTTCAGCGGGTGAACCTCATGGAGCAGTTTCCCTGGAAAAATGAAATGGATGTCATTTTCTGTAGAAACGTGATGATTTATTTTACCAGGGAGACCCAGATGGAGCTTGCGGAAAAATTTTACCAAAGTCTTGCTCCGGGAGGATATCTTTTTATAGGTCATTCCGAGAGCTTGACAAGCATCAACCATAAATTCCAACAGGCTGCCACAACAGTCTACAGGAAAGTGAAATAAATAGGACATTATGAAAATTATTGTTGGCATTTCAGACATGAAAATCAGCAATAACCCAAAAGACACATTGATTACCTATTCTCTCGGGTCATGTATTGGTGTGGTGATTTGGGATCCTGCTGTAAAAGTTGGAGGACTTCTCCATTATATGCTTCCGGAGTCCAAACTGGATAGGGCGCGTGCTCAGCAAAATCCGTATATGTTTGCTGATACGGGAATTCCCGCCTTGTTCAAGGATTCATATGAACTCGGAGCAGTGAAGAGTCGCCTTATTGTAAGGGTGGTGGGAGGTTCGCAGCTCCTTGACCCGACGGGGCTTTTCAGCATAGGCAAGCGCAATTATCTGATTATGCGCAAACTTTTTGAGAAAAACAAAATTACTGTTTCAAAGGAAGATATCGGTGGGTCGGTAAACAGGACAGTAAGTCTGGACATTGGGACAGGACGGGTTCTTTTAAAAGTTTCAGGGAAGGGGGAATTTGAGATATGAGCCGCGTTGAGGAAATTCTGGCATTAATCAATCATGTACCTCCTTTTCCCAAGGTTGCGGAAAGGGTCATGGAGTTGATTAAGAATCCGGATGTAACTGCTGCGCAACTTGCCGAGGTGATTCAGTATGATCAGGTTATTACGGCAAATGTATTGAAAATATGTAATGCCGCTTACTTTGGACTGCCGAGAAAAGTAAGTTCCCTGGATGAGGGACTCGTTGTTATCGGTCATGATATTCTGAAAGACATTCTCATTGCCAGTAGCAGTGCCCGATTTTTCAAGGGAAAAGTTGGTGTCGGTTATCAGCTTGAACAGGGAGACATGTGGAAGCATTCCGTTGCGACGGGCATCATGTCAAAGCTTCTTGTCCGGCATATTAAAGATGTTGACCCGGGCAGTGCTTTTACAGCCGCTCTGCTCCACGATATTGGTAAAAGATTTCTCAGCAGTTTTGTGGCGGATGACTTTGAGAGGATTGTTGCCAAGGTGGACAAAGAAAATTGTACCTTTATCGCGGCGGAAAAAGAATTTCTGGGAGTGGATCATGCTGAGCTCGGCGGCATGATCCTTGAGAAGTGGGAGTTTGATCAGTCCTTGGTTGATGCAGTGAAGGAGCATCATAATCCAAAAGCTTTGGAAAAAGAACCGCTTACCGCGTTGGTGGCTTTAAGTAACAGTTTGATTATTTCATTGGGTATCGGCTCAGGGGCAGATGGGCTTGCCACGGAGTTGCATGGCGAAGGGGTAAAGAGGTTTGGCATTTCTCTGGATACCCTGCAAATCTGTATGGCGGATTTGTTGGCTGAAATGGAGCGGGCAGAGGAGCTGTTCAGTATATAGTGTCATGTCAAATGACTTTTGACGCATGTAGGTCGGGAAACCCTTCCCGACACTGAGATGTCGCCATAGGTATGGCGACCTACATGACAATGTAAACTTGACATGACATTAGTTTTGTTCTCTGGGACATAATGGAATTGGAAAGTTGCTTACTATGAAAAAAATCCGCGTTCTGGTTGTTGATGATTCGGCTGTTGTCCGTAAGGTGTTCACTGAGGAACTCTCCCGTCATCCG
This sequence comes from Desulfobulbaceae bacterium, assembly GCA_020444175.1. Classification (GTDB taxonomy): domain Bacteria; phylum Desulfobacterota; class Desulfobulbia; order Desulfobulbales; family SURF-16; genus JAHLLM01. The sequence continues at coordinate 30,519 of JAHLLM010000022.1, read as the reverse complement.
GATATTGAGGTAATCGGAGCAGCACCTGATCCTTATGTTGCCAGGGATAAAATTGTGCATCTCAGGCCCGATGTGATCACCCTGGATATCGAAATGCCCAGAATGGACGGCCTGACATTTTTGCGAAAGCTGATGAAGCATTTCCCTCTGCCGGTAATTATCGTCAGTTCGCTGACAACCGAGGGAGGAGCGGTAGCCCTTGAGGCTATGGAGTCTGGAGCCGTAGATGTTATCTGTAAGCCGGGCGAGGCTTATTCCGTAGGCGATATGAGTGTGCAGCTTGCCGATAAAATTCGGGGAGCCGCAAGGGTTAAAATGGTGGATTTCAGCAGTCGGCTTCGTCGGGAGGCCCCCAAAAGTGTCCTGTCCTCAAAACGTTCCCTTTCCCAATCAACTCATAAGGTCATAGCCATCGGTTCCTCCACAGGAGGGACTGAGGCCCTGAAGGATGTCCTTGTCAGGCTTCCGCCGACCACACCCGGCATCATGATTGTCCAGCACATGCCCCCGAATTTCACGAAAAGTTTTGCCGAGCGACTGGATTCCCTGTGTCAGATACGTGTGAAAGAGGCGGAAGATGGTGATACGGTCCTTCCCGGGCACGCCCTGGTGGCTCCGGGGAATTATCATATGGTCATGCGAAGGAGCGGTGCCCGTTATTATGTCAACGTCAAGGGCGGTCCTCTTGTCTGTCACCAGCGACCGGCGGTGGATGTTCTGTTTAATTCAGTTGCTGCCTATGGCGGAGCTAATGCCGTTGGGGTCATTTTGACAGGAATGGGTAAAGACGGAGCTCAGGGAATGCTGAAAATGCATGAGGCCGGTGCAAAAACAATTGCCCAGAATGAGGAAAGCTGTGTGGTATTTGGAATGCCTAAAGAGGCTATCGCCATGGGGGGAGTGGATAAGGTGATGCCCCTTGATGAAATCAGCCAGGGAATCCTGGATATGATTTAAGTGTTTGGCGGTTTTGCATTTATGCCCTTGAGGGTGTTTTGCCCCTTGTCGCTAAAAAAGCCGTTCAACCGACGTAAAGATTATTCAACTTGTTGATATTAAGTTGGGGGATGGTCGGCTTCGTGACTCTTTTGGCGGTTATCACTTATTTGCCTGCTTTCAAATTCCAGAAGTTTTCTCTTTACAGCGATGCCGCCGCCAAATCCTCCGATACCATTGGTTCCGACCACCCGATGGCAGGGAATGTGTAAAGCCAGCGGGTTGGCATTGCAAGCCCTTCCCACCGCTCTGGCAAGATTCTTATTGCCTATTTTCGTTGCCAGTCCGCCATAGGTCTCCGTGCTGCCGAAAGGAATCTTTGAAATATATTCCCATACCTGCTGTTGAAAAGGAGTGCCCTGTCTAATAAAGGGTGAATAGCTGTATTGCCCAAGTGGTTGGGAGGCTGTCAGGATGTCCTTTATGTCTGCAAGCACCATGATGCGATCAGGTTCTTCTCTGACCAGTCCGGACATTGATTGCACGAATTGAATGGCTTTTTGGTGGCCCTTCCTGTCAAAGGTCAGATGAAAGATTTTTTTTTCTTGTTTGATCAGAAAAAAGAGAAGAGTATTGCCTTTTGAAATTCGAAAGTGTACTGCTTGTTGTGTAAGTTGAGCTGGAATCATACCAAAAAATGTGTTTGCCTTTTATGTTATGTTGTTTTTTTAAGAGCTTATGTTTGAGATTATGTCAGAAAATCAAGAAGATGGCCATAAAAAATCAAGAAAAACAGTTGATTTTCCGAAATGTGTTCTATAAGGTGAGGAAAAAGGGTGTAAATAGTTGAATAGCAACATTGTTTTTTTGTTGCGTTGATTCAGCACCTTTTCATTAAAATGATGTATCTATTCAGCGAGGGCTCGAAATGGGCCTCAACTCCAGGCCGTAACTATTCAGATGTGCCTTAGATTTGGACAAACAGGCCTGCGAGGCTATAGCCCGTCTATGTGAGCAGGCCTGTTTGTCCAAAGATGAGGTGCAGCTGAATAGTTACAAAATGATTAAAAAATTGATTTCTCTTATGGCTATTCCGCACGTTTTTTCAAAAAATGCTCAACGAACCGGCATATTCTTTTTTTGTGTTTTCTGGGCCCTCGTTTTGCTGGTGTTTCCCATCTCTGCAAATAAAAGTTCAGCCGCAACACTCTTAGCTTCTTCGCATAAATTTGCACCAAAAGATATGCAGCAACCAGGACGGGCGGAAAATGCAAAGAAGAAGGCAGGTGACGCCGCAGTCGGCTGCATTATTACCCGTTCCGCAGGCATGAAGCGCAAACCTGCTTCCAGTGCAAGAACAGCCAGTGTCCGAAAACTGGTTTCAACCGATCGGCTTCGCAAAAAGCTTTCATCCCGCAGCGCAATCGTTGTGGATTCCGTAACCGGAGAAATTCTCTACTCACATGATCCTGATCGTCCCGCCCAGCCGGCCAGCACGATAAAGGTACTCACCGGGCTTATTGCCATTCGTTCTCTGCAGGATGATGAAAAGGTCACTGCCAGCCGTCGGGCTTCCAGGATGCCCAGTTCAAAGATCTATATTGAAGAGGGGACTTCCTATAAGGCCAATGATTTAATCAATGCAGTGCTCCTTGCCTCTGCCAATGATGCAAGTGTTGCCCTGGCGGAAAAAGTTGCCGGTTCCGAGAAGAGTTTTGCCAAATTAATGACGCACAAGGCAAAAATTCTGGGAGCGCAGCATACTGTGTGTAAGACTGCCACCGGGCTCACTGCAAGGGGGCAGCAATCTACGGTGCGTGATCTCGCCGTTGTTTTTGATAAGGCCATGCAAAATAAAGAGTTCGCCCGTCGCATGAGCAAAAGCAAGGTTCGGACAAGTTACGGAAAGCTTTTGCGGAATCACAATAAAGCCCTGTGGCGTGTGAAAGGTGCTGTTGGCGGCAAAACAGGCTATACTCGTGCAGCCCGCCAGACCTATGTTGGTAAATTCAGCAGGGACAACGCCGACATTGTTGTGGCGATCATGGGCAGCGAAACCATGTGGGATGATATCAGCCGATTGGTTGACTATGGTTTTGCCCGCAAAGAACAGCTGATTGCTTTGAGAAAAAGCCCTGCTCAAACGATTGACTCGACAAACAGTGCAGTTGCCATGGCTGAACTTTCCCCCGCTTTCCGGAATAGATCTCTTCAGGTTCTCTCTGGGACCAAAAAACACTCCAGCCTGTAATAGTCGTAGAAATTGACATCTCTTGATCAGGATATCTCCGGAATCCAACAGGAAAAACAGGTTCTCAGGGATAACCTGCGCAATCGTGATTTTTCCACTTCCCAGGCAAATAAAAGAGCGGAATTGCTGCGCGGGCAGGCGGATTACAAGCATGCCCGTCAGATTTTTGTTTCCCCCGCCCCGGCCTTGCAACAGGTGCGGGTGAACTGCCTGCTTGACGGCAAAGATCTTGTCATGCCGAGCGCTGGACTGAAAGAAGGTTTCTTTTTATTCAAGCCCTATTCCATACCTTTTCAGGATCTGCCTTTTGCCGTGACGATGAAGGGTGCGCCCAGGTTTGCCAAAAAACTGCGTCAGGCTGATGTGGAAGAGCTGCAGGTCGATTTGCTCGCCACCGATGCAGTGGCTGTAGATTCTCTGGGAAGCAGACTCGGTGATGGTCTCGGTTTTTTTGACCTGAGTTACGCTGTTTTGAAAACTTTAGGCGCTTTGACTGAAGAGGCGAAAACGGCGATTTGTGTCGGCATTGATCAGAGAATTTCCGCCACTTTACCCGTAACGCCGTGGGATGTGCCCGCGGATATGATTGTCACGGAAAAAGAGGTGCAACGTATTTCAAAGGCGTGCGGGCACAGAGGGGAAATTTTCTGGGAGCAGCTTTCAGGCAAGAAAATCAAGAAGATGACGCCGCTCTGGTGGCTGCAACAAAACAAGGTGTAAGGAATCTGTTTCTACAGAAAATATCAATTATCAACTGCCCTTTTTACGATTTATTTTCCTTGAAAATGGGCTCCATTTCACAGAGTTGGGCGTAGTTGCCGATCTCTTCCTGAAATTGTTTGACATATGGGCAATCCCAAATTGCCAGTATCTTCCTGCGGATAACAAAGGCAGGAAGAATTCTTCCTTCATATTCCGCATCCATACATGGTTCAGGTTCAAGAATATAGGAAAATATCTGGGGTCGGCGGCAGACATCCGGTCGCTTTGGATAAATGGTGCAACCTCCGCTCGTGGGTTCGAGGTTCGGACAACTGCTTTGTTTGGGCAGTATCATGCTCCAGCCCTTTGACCAGTTGTAAAGTTGGGAAGGACAAGCAAAAAACGGTTTGCCGTTCAATTTGAGGGGGACTTCGTCATCGGGCGCGGCTGATCGACTTTGCTTTGTATCTATTCTGGCGAGATCAAAGAGATCTGCCTCATTTTCCAGGAGGGGGATTTCAAAAAATTCATGGGACATGTTCTCCGTGGGACCCGTGCAGCAAAGTGTGCAGCCGCAGGGGCCGCAAAGCGCGCTGTTGATCGCTTCCAGCTCCTGAGTGAGGACATTTTGACTGACCCAGCTGTCAAGGGCTGCGAGCTGGTCGGCTGGCGCAAGATTCTCTTCAAGAATAATGCGTGCCGGCGGTTGGGCATTTTTCAGGCGTTCAAATGGCCGCATGGCTTCAAGAAAGCCGCTCAGAAGCCTGCAAGGGTCTTGGTAGCGGACCCCGCCTGTTTCAACTGGTTCGTTCAGTTCCCGGAGGAGTTCGTCCAGGGTCTGAAAAGGCCCGGAAAGATAAAGCATCCAGACAAGGCGCACCAGCGGAAGAATCGGCTGTTGCAACTGCTTGAGTCCGGGCCGGCATGATGATATCTGTTTTTCGGTAAGCATGGCCATACATACCGGTTTTGCAGCGATATTTCAATGACGTTGGTATTGTTTCTTGACCAGAGCATCTCCTGGTACTATATTGACGAGCTACTTAAAACTTAAAATCTAAAATTAAAAATCTTATTTTTTTATGGATACTCTTGAAAAACAGGCCCTCACCGACCATCTGCGGGACCTTCGCAACAGTCTCATCCGTTCCCTTGTTGCCGTTTGCATCGGTTTTGGGGTGTCCTATTATTTTGTTCAGGGGATAGGCGAATGGTTTTTGCGCCCCCTCTATGAAGTTCTTCCGGAAGGATCTCAGCTGATTTTTACATCCTACCAGGAGGCCTTTTTTTTTATCTGAAATTAGCCTTGGTGAGCGGCATTCTGTTCGCGACTCCGGTAATATTCTGGCAGATATGGGCCTTTGTGGCTCCCGGCCTTTATGATCATGAAAAAAGGGTGGTGCTGCCTTTCACGATCCTGTCATCCATTTGTTTTCTTGGCGGAGCCACTTTTGGCTATTATGTGGTTTTCCCCCCGGCCTTCCGCTTTCTCATGGGCTATACAACCGATTTTCTCAGTGCCCTTCCAACCGTTAAAGAATATTTTTCCCTGAGCCTGCGGCTGCTCATTGCCTTTGGAGTTGTCTTCGAACTCCCTGTCTTTATGGTGCTGCTTGCCAAAGTCGGCATTGTGGACGGCCCTTTTCTGCGCAAAAACAGAAAATACGCTTTTTTGATATCGTTCATCATCGCCGCTATCCTCACGCCAACCCCGGACATTGTCAATCAATGCCTTATGGGTATCCCCATGGTCATATTGTACGAGGTGAGTATTATTGCTGTCTGGCTTCTTGGTCGTAAGAAACTGGCCGGATTTGATGTACAGGAGGTGGAGCAAAATGAATGAGCATGTACGTGTGCGATGGGGATAGAAAAAACATAAAAAACAGCCAATTTTAAAGCCTTCTTTTGAAATTGGCTGTTTTTTTTATAAGCGGCAGGGATTTATTTTCATCGCGATAGTGAGTATCCAGCTGGGAAAAAATTGCCGTGATCATCAAGCCAGGACATTTTTTTTATTTAATGTCTTGGAATAACAGTGAAAAAATAATGGGTATAAGATGGTTTGTTATTTGCATGTTGATAGAAGGGAGGTGAAATTGACAAAAAGATAAAACAGAGAATCGAATCCCTGCCTAGAAATGACACTGCGAATTAATAATAACATAGCTGCAATGAATTCCAGGCTGACTGCCCTGAAAAATGAAGGGGCTGCTGCTTCTTCACTGGAAAAATTGTCATCAGGATTGCGCATCAACAAGGCGGCAGATGATTCCTCCGGAATGTATATTGCCGATTCATTGCGCTCCCAGGCCCTGGGGCTGGGGCAGGCTGTCAGGAATGCAAATGATGCCATATCCGTTGTGCAGGTAGCGGACGGCGCTCTGGAAGAATCCATCAATATCCTCCATACCATCAAAACCAAGGCCATCCAGGCGGCCCAGGACGGGCAGACCACGGAGTCCCGTGAAGCAATCCAGGCTGATATATCTAAGCTTCTTCAGGAGCTGGACAGTATTGCCACCACAACGTCTTTTAATAATCAACGCCTCCTCTCGGGCAGCTTTCAAAATAAACGTATTCAGGTGGGAAGTTACGTTGGTGAGGATGTCAACATTTCCATTCCCCCCTCCCAATCCAGTAAATTGGGCCATATTGTCAAAGGAAAACTCTCTCTTCGTAACGATCAGCCCGGCCTTGTTGAAATAAGTATTTTCAGCAATCAGAAAAATAGACCATATATTATTGCTCCTACCCAGGTGCTTTATGATAACAGCAGGGAGCATAGCCTGGCTGCTCTGGCTGATACGATCTCGGCATTGAATGACGAACTTGGCATATCAGCCCATGCCGTTGTTTCATCGCGCACAACATTTGCTCTCATTGCCGGTATGACGGATCATGATTTCACTATAAATGGTGTGACTATTGGTGAGCTTCAAGTCCGAGATAATGATGGAGACGGCGCTCTGGTTAAAGCTATCAATCAGAAAACGGAAGAACATGGTGTTGTAGCCAGTGTTGATTCGAGTGGCCGGCTTTTACTTTCTTCAGCTGATGGCCGGGCAATTAAGGTTGATGGCGGTCCGGGAATTGATGCGGTTTTTGGGGGCGATGATCTCTCTACACTTGGTTACATTCAGCTGAAACAGAAAGGATCACAGGATGTCAGAGTAACCGATGTAGGGGGCGGAGAAGTCGTTTCCCTGACAACGGATCTGGAAACATCCGGAGATTCAACCATGGTCTCGGAATCCACACTCTCATCCGGATCAGTGCTTGCTGCCGGATCAATTCTTGCCGCAGGCTGGCTCGCCGGACAGGACTTGGCAGGAGATATTTTTGCTTCCGATATTGTTCTCACTGCCTCCACTGTGATGGGCGAAGGCAGTTCACTTGGGGCAGGCTCGAAGATTGTTTCAACAGATATCCTGGCAGGAGATGCATACCTGGAAGATACAGGAGTAACCGGCAGGGCAAGTAGAATATTAGCCGGTTCTGTGCTTTCCGCAAACAGTGTGCTGGGAGCGGGAACCGTTCTTGATATCGGACGTGTCATTCCTTCTGGAACACCATTTAAAGGGGATGCGAGCATTGCCGCAACTGCTGCAACCACTGCAGACAGCTCTGTCTTGACTGGATCCCGATTGTCTGCGGGGTCAGTAATTGCCTCCGGTACTGTTTTGCAGGGAAATGCGGTTATTGAGGCAATACCTTTTACAAACGGATCGAGTGTTGTGGCTGCAGGGTCGATTCTGCGTGCAGCATCCGTGATTGCCTCCGGTACAATACTTGGAGGGAGTGCCACAGTAGCTGCAATTGCCGCCACAAACGGCAACAGCACCCTGACATCAAATTCTGTCTTAACCGCCGGATCCGTACTTGCAGCCGGATCAAGCCTTGGTTCGGGAACGATCTTAACTGGAAGTACAACCATCGACCTTATTGCAGCCACCAACGGGCCTGCAACCATAACCGCAAACAGTGTGCTGACTGCCGGCTCTACTGTGACCACTGGTTCCACACTTGGCTCGGGAACGGTATTGACCGGAAATGTGACCGTGTCGGCAATTCCCAGTACAAACGGCAACAGCACCCTGACATCAAATTCTGTCTTAACCGCCGGATCCGTACTTGCAGCCGGATCAAGCCTTGGTTCGGGAACGATCTTAACTGGAAGTACAACCATCGACCTTATTGCAGCCACCAACGGGCCTGCAACCATAACCGCAAACAGTGTGCTTGCTACCGGCTCTACCGTAGCCATTGGTTCCACACTCGGTTCAGGAACAATTTTGACCGGGAACGGAAGCATCGCAGCTATCGCCTCCTCCAATGGCCCCAGCACTGTAGCAAATAACAGCTTGCTCAATGCAGGCACAATCTTAGCCGTTGGTACAGTTATACCGGCAGGCCAGACCTTTACTTTAACAGCAGGTGGTCCTTTGGTGGGGCCCGATATTGTAACCGCTCCCATGGTTCCTGCAACACTTGATGTCGCTCAGAATGTAACCGTTGCAGGCGGAGTCGTGCTCCAAGCTGGCTCCCGTCTTGAGGCGGGCAGTAGCCTTGCTGTAGATTCTCATGTTGATTCTGACACGATTACGCTAACCGGTGTCATGAATACAGGTGCCAATATGACCTTGCTCGGGCAGGATGCAACCCTGGCCGCAGGAACGCGTATAGAGGCTGGTAGCGTATTTGAAAACGGCTCCCATGTGGATGCTGATCCTGTGACACTCACTGCCATTATGAATGTTGCTGCTGATATGACCTTGCTTGGCCAGGATGCCTCGCTTTCTTCCACTTCTCGCATTGAGACAGAAAGCGATCTTGCTGTAGGTTCCCATGTTGATAACGACGTTCTTGTCTTGACCGGGGTTATGAATTGCGGGGCAAATACAACTCTGCTCGGCCAAGATGCAACCATGGCCGCAGGGACACGCATAGAGGCGGGTAGCGTACTTGAAGGCGGTTCTCATGTGGATGCAGATCCTGTGACACTCACTGCCATTATGAATGTTGCCGCCGATATGAACCTTGTCGGGCAGAATGATTTGACTGCAGGTTCCCGAATTGAGGCAGGGAGTGTACTTACCGCCGGAAGCCATGTTGACGCAGATAAATTGATCTTAACGCAAAATATGGCGGTGACAGGAAGCATGAGCCTTGTGGCAGGATCGGAATTTGCGGCAAGCAGTTTGCTGGCTAGCGGCAGTCATGTCGATGCTGACGCCATAACCCTTGTTCAGGATATGGATGTCACAGGGGGTATGTCCCTTGTTACCGGATCCTCTTTAGCCTTCAACAGCTTCATTACTTATAATTCGGTGCTTTACGCTGACGCCACTCTGATAAGCGGTATGAAAATTCGGGAGAATATGGTCCTTGGCAGTGACATGCTTATCAGCAGTGAGCTTGAAGCCGCAGCAGGGTCATCTTTTGCAGCCGGAAGTTTTATTACCGAGGGCTCATCTCTCGGACTTGATGAATATGAATTAGCAGCAGAAATGGAGTTGCATGGGGAAATGACTCTTTTGGCCGGTTCAGACATTGCCAATAATGGTGGAACGCTCATCAAGGCTGGAACAAAAGTGAATGGGGTTGCGGAATTAGCGGAAGATGTAACTTTGGTGAGTGATATGATGTTTGGGGCTGGATCCGTCATAGCCGATGGATCCGCCCTGAAAAATGGATCAACTTTGGGTGGGAGCATCACATTGGCCCAAGATGAAGTTGTAAGCCATGACAGCGATATGCTCTTGGCGGCTGGCTCTGTAATAGCTTCGGGAAGCGTCATCGCCGAGGGGACCTATCTGACAAGTCCTATTGTGGCAATTGGAGGAATAATCCATCAAGCCGGTTCCATCCTTTCTGAAAGTATTGTCACCCAAGGAAATAATGCTGTGAGCTATCCTTTGACTCTGCAAGGGGGCTCCCATCTTGCTGCCGGTTCCATTCTCGGAGAAAATGACGGGGGCGAATATGCGACTACAAGAATGGGAATGAGCGAAATTTTGCGTCTGTCCCAGATAAATGTATTGACGCAGGATGGGGCGCAAAGCGCCATGACTGTTGCGGATGCGGCATTGAGTGATCTTGAAAAGGTCCGTTCTGATTTGGGCTCAATACAGAATCAGCTTGGTTCAACGATTGCAAACATTTCAACAACCATGGTCAATGTCTTTTCTGCTGAATCAACCATCCGTGATGTGGATTTTGGCGAAGAGGCCGCCATTTTTTCAAAAATTCAAATCCTTACTCAGGCAGGTTCCTTTGCCATGCTGCAGGCCAATAAAAGTGCGGAGAGCCTCTTGAGTCTGGTGGCCTGACTTATTCCTGTCTCAAGAAGCGTCTGTTTTCAAGTTCACCAATTTCCATTGGCAATGTCAATTTTTACCTCGAACCGTCAGGAACGCGGCAGTAAATTCCATCTTTTCCTTTTTTATATTCAACTAAAAAACATTAACTAGCTAATATAACATGTAAAAATGTATTTTTCGTGGGTGGTATGCAATTTGCTCAAAAGTAAAACGTAAAGTTTACTTTAGCTTTGTGTTTTTTAGACGATACGGTTAGTGAAACATGTATGTTGTGCACATTTTTTATTCCAGCTCTCAAAAAAATACAGGTGGGAAAATGAGTTTGAGAATCAAGCAGGTAAGCCAGGAATTGGATCTGCCGGTTTCTACCATTCGTTACTGGCAGAATGAATTTGAAGAATTTGTCAATCCAGAGAGAACGAATGGAGGACAAAGGAGATATTCTGAAAAGGATATCTCCGTATTGGGGCAAATAAAAGACCTTGTTTATGGTAAGAAAAAAACAATTGTGCAGGCAAAGAAAGTCCTTAATAAAGGGGTGAAAAATATGAATGCTATTGATTGGAACGAGCAGGCGATCCTCCTTACAGGTGGTACGGGATCCTTTGGCAAGCATTTTTGCCGTATAATGCTCGAAAAATACAACCCCAAGGTCATCAGGATTTATAGTCGCGACGAGTTGAAGCAACATGAAATGCGTATCGCTTTCAAGGATGATCCCAGACTGCGATTTTTTATCGGCGATGTGCGTGACGGTGATCGGTTGCGTCGGGCAATGGACGGGGTGGATATGGTTGTTCATGCCGCGGCCTTAAAACAGGTGCCTGCATGTGAATATAATCCATTTGAGGCAGTAAAGACAAATGTTCATGGTGCACAAAACGTTATTGATGCAGCCATAGATACGGGGGTGAAAAAAGTTATCGCCCTGTCCACGGACAAGGCCGTGAATCCGGTTAATCTCTACGGAGCCACGAAGCTCTGTTCCGACAAGCTGTTTGTTCAGGGCAATGCCTATGCAGGTGAAAAAATTACCCGATTTGCATGTGTGCGCTACGGCAATGTTATAGGCAGCCGGGGCAGTGTTATACCGCTCTTTCTTGAACAGAAGAAAAGCGGGACCATTACAATAACAGATGATCGCATGACCAGGTTTTGGATTACTCTTGAAGAGGCCGTGGAGCTCGTTTTGAAAGCCTTTCACTACATGGAAGGTGGGGAGATTTTTGTGCCGATCATTCCAAGTATGCGGATAATGGATCTGGCCAGGGCGATAGCTCCGGATTGCAAGATAAAGAACATTGGCATCCGTCCGGGAGAAAAGTTGCACGAAGCTCTTACCGGTGAGGATGAAGGAAGAAATACCATCAGCTATAAGGGGATGTATGTCATTTTGCCGGCTATGGACTGGTGGGAGCAGGAAAATTATCGTGGTGGGAAGAAATTGCCGGAAGATTTTATCTATACCAGTGACAATAATCAATCATGGCTAGGTGTAGAAGAGTTACGGCGGATTGTTTATGGCGATATCCGCGAAGTGCCAGGGAAAGAGAAAGAGCAGGCTGTGGCATAATAATGAAGCCGGCAAAAACTCAACAACTGCCATTTATCCCATACGGCAGACAAATCATAACGGAAGAAGATATCCAGGCTGTTGTCGATGTGCTGCATTCCGACTGGTTGACTACGGGACCCAATGTCGCACAATTTGAAAAGGCGGTTTGCCGATTTGTTGATACCTCTTTTGGTGTTGCGGTGAGCAGCGGAACAGCGGCCCTTCATGCTGCAATGTATGCCATCGGTATTGGCCCTGATGATGAGGTCATCGTCCCGGCGATGACATTTGTCGCCACAGCCAACTGCATTGTCTATCAAGGGGGACGACCTGTTTTCTGTGATGTCGATTCTCATACCCTGTTGCTTGATCCAGAAAAAATAAGGCAGCATATCACTCAGCGGACCAAGGCAATTATCGCTGTAGACTATGCAGGACAGCCTTGTGATTATGGTGCACTGCGAAAAATTGCAGATGAATACAATCTCATTCTTGTTGCCGATGGCTGTCATGCTCTTGGCGCAAAAGAAAATGAGGAATCAGTAGGCCGCCTGGCTGATCTCACCGTTTTCAGCTTTCACCCGGTAAAGCACATTACCACGTGTGAAGGAGGAATGGTGATGACTGATGATGCAGAGATGGCCGAGAAAATGAGACTGTTTCGTAATCATGGCATCAGCAGTGACCATCGGCAGCGTGAAGAGAATGGCACTTGGTATTATGAAATGATTGACCTGGGCTATAATTACCGTATCTCAGATCTGCAGTGCGCCCTTGGGAGCAGTCAGTTGCAAAAGCTGCCGCGTTGGCTTGAGCAGCGAAGGTCTATTGCCAGAAAGTATGATGCAAAATTTGCTTCTATTCCTGCAGTCCGACCTTTAGCTGTGCGGTCGGATGTTTCTCACGCATATCATCTTTATGTTGTGAAACTCGCTGATAGCAAGCAAAGAACTCGTGTTTTCAGGGAACTAAGAGACGAAAATATTGGAGTTAATGTCCACTATCTTCCTGTTCATCTGCATCCTTTTTACCAGGACAATTTCGCGACATTTCCCGGCCAGTGTCCATGTGCCGAAGCGGCATACGGACAGATACTTTCTCTGCCCATGTATCCTGGACTGACCGCAGACGATGTTGAGCGTGTTTGTGATTCTCTGCAAAGAGCAGTGGAGAAGTAAAGTTGACCACCCGGCGGCAAGCTTCCTGTCTCATCATCCGGGCTGATGCTGATGCACATATGGGAACGGGCCATGTCATGCGGTGTCTTGCTTTAGCTCAGGCCTGGCTGCAACAGGGCGGGAAAGTTTTTTTTGTTGGGCGAATCGAAAGCCGGAAACTTATTCAAAGACTGGAAGAAGAAGGCTGTCAAATTGTAAATCTGCTACAGGTACAAGGAGAACAGGAAGAAATAGGCATGCTGGCTGATTTGAGTACGAAGCAACGCATTTTCGATGGATCCGGGTGGTTTGCACTTGACGGCTATCAGTTCAGTTCTGATTACCAACGGCAAGTCAAAAATATTGGTTTGCCGCTGCTCGTCATTGATGATTATGCCCATCTGTCCGAATATCATGCGGATCTGTTGTTGAATCAAAACGTGAATAGTGGCCAGTTGCAGTATTGTCTGCTTGCTGAAACACAATCCCTTTTTGGAAGCAGGTTTTTGCTGCTTCGTGATGAATTTGCCGGCATGCACAAACAACAGAAAAAGGTCATTCGTACCCTGGCGACAAATATCCTGGTCACCATGGGGGGAGCTGACCCGGTAAACGCTACAGGACGCGTTATTTGTGCCTTAAAATGCATGAATCTCTCGGACTTGCATGTCAAGATCATCGTTGGACCGGCTAATCCGCAGCAAAAAGAATTGGAAGCCATGATTTGTAATGCAGATTTCCAGGGAGAACTGCTGGGCCCAGTAGACAACATGGCTCCTCTGATGGAGTGGGCTGATATGGCAATTACCGCAGGTGGAACGACTTGCTGGGAGCTGGCATATCTTGGAATTCCGTGCCTTGTGTTCGTGCTCGCCGATAATCAGCTCGGTGTTGCGGATCAAATGGAAAAAGCAGGAGCAGGAATGAATTGTGGCTTGGCACAGCATCTTCAGGAGGATCGGTTTGCTGAAAGTGTTAAAGAGCTTTGTGCAGATAAGGAGAGTCGGAGCACCATGAGCCGGGCCGGACAGAGGTTGGTGGATGGACTCGGAGCCAGACGCGTTGTTTCCCGTATGCTCTCTCCCAGTATTCATTTCCGAAAGGTTACTCTTGGGGATTGCCAATTAGTCTTCGATTGGGCCAATGATACTGTTGTGCGCCAGGCTTCATTTCATGAAAAGGAAATTAACTGGGAAGAGCACCGGAACTGGTTTCAGGGAAAGCTGATTCAGGAAGATTGTTTGTTCTGGGTTATTTGTTGTGCAGATATGGAAATCGGGCAGGTGCGTTTTGAAGTTGATCAAAACCAGGCCGTTATTTCCATTAGTTTGTCCCGGGAAAAAAGGGAGAAAGGATTAGGCAGCCGGGTCATTGCAGCAGCTTGCCATAAACTTTTTGCTGAACGTGCCGTTTATGAGGTGATTGCCTATATCCGGCAGGATAACGGACGGTCGATTCGTTCCTTTTTAAAAGCAGGGTTTGCGCATGTCAGAGATGAGCAATGTCATGGGGTTGATGCTCTGGTGATGAACTGCCCGGCAGGGGCGGAGGTGTGGTAACCATGAAATTGAACAACCGTACAATTTGCTCGGGAGAGCCAGTTTATATCATCGCCGAAATGTCAGCCAATCACAATCAGGACTTGGGACAGGCGATCCGAATTATGGAAGCGGCAAAAGAGGCAGGTGCCGATGCTGTGAAATTGCAGACATATACCCCGGACAGTCTGACCATTGACTGCGATAATGATTATTTCCGAATCAAGGGTACAATCTGGGAAGGAAAAAATCTGTATCAGCTCTATGGCGAGGCCGCTACTCCTTGGGATTGGCACCCGAAATTGAAGGAGTGTGCTCAAGCACTCGGGCTTGATCTCTTTTCCTCTCCCTTTGACGCCAAGGCGGTCGATTTTCTTGAGGAGCAGGGTGTTCCCCTGTATAAAGTCGCTTCTTTCGAGCTGGTTGATAAGCCGTTACTCCAAAAAATTGCCTCCACAGGCAAACCTGTCATCATGTCAACCGGCATGGCCAGTCTGGCGGAGATTGATGAGGCTGTAAAAACTCTGCGCGAAAATGGAACAACTGAAATCGCACTGCTTAAATGTACGAGCGCCTATCCAGCCCCCCTTGAGGAAATGAATTTGCGCACCATCAGTCATTTAGCCCAGACATTTGCAGTGGCAACAGGGCTGTCCGATCACTCCATGGGGCTGGCTGTCCCGGTGGCGGCCGTGGCACTCGGTGCTTCAATTATTGAAAAACATCTGACTCTGTCACGTAGCGTGCCGGGACCGGACAGTGCCTTTTCCCTTGAGACCCATGAATTCAAAGAAATGGTAACAGCTGTCCGCCAGACTGAAAAGGCTCTTGGAACTGTTCGCTATGAACCAACAACAAAAGAGAAAGAGTCCCGCCTTTTTCGACGCTCCCTGTTTGTTGTCAAGAACATGGTTGCCGGGGAAAAATTTACATCTCAAAACGTACGGGTCATTCGGCCGGGACATGGCTTGTCTCCAAAGTTTCTTGATGTTGTGTTGGGCAGACGGGCAGAAAAGAATATTTCCAGGGGAACTCCACTGGCCTGGAAGCTGGTTGGTTGAGGAAAATTGTGAATATTGCGCTCATTCCGGCCCGTGGCGGCAGTAAGAGGATACCCGGCAAAAATATCAAAAATTTTTGCGGGAAACCGATAATTGCCTATTCTATTGAGGCAGCTCTGGAGGCTCAGATTTTTGATCGCATAATCGTTTCCACGGATTCGGATGAGATTGGTTCAGTAGCACGGCAATACGGAGCCGAGGTGCCCTTTGTGAGGCCTGCGGAACTAGCTGATGATTTTTCCACCACTGCCGCTGTGGTTGAGCATGGTTTGAACTGGCTTTACTCTCAGGGAGAAAAGATTCGGTATCTGTGTTGTCTTTATGCCACTGCTCCCTTTGTAACGGGAAAATATCTCCGCCAGGGATTTGAGAAGATAGTCTCTGAAGGTGTTTCTTCCGTTTTTACCGTGACGAGCTATCCGAGTTCAATTTACAGGGCCTTGCTTATTGGCGAAAAAGGGTACCTGACAATGGTTCATCCAGAGCATGAATTGACGCGCTCAAATGATTTGCCGGAGACCTATTATGATGCCGGTCAATTTTATTGGCTTGATGCCGGAAGCTTCATGGAAACTCAAAGAATATACAGCAGAGATGCTCTGCCCGTGATTCTGCCGCGTTTTTTGGTGCAGGACATTGATACTTCAGAAGATTGGAAGACAGCAGAATTGATGTATGAGGCCTTAAAAAAAAGAGGTGAATGAGGATATGGGTATGACGGATTTTTCAACGGAACAGGAAACATTTTGGGCAGGGGATTTTGGCTCTGAATACATTAACCGAAATCCTTCCAATTTTGAGCTGGCTGCCCGCCTTGCTCTTTTTGCGAAGATTTTAGCGCGCACACAAAATGTTGATTCCTTTATCGAGCTTGGTGCAAATATCGGAAATAATCTCAGAGTGTTAAATCAATTACGGGATAAGGCGGCGCTCGCAGCCGTAGAGATTAATAAAGATGCGGTCAAGGCTTTGGAGGCCTGGGGAAAGGCTGAGGTGTTTCACAAGTCAATCCTTGATTTCGAGCCCGGCCGGCAATATGACATGAGCTTTGTATCCGGGGTGCTTATCCACCTCAATCCGGATGTTTTGCCCCAAGTGTACGACCTGCTTTATCATCTTGGCCGGCGTTATGTGTGTGTGATTGAGTACTACAATCCTTCACCTGTGGATATTCCATATCGGGGGCATAAAGGGAAATTATTCAAAAGAGATTTTGCCGGGGAAATGTTGGATCGTTTCAGTGACCTTGTTCTTATTGATTATGGTTTCGTCTATCATCGAGACAATAATTATCCATTGGATGATCTGACCTGGTTTTTACTTGAAAAGCGTGAGTCATAAGCTGATATGCAAAGGAGTGCGCTATGACGAAGATGATTAAATACTGTACACGTTGTGTTATGCCTGGAACAAAACCTGATCTTTATCTGGATGAAGAAGGGGTATGCAGTGCCTGCAGGAACTTTGAACAGCGCGGGGAGATTGATTGGCAGCAACGGGAAAAGGAACTGGAAGAAGTCCTTGGCCGTTACCGGTGCAAGGACGGCAGCAATTATGACTGTATCATACCTGTCAGTGGTGGCAAAGACAGCCACGTTCAGGTCATTAAAATGCTTGAAATGGGAATGAACCCTTTATGTGTTACCGCGACCACGGATATGCTTTCCGATATAGGTCGGAAAAATATCGAAAATATTAAAAATCTCGGTGTTGATTATGTTGAGATGACCGTGAATCCGGGAATTCGCCAGAAAATCAACAGGCTGGCGCTGGAGCAGATTGGTGATATTTCCTGGCCAGAGCATGTGGCGATCTTTACCATTCCAATCCATTTTGCCGTGAAATTCAACGTGCCTCTTATTATCTGGGGGGAAAATTCCCAAAATGAATACGGCGGACCGGCAGCAGCTGGCAAGGATAATGTTCTGACCAGGCGCTGGCTTGAAGAATTCGGAGGCCTTCTCGGCCTGCGCGTATCTGACCTGTTGTTGGAAGAGGGCATTGAGCAAAGGCATCTCATTCAATACTCCTATCCCTCAGATGGGGAACTGCAGCGTGTCGGAGTAACTGGAATATTTCTGGGTTACTACATGCCATGGGACGGCTATGCCAATGCTCTGGTCGCCCAGGCCCACGGCCTTGTCACCTATCACAAGACCGTTGAGGGCTCAGTGGTCAACTATGAAAACCTGGATAACCACCAGACCGGGATTCACGATTATTTTAAATTTTTAAAATTTGCCTTTGGCAGGGCAACGGATATTGCCTGTCTTCATATTCGCCGGGGAAGGTTGACCCGGGAGCAGGGATTGAAGCTGGTGAAGAAACATGACGGAAAGTTCCCTTGGGAGTATCTGGGACGTCACCTTGAAGAAATACTTGATCCCCTTGATATGACTGTGGAGGAATTTGAGCGTATTTGCGACCGCTTTACCAATAAGAAGCTTTTTATGCGTGATGCTAATGGCCGCCTTGTCAAGGATAAGCATGGAAATCTCACAAAGATTAATGATGATAATCTCTAATAAGATAGGCCTCGGAAGTCGGAGTCTTAAATGGCGTTGGTGGTGTTATGAAGAAAGTGGCAATTATTGATTACGATATGGGGAATGTGGACTCTGTCTACCGGGCCGTGGAGGAGTGTGGCGGGGTCCCGAGGATAACAAGAGATGCCGCTGAAATTAAAAATGCGGATTGTGTCATATTGCCGGGGGTTGGCGCCTATAAAGACGGCATGAGCAATTTGCGGGAATACCACCTTGATGAAATAGTTGGCGAACGTGTGCTTGTTAAAAAGATTCCGTTTCTTGGAATTTGTCTCGGCATGCAGCTTATTGCCGACAAAGGATATGAGTTTGGGGAAACAGAAGGTCTGGGATGGATCTCTGGAGAAATAATTAAACTCGACCCTGGTGATTCTTTGAGCCGCATTCCCCATGTTGGATGGAATGAAGTGCATTATAATCAAAGCCCATTGTTTGACGATATTCCCCAGGGAAAAGATTTTTATTTTGTGCATAGCTTTCATTTCCAGCCTGCCAGGCAACACTTTGTGCTGGCCACTACCCCCTATTGTGGTGAGTTTGTTTCTGCCGTCAATCGGGAGAATATCTTTGGGGTGCAGTTTCATCCGGAAAAAAGTCAGAGGATAGGCTTTAAAGTGCTTAAAAATTTTCTGGCCCTCTAGGAGTTTGTATGTTGAAAATTCGTATAATGCCCACACTTCTCTATCGGGATTTTGAGCTGGTAAAGGGCGTGGGATTTGATAGTTGGCGCGGCGTTGGAAGCGCCATGCAGGCTATACGGGTCTATAATATGAGGGAAGTGGATGAGCTTGTCTTTCTAGATATTACCGCCATGCAGGAAGACCGCAGACCGGATTTTGAACTTATTGATGATCTGGCTGATGAATGTTTTATGCCACTGACCGTGGGAGGAGGAGTAACATCCCTTGAGGATGTCAAACAGCTCCTTGCCGTTGGGGCCGACAAGGTGGCTATGAACAGTCAGGCTGTCCATGATCCTGAATTGATCAGGGCGGTGTCACACAAATTTGGATCCCAATGTGCTGTTGTATCAATTGATGCCAGGAAGGAACCGGATGGTAGGTATCAGGTATATACGCATTCTGGCAAAAAACCGACAGGTCTTGATCCTGTTGAGGTTGCAGTGAGGGCGGCTGAATACGGGGCAGGCGAAATCCTGCTGACATCCATAGAAAGAGACGGCACCATGGAAGGGTATGATCTGGTATTAACCGGACGAGTGAGCGATGCTGTTTCTATTCCGGTTATTGCTTCAGGTGGGGCGGGGCAGTATGAACACCTCTATGAAGCGTTGCAGACAGGAAAGGCTTCAGCACTGGCTGCGGCAAGTATTTTTCATTTTACCGAACAAACACCATTAGAAGCCAAGAGATACCTTCGGGAGAAAAATATTAACGTACGTTTGTAGATGAAACTTGTCCTGGTTTCAGTTTGTGATGTTTAACTGATCATTTTTGCTATGCCCCAATAATGATTGAAACAAAGAAGACTGGCAGGAGATTGTACTGATGCAAGGAACAGAAAACGGAAATTTTTTTGACGCCAATATGGCTGTTCTCAAGGAATATCAGCCACAGGTGTGGCAATACCTCCAGGAAACGTCTCCTGAGCCACTTGGAGAAATTGTTGTCGCTCCAACAGGAAAACTCAACCTCAAGGTTTTGAACAATAGCGGCCAGGAGATTTTTCTGCATGATGTCAATAATCCGGAAGAAGAGGTTCCTATTTTTCTGGACATGATACCGGAAGACTCTACGGGCTTCGTGACCCTGATTGGTATGGGACTTGGCTATACACCTTTGGCGCTTCTGGAGCAAAGACCACATATCAGGCATCTCGCTGTTTTTGACCTGCAGCCCGGGATTTTTCTGCAGGCTCTTCATCATCAGGATCTGTCTGCAATGCTTTCCGACAGGCGACTGATGTTGAGCATCTCCCCTCAGCCGAATGTTACGGGGATTCTTGCCCCTGTAATAACAACCCTTTTGGTTGAAGCTATTCATACCTTGAAACATATGCCTTCATTCAGCGTTGATGCAGAGGCATATGAGGAGTTGAGCGACCAGGTATTTTCTTTTGTTAATGACTGGAATGTAGGTGGTGCGACTGTTTTTGCTTTTGGCGAAACTTTTATGGCCAATCGTTTAGCCAACATGACGACCCTGCCGCATCATTCTATTATTGATAAATATAAAGATGCATTCATTGATGTCCCCGCTATTCTGGTGGCAGGCGGTCCATCTTTGGATAAGAATATTGACGTGTTAAGCCGGGCCCAGGGGAGGGCTGTGATTATCGCCGTTGACACGGTGTTGCCTAAGCTTCTAAAGCACAATATACAGCCGAATTTTGTCACCTCCATTGATATGGAGGAGTTCACCAATGAAAAAATGGTTGGCTCGATACCTTTACTGCCGAAAAAAAATGACATAACGCTGGTTTGTTCCTCATGGGTCACGCCCAATGTCCCTAAGATTTTTCCTGCTGCCAATGTCTGCTGGACTTTCACCGGCCGGCCAATTGAAAATTGGGTTAACTCTCTTTGTGGAGGATCTATTTCTTTGCCTGGGGCAAAAACTGTTGCCCATCTGAGTTTGCAGACCGCTTTGGTGATGGGATGCTCGCCAATTATTTTTACTGGGCAGGATCTGGCCTTCTCCGATGAGAAAGATCATGCCGCTGATACCGTTTTGACAAACAGAACCGCAATGATGTCCCAACTTGGGTCTGAAGATGTTTTGTGGGTGGAAGGTGTCGTGAAAGAAAAGGTGCCGACCAATCGCGCATTCTTCAGTATGAAGTCCTTTTTTGAAAGCACTATTGCCAATTGTTCACAGCAATTTATTAATGCGACCGAAGGTGGCGCCCACATTAAAGGCACGGAAATAAAGTCTTTATTGGAGGTTATTGACGAGTATTGCCACATCGATCAGGTGGACCGGCAGATCCAGGAAATCGAAGCTCAAGAGCATAATGGGGCGTCAGTCTTGAGAGAAAATCTGGCTAAAGGGATTATGGCAAACTTAGCTAAGGTGAAGTCTCTTAAAAAGGTTATCAAAAAAACGAACAGTTCAACCAACCTTGTTAAAAAAGAGCTTGCCAAACTTCGAGGTGCAAGCCGTTATACTTCTTTTGCATCACTTCCTCAGAATCTGAGAAATCATATATCAAAAGTAAATCAAGGTCATGACACCCTTGATAAGGATAGTGAATTCTGGTCACTCCTCGAAGAGATCACTCTTGAGGGTTTCAGGCAGAGCGAGCGCCACTTGCATGCTATCTCATTGCTTGAAGGCAAGCCAGAAAAATATATTGAATGGCTTACCGTCAATCTGAAACGGCTCGAAGAAATCAATACGGTAAGAAGTCGCGTCCTGGCTATTTTTGAAAAACACCTTTCCAGAGTTTTACATCATTTCCAGACTGAAATGAACCTGCTGAAACAATTGGAAAAAGCCGGGGATGATATAAATCTGACCATGGAACTGGTCAGATTGTATATGGCTGCTGAAGATTTTGTCCTGGCCCGGGCAGCTTTGGTCCCGCTAAAGGATAAGTGGGCTGAGTCGGCTGAAATAAATTTTCAACTCGGAGTAATCGCCGCCCATCAAGGTGAGTTTGAAAAAGTAGACATGTATTTTGCCCATTCTTGCGCCCGTGATAGTGATTTTGAAGATGAAGTTGGTGCATTCCGGCAAAAAATGGGAGACACATATCTTCGATATGCTGTCAGACTCCAAAGTGATGGATATGATATTGGCGGCATGGTGATAAAGGGCTTGCGATATTGTAACGGGCATGAAAAGTTAAGAGCTGGTCTGCAGACGCTTTTGGCCGCAGATTTAACAAAGATTGAGACTGCTGCGGCCAATGATGATTTGTTTTCCGTGCAGCATGAGATTGAGTTCTGGACAGCCGAACTTGGGCAGCATGAAAATCTGCGTAGTTTCATCTCTAAAGCACAACAGCTGCAATTATACCGCTATCACGGGGAACTCAATGCCAAAAAAGAGGACTTTGCAAAGGCATCGGAATCTTTCCTGAATGCTGTTGCCCTGAATGGCAATGATCCTGATTTGCATCTTAAGCTGGCTGATAGCTTTTTTGCTGCCGAAGATTTTGGGCAAGGGGTCGCTCATCTTGATGAGGCGGTAAGAATTGACCGCCAGTATGGCCGTTTCTGGGAAAATATAGGCGATAATCTTTTTAAAAGCGGGCAGCCTGAGGATGCCATCGCCGCCTATGAAAGATGTCTGCTCGCCTTACCGGAGCAGTTGTTTCTCTTAAAGAAAATAGGTGACTGTTATATGGAGATGGATCAGCCCCAGGCTGCATTTGAAGCATACCGACAGTTGAAGGACAGAATGCAACCCGTCAATGGTTCAGAATCACCGACAGTGCCATCATAGCCAGAAAGAATTGTGACGCCGTTAAATTTGGTTGATACATACGATTCCGCCACTGCTCTTGAGGAGGCTCTTCGTCTTCATCGTGCCGGCCGGTTTACAGAAGCGCAGCGAATGTATGAGGCTGTTCTTCAGAAAGAGCCAAATCAGCCGGATGCCCTTCACCTTTTGGGGCTTATTGCTCTTCAGGGATGCAGGTATCAGATTGCATCTGAGTTGATTGAAAAAGCTGTTTCCGTAAATCCCATGGCAGCAGAATATCATAATAGTTTGGGGCAAGTGTGCCGTGCTAAAGGTGATGAGGCAACAGCAGTCAAACATTATCTGCAGGCCATTCAACTTCGTGGTGATTATCTCGATCCATATAACAATATAATCCGTTTTCATCCCGGAGCTGTGGAAGTCAGGTTTAATCTTGGTCTCGTGCTGCACCGACAGGGAAATCTTTCTGAGGCACTGATTCAATATAACAAGGTGCTTGAATTGCAGCCGGATCATGCCGGTGCTCATACAAACCGTGGAGGGATATTCCGAGAGCTTGATCAGTTCGAAGAGGCAAGAAGAGATTTCGAAGAGACTGTCAGGCTGGAGCCTCGTTCTGAAGAGGCTCATAATAATCTCGGTCAGCTTCTTCATGATCAAGGCATGCTCATCGAGGCAATTGCCTCATTCGCCAGTGCTCTATATTTGCAGCCTGATTTTGCCGAGGTCTATTGCAATATGGGAAGTGTTTTTCACGAACAGGGTTTATTTGACAAAGCCATAGAGTTTTACCGCCGTAGCACGGAATTGGTGCCGGAGTTGGCCAGGGCATATTATAACTGGGGCTGCTCACTGAACGCCCTACATCGTTATCATGAGGCCATTGTAAAGCATTCCGAAGCAATTCGTATTTTCCCTGAATATGTTGAAGCCCATGTCAACAAGGCTTTTCTGTTGCTTCTGACCGGCAACTACCTGGAAGCATGGCCGGAGTATGAATGGCGATTAAAAAGAGCTGACTGGCTGGCAGCCAACAGTTTTTACGCCGACCTTCCCCGCTGGGATGGCTCGGATGTTTCCGACAAGTCAATTGTCGTTCTCTCTGAACAGGGATTTGGAGACACAATTCAATTTGCCCGTTATCTCCCTTTGGTGAAAGGCCGTTGCCGAAAACTTGTTGTGGAAGCACAAACTGAATTACATCCGTTATTAGCAATGATGCCGGACATTGATGAGTTGACCCTGAAAGGATCGGATAGTTCGCGGCGTACTGATCTTGCTGTCAGCATCATGAGCTTGCCGGGGATTTTCCAGACAACAGCGGAGAGTGTTCCTGGAGTATTTCCTTATCTGCATGTACCTGAGTCCCGTTTGGAAAAATTTCGGCATAGATTCTCCCAAGATAATTTCAATATCGGCATTGCCTGGTCCGGTAATACAGCTCATCCGGAAAATGGAGAACGGGCCTGTGGTATAGAACCGTTCTTTGCCTTGGCGGCTCTTCCTTCCGTGCGTCTCTTCAGTTTGCAGAAAGGGGAACCTGTTAAAGAGATTGATAGGGTTCCGCCTGGGCTTGTAATTGATGATCTGGGTCACGAACTCCATGATTTTGCCGACACTGCTGCTGTCATAGCGCATTTGGATCTGGTGATCTCAGTTGATACCGCTTTGGTACATTTGGCCGGGGCTTTGGGGAAACCGGTTTGGACTATTCGCTACCATTTACCATATTGGGTTTGGGGACTGGAGGGTGACACTACACCTTGGTATGCCTCCATGCGAATTTTTCGGCAGCGGCAAGCTGGTGACTGGCAAGAGGTTTTTGCGTGGTTGATGTCTTTGTTGGATGCGCTTTTCCGGCAATCAGGTCGGATCAATTCTTGTTCCTTATATGCAGGCGGTTTATGTGAGTGACGCCCGCCCCTGCGTCTTTAACAAGCTGAATCTAATGTAGACATGGATAAACGCTTAATGGTTTTGTTTTCGATCCAGGCCCTCAATAACATTAGGGGGCGGGGTGGATATCCTTTTTAACATATTCTTTTATTAGGAGAAGAAATGATTGATTCTCAAATTCCTATTACGATAACCACATTTCATATGCCGCTCTGTTATAACGAAAGGACATTTGAGTATTCGTGGCGTGAACATGGAAATTTAGCTGGCCATATCGACTATCAGGAGCGGCTCAAAATAAATAATGAAAACTTAAAGCGGGATAGTGAGGATTTAATTTACGCCCTCCAGCATCCCGAAAAATTTCCAGTTATTAACCGATATACGGAAATTGTTAGTTTTTTGTTTCATTATTTTGGGGTTGAAAACTCCGTTAAGCTGAGTTGTAATTTGAATTATTTTTTTGTAACAGGTTTTAGCCGGAGTGGCGGAACTTATCTGCAAGCAGAACTAGCTAAGATGATGGATGTGGATATTAGGCAGGAGCATATATATTTTTGCCATGATCATTTCCCTGCAAATTCATGGCGTGCCGCTTTTAATTATAAAAATATGATCGAAGACTTACATACATATTATGGGGCAATTTTAACTCGCGCTGATTTTTTCAATAAAAAGCAATTTTTTATGAGAACGATTTTGGGTGGTTTGTATTATCCATACATTGAGAACTTAGTTTTATTGGCACCAAATATGAATTTTGTTTGGCGTCATATTATACGTGATGTCCATGGCGTTTTTTGGTCATTAAAGAAATATTTTAATGATGCCGACCTATTAAAATCTAATGAATATAGTGGAGATGTAAGTAACTTTGAAACAGAATTTGGTATTGTTTCAATGAGATGGTTTATGTGCAATACTTCTATTCTGCCTACTATGCGAGGGTTGCCTTTTTGGGATATAAAAATTGACGCGACGAAATCCGTAAGAAAAATTAATGATGATATTCGGTCATGTGTTGACAGGTATATCGAAAAGAATGCTGGGGCTAATTATTATCGAATTGGTAAACCGATTATTTATAAATTTGGTCAAGGTATTGAAGAAAAAATAAAAAGAGAAGCTTGCAGGTTAAATGCTCATAAGGAAAATTATTTTCCTGATAAATTTTACTGTAGGAAAGTTGCAGAAGTGGATGATAAATATACAGAAATGTATGAATGTCTGAAAGAGAAAATATATCATTTGTATCGCGCATTTGATTTGGATTATGATGGAATTTGAGATGGTAATTAGATGTGAAATAGTATAAGGGGCAAAGAATGATAAATCAAAATATGCACATGAATTCATCAACGTCCACCCATCACGCACAACTGAATGAAAGAATTGAAATCGGTCGTTATACTTACGGACAACCAGTGGTTTACAGTTGGGAAGAAGGGACATACCTTAAAATAGGAGCTTTTTGTTCTATTGCGAAAGGTGTGAAGATTCTTTTAGGCGGCGAACATAGAGTGGATTGGGTGACTACTTATCCTTTTAGTGCATTATGGGATAAGGCTCAACATATATCTGGTCATCCTGCATCAAAAGGAAATGTTATCATTGGCAATGATGTCTGGCTAGGGATGGATTGTGTCATCTTGTCTGGTGTGAGTATTGGCGATGGAGCTGTGATAGGGACCTCATCAGTAGTGGCAAAGGATGTTCCTCCTTATTCGATCTATGCCGGAAATCCAGCTAAATTCATAAGAAACCGATTTGATGAGGCGACTATTGACAGCCTTCTAGATATAAAGTGGTGGGAATGGGAAGACCATAAAATTGAACAAATGCTCCCTTTACTCTTGAATAATGATGTGCAGGGCTTTTTGACTGCTGCTCGCAAGGGAACGTGTTGATTTTTTGACAATATTGTAAATCCTTCACACGTCTTCTGTTCGACAGGAAATGAATAATTCTTAAATTACAATGCCATCTATAGAAAAGGAATATGCTTTTGTGGTGCCGGGAGTTGCGGATATGGCTCCGTCAGGGCTTGCCAGGGCGCTTGATGTTGGTTGTTCCGGTGGGGCGTTGGGGTATTTTCTTAAAACGCAGCGCGGTTATCAGGAAGTCGTTGGCATAGAATATTCTCAGGCAGCGGCGGAAAATGCCCGGAATTATCTGGATGAGGTTTTTGTGGGTGATGCTTGTCAGGTTTGTTTGCCTGAAAAGTATCATGGTTATTTCGACCTGATTATTTATGCAGATGTCTTGGAACATCTTCAAGATCCATGGTCTGTTATTGCAAAACATAAGGCCTATCTCGGCAAAGGTGGGTATGTATTGGCCAGTATTCCCAATCTGCGCAATCTTTTTTTAATTTTGAATTTACTGGCCGGGAGGTTTGATTATACAGAGTTGGGGTTGCTGGATAGGACTCATCTTCGTTTTTTTACAATGGAAACAGCTGTAGAGATGTTTGCCAATACCGGATTCGAGCTTTTAAATTGTAAAAGATCCATTCGTGATGCCCAGTGGCATCAGGATGCCGATAAAAAACGAGACATTCCTCCGGCAATACTTGAATTTTACGATGCTCTTTATCGTAAACATATTAACGGTGAGGATTGTTCAGCTGATTTACAACGCTGTTTTGGCCTGTTTTCCTTTACTCCTGATGCCGTTGTCGATCTCCTGACCGCCCAATATCATTTGCTGTTCAGATTGTCATCTGGCAATAGGGGCGAATAATGGGGGGAGCAGGTTCAAGGAAAACGTATCGCATAGTTGTAGTCGTAGCTGAAGGGATAGCCGCACCGGGCGTAATGCTTGATTACGCAGCAGCATTTGAGGAGCTCGGGCATCATGTTTTTATCCTTGATTATCGACTTGTCCAGGCTATGCCCACAGAGGAGGAGCAGATAGCTGTTTTTGAAAAAATTCAGGAAGAGCTGCAGCACTTTGAACCTGATTTTGCCGTTGGTTATAACAACAATATATTCATAACCTTGCCGCCCCGTCATGATCCTGAGCGTCATTTTTTTGAAAAATTGCAAATAGACTACGTGTCCCTGTTTTATGACAACCCTCTGTTGATCGCTCCCTCTATTTTGACCCTGCATTCGCCCCATTATATGGCTTTTGTCTGGGACCGTGGTTATCTGGCCTCGTTTCGGCGTCTGCTGAAGAAAGATGCCTTTTACCTGCCTCTTGCCACTAATCCGCATGTTTTCCGGCCCATTGACTCGGTTGATCACTATCGGGCCGATGCCAGTTTCATTGGTTCGCTGAGCACTGTTCAGAACTATAATAAGTTCCGTCATGAAACAGGCTGGCATCCCTGGTTGATACAGTTTGCCCGGGATGTTGTCGAAACCTGGCAGCGCAACCACAGCATGTCTGTTGATGAAGTCATAATCTTATTGAGACAAGGTTTTCCGGAAGATACCAAAATTGCCCTGGACGCCTTTATGAATGGCAAGGATTTTAGAACTTTTCAGATGTCGGTATATGATGAGATCGGGGCTTTAAACCGGATGGAGGTGGTGAACTCCGTACCCGACGATTTACGGCTGCACATATATGGAGGTCAGGGCTGGGAGAGGCTTCAGAAGGAAAATCTTCATCTCATGGGAATGGTCGACTACCATGAAGAGGCCCCTCTTGTCTACAATTCGACTCTTATCAATCTCAATATCACCAGCGCCCAACTTGTTTGTGCTGTCAATCAGCGGTTGTTTGATGTGTCTGCCTGCGGCAGCTTTCTGTTGACCGATTACCGGCAGGCGATGACGGAACTTTTCGATGTCGATCGCGAGATTGTCTGTTACCGCAGCAGTGATGAACTCAAAAAATTAACCGATTATTTTCTTTCCCACCCCGATGAGCGACAGGAAATTGCTGATCGTGCCCGCGCCCGTGTTCTCGCCGAACACACCTATTGTCATCGCGTCCAGCGTATTCTCGACCTCTTCGAATTTCGCGCTTCCTATTAAATTCAGGCTGTTGTCCCGGTTTATTTAAAAAAATCTATTTCCGGACAAAAAAATTCAAGATTGCCTCTTTGCACCCGATACGACTATTGCAGGAATTCTGTAAACGGCCTAATGGATATGTGCGTAAAATTTTGCATGATTGTATCATGATTGTATTTGGAAGGGAGGTGATGTCTGGGAAATTACTCAAGAAAAAGATCGAGAATCGTATGATTAAGTAAGTGCTGGAATTAAGGGAACGGAATCCCTTAGTAAACAAACCCCTCAAGGAGGAACAATAATGGCTTTACGTATTAACACTAATGTGGCAGCGTTAAACGCCCACAAAAACATGATCAAGAACGACAACGCCTTATCGACATCCCTGGAAAAACTTTCTTCAGGATTACGAATCAACAAGGCTGCCGATGATGCTTCCGGTATGGCGATTGCCGACTCGCTGAAGTCTCAGGCACTCGGTCTTGGCCAGGCGATCAGGAACGCCAATGACGGTATTTCCATGGTGCAGACCGCTGATGGTGCGCTCCAGGAATCAATCAATATCGTAAACACTATTAAAACCAAAGCGATTCAGGCGGCCCAGGATGGACAGACCACTGAATCTCGTACAGCAATCCAGGCGGATATTGGCAAGCTGATGGAAGAACTTGATATTATTGCCCGGACAACTTCATTTAATAATCAGAAACTTTTATCCGGTAACTTTACCAACAAGCAGTTCCAGGTTGGTGCCTACTCCGGTGAAACTGTTAACATTTCCATTGCTTCAGCCGAGTCTACCAAAATGGGCCATGTGGCAACTTCTCAGTTGTCTCTGGCTAATGATGCGGCCGGTATGGTTGAGATCAGTATCTATAGTAATCTGCAGAATCAGAATTTCCTCATTGAGGGAATTGATGTCCAGTACAATAACTCCCGTGAAAACAGTATGGCTGCCGTAGCCGATGCCATTAACAAGTTCAGCGATGTGCTTGGTGTGTCTGCGGACGCCGTTGTGGAATCAACCACAACCTTGAGTATTGCTGCGGGAGCAACAGATTCTGATTTCAAAATTAACGGCGTTACCATTGGTGCGCTGAATGTTGCTGCTAATGACTCTGACGGCGCCCTTGCCAAAGCTATTAACCAGAAATCAGCCCAGCATGGTGTTATTGCCAGTGTTGACAGTGCCGGTTTCCTGACGATGACTTCTTCCGACGGAAGAGCAATTTCTGTAACCCATGGTTCTGCTACAGGTGAAGGTACTGACGCGGTTTTCCGCAGTACTGAAATGTCCACATTGGGATACGCTCAGATCAACCAGCAGGGCTCTGCTGAAATTATCGTCAATGACATCGGCGGTGGAAATGTTGTTGCCTTGACCTCTGACCTGGATACATCCGGTGATACAGTGAACACAGTTGCTTCCACAGCGGCTGCCGGTTCAACCCTTGCTGCCAATTCTGTGCTGAATGCAGGCTGGACAGCGGATCAGACCATAGCCGGTGATACTTTTGTCTCCAATATCACGACAACCGCCTCCTCGACCCTGGCCTCCGGTTCAGTCCTTGCCGCAAGTTCAGTGCTGGGAACCGGAACTGTGCTTGGCGCCGGTACAACTCTAGGTGGTGATGCCAAAGTTGATGAAGTCAGTTCGACTTCTGTGGCCAGTACAATTCTTACCGATTCAACTCTGGAAGCTGGTACTGTTCTCAATATTGCCCCCACTGAACTCATTACTGCGGATATGACTCTTGCCGGTTCCGAGACCTACACTGCCACCGGAACCGCAGCCAGCGGTTCGACACTTGGTGTCGGGACCGTGCTTGCAGCGGGCCAGGCTATTGACACGGCTGGAACGGGTACGTCTGGTGTTGCTATGGCTATCGGGGCAACCGGTGTGGCTTCTCAGTCAAGTACGATTACTTCCGGTTCGGTTCTGGCTGATGGTACCATGCTTGGATCCGGCCAGAGCTTTGGTGCAGCCGGTACAGGCATGTCCGGTGTTGCAATTACCATTGCTCAAACTGGAGTTGCAGCTGGCGCTACCACGTTTACTTCCGGTGGCGTATTGGGTGTTGGTACCGTGCTTGCGTCCGGTCAGACCTTTGGCGCGGCTAATACAGGAACAGACGCAGTCGTATTGACCATTGCTCAAACTGGAGTTGCAGCTGGCGCTACCACGTTTACTTCCGGTGGCG
>JAHLLM010000087.1 GCA_020444175.1 Desulfobulbaceae bacterium | reverse complement strand
TGAAGGGCATAAATCCTTGTCTCCGCTTCGCTCGCTACATTTTTCAACAGCCTGCTAAGCGACATTCATACTCGACTCTTTTATTATGTATTCTCTGAGCAATGACAAGCAAAAAACTATTTTGTTCTCGTTGAAGCTTTGCCGGCTTTCTGAAAAAGCCTCACCGCCCTGTTATGCTCTCGCAATGTTCTGGAAAAATGATGGGTCCCATCTTTTTTGGCTACAAAATATAAGGAATCAACCCCGGCAGGATGAAGCACTGCCTGCAGGGCCTCCTTTCCGGGATTGGCAATTGGCCCCGCCGGAAGCCCTCTGGCCGTATATGTGTTATAGGGCGACGGTGTTTGCAGATCTTTTCGAGTCAAATTACCATTAAAATCATCAATGCCGTAAATAACGGTAGGATCCGCCTGGAGCTTCATCTTCTTTTTAAGGCGATTCAGAAAGACTGCGGCCACCAGAGGGCGCTCATCCGCTACAGCAGTTTCCTTTTCAACAATAGATGCCAGAATAACGACCTGGTGAGTAGTTTGGATAATGGCCGTCACAGACTCTTCAGGGGGGGGGATTTCTGCGTAAACCTTTTGAAAACGCCGGACCATCATGCCGACAACCTGCTCCAGGCTCTGATGCCGGGCTACAAAATAAGTCTCAGGAAACAGATACCCTTCCAGGGAAGGCACATGAAGACCAAATGAACTGACAAATTCGGGATCTCTTATCAGTTGCATGAAGGCGTCAAAGTCAAAAGAGAACTGCCTGGCCAGCAACTCCCCGATTTGAAAGATATTTGCCCCTTCAGGAATGGTCAGGGAACGGTAGGCAACGTCTCCCTTAACCAGCTTGGCGATAATTTCATTGTGGGAGAGACCAGGGGCAAAGAGATATTCGCCGGCCTTGAGACGACTTGCAGCCCCATTCATTTTCACCAGGAGGTCAAAACGAAAATCATTGGCAATAATCTGCTGGGCAATAAGGGTTTTCTTAATAGAACGAAAACTGCTTCCGGCTGGGATATTCACCACCCTCTCCTGCTGCACAGGAGAGACCTGATGCCCATAGGAGCGCACCCAAAAAACAAAAGCAACTGCAGCTGCACACAAAACGAGGGACAGACAGAGCCACTTTCCAAAGCCAAGCCCTTTGCCTTGTCCCTCTTGCGGCCCACCTGGGTGAGCCCTCTGTGTTTCGGATTCCGGAATCAAAAAACCTTATTCAGTAATTGATCTACATTTTTCACCGGCACAAAATTTATCTGATCACGGAGATCTTTCGGAATCTCCTCCAGATCTTTTTTGTTCTGGGCCGGAATAATAACCGTGGTAATTTTGGCCCGCAGTGCAGCCAATGCTTTTTCCTTGAGGCCGCCAATCGGCAACACACGTCCGCGTATGGTAATTTCTCCGGTCATGGCAACATCTTTTCTCGTCGTCTTGCCGGTTAAGGCGGAACAGAGAGCAGCCACTATGGTTACTCCGGCAGAAGGGCCGTCCTTGGGAATTGCACCGGCAGGTACGTGCACATGCACATCAACATCTTCAAAGAAATTCTCGTCAAGGCCCAATTTTTTCAAACGGGACCGGCATACAGTCATGGCTGCCTGGGCAGATTCCTTCATCACGTCACCGAGCTGTCCGGTAAGGGTCAAACCGCCTTTACCCTTGAGAAGCGAAACCTCGATGTAAAGAATTTCGCCGCCAACCTCTGTCCAGGCAAGCCCTGTGGCAAGGCCGGGCAGATCGATTGTATCGATTTCTTCTTCAGGAATAAAGAAAGGAGGACCGAGATACTTACTCAGAGTTCGACTGGTAATGGCATAAGGACCTTTGCCGCCTTCAGCAATACGCCGGGCCACCTTACGACAGACCTTGCCGATCTCACGCTCCAGATTCCTGAGTCCGGCTTCTTTGGTGTAATTGCTGATAATCGTGGACAAGGTCTCATCGTCAAGCTTGATGTTTTTCTCCTGGATACCGTTTTCCTTGAGCTGACGGGGCAGAAGATAGCGCCTGGCAATTACCACTTTTTCTTCCAGCGTATAGCCGGAAAGGCGAATCATCTCCATACGGTCAAGCAGGGGACCCGGGATGGTGTCCGTCATATTGGCCGTGGTGATAAACATGACCTTTGACAAATCAAAAGGCTGATTGAGATAATGGTCGGAAAATTCAAAATTCTGCTCAGGATCCAACACTTCAAGCAAAGCTGAAGAGGGATCGCCCCGATAATCAGAACCGACTTTATCAATCTCATCCATCATAAAAACAGGATTATTGGAACTAACGGTCTTCAGGCCCTGAATGATACGACCTGGCATGGCACCGATATAGGTACGACGGTGTCCCCTGATCTCAGCCTCATCACGCATGCCCCCGAGAGACAGACGATGAAACTTTCTGCCCATGGCCCTGGCAATGGATTTGCCAAGAGAGGTTTTTCCAACACCTGGAGGGCCGACAAAACAAAGAATGGGCCCCTTGGTCGTCTTGTTTAATTTCCGAACTGCAAGATATTCCAGAATACGCTCTTTCACCTTTTCCAGACCATGATGATCCTCATCAAGGACCTCGCGGGCAACCTTCAGATCAAGATGGTCCTTGGTGCTTTTTCGCCAAGGGACATCCAGCATCCAGTCGAGGTAGGTGCGAACAATGGTTGCTTCAGAGGCATCCGGATGCATCATCTCCAGACGCTTCAACTGCTTCAGGCTCTCTTTTTTCACCTCCGAAGGCATACGGGCTTTATTGATTTTTGTCCGCAGCTCTTCAATCTCTTCGGATTTATCGTCAATGTCGCCAAGCTCTTTCTTCAGGGCGTGCAGTTGTTCGCGGAGGAAATATTCCCGCTGGGTTTTGCCCATTTCCTCTTTGGCCTCGGATTGAATCTTGGCCTGCATGGTGGAAACTTCCAGTTCCTTGTGAAGAAAGTCAGCAACCTTTTTCAGGCGTTCTATGGCATCAACCGTTTCCAGAACCTGCTGCGATTCAGCAGTTTTAAGACGCAGATTGGAAACCACAAGATCAGCAAGTCGTCCCGGCTCATCAATCTCATTGAGAATGACCATCAGCTCGGAAGAGACAATTCCCTTCAGAGACAGAATCTTTTCCGTCTGCTCTCTTACGGTGCGCATGAGCGCTTCGATTTCAACAGAAACGGCAACGCTTTCTTCTTCCTGGAACAGTTCAATACGGGCCTCAAGGTGAGGCACTTCCTTGACTACTTCCTTGACGTGGGCCTTATGAAGGGCCTGGACCAAAACTTTGAGCCTGCCATCAGGGAGTTTGAGGGTCCGCATAATCATACAGACCATACCGACGCGATACAAGTCATCCGGGCCGGGCTCATCCACGCTTGAATCCTTCTGAGTCACAAGCATAAGGAGCTTATCACCGGAAAGCGCTTCCTGGATAGCATTTACAGAGGCAGGTCTTCCTACAAAAAGAGGAATGATCATATAATTGAAAACAACCACATCCCGTACAGCCATCATGGGAAGAACTTCCGGAATCTCAGGTTCTTCAATTTCAGTTAATTCATCTTTATCCGTAAAGATGGGGTCATCACTTTGCACTGGCTACCTCCATGAGTTGCCTCCCCCCATGTCTCATTCTCTGCATCATTATGTATTTCTTGCCACGCCAAAAGGCGTTCACCTGGATGAGTCAGGAAAATCTCTGAGAATGGCTGGGAACCAAATAATATAATATCAATTTAAATAAGTTGAACAAAACTAAACATTGCACCATGTGAAGTCAAGTGGAGTTGAAAAGAGCTGAACCTTTTTTTCAAACAAATTCCCCATCTGCTCAGGACCACCACATCAGGTTTTCACCGCTCCGCCCCCAGACGCGGGTGGAGTGCTCGGGGCTATCACTGCGTCTTCGCTTGGCTGAGCAGCTGCGGCACGATATAAAGAGTCCCCTTCAGGTGTTTTGCGGAGTTATCAGTTTTTCTCTGAATTATCACCAAATTTTATTGAAGTTAATGCCGATTTACTCCATAGTTATCCGCAAAATCCCTTTACACCTTAACAGTGACACAGGAGCAGACATCATGCTGGCAACAGATTCTTTTTTTGACCTCTCCTCATGGGAGCATCCGCAACTTTTCGAGTCGTCGCAATATGCCTGGGACGGTCTCAAAAAACTTAAATCGTATATGGATTCAGTGTCCTATCCCCCTCTCGATGACAACGTGAAAAAAAATGAACCTTTGCCGCATACACTTGTCTATCATGATAGCGTTTTCCTGTGCGCTGAAAACCTCCGAATAGAGATGGGCGCAGCCACGAAAGGACAGTTGCAGGTTTTCAAAAATGACGAGCTCCTTGAGGGGGCCTCAGTAATCATGGCCGGCGCTACTCTTATCGGAGATAAAATCAAGCTCGGCAAAGGTATTTTGATTGAACCCGGTGCTTTTATCGCCTCACCTGCAATCATTGGCGACAATACGGAAATCAGACATGCTGCATATCTGCGGGGCTACTGCCTTATTGGCCGGAAATGTGTTGTGGGACACGTAACAGAAGTAAAGCACACAATTTTTATGGATGAAGCAAAAGCCGGACATTTTGCCTATCTCGGAGACAGCATTCTGGGTTGCAACGTCAATCTTGGCGCTGGGACAAAACTTGCCAACCTGCGCTTTACTCCGGGAAATGTTCCAGTGAAAACCCCTGGCGGACCAGTCGACTCAGGCTTAAGAAAATTCGGCGCCATCCTGGCAGACGAAGTACAGACAGGCTGCAATTCGGTTACGAACCCTGGTACACTTCTTGGCAAAAAAAGCATCCTTCTTCCAAATACTACTGCACCTTCGGGGCTGCATGGAAAAAGCAGCCTTATTCGATAATTTTTTTCACTCCATTCAGGAGTGTTGCTTCAGGAGGAAAGAGGTT
The DNA here is from genome assembly GCA_020444175.1 of Desulfobulbaceae bacterium. Classification (GTDB taxonomy): domain Bacteria; phylum Desulfobacterota; class Desulfobulbia; order Desulfobulbales; family SURF-16; genus JAHLLM01. Next base: position 3,265 of record JAHLLM010000087.1, on the reverse strand, counting down.
TCCATGTTTGCTTTCAAAACTCTGGTTCTCGCAGTCTCTCTTATTCTGGCATCAACACCTCTCCTCAAGGCCGAAGAAGAAGTACTTCCCGATGAAATTCTTGCCCAGGTCGGCAGCCTTCAACTGACCAGCTCGTATCTTTCCCAAATGATCGAAGTTATGCAGCCTCAGATCAAGGTCATGCTCCGCTCAAATCCGGAAATGAAAAAAGAACTTATCAAACAGTGGGTGGATATCAATCTTCTGGCCAAGGAAGCCATTACATACAAACTTGATCAACTCCCTGAAGTTGACATTAAAATTCAAGAAATGAGAAACAGGATTCTTGTTGAAGCACTGCTCAACAAGCGTCTTGACAGACAAAGCCCTATTTCCAGAGAAGAAATCACGGAATATTATGACAAACACTCTCAGGAATTTATCCGGGGCGAGCAGGTCAAAGCTCAGCACATCCTTATCCGCGTTGAGGCAGACGCCAATGAATCCGAACAGAACGATGCCCGAGAACGTATTGATATGATAGTGAAGAAACTGGACAAAGGAGAAGACTTTGCCAGTCTTGCCCAGGAATATTCAGAAGATCCCGGCTCAAAAGATAGTGGCGGCAACCTGGGTTATTTTGGCAGAGGACAGATGGTCAAAGAGTTTGAAGATGCCGCTTTTGCCACCGAACCGGGAAAGACAAGCCCACCCGTTCAAACAGGTTTCGGCTGGCACCTTATCCATATTTCCGACAAAAAACCCTCCAAACAACTGCCACTGGAGCAGGTCAGCAAACAGATCAAAGCCAAACTCAGAGCAATTCGCAATGAAAAAGCTTTAAAGAATCTCCTCGAAGAGCTAAAAGAGAAGTATACGGTTGCGATTTATTGAAGTGACGTCACTTAAGACATCACCTGCCCTTGTTGAGAATAATGATAGATGGCATAGACAAATTCAGCCATCAAGCCAACAGTAAGATAAATCCTGGCGACTCTGTCCGGCAGTAATTTCTGGCCGACTATCTTTTGCATAATGGAAACGGCAAAAATTGTTAATCCCACAGTGTATGGGATTGTGACCATTATATGGGCAAGAGTGGCCTTCAGGGTTCCAACTAACTGGCCGGGCACATAACTCACAATCATGAGCAGGTAGAGAATTGTTAATAAAGCCAATGTTATTTTTTCTTTCACTTTCATAATATTTCTGTAACTATTCAGAGACAGAATCGGGACTCAGGTCTCTCTATTTTAATAATAACTCGTGTCTGTCAAAAATATGGCCAGACACACACTAACGATAAGCATTTACATATTTTTCTTTTTTCAATGAGACTATGACAACACTTCAGCCACTTTATTTCCCCGACGCGCTTATTTCTTCCTGGCAGGCAAGCCAGGAGCTTCTTTTCTTTGATAAGATTTTCTATTACCTGCCTTGTGAAGCGGATGACCCTCCTGAAATAGACGGTGAATTTTACCAAGGCTACCCGCCAATTCCTTTTCAAGGGGAACTGGATAAGTTCAAGCAACTTATCAGAGAGTTGAAGGGAAATGAAGCAGAATTTTACAGTGGCCAGCTTTCCACCATGACTGTAAACCATCTGGAAAACAGAGACATGGCTACAGTGAAAGATCTGATAGAGACTATTTCCGGCCATAAGGACGCTAAAAAAATTGACAGCCTGAACCACAGAGAAGACATCTGGCAGGCCCGGCTCCTTTTGCAGCTTGCCCTCATCCTGGCAAAGGAAGAAGAGGAATTGCAGGCTGAGCTTGAGGCTATTGCACACAAAGAGGAAGCATTATTCGAGTCCCTGAAAGGAGAAGCCGGCCTGCCGCTTCTGCGCCCTCGGATACCTGAGGAAAACAGGTCCCCGGTCAGACCGGAAATCATTTTTAAGGCCTGGGCAAAGCTCTGTCTGGAGGACACCCGACAGCAACACTGGCTTCTCACCTGCTCCAGTGCCGGCACGGCTGAAATACTTTTTGAAGAAAATGAAATTTTAAGTAATCAGAGACCTATCCGGCTCTTTCGTATACCGTTGCCCTTTACTGAGAATATGACATCCGAACAATATTTGAAGAGCCGCGCCGAATTCCGTGAAAATGCAGGCGAAATTCTTTCATCCTTTGCCAGTCAACTGGCCGAGTGTTCACAAAAAGGACTGCAAAACGACACCTTAAAGCAATGCACGGCACTCGCAGCGGAATGGACCAGACTTTTTTCATCATCCGGCCCCTGGGGGCATGAAACGCCGCACTCCCAACTGAAAAAAAACGACCTCGGAGCGCCTCATCTCGAAGTATATCTCTGCAATCGAAACCTCACAGAGATGCTGGGCCATTTCTGCAAAACCGAGGTTGCCCCCGTCCCTGAACAGGAAAACCGTCTGGCGGTTATTGCAGTCAAGTCAAGGAAGCCTTCTACTTGTAAGGGTTAACCGTCAAGACGGGGCAAGGAGCCATTTTGACGATTTTCTCTGCAACACTGCCGAAGAGAACCTTTTCAAGCCCCTTATAACCATGGGTCCCCATGACTATCATGTCGACAGCTTCGTCTTTTACATGTTCCAGGATGACTTCAGCCACATCTCCTGCCAGAACGGTACTTCCACATGGCACGGAAGGGTCTTCGTTTTCTTCCAGAAATGACTTCATCCTTTCCTTGGCGCTGGCAATAATTTCTTCCTCAAATTGAATAACCGGCATATGGGGCTCAAAAAACTCCGAATAATCGTGGAAAGTCTGGGCAACAAAAATGACTTCAAGCCCCGCATTAAACTGCTTGGCAACATAATTTCCGTACTCAAGAATTTTGCTTGAATTTTCCGAAAAATCGATAGGCACTAAAATTTTTTTGATTTCCATAACTTTCCCCCTTTTCATTTTTTATTCCGCCTTCAGCAGGGACATCCTCCCTTCCTACCCCACTAAAGTGGAATAAAATATCAAAATTTTCAGTATAAATCCCTTAACAGCAGAGGCAACTTGTTTATTTTAATGATTTTTTTTTAAATTTCTTGCCACAAATAACACAAATATTACTCCTCAGGGACTAATTATATAGTATTCAGTAACTTGCCAACATACAAAGTTTTTTTGTATCAATTCAGCGCAGGAGCAAAATACTCCTCAACTTCAAGCTGTCCGAACAACCAGGGCCACCTCTCTCGTTGCGTTTTTTTCTTTGTATGTCAGAGACAATGGGGTATGAACCAATGATTTGGTGTAACTATTCAGCTGCACCTCATCTTTGAACGATCAGGCCTGCTCACATAGAC
>JAHLLM010000021.1 GCA_020444175.1 Desulfobulbaceae bacterium | reverse complement strand
GGAACAACTCAGAAGTCTATTCAGATGTGCCTTAGATTTGGACAAGCAGGCCTGCAAGGCTATAGCCCGTCTATGTGAGCAGGCCTGATCGTTCAAAGATGAGGTGCAGCTGAATAGTTACCATTTTTTTTAGTCATTTACGGAATAACCACCCAGTTACTGGTAAAGACTTTATCCGGTTCTCCGGTCAGAGGGTTGATGCTTACCAGCTTGTAGCGTAACTGACTGCCGGCTTTAAATGGATAGCGATCTTTATACAGAACCCGCGTTCCCCCGCCAATGGCAACAGGATCAGACACTCCGGTTACGACCTCCGGATCAATTTCCATCAGGGTAATAAAAGGGTCCTGCAACCGGTAAACAGGTAGGTTTTTGGTGGTAAATTCCGTTGTGCAGTGAAAACCCTCAATAAGAGGGCTGATCTGGATAAAATCATGGCCGCTCTCCTGCCGATAGACGATGAAATGCAGGGCCGCCATCTGCGCCTCCATGACACTGCAGGCGGGACAGCTGTAAAACACCAGCTCGTTGTCACGGATACAGGGGCTGACGCCGGGATCACCAACTGTGCCATAGGTATGCATGTCACAAAATGGTGTTGACGTCTGACAGGTAATGCTCTCTATGCCGGGCGTTATATCATCACTGAGTACCAGTACCGGCCGGTGATCCATGTCTGTTGCCATGTAAAAGGCACCGATACTTTCGCCAGCAACCAGTTCAGGTTCCGCAACCGGTGGCCAGGGCAGGTTTTCCGGTTCTTCCAGTTGCCAGACACCACATTGCTCCAGGGACCAATCACTGGCCTGCATATCCGTGCCCAGGGCACGAAGCTGAAAACACCACTCTTTCCCAATGTCTTCCGGGGCAAGTGGCTGAAGGTATGGATAGCGCCCCGAGGCATCAGGCTGCCTGTCCCACAGACTGACATAGCTGGTGCCGTCTTCTCCCCTGACCTTCAAAGTATAAGAACCAATGCCCGCCGCAGGCATGCTCCAGTAAAGCTGAAAGAAATCTCCATCAACATTGCGAATGGGTTCAGGAGCGTCAAGAAGAGGCGTGGGAGGAGGTTGATTGTCCTTAGCGTGCAACTCAAAACAGCCGATATTAGCCATGATTGAACCGATATGATTCTCACTGAAAACACGAACCCCCAGACAGATATCGGCCGGGGTCAAGCCATCAAGATCGGTAAAATCATGGCAGGCCTCGCCGTTAGTGCCGGCAGTGGGGAATGTGTAAAAAGGACTCATACCGTCTGTTGTCTGGTAATAGACCCTGGCAGACTGGCCGGTCTGCAGGTCAACGCAGACCCGGACGGGTTCCTGGGCAACACTGTATGAGCCATCTGCCTGCAGCCATTCACAGGCCTTTTCAAGGGTTATACATCCCTGGAAAACACAGGTATTCTTTGGAATAAAGACATCGGTATCAGCAAGTGATCTGCCGCCTGCATCAAAAAAACGAACAACAAAAGAGCTGAAACCGTTACAGGGGGTGGCGATGCAGTCAGTATTGGGAAATTTATCATTTTTAATCCGGGCCAGACCATCCTGATCAAACTCCCCGCTGTCCAGCAGGTTCCATGCAACACCGTAGCCGGCATTGAGGCCGCAAACCTGCATGAGTTTGTAACTTGCCGCATCTCCCGTCAGATCGCGCAGCACATAAACATCATCCGCTTCAGGGAGTGCAGTTCCACAATCTCCTGCAGAATCAGCGGCATAGGTACAATCCTGCACCGATACCGTGGCCGCTGGCACAGGCTGGCTGCGGTCATATAAAACACCCCTGAGGGGCGGAGACAGCGGGCTCTGGTTGCCCTGGCCGTCCACAGCGATGATTTTATACCAATAAACATGATTATCAGCGGTGATATCGTAATCAATGTCATAAATCTGGCGATGGGTCTCTGTCAGATTCCGTGAAGTTAAAGGATCATCCGCTCCGATTGTTTTAATCCATTCCGGAGGTGTTCCTGAAGGATGCAGGTTTGGATTGCACCTTTCAGCCCCGCTGATTTCCCTGATATCCGGCCAGCCGTCTCCATCCGTATCAATCCCCCATTCTGCTGCCTCCTGGGCTGAATCAAATCGAAAAATACGATAATGCTCAACTGCAAGATCAGCACAGCGAAGTGTATCCGAGGTGCAGGACTCCCCTGAGCCCACCCAGCAGACTTCGTCGTCATCTGCGGAACAGAGGGTGCGGTTGCCGCCATAGTATCTGGCAAAATTAACAGAGGTTGGAGCATCCCAGACCAGGGCAAGACGGGGTGTGGTATTGTCAACCGGATCTTTCACTTCAATGGTATGGGCATTCCATACCGCACGGGGCGGCATGGCATCGGAAACAGTAAGTGGTACAGGGGCAACCGAATCAGAGTAGTGACCGGTGATATCTCTGGCGGTCAGATAATAAAAATAAATCTGTCCCGGCTTCCAGAGCGGACCCTCTGTATGGTTTTCCGGGCCATCCTTTGCCAAATAATTGTCCGGGCCCAGACCCGCAGCAGGACCTGACACCACCACAGGCTCCTGATTCACCCGGAAAACACCTGCCGGAATTCCGTCACGAAAATCTAGAACTCCCAAATCCGCTGTAGACCAGAAGAGTTCATAGCCGTAGGTCAGAGCATTGAACCCCATATACTGTGGGCCGCCAGGGATATCCCAGCTGAAATGTATTGTATTGTCATCAAGCCCTCCAGCCAGGGCTGAACATTCACTGAGGCGCACCTGTACAAGTCCGCCAGGTGCGGGGAGAATGGTTTCCTGGGATGGATCAACCGTGCTGCTCTGGCCGATGGGCAGGGATTCTCCTGCGGCAGTCACTGCAGTGAGCAGATAATGATAGGAGGAAGTGGCTGACACATCATCGTCTATATAGGCAAGCCCTTGGGCTCGGGCTGCACTGAGATGGGCCCGGCTCAACAGCATGACCTTCAACCTGTCATAATCCGGGCTGGCGGGATCAAGGAGATTATAAAGATAGAGCTTAAAATTAAAATAATCTATTTCCCCCCTGCCTTCACTCACACTCATGCGACTGAGGTTTTCAATGAGTGCATCCGAACGAAAAGGCAGATCACCGAGGACGTAGTTTCCAAGTGTGTCCGGACCAACAAGGTTGTATGGGATATCGGCCAGCCAGAGATGATCGCCGTTATCGGTTGACCTGTACAATTTGAAAGTCGTTATTCCTGTCGGAATTTCTCCTTCCAGGGCACCCCATTCCAGGACCGTCTGGGGGTTGCCGTAGTTATCGTTTTCCACAATTGCCGCAAAAAAAAGGGAACCGGACTCTGCATGAACCGTAATCACCCCGCCCAAAGCCAACAAAATGCTAAAAAACAAAATTTGTATTGTATGAAGATACCTCAAAACAGGTCCATCCATTATTTTTCTCCAGAGTTTAACTCTCAGTGTGGGTACCTGAATAACTTCCATTGTCATGTCCAGCCTCAATTATCGGGCAGGTCGCCATCCCCACGGGGACTCATCAGTGTCGGGAAAGGTTTCCCGACCTGCAATGAACCCCATATGTCCTTCAACATGACACGAGCAGCAAAAACTACCCCAGTTAATCGCAGCAGTTAATATCAAGGTCGAATATATCCCAGCCATTATCGTATGACGCTCCAAAGGTGGCATCACCGGTTTCACACCATCTGTCACGGCGCACATCGCGGACGGAGTGCCAGCTTCCGGGGGAACAGTCTCCAACCCCGGCTCCAGCCCAGCCGCTGCCGGAAAATGTATACTCAGAGCCTGACAATTGTCCCATACACTCTATTTTGCCTTTCAGGGAAGCCAGACAGGCAAGACGACCATAGGCGGAACCTCCCACCAGGGCGCCTATGGTGCCGATCGGGGAAGGCTCGGTGAAGCACCAGGCACCAACATCAGCACCCATACCGATGGTAAAGGCGCAACCGTTGTTCCAGACGGGAATGTCAGCGGAACCGCGGACATAGGCTCCATTAAGGGGTGAAATGTCTCCAATGAAATTACCGACTTCGGGATCAAGGCGCTGCACCACACCAAGACCCGCCGCTTCACATGATTTGCCGAGATAAAAAGCAGCCTTGGGAATTGAATAGTCATCAAAGTGACCGGCACCTGTGGCACCGAAATAGGCCTCGAACCTGCCAACGCCCGCCTCCAGACCAAGATCTTCCAGAGCCAGAGGGTCATAGGCAATTTCACCGTCAAGGTAGCAGTTGCCGTAGAGCCCGACGGGCATAGCGCTCTCATCTATGGTAAAGCCGAGCATGGCAGTTTTAATACCCACATCCATCCCGAGCATTTCGGCTGAAACATCATGGGTGGAAATAGAGACGTCATAATAGTTGCCGCTCCCCGCACCGCAGCCGGACATGCCGGTCAATCCGTTATCAGGCATCAGGGCGGTGACATCGAGAGCGGCGTTATAAGAGGTGGAATCAGGCACGGCATCAAAGACAAACTCCGCATCCATGTGAATGCGTTCAAACTCGTCCTGGCTGACAAGGGCATAACCGTCAATCCCGACAGACTGCAGGGTAGTGCCCCAGCCGCCGATATCATTGAGTGAAGCGGAAAGCTGTAACGACAAAGTTTCATTGACAGCTTCAACAGTCTGGCGAATAAGCCCGTTAATTCGTCCAGTCAGCTGGGTTGTCACGGTATCGAGCTGGTCACTGAGCAGTCCGAATTCTGCATAAAAGGTTTCATTGAGTGCATTTACTGCATCTGATTCTATGATGCTGGTGCGCAGCATATTGCGAAAATCCTCTGCATTTGGTTGCGGAAGGCTCGAACTCACCACCAGATCGAGTTCAGCCATGATATCGGGCAGGCCTCCGGTACCAATTTGGTCCAGCATCTCTGCAAAAGTGATGTCAATGAGTGCAGCAAAATTTACATCATGAAACAGGGTGAGAAAATCCGTGGAAAATGGATCAGGGGCAGTGGCCGCCAGTGAACCTCCGGCACTTTTAAGCACAGTTGCCCAGCCTCTTGCCGCATCATCCAGGACAGCCTGGGCTGTGGCAACGACACCAGGAATCTCCGCGGTACCATTCCAGCTTGTGATCGGCCCAAGATCTGATGTAGGAGACATAATCTTTTCCTGGAAGGCAATCAGGGTATTCCTGAGACCCTCAAACTGCCTCTTGACCCTTTCCTTGTCATTATTCAAACGGGCCTTGACACCGCTGAGACTTGCCTGCAATGCAACGATATTGGTCTGTATCGCACTGCTCTCGCCGACAAGCTGCGCGGTCAGTTCAATCATCGTACTCAAGGGCCCTGGAGGACCAACTGTGAGAGCGGTATAGGTGTCGTGAATAACCTGGTTTGCCTGCTCAATGGCAGCGTCAATCTCATCCAGAGAGGAGTTGACCGTCTGCTCTGCGTCATCAAGGAGTGACGTGTCAATGGCGGCACCACTCAACTCTGCCGCCAGTTGCAGGAACATGCCCAGTTCACCGAGATCAACTTCTTCAATGGCATTGCGCACATCCACCACCACAAGTCTGGCCTTGTCTACTTCTTCCAGCAGAGGATTCAAGGAAGGCTCAGGACTCAGCAGGACACTGCTCAGTTGAGAGACAATTCGCTCCTCAAGTTCCGCCAGGGCCTGGAGGGCATCTGTCGAGGCATTATCCAGTTGATCAATGACCCCGATACCCGGCTCTACAAGCAGGTCAACTCCCCCTTCCAGGGTCAGGATACCGTTTTCCAGATGCATGATGACCAGATTGAGCTGGCTGATGTAGAAATCGAGCTGCGCCTTCATTTCATTGATAACCGCTTCCCCCGGATCATCCGGGAGATCAATCAGCGCCTGGGTGTCGTAAATGGCCACTGGGGCCAGATTGTTATAGACATTGGCAAACTGGCCGGCAAGATCGGTTTGAATGCTGTGGCTGATTTCAGTCCTGATATCCTGCAAGGGCTGAACCAGTATACCGTTTACCAGGGCTGAGGCCTGATGAATCCGGCTCAGCATCTCTGCCGCCTGAGGAATGTATATACCAAGCTCTCCCTGCTGCATAACATTGTCCACGGCACGTCCAAGGGTAAAGCTCATGTCCCCACCGGTCAGGGCAAGCATCTTTTCTTCCATGTCATGCAGGCAGATTTCTGAACCGCCGGCAGGTGTATAGCAGAGGATATCTTCCATGCTGAAACCGGTATCCACCCCCAGCACATTGTGCAGGAAAAAATCCAGGTCTTCGGTATAGTTTGCGATATCAAGCTGGAAATCCTGCAGGGCTGCCACATCGGCACTGATGCCAAAGGAAAACTTTGTTTTCTTAGGGGTGATATAGTCCGGTACCGAGCTGACCTGGATAACGCCCAGCACATCAGCATTCTTGGTCAGGCCCTGAAAACGTGGGACCTCGGTTGCCGAGGCCCTCTGATAGATAGCGTAATAATTCAGATCAACCATGCCGTCCGTAGGCCAGGAATACTCAAAATAGGGTTTTGGTGCTGCTGTTTCCTCAGTTGTGAGATGCTGCCGCAAGGTTTCCACGGTATCGCCGGAATAATTTTCCGGCACCCCATCAAAATCAAGGTCGTTATCCGTTTCATCCTTAAACAAGTGAAGATCATAGGCCTGGCGGTCATCGGCATTCATATTGTCAAAATGGCCGGCCAGACGTGCATCATCAAAAAGCGGCACATCCGTGAGACCTGCAAGTACAGTGAAACCGCTCCAGGAAGGCAGGCTCTGACCAACCTGGTTCAGATAGGCATCACGCAGGCGCATGGGAAATCCCGGCTTGCCATCATCATCAACTGCCGGTTTGTCAAACCAGGTCTGGACTGTGCCGTAAAATGACTGATTGTCAAGCACCCCGTCAGGAAAATAGAAGCCGGACATGGTCAAGGGACGTCCCAGGCCGTCAATCTGGTTCCAGGTATGAAGATTCAGCCTGCGATCTTCAGTGGGGCAACCCTGCTCAGCCCCTGAAGGAGCGGCAAACTGCATACCGGTCAGCAGCACCGGCATTTCCCAGTAGACCAGGGTCTGGCAGCCCTTATGCTGTCCAACGTCATCACAGGCAGGCCATGTCGGTTCGGGCACGGTATCGACCTGACCGGCGCCGAGGTTGCCGTCACAGGTGAGATCCAGATTTTTGAAAGCCACCTTGAAATCCTTATGGTTTCCCCCCACTCCGTTGGCCACAGGTCCATCAACAAGAGTAAGACTGCCGTCAATAAAAGTATTGCCGTCAAGCCGATTGCGGTCCTGGCGAAAGGCGAATCGATCAAAGGCAAGGTTGTAATCGTAAATACTGACCATGCCGTCAGTTGCTGAATTAAAGGAGGTATTGAATACACCGGTAAGGCCGCCGGGACGCAGGACATATTTAACTGCCTGGCGGTCATCCATGGGAATTTGCGGGTTCACGACATCGACATCGAAAAAACGGACCAGGGTCTGATTTTCCAGAAACTGGCCAACCCCTTCAGTAAGCGTTGTGTAGGTCTCCGGCCCGAGGTTCAAGCCGGCAAACATACCGTCACCCTGGGTGGCCTGGGGCTGGATCGGGTCATGCAGGGGAAAAAAATCGCCGAGAGTATTGGTGGCGTCAAAAGAATAGGAACCGTGCAGTATCTGACCAAGACGATAAGGACTGACCAGATCATCACTGGTCTGGGGCATGATAAAACCGGGAATGACAAAGGCGCCGTTGCGGTTACGGTCCTGGCGCAGAAAAGTTCCGGAACCCGTATCCCCGAAATCTCCCCATTCAACGCTATCCTCAGTTGTATCCAGCAGACCGCTGTCAAGCGTTGGGCCTATCTCGTCGAACTGGGAACCAAAAGCCCCTTCAGGGGTCAGTTGTGCTGCGGCGGAGGAAACCTGGTACCAGCGCGAACCTGCTGAAGAGTCGGCACATTCAGAACCTTGACAGCCCCGGCCGAATTCCATGCTCAGGGTTGGCTCTATAAGGGCGCCCCCACTTATCTGTCCATCCACCAGTGCCACTAGCATATAGTTGAAACCAAGTCCGACCTTGGGAAATGAGGTCTGCAGGGCATTGCCGCTATCTCCGTCAAAATAGAGAAAACCGTCAAAGCCGTTCTGGTCAAAACTGACACTGTTGGAGGCAGTGGTTACGGGTTTATGAAAGGCAATATCATTTGACGGGAAGGATGTGCGGGGATCACTTGCCGCCATGGCGGTCACGGCTTCTTCATGCACATAAACCGGATACGGCATATACAGCGACATGCCGGTGCTGCCGTTCAGCGGCAGACGTATGGCTGAGCTTTCAATGTAAAACGGCAGTCCATAGCCATGCAGATAGGAAACAAAAGCGGAAAGAGTCACATCTTCCATGCTTTGCAGAAATGTCGCCCCGATAAAATCGATGGTACTTTCACCCCTCGGGTTGACCCGGCCGAGGCTGTCAAGCCCATGGGCCGTGATGCTATCAGGCAGAGTGACGGTTGCACTGCCATAAACGCCGCCGTTTTCTTCCAGGGTGGTGTTGTAGAAGTCAACATCAAGACCGGAAACCGTGGTGGAGATGGTCCCCATATCAACCTCCCCGGAAAAAATTTGCAAATCCCGGCTGTAGCCGTCGGGGTTATTTTGACTGTCAGCACAAAGATTGCCCCCGTTAAAGGGGAGAGTCCCAAAGATATCACTCCAGCTTCCGTTCACAGAAAGGAGTTTTAAATGTAAACCGGATCCATCCCAGCAGGTCAGGCTCGATCCAAAGGAAAGATTGGAAAAAGTCGTTTCAACATTATTGAAGTAAAGCAGACCGGAATAGACGGTGTAGGTGAAAGATTTGGTCGCCTGATTGTTGGTGCTGGTGGTGTCGCCCAGAGCGGTGATCGTGGATACAAAGGCATGCGACCCGGTTTGCAGGTCATCGATTGCAGGCCCGTCATCCGGCAGAGGGCAGGAAATATCGCCCACCTGAAAATAGTAGAGCTTGTTAAGCGTATCCTCCAACCAGACAGGAGTCACGACTCGACTGAAATGGGCAATTTCATGGCCGGGCTCTATCACCGAACTCTGCAGGCTGCTATCTAGAGTAATGTCTTTGGGAGGCGATCCTCTACACTCCAAACGCATGTTGCTCAGGGTAAGATCAGGCGGGCTCTGGCCTTTAATCGACCAGGTATTTCCCTGCAAAACAGGCGCTGTTGCCAGGGAAACATCCTTGATCACCTTGAGATCGGTGGAGTAACCGTCAAAATTTCCGGATGAGCTGGCACAGAGCCCGCTCAGGGCAAAATGTGCGTCCCACCAGGCCGCATCCCAGTCACCACTTACTGAAGAAAGGTAGGTGTCTGCGGTACACATATCAGAACTTCCCGGAGTCAACGAACTGATGTTACGATTGCCACCATCATAAATGAGCCTGCCGGAATAAACGGTATAATCAAAAGAAGCGCTGACGACCGTGTTGTTTTTTGTACTAGCCTCGGCTACTCCAGCAGTAACGTATAATGAAAGATCATATGTGCCGGTGCGAAGCTCGGATGGACCGGGGCCAGGCAGAGGCATATCAAAGGCATAATCTACTTGATTGGGAAAAGTTCCTGTTTGGAGAAGAATATAAAAAAGTCTCGACGCCGAGTTATAGGTCCAGTCAGTTGCACTAAAGGTATGCTGGTCTGAACTGACGGAAGCAGTGTCGCGACGCAGGGTGGTGGTAAGTATGGCCGTTTTGGGGGCTGATATAGGATCTGTCGAACTCAACTGGCAGACGATAGCGCCTGTATACCTTTTGTCTGCCGGAATATTTCCTTTAATAACATAGTCGGCGCCGCCGGTAACCGCTACGCCTGAAAAATAGAGATCAACGGCATAGACGGGAAAAGGGAAAAAGGCCGGAAGCAAAAGAAGCAGCAACCAGAAAGACTTACTATGTAAATAGTTCCTGTGGGACATTAAATTCCTCCCCATTAATGGAGATTTTTTTGTAACAAAAGTAACTTTAAAATTATTTTTATCACTGGCAGCCTGTTATGCCGAATTGAGCGGCAAAATCCCCCGGGCTGATACCTGTGGCTCTCCTCGCCTGATCCGCCAGATCAAGACCGTCAACATCACCATCACCATCAAAATCTCCCAGACAGTCTAAACCTTCTATGGTTCTATTGCTTTCACTGGAGTCTCCATCACTGTCAGTGACACGAAGGGTTAATTCATGCAGACCAACAGGCAGGGAAACTTCCGCCCGGCGGCCAACGGCAATGACCTGTCCATTGAGGAACCAGGCAAATGCGTCTTCGGATAGAATTTCATCTTCCGGATCAGTTGCCTGTCCCCGAAGGACCATTTTGGTGCCGGCCTCAAAGACCCTGCCATCAGTGGGTTCAATAAGGGTGACTGACGGAGGATTCTGCTCAACAGTAAAAGGCGCGTCAGAGTCATCCATGGCGGTATGAAAACCATCGGTTGCAATTATCCTTATCAGAGCACCTGTTCCCCCGGGAATAATGGATGTGTCTGCAACATAGGGAGAATTCTGCAGGTTTCCGGCGATGGGAATCCATTTATTGCCATTGTCAGGGGAATAAAGCACGGAAAAAACAAGCGGATCATTGTCTGAATCTGATGCGTGCCAGCTTATCGGCTCAAAACCATTCCATGTCTCCCCGCCATTGGGACTGTCAATTGTCACTTGAGGCGCATTGATCGACACCGTGATGGAGTCAAGGATTTGAGCTCCATCGCTGAGATTTATTGTATCAACTGTCTGACCCTGCAGAACCGGAAGTCTGAAGTTAAACGAAGTCTGTTCGGCAAGACTGCCACTGTCATCATCCTCTTCCTCAAATGCGGCATAAAAGGAATAGGTCTGCAGCACAGCGCCCTGATCATCGAGAAAATCGACAATGTATTGGCCCGGCATCTCCGGAAACAAGGGGATGCCCTGGGAACTGATAATCGGGTTTAAACTTCCCGTTATGTCGAATCCATCAAAGTTTATCTGACCATTGACATAATAGACATCTTCAATCAGGGCAATATCTGATGCCTCATAGGACATTGATGCTGCCATGGGTGGTACGTCAACTATTGTCAGAAAAGCATCGAACTGTCTCTCCCACCTGTATGCTGAGTTCCATCGGACGGGCAGCATGCCGGAGTCGCAATATGTCATGAGATCAGGGGTGTCTGCCGGAACGATGGTTGTTCTTGTGCCGTCATTTTCCTGCCATGGCAGCCGGGTGTCAAAACCAACTTCGAGAATGTTTCCATCGTCAAACAGCTCCTGCCAGTCTGGGTCTGATCCTTTTGCCATGCAGCCATAAGCCGGGGAAGTATCTCCAGCAACACAGTTCCAGACCGGATCAGTAGAATAGGCAGGTGGCATGCCAAGCGAAGAAACATGGCTGCCCCAGGTGTCGTTAAACATCCCGTCAGTAACTCGAAGCTGGCAGTCTCCGGGCCCAAGGTTATGGTTCATTTCATGGGCCATTATTTCTGAGTTTGCTCCACTGTTTGAGCCGCCGCGTGCAACAATTCCTCTGCCGCCGCTTCTGACCGGATCTGACAGACCACCTCCTTCGACTGTCATGCCGTATATCTGGCGTGGCAGGTCAAAAGGGGCTTCACCAGTGATAAGGGCTCCAAATACCCAGCCCATGAAGGTAAGATCATAATATTCATTTAAGTCTGCCAGTGCATTGGCTGCCGTCGTAACCCCGACTCCTTCCCATGATTTGTCGATAAAATTAACATCAGCAAGGGGGTAGATGGTTTTCAGGAAATCTTTCTGGGCAGAGAGCTCTTCATCCGTCACCAGGCGAGGAACAGCTTCCGTGCCTGTATTCAGTTTAATAGTCCAGAAAATGGGAATTTCTTTTTGAGTGAAGGTTAAAGGTGTTGTAAGTGACGTGTCACCAAGGTCACCAGCTTCCAGACCCCGGACAACTGCATAGAAAACCACATCCCCCTGAGTCCAGGTCTTCGGAAGCTTGAAATTAGCTGTGTCATGAAGTGTTTCTCTGTCTATCACCAGGGGAGCCCTGTGAAACAAGGTAAGCGGAGAGCCGGGAAGATCGACTCCATCTTTCTGCCCATAGAGAGAAACAAGGCAGAGTGTGGGGGATAAGGCTCCGGAGTCGGCAACGGCATAAACCCGGGCCACGGTATCCTTGTCCTGAACAAGGGGTAAGCTGTTCTGTCGGTCCTGGATTGCCTGAGTCACTTCAACGGCATCTGTTATGGCATCCCACTCCAGAGAAACTGATCCGGTGACAGCAGGATCTGCTATTGCAGGCGCATCACCCAGATGAATGTCAAGGAGATTGGTAAAATCATCGGTAAAGGCGGCAGGGAAGTTCTCGATAAAAGACGGATCCGGGGAGGCAACCTGGAGGCCCATTGCTGCGGTGGTTCCCGGACCGGCATTGATTTCTTTCAAGTCAATGGCAATCTCCCATAATCTATGTTGATTGCAGGTGACAACTGGAGGAGAAGACATCGATATTGTCAGGCTTCCATCGCCGGCAGCACAGCCAAATCCTCGGGCCATGCTGGAAAATGTTTCCGGCGCCCAGTCTGACCAGCTGTCCGGGCCGGTATAGTAACGATAGCGAATATTGGCCACATCGGAATACAGTGTGTAATTGATATCCGTGTCCGGGGTGATGATGCCGTCATTGTTGACGTCAAACGTTAGATTGAAAAAATCCCGGGGAACATCAACGTTATCAACATCATCGGCAGGAAGATCAATGAGAATGTAAAGGCGTGTCCTGTCGTTGCTTACCCTGATAAAGCCATTTTCAATATTGAGCTGGTTTGAGGTTTCAGTCGACCATTCACCGAAACCCAGAACCCCATCCATGGCTGGAGGTTCATCTGAAAATGGTGATTCTAAAATTACAGGTCCTTCGCAGACGTTCTGCGGGTCGGATATGGTTACAATCTGGCTTGCGGTATCTGAATTACCGGAAGCATCCATGGCAGTCCAGGTGACGGTTGTTGTGCCCACCGGGAACAAGACAGGGGCGTCATTGACCACAGACGGATTCGCATCACAGGTGTCGGAAACAGTTGGCGTACCTATATTGACCGCTGTGCCGCCCAAACCGGTACAGTTGATTGTGACATCTGCCGGAGGTGTTATGCTTGGCGGGTCGGCATCCGTGCTGCAGGTGGAGTCGGCAGTGGTGGTGAAAGGGATTGAATTTCCATTACTGGTGCAGAAAAGACGTCCCTCTGCATCAGCGATCCCATTAAAAACAAGATAATATGTTATGCCTTCCTCAAGCAGGGCGTCAGGTGTGAATGTAACAGTTCGCGCCCCATCAAAGCTTACATTGCCCTGGAAGTTTATATAGCTGGGCGAATATTGATTGAGTGTAACGTTACTTGTGTTAATAGTCGCAGGGTCCATATCCCTGTCAAAAGTAACACTTAAAACAATATCAACAGGGACATCAGCAGCATACACGGCAGGTGTGCTGGACACAATGGACTGAAAATCAGGAGCTAACGGGTCGCAGGCAGTATCGAAACTACTTTGAAAAGGCCCGGTGTAAGGAGGATTGTCTGGCGGCCACCACGGTGGATTATAAAACAACGGATTGCCTGAATAGTCTGTCACTGTTTTTTCCACAACCAAAGTAATGTTGGTCTGATATAGCAAATCAGTTTCAGGAGTAAATGTTGCAGTGAAAGTAGCTGGGTTGTAACTGGGAGTCCCGGTAACCCTGATCAGATTATACTCAGCGTCCCAATATTGGAGATAGAATGAGTCGGTGAGTGTTGCCGGGTTGATGTCTTTGCTGAACATCACAGTGACAACGGCATCGACCGGGACGCCCATTTCGTACTCCGCTGGGTATGTCGAAATAACTTCCGGTGGAGTCGTGTCAAGGGCGGCGGTAAAGTCCCAGCTGTAATCGACGAGGAGTGAAGCATTCTCTGCGTCCTCAACTCCTGTTGTGATGGTGGCGGTGTACGTCCTGCCGGCTGACAGCGGTGCTGCCGGCGTAAAGGTGGCGACTCGGAGGCCGCTGTTCCCCACTGTACCGGGAACCGGAATACCGTCGGAGGAAAGGAAAAAGTTTCCGTCAAAACGTGTGGTATCCATGTCCTTGCTGAAAGTGGCGGTGATCACTGCATCAACAGAGGCATCCGTTGACCCGCCGGCAGGGAAGACGGTAACGACTTCCGGTGGAATCGCGGAGCTGTCGGAAATCCTGGCAACATAGCCATCTCCATAACCTCCCCCATAGCCGCTGATGCAGTAGGCTTCGCCTTCCACGATTTCAGGAACAGGCAGGCAGGCAGAGTTTGTCAGACCGGTAATGTACGCGTTGCCGTTGTCGTCCGCGACTAGGCCGTATATGGTCTCGGCACTGTTTCCCCCGTAAAAAGTTGAGTAGAGAAATCCACCCCCGGAGGGGCTCAGACGTACGAGAAAGGCTTGCTGGAACATATCGTATGTCTCGTACCCGTTAATGGGGTTGACGATGGGAAATTCGGCGGACCTTGAGTAGCCACCGACATATGCGGTGCCGCTGCTGTCTACCGAGATGCTGTTACCCTCATCATCCCCGCTGCCCCCAAGAAAAGTAGAATAAACGATGCTGCTGCCCGTCTCGTTGATCTTGGTGACAAAGGCATCGTACATGCCTGATAATGCATCCTGAATAGGGTTGACCAGTGGGAAATTATAACCACCGGCGGCGGCGTAAATATAGCCGGTGATGTATGCGGCGCCGGCGCTATCCACGTCTATGGCCAGACCGTAATCCATGTTGCTGCCGCCGAGATAGGTCGAGTAGACAATCGTGTCTCCTGCCGCATTTATCTTGGCGATAAAGGCATCGGCGCCACCGCCGAGAGAGGATTGAATCGGCGAGGCTGATGTCCCCGGCAGGTTTGTTGATCTTGCTTCCCCTGTAACGTAAATATCTCCGGAACCGTCCAGTACCAGGCCGTTGATTATATCGTTGCCATTTCCGCCAAAATAGGTGGAGAACACGAGAGTTGACTGAGACGGTGCGGCAGTGTCGTAGTGGAACTTGGCAATAAAGCCATCGGGTGGAAAGTCAGAGTATGTAGAAGGCCATGACAGGAACCCTCCATACGTTGATTGCAGAGCGTTAAGGATGGGAAAGGAGGATGTGCCTCCCGAGGAAGAAATGGGAGAGGTGCCTCCGGCAATAAAAACATTACCGGCATCATCCGCTGCTATTGCCCTGGCAAAATCGGAATTCACGCCGCCGAAATAGGTTGAATAGACAATGTTTAGAGAAGAATCCAACCGAACATAAAAGGCATCCGGGCGGACCACAATCTGATTCCCGCTCAGACTGCTTTGATATGGGCTGGCGGATAGCGGAAAGTCCGTTGATCGTGTCACGCCGGTGACATGGACATAACCGGCGCTGTCCACCGCTATGGCATATCCTGCCTCCGGGGTTGCGCCGGAAATTTCATCCTGGTTTGTGCCGCCGAAGATTGTCGTATTGAGCATGGTGCCGTCGCTGCCACGTTTGGTGACAAATACATCATTATGATAGGTGGCGACATCACGGCTGCTGTCCGCGCCGGGGAAGGTGGATGATGCAGTTCTGCCGGTGATGTAGACATTGCCATTATTGTCCAGGGCAATAGCATTGCCCACGTCATAGCCGCTGCCTCCCAGGTAACTGGCGTAATCAATCACCGGATCAATGACCAGTGG
The DNA here is from genome assembly GCA_020444175.1 of Desulfobulbaceae bacterium. Lineage (GTDB taxonomy): Bacteria > Desulfobacterota > Desulfobulbia > Desulfobulbales > SURF-16 > JAHLLM01. The sequence goes on along the minus strand of JAHLLM010000021.1, from coordinate 73,238 downwards.
TCTTTCCGTATCATATGAGGCAATTACAAAGGTATAGGAATCGTCTGTCAGAAGTTTAAAACTGCCGTCTACCTCAACTCTCCTGCCGGCTACCTCCTGGTAGAGATAGGGAACTTTCTGAATGAGTGTACCGTGATCAAGCTCTATTTCCAGTTCACCTTGCCCATTCACCTCCAGGGAATTGGCGTCTTCATATCTAAACTTTACACATTCTGGGTCACCACCGGGTTTGACGATAACGTCATATTCCAATTGTTGTTCGTTGCCATATATTTCCAGATCAATATTCTTGTAGATTTCTCTATAACGGACAGTTGTATATGTAGGAATATCTCTGTGCCATTGCGACGAATCATTACCCGAGAAATAATTGAACCTGGTTTGCAGGATACCCTCTGCCTCTATTTCCGGTGAGATTTCAGCGTTGACAAAAGAGAGTTTTATGTGATCGGACTGTATACCTGAAGACTTCTTCTCCATAGGAAAAGACGGTTGATTCTCTTTCTCATGCTGCCTGAACAGGCTCAAATAGATGCCATCTTCCGCAAAGTAGGTGGCATGGCCCGATCCCTTCTCATAAAATTTGACTTTCCTGTCTATCTGCCCATCATTCTGAATGAAAAACAGGGGCTGTCTGGCGAATGATTCTAAAATTACAGAACTGTTTTTTTTCTTTATTTCTCTATCAGGAACAGGAACAACTGCTCCTCCGGGCAGGTACATTTTTTCGTTGGTTTGACTGATAACACTTTTTTCAGCATATGATTGTAAAATGAACTGGGGGAAAAAGGCAATGCCGCTGGCCAGCAGAGCCATAAAAACAGTCTTTTTGAATTTCACCAAAAATCTCCTCTTCATTTAAAAAAAGCAAATAAAACTCCCTTACCCGTGAAAAACGTCATTTGCTCAGTAAGATGGGGGATATTTATGCAAGAAACATTCCTGCTACAACGTGGGGACAATCAGTCCTGTGCTGTCCTGAAGGGGCTCGGCCCTGCACCAAATAATGTACTGATTTTATGGGATATTAAGAAAAATGAATCCTGCGTGTGATTTTACTTCCTTACAGGCGAGAGGGATGAAATTAACTGTATAAAATACAATTTTCCGGAAAAAATTCCGTTTTCAAGGAAAATAGTAACTACTTTCCCTTATTACAATCAGGCCCTGAAAATTTATCAGCCAAAGCCATCTGAATTGCTACAAGCGGGTTAATTCCCTGACTTGCCATGGTTTGCAGATAGCGAGAAATCCGACAGTAAACATAGTCATATTCCTTCCCATTAATCCGGAGCCTGATGAAGACGCCATAAAAAAATGCCATACAACACAACCTGACCTGCCAGAAAATTCTAACTGTCATTCCACCTTTTCACTCTGGCTTCATAACGCTCGGGAGACAGGACAGTGATTTCCCGGCTGCCAATCTTCCGGTCCTCATAGTAGAACTCGGCAGTCCAGTTGCCGAACTGGAGTTTTTCCGGGTCGGAAAATACATAGGACGCCACCTGCCTTCTGCAATAGCGGGTAGAAACCGAATCCGTGCCCATCACCTCCTGCTGCGGGGAAAGCCACTTGATGGTAATAGGGATTTCCTGATTACCGGGCATGAAGTTAACGGAATAAAGAACCCCCATCCTTGTATCGAGCTGTCCGGGAACACCTACTTCTCCGTCAGAAAACATCCTGTGCTTGACGAGACTTGCCTCAATCTCGCTGAGACCGTCAAAGGATGCGCTCAAATCCCTTTCCGCTGAAAACGGATGGCGTATAACGCCAAAATTTTCGACCTTTAAGCCCCAGATCTTAACCGCCTTTTCATTTGCTTCATCCTCCGGCGTGTCTTCTGAAACCTCTCCGGCCAGTAGAGACTCTTCGCCTTTCTGCTCCTTGAGAAGGCTGAGATCAAGCATTTTCTGCAACTCCCCGGGATCAACATTTTTTGCTCTGTCAAGGTTCTTGGCATTCTGCATAACCGCACTGGAGAATTCCACATTACTCAAGTTCGCCCTGTTTAAATCCGCATCCGTAAAAAGTGCATCTTTCACTTCCGCTTCGGTCAGGTTGGCTTCCGTCAAATTGGTCCAACGCAAATCAGCTCTACTCAAATCAGCTTTGGTGAGGTTCGCCTTGGTCAGATCTGCATTTGAAAAATCAACATAACGCAAATCAGCATAGGCCAGGACGGCACCGGTCAGATTGGCATTACGCAAATCAAATCTGGTGAAACGGACATTTTTAAGAAGGGAGGCGCTCAGATTTTTAATGTTCAAACTAAAAGTACTGGTCAGATTAATGCCGGTCAGGTTGGCCCCTTTCAGATCAGCATTAGTCAGGTCTGCATTGGTTAAATCCCCGTTTGTAAAATCGGCATAACTGAGAAAAGAATTCTTCAAATTCGCCCTCTGCAACTGGGCTTCCAGCAAAGATGCCCGTGTCAGGTTGGCCTGGCTCAAATTTGCCTCGGAGAGATCCGCCTTACCAAGGTTGCAGTTGGTCAAATTTGCACCAATAAGGCTTGCCTTGCCCGAGAGACCCGCCTCCTGAAGATTAGCCCCGGTCAGATTGGCCTGATCCAGAGTCGATTTGGCTAACTCCGCCCCAACGAGGCTGGCATTGGTCAGATTGGACTCGGCCAGCAGGGCTCCTGTCAGATCGCCCTTATCCAGAATGGCGTTTGTCAGGTTTACCTGCCGTAGATCGGCATAACGGAGTATTACACCGGAAAGATCGGCACCATGCAGGTTGGCATGGACCAGTTGAGCACATTCCAGGTTGGCTTCCGACATCCGTGCTTTACTTAAATCAGCCTCAGCAAGGCTTGCCATGGTCAAATCTGCGCCAGTCAAATCTGCGCCATAGAAATTTGCCCCTTCAAGATCTGCCCCTACGAAACGCACCTTGGCAAGTTTTGCACCGGCAAGTTCGGCGTGTTGCAGACTGGCACCGGAAAGGTCAGCGCCGTGCAGATCGGTGCTTGTTAACCGTGTGTGATCAAAAATTGCTTTCCGTAAATCTGTTTCCCGCACATTTGTGCCTGTTAAATCGGCGCCGCTGAAATCTGCTCCCCGGGCGTCAACCTTGCTGCAATCTGCCTCATTCAGGAGAGTTCGTATTAAAAGCGCCCCTTTTAACTGGGCATCACGCAAGTTTGCTCTGGTCAGATTGGCGTCTGTCAGATCTGCTTCAATCAGATTCGCCCCAGCCAAATCCGACCTGTTCAGTGTTGCTTCTTTCAGCATCGCCTGTTTCAGATTTGTTTCGCTCAAATCGGCATATTGGAGAGAGGCTCCGCTTAAGTTTGCTCCACGCAAATCAGCCTTAAAAAGATCGGCCTTACTCAAATTTGCCTTTTCAAGGTTGGCATCCCGCAGGTTAACATGCCGTAAATCCATGGCCTCAAGATCAATCCCACTCAGATCCATTCCCCTGAGGTCCCTGGAGTCTTTGAGAATTCTGGCAACCTCAACCAATCTCCTGTACTGAGGAGACTTATTTTTCATTTTACTTAACGGAAGAGGCCGGTAGTCAAGTTCCGGGGGCAGAGCTGTGGCAAAAAGGGTGGGAAGCCTGTCGCTGTAAAAATAAAAACCGGCAATGACACTAAAAAAAAGGGACAAAAAGAGAAGAAAGCGCCTTTGGGAGGTCATTTTTTTCAAAAGTCCGGAACACTTCCGGAGAAATGGATCCTTGACCTGAAGTTGAGGGGCAGCCGGCAGAAGTACCGTGGATTTATGGCTGCATTTCGGACAGGGTGCAATCCTGCCTACAAATTTTGCAGGCAATTTCTTCTCAAAGCCGCACTGCTGACAGGAAAAAAAAGCCACCTGCCCTGTTTTCTTCTCTTTGCCGGGAATTTGAAGCAGAGCACGGCATTGGGGGCAACGAACCGTTGTCCCTTTTCCGGCATTTTCAACCTTACTGCGAAATCCACATTGACAACGAACAACCATCATTTCGAATCCGTACTAGGAGCACTGACCTAGAAAACAATTGAAGAGATGAAACATAAAAAAACAACCCGGTTTATTTTCTGATACTGTAAACACCTTTTTTATCGGATGTCTTTTCAGAAGACTTCAAACAAATCTTAATAATTTTTGTTTGAAGTCCGACAAGTTACACAGTAAACTGCATCTTGGGCGTTATGTTTCCGCAAACTAACAATTATTTTAGCACGAAATAAGAGTAAAATGATACGTATTCACGCATTTATTCGCCTCAATATTAACTTGTGTCTGTTATTAAATTAGCGTGTCAACTCAAAAATCAAGTTTTTTGTCATTCCTCAGACATTACCCTGCAGACATTTCGGCCTTCTGAAATATGACCACTGAAGATTCGCAAAATAAAAAAAACAAGCAGGGAAATGATTCTTCCGAGACGAACGAACAGCAATCCCTCAAGCAAAAGGCGATCAAATATAAGGCATTCCAGCACACCTTTTCTCCGCGTGACCTGAAAAAAGGCATCTCTGAAAAAAAAATATTGCGCCGCCTGCGGGAAAGCAAGCACCTTGAAGAAACCTATTATAAATACATAAAAGAGCTGGAGAAAAATCCGACAAAAAAAATCGTCTTTCCCTGGGAAAACCCTTTCAGTCGCATGGTTTTCCTTATCTCGTTCTGGATGCCCCGTGTTTTTAAACTCACGGCGATCATTCTCTTATTCCTCTTTGTAATCAACACCCTTCCCGGCCCCACGCAGCATATAGTCGAATTTTTCATTGCCCGTACCCTCTATGATACAGCACCGGTACAAAGGGTGCCCGAGAACCTGGCGACCTATGCCCATTCAGCCAAAATCGTTGATACGGGCGGAGGAATCATCAAATCCTACGGCAAGAGAAAAGTAACCCAGGAAATTCCCTTCAAGGTAAAGATGGCCTTACTTGCCTGTGAAGATCATTATCTTCTGCCCCATGAAAAAAATCCATGGCATGTGAACACATTTCTTATCCATGCCGGGGTTAGCTGGCCAAATCTTGCCGGAGCAGTCAAGGATACCCTGAGTGGCCATCCACGTGGCGCCAGTACGATTATTATGCAAAATGCAAAAAAAATACTGGGAAACAGCGACCGCACCATTGCCAATAAACTTGAGGAAATCATTGTCGCCTATATGATGGTGGCAAAATTCGGCAAAGACAAAAATCTTGATTTTTATATCAACACCGTTCCCGTAGGCAGCAATATGTACGGCTTCAGTGCCGCTGCCCAGAACTACTTTAAGATGGAACTTGAAGATCTGAACCTGCAGCAGTTGGTGGCCATTTCCTCCTTCATCCCCAACCACAATCGACAACTCGCTTTTTATCAATTGCTGAAAGGCAAAAGCTTTGACGAGCTGGACAAAAAACAGCTGCGCCACGCCAGGGAAGCAATCAACAAAATAAATCTCGCCCTGGATTACCTGACCAAGCTGGAAGAAATAACCCCGGAACAACGCGATCAATGGCGCATAACGGATGAAGAGTCCATCCGCAGAATCGGTTTCCGCGATTATCATTCGCCCCTCTACGGTGAGGAAGAGTGGACCTCCTGGAATGTGATCAGGGAAGTGTGCTCCAAAAATTACTCCATTGACGGCAAAACCTTTTCCGGAGCCGAACTGATGCTTGACGTTCGCGGCGATGTGGTTGTGGAAACCGCTGTGAACCTGGATCTGGTTCAAAAAAACAAGGAGGCCATTTCCGCCTTCTTAAACAGCCCCGGCTATCACAAAATCCTGAAGAAAAGAAATAAAAAACTGTGGGAAAAAGACCTGAAGCGCTTTCAAAAAAGAAATATCACCCCTCCGTACACTGATTTTGAAGGCTTCATGGATAATCTTTACCAGAATGTCAACGCCGGCATCATCATTATAAACCAGCAGGGTGAAATCCTTTCCTATGTAGGCGGCAAAGAATTTATCAGAGGAGGAAATGAACGACAGGAAAATGAAAGTAATCCCATCATCATTGACCTCATGAATAAACAGGCCAAACTCACCCCGGCCTCTACAATCAAACCGCTTATTGCCTATTTTGCCATGACTTCAAATAATTCAAGTCTGCAAACCCTTTTTGAAGACAAACCCATTGAATATAAATATTCGGAAAGTGCGGGTAAAAAGATCTGGCTGCCCCGGAACTGGTACCCCTATGACCGGGAAGGCAAAGGAAAAAACCGTTATCTGGGCCGCAAATATTCCCTGCTTGAGGCCCAGGTATTGTCGGTGAATACCATTTTTGCCCGGCTTTATTCAAACTCAAGAGTCAGAAATTCCCTGCTCCTTGCCCTGGACCGGATCGGAGTGAACTACAATAGAGATGATGCCCGTTTCTGGCCCTTTGGCATAGGTGCCTCGGATGTTGACGTCCAGAAATGGCTTGGCATATACAATGCCTTTCTTGATGGGGATTACAGGGAACCTTCGTTTGTTAAACGTATCCTGGTTGACAACAAAATCATTTTTGAGAGAGACCGCGACCTTGACCAGAAACCCATTGCCCTTTTTGATTCAAAAAAAATCAGACAAGACGAAATGCAGGCCCTCTATCAGGTCTGCAACCGGGGAACAGGGGCCAGCATGAAATCGGAATTCAAATACCACAAAAATCTTGTTTCCGGTAAAACAGGGACTGCCCCAGGGGGTAAGGCAACGCTTTTTATCAGCCATTTCAACCCCTACCAGGACCGACAGGCCCATTCGGATAAAACCATGACCATGATTGTCCTGGTAACGACCAACAGCGGAGGGATGAACAGCGTCGGCACTTCGGGACAGGGGCCTGTAAAAATAGCAGGCAAGATATATAATCACCTCTTTCAAACGGAATTGCAGGCCATGATGGACAAAGAGATTGAAAGCGCCAAACGCAACAACCCTCATTTCCGCAACAATCACGTTTATTGGGCCAATGTTGACCGCTATATGAAACGTCTGCTTGAGGAGAAATCCGGCAAGCATTACATCCACGAAAGCGTTATTGGAGTTGATGCCTACCAGGAAGCCCTGCAACAGATTTTAAACAGCCGGAATCAGATATACACAGGCAAGGACGACCTCTTTGAAGAACTGGTTCGTTACTATGCCAGTCAGGAAAAAATTGTAAAAATGAACTGATGGCAATTGACAATAACGCCCTGAAAATGGTTAATTATAGTACCTTTTTCAATAATGCTCGTTAGTGTCTGTCCAGAAATAGGTCATTTTGTTCGAGATCAAGGATTGCGCAAAAAATTACCGGAGGCATATAGGCGATATTCCGAGGATAATTTTTTAAGCATGACGCAGATATCGGGCAAAAGGGCCATTTATTGACAGACACTCGTTAAACAGTGGGGACGATAGATTCACTTTTCCCCGAATAGCAGATCAAGCACTGCAGATTAACACCTCAAACTTATTTACAAGGATAGCTCATGAAAATCGGACGCAATGAACCCTGCCCCTGCGGCAGTGGACTGAAATATAAAAAATGCTGTCACGGCAAGGTCGAATTTAAACCGACACAGGACCAGGAACAACAGCAAAAAATTACCCTGGCAAGTGAAATTGAAAAACTTCAGGAAATTGCCTCCAGAAAAGAAAAACTGGTGAAAGCCCTTGGTGTATTTATTCTGTTAGCCACTGAGAATGGTGACGCCTGGCTCCTGGAAATAACGGATATGGATGCCGTACAGGTGGCGCAGAACGGCGAGAAAATTGAAGTTGAAATGGATGAGAATCCGGAAACCATTGAAATCAACTGGACCCACCGCTTTGCCATTAAGAAAAAACAATTCGTCACCACTGCCTATGCGGATGATGCGGTAACAACCTGGGAAGATTATCCGGCCCATTCTATTTTTGCCGCCATCAAACGCATTCGCAAAAAATTCCCAAAGGAACTTCTCGACAGCATCCATCTTAATGAGGATGAAATGAGTGTCGGCTAGAAGTCGCAAAAGAAGTGTGGAGTTTTGATTGAGAACCATAAAATGAGAGGACTTACTTTTGGCATACTCTCAGTCTTCAACTCCACACTTCTCACCCGCCTTCACCCTTTTTCTTTCGCAGTTGACGAACGCGCCCTTCTTTGATCCGTGATGAAAGCCCTTCGATTTCTACCCATGTTTTTTATTATGAGTACCATTTTTTTTCTTTCCCACACCCCCGGAGACAACCTCCCCTCTCTCAAGATGGGCATGGACAAATTGGCCCATGCCACGGCTTATGCCGTCCTGGCGGCAAGTATTCTCTTTGCCCTTTACCCGTGGGCCAAGGAAAAATCATTACTCAGAATTGCTGCTGTTGTTCTTTTTTTAAGTTTCCTCTATGGCCTGACCGACGAATTTCATCAATCCTTTATCCCCAATCGTTCGCCTGACTGGCGGGATATTGTGGCAGACACCTGTGGTGCCGGAATGGTTGTCTTGTTCTGGGCAATATGGTGCTGCAGGATGCACAGTCAAAAGCACACTTTAACGGACAGACTCTGAACAGGCTGTTGAAAAATGTAGCGAGCGTAGCGGAGACAAGGAAAAATGAGGCGAAAAAGCACAGTTTACATGGAGTAAATGAGCATTTTGAGCCGAATTTTGACGCAGTATCAGCAAGCGCAGTAGTTTTTCAACAGTCTGTGAAGGAACAGAGTTCGCAGGATTTTTTTCTCGCTACCCCATCGCGCGTTCTGTCGGCGGAAGTGGTGGTGGAGTTGGGGGAACCGGAGGCTCAGATGGTGGAGGAGGCGGAGCATTTCGGGATAAAGAGTTCCCGCGCTCTGCCGGGTTGATTCCTTCAAACTGCTCAAGATAGAGGCTTGCCACGCAGGCACACTGGAGAGGAAAAAGAAAATACTGCAGCACAGCCAGGGGCGGAATAAGGGCTGCCACAATTGCCAGTAAGAAGGTGGGAACAACCGAGATCATCAACAGAAAAACAAAATGCATGAAAAAGCCTTTTTCACTGACCTTGTCTTTACTGGCGTTCATCGCTTCACCCATGGTCATGTTCTTATCCGCCATCAGAATAACAACATACACCCACCAGACGGTCATAACCACCCCCGGCAGGATAAACAGCATAAAGCCCAGAAATACCAGAAGTACCAGAAAAAAGGCGGGGAAAAGGGCTGCAAAACGTTGCATGCCACTGAAAAGATCATTAAACTCGCATCGCTCTCCAGTTTTAAGCCAGTGGACCATAAGAAGCAGATAACCACCCATGAGAGGACCGGTTAAAATACCAAGGGTGACGGAGACGAGGAGTTGAATAAGCATGCCGCCCACAAAAAAAACAACAAATTCCTCCTGCATCATCTGCCACATATTTTTGAGATGGGCCTGAAAATCCATTTCCACTCCTTATTTTTTTACTGGACATCCCCGTGGGGCTGTCATATATTTAAGAACATGCTTAAAAACAAAATCTTAGTACGTGTCTGTCTGCAAAGGCTTGTCCCAAAGCAGCAATACCAACAGACTATAACCTGAATAATGACTACAAAAAATTAATATTACACCATTATTACTCGTCAGTAAGGAGAACACCAATGCCCATTTATGAATTTCGTTGCCAGGATTGCAACAAACTCTTTGAGTCGCTGCTTACTTCCAGCTCGACAACTGCCCTGGATGAGGTTTGCTGCCCCAAATGCGGCAGCAAAAAAGTGAAAAAAACCATTTCTGCTTCAAGCTATCGATTAAACTCCGGCAATTCTACTCCCATTGGAAAACCCCTTGGCAGCTGTGTTTCCAGGGGCGGCTTCTCCTGAGCTTAAATCAAGCGGCCAGTTTGGCCGAGATAAAATAAATATCTGATTACCACGAAGCGCACGAAGAAAGGATTTTTTCTCCCTTCGTGCTCTTCGTGACCTCTGAGGTCAATACTCCAATTCGTCTCTATCTTGATGTCGTTCTTCTTCCCTGTCCGTTTTCTTTTCAAACCTGTCAGAAATCAATACTAAAGCTGTAAACCCCTTCCTCCAGCTGGCTTGCAACCTGAAAGCCGGCGTTATTAAATATCGCCTGCATCCGCTTATTCTCCCGCAGCACCTCCGCCGTAAACCCTGATATTCCACTGCGTTTGGCAATGGTGACCAGATGACGGAACAAAAATGAACCAATATGACGATTCTGCCAGTTATCATGGACAATAAAGGCAACTTCCGCCCTGTTTGTCCGTTCATCAAGATAATAACGGCCTACAGCAACAATCTTCTCGCCATGGACCTCGGGAAGGGTGCCGACTATTGCCACATCCTTACGATGATCAATATAAACAAAATTCTGAATCTGGGCATGGCCGAACCGGGTACTCTGGCTCATGAACCGGTAATAGAGTGTTTCCTGGGAAAGATTATAGAGAAGGTTACGCATCTTATGTTCATCCGTAGGATGAATGGGACGAAAATTAATCAATGTACCGTCATCAAGAAGAAGGGATGTTTTCATGTCCTCGGAAGCCACTACAAATTTATCGCCCACATCCGAGAACTCCGGACTCAGGTACTTGGCCTCAATAGCCTCCCTAAGGAGCTGTTCCCGAAACTTTGGATGGGCGATACTGATCAGGGCAAGTGCTCTTTCTTCAATATTTTTCCCATGCAGGAAGGCAACGCCGAATTCGCTTACAATATAGTGGGCCTCTCCTCTGGTGGTGACCACCCCGGCTCCCGGACTCAAGTGGGTAACGATACGGGACCGTTGTTCATTTTCCGAAGTTGACGAAACAACAATAATCGCTTTTCCGCCCTTGGAGCGGGCTGCCCCCCTGTTAAAATCGACCTGGCCTCCGATACCGGAATAAAACTTATCTCCATGGGAGTCAGAGCAGACCTGTCCGGTCAGATCAATCTCCAGAGCCATATTAATAGCCACCATCTTATGCTGGCGACTGATGATATGCTGATCATTGACATATTCTGTCGGTCTGAAGGAAAAGAGAGGGTTTTCATTGACAAAATCATAAAGCCTTTGGGTCCCCATACAAAAACTTGTGACAATTTTTCCCTGGTCGGTTGTCTTTCTGCTGCCCGTGATGGCGCCGGACTCCACCAGATCAATAACGGAATCGGTGATAAGTTCGGTATGGATGCCAAGATCCTTTTTTTCATGCAGAAAACTCAAGCACGCAGCGGGAATCCTTCCTATTCCGGGAATACGCCCCAGTCCGAATTCAATGGTGGAACCATCCTCCACCAAAGCAGTGATGTATTGGGCTATCTTCCGGGTCACCTCGTTCATCGGTTTTGACGGTCTTTCGATGAGAGGCATGTCGGTGGGAACCAGAAGATCCAGATCGTAGATGTCCAAACGGCTGTCCCCATAGGTCCAGGGCATCTGCTTGTTGACCTGGGCTATTACCAGAGATCCGTTCTCCGCAGCACTTTTCACAATATCAACAGAGATGCCGAGACTCACCTTGCCCAGCATGTCCGGCTCACTTACCTGAATGAGCACCACATCAAGAGGGAGCTTGCCGGATTTAAAAAGCTCCGGAATATCAGAGAGCAGCATGGGTGTATAGCTTCCCATACCTTCCTGGATAAGCCCTCTCACATTCTGGCCGATAAAAAAACTGTTCACAGAAAAGCTGTCTGCAAGTTTGGGGCTTGCATATGGGGCATCGCCCTTGGTGAGCAGATGAACAATCTCCACGTCAGCCAACTCTCCAGCCCGCTTGGTCAATGCCTCCACCAGAAGTCGCGGTTCTCCGCATCCCGTTCCTATAAAAACCCTCTGGCCGTTACGGATATTGGAAAGCGCTTTTTTGGGAGTAACGATCATATCCCCATATTTTTCCTGCCAGTCAGGATCAAATTTTCTTTTTACTCTCTGCTGCTGCATGCCTTTTCCTCACATCAAATCAATTTGGACAACGTCATTCGAGCATCTGCCACCACAGGCTCCGAACCCATTTCCCCTACGATAAAAGGATTGATATCAAGTTCCTCTATCTGGGAAAAATCAGTGGTCAGCTGACTGATACGCTGCAGGCCGTTGGCAATAGCCTCAAGATCAACCCCATGTTGTCCCCTCTTGCCTTCCATAATTTCATAGGAACGGGTGGAAAGCAGCATCTGTTTTGCCTCTTCAGAGGTGATTGGTGCAAGATGAAAGGTGACATCCTTCATCACTTCGACAAATATACCCCCCAGACCGAACATCAGCATGGGTCCGAACTGGGGATCACGGTTCATACCAATAATGACCTCCAGGCCCGGATCGATCATCTCTTCCACATACACCCCTTCTATTCTGGCCTGGGGCGCTTTTTCCCGAATACGGATCATCATCAGATCATAGGCATCACGAACAGCGTCGGCGGTTGCAAGTTTCAGTCTCACTCCGCCAAGGTCTGATTTATGGACAATATCAGGAGAGACTATTTTCATTGCCGCAGGGAAGCCGAATCGCTTGGCAATTTCCACAGCCTCATCCGAGGTTGCGGCAAGATGTCCTTCAGGGATCCTGAAACCGTATGCCTCTAAGATACTTTTGGCCTTTACCTCGCCAAGGTGAAGGCGGTTCGTCCGCTGGTTACGGGTTATAATACGTTCAACGCGGCGTCTGTTCACAGGGAAACGGGTCACCACACGGGGAGGACGTTGTTTCCAGGCCGAATATTCATACATGGCCTTTATGGCCGCCACAGCTCTCTCAGGGGAATCATAATCAGGGAGCCCGGCTTCACTGAGCTCTGCCCTGCCCGGCATAACGCCCTCACCGCCCATGAATGAGGCAAAAACAGGTTTTTCACCGTTAATCTGAGCGGCAATGGCAAGGGCTGTTTCAGCCGGCCTGGTCATGGCCTGGGGTGTCAGAATAACGATGACTGAATCAACCGAATCGTCATTCTGTGCAGCTCTAATTGCCTCAGCATAGCGTTCCGGGTCTGCATCACCGAGCACATCAATGGGATTTCCTGTGCTGGCGACTTCGGGGAGCTTCTCGCGTAAGGCTGAACTGATATTGCGATCCAGAACCGCAACCTCAAGCCCGGCCTTTTCAACGGCATCGGCAACAAGTGTTCCTGGTCCACCGGCATTGGTGATAATCAGCACCTTTTTCCCTTTTGGAAGGGGCTGCAGAGAAAAGGCAGAGGCATAGTCAAACAAATCCTGGAAGGTATCTGCCCGGATAACCCCGGAACGCATAAATGCCGCCCCGTATGCCGTATCCGTTCCGGCAAGAACACCTGTATGTGAAGCAGCGGCCTTAAGACCGGCTGCCGTTGTCCCTGCCTTGAGAATGATAACAGGTTTTGAAGTTGACGCCTCTTCTGCGGCTTTGACAAAATCATCCCCGGATTTGATATCCTCAAGATATCCTGCCACCACCTTTGTCTGCTTGTCTCGAGCCAAAAATCGCAATAGATCAACTTCCGAGATATCTGCCTTATTGCCCATGCTTACCATCTTGGCAAGCCCCAGATGATGGGTAGCAGCCTGATCCAGCATGGCGGCACATATGGCACCGGACTGGGAGATGATCGAAATCCCCCCTTTATAGGGCATATCCCCGGCAAAAGAGGCATTAATCTTTCCTTCCGTGTTAATGACACCAAGGCAGTTGGGGCCAAGTAAGCGGACTCCGCGACTTTTGCAAAGCGACGTTATTTTTTCCTCGATTGCAAATCCTTCCTCCCCCGCCTCCTTAAAACCAGATGAAATAAGGATAATTGTACGACATCCGGCAGCAAGTGAATCACGGACCGCCTCTTCGGCATACTGCCGGGGCCGAACGATAACACTTAATTCAACCTGGTCCCCATATTCCTTGATTGAGGAATAGCAACGGGCTCCAAGTATCTCGTCTACCGAGGGATTCACCGGCACAATCGGCCCTTGAAAACCTCCTTTGATGAGATTTGACAATATGACATGGCCAACCTTGCTGGGAGAGCTCGAAGCCCCTATAACAGCTACACTTTTAGGTGAAAATAATGTCTCTAACATGAAAAAACCCAGAAATGAGTAGAGTGGAGATCAATTCCTGAACTTCCCCTCAAATTTAACGGACAGGTAGCTTTTGACGGCTTCGTAAAATTTCCTCAAGCCCCGCCGGAACGCGTGTAAATACTGATATTGCGTTGGCGGATGGTCAGCATCAGAATTTTTTTCCGACTCCATCATCTTTTCAGCGTGAAGGACCAAGTAAAAAGGAGTGCTGCAATTCTAAAGAACTCACATTTATGCACCTACCCCACTGAAGTGGAATAAAACATCAAAATTTTCAGGATAAGCACACAACACGCTATAGGGAAAAGTACCTAATTTCTCAAAAAAAAACAAGTTGAGAATGAACTTCGCCGACTTCTTGAAACATATTAATATAACAAGAAAAAAACCAAAAGTCGCAGGGAGACAGCTAAATATTAATTGACTCACTGCATGACAGCAGACATAAGGAGTATAACACAATAGAAAATCTCCTTTACTCCTTTATATGAGGTACGCGCACAAAATCATGAATACAATTACCCTGCAACCAATCGGCCGTATCCACTCTCCCTTCACAAAACCCGAGGACATGCCTATCCAGCCGGCGGCAGCACGGGGCATGTCCGGATCTGTGGAACTCTTCCCTGAATTTACTGACGGTCTGCAGGATCTTGACGGCTTTTCCCATATCTATCTCATTTATTATTTTCATCTTTCAAGGGGCTATAATTTGAAGGTTATTCCTTTTTTAGATACCATCAGGCGCGGATTATTCTCCACCCGTGCTCCGAAACGACCGAATCAAATAGGTCTTTCCATCGTGAAACTCATTGACATAAAAGGCAATCGAATTGATATTGAGGACGTGGATATTATTGACGGGACGCCGCTGCTTGATGTCAAGCCCTATGTCCCGGAAATGGATGCTCCCGACAATTGCAGGATAGGCTGGATGACTCCTTTCAAATCGCAAATCAAAAAAATAAAATCCGATAAAAGGTTTGCTGCGGATAATTCAGATTAAAAAGCGTGAGTGTAATCAGGCCCTTATAGTTAGTGTCTGTTGCTTTTACGAGGGAAAGCATTACCAAACCTTTAACAAAGGAATATAATGAACGGAGGGATTTCATGATACCCGGGAAAGAATCATTAAAAACTATTCCCTATACATGTTCGGGACAAACAAGGAAACCTCAGTTTGGATATAAAACAAACCATTTTAAATATACATTTGATAAGGCGAGATGCAATATTCAAGTAATAGAAAATTTACAGTATGGTAAATTTTTGCAGGGGGAAAAAAATGTACAAGGTGATGCGGTATACTTACCTTGGGAAGAAGATCATATTACATCCATAAGATTACAGGCTCCTTTACAGGCTGGAATTGGAGCACAATTTTTTTATACCGCAAACATGCATGGCTGTAAGTTTTATGTCGACACTATAAAAGGTTCGAATGATGTAATTGTTTATCACGCTAATGCGAAAAGAGAAGATCCGGGAGGAGCGGGGCGAGCACCAAACAGCCAACTGCCGGCTTGCGTCCAAAAATTGGATGAGCTGCATAGAAATGCGCAAAGGGATTATGGCAATATAATTCAAAAAAATATTATTTCGTTTGGCAAACAGGATTATTTCAGAGACGCTAATCCATTAATAGACTTGAAAAGAGTAAGAGCATTGCCAATTGGCGTTCGCAAACGAAGAGTTGAGTGGTCGGGGAAATGCTTCGTATGTGGATATCCTTCAGGAGGGAAATGGAGATTTTATTATCAAACCCATGGTGAGATTTGGTATGAACGACCAAGCGGAGCGGGGAATGTTTTGCTTGGGGTAATAACCGGACATTGGAAATATCTTCACAAACTAAGAACGCAAGGGAAAACCGGTATAGCCAGGCCTTATGGCGTTATTTCCTCAGGTGAAATACCCATAATAGCGTAAATTGTAGTAGTTCAGACTAGATCTGACCCCTTCCATTACTTCACGGCATATTGTAAAAATGCACCGGGTGAACCGGTGCATTTTTTTTGTTATTCATAAGTTTGGAATTTCCCGAATACCCATTTGTCAAGCCTGATCCCACTTCCTACTTTTATTCCTTAATTGACTTCTTGAGTCTCTTTTTCTTTTTTTAAAGATTCCTCCCTCTCTCTCTCTTGTATTCATCATAGCTTTGTTGCTCTTGAGGGATTGGGTCATTTGATGGGTTAACAATTTGTTCTCTTTTGTGCATTCCTTCATAATATACCTTCATAGACTCTATCTTTTTCACATCCAACTAGAAGCAAAAAAAAATAAACACAGGAATTATAGATATCTAATTTTGACGGTTTCGTAAAAAACCCCTCAACCGCCGCCGACACGTATGTAACTTGTTGATATTGCGTTGGCGGATGGTCAGCTTCAGAGCTTTTGGCGAGATCATCAATTTTCATTAATTGTTGTCCTTTGTCATTTTAAATGCCGGCACTTTGCTCACCGGACCTGTATCTTTTGCAGAATCCGTGTGCAGTTTGTTAACTTTTTTCTGATTTGGTTTTCTTTTTTTATTACCCCATGGGCAAACTTTAATGCATATCCCACAGATAAGAGGCATGATATTAGGAAGTTCGCCAAAAACATCTCGTACTTGATGGACGCATTTTTCGAGATCTATTGCCTCTGATCGGGTGGAATAATGGCTGTCGGTATTCACACCAATGATTGCTCCAGCAGGACAATGTTCTTTGCATTGATTACATTTTCCACATCTATTCTTAATTGGTGAATCAGGCTCAAGATCAGCATTTGTGAGAACAGTAGTTAACCTAATCCTTGGTCCAAAATCCGGGTTAACAATTAAAAGGCTTTTGCCCTGCCAGCCTATACCTGCAGCTATTGCTACAGCTTTATGGGATATATACGAGGACCATTTTTCTGAATCGAGTATTTGGCTTGCGGGAATAGGAACTGCTCGAGCACCATTTAGTTGTAATAGATTCGTCACTCGTATGGCAACATCGTCAAGCAGTGCATTTACTCGACTATAATGTGATGAATAAAGAGGAGTAGGTTGCATGTCAATCTCATCTATTACTGAATCAGAAAGACGTATTGCAATACTCACTGCTCTTGGATAATTGTCTAAGAGATCTTCTGGTTCTGTGTCGATACCTGCCAACCTGGAAGTGTCAGCGACACGGACAATACTGGCACCACAATCTTGGATTTGAGCAATAAACTCTTTTTTATCTACCTTGGATTTCATAGCATACAATTCTTCAATTACGTCTTTAGAAGGTTAATGCCAGCATCACCCGCTTTGCCCAGAGCGAGGAACGAGGGGTGGGCAAAATCTATCTCAATGCTTTTGTTATGTTGCGATTCATTCTCATCTTAACTTGTCCCTGTCCACAAATAGGGCATTTTGTTCGAGATCAAGGATTGCGCAAAAAATTACCACAGGCATATATGTGATATCTCGGTGTCTCGCCGAGGCTCGCTTACCGGAGGATAATTTTTTAAGTATGACGCAGATATCAGGCAAAAGGGCCATTTATGTAAAAATACCGTGTAAAAACACCGAATACCGGGTCAGGTCTTTGCTTGACTCTTGTAGAGCAATATACCCATTCTCAATGGTTAAGGTATTTCCAAAACTATTAGCTGCTGCACAAATAATTATAAATTATCTCGTTCTCCACATTGATCTCCAAAATTGAAAATCCCGCCTTTTTGAGTAGGGCTTCCATAATCCAATCCAGAGTTGAAAACTCTTCTCGAATATGGATGATATATTCTTTGGCCAACTCGGCAGATGAAGTGTTTTTTACTCCCTTAATTATGCTTTCAAAAAAGGATTCAAAATCTACTATCCCCGCAGGGTATATAACGTCTTTGAGAAAAAACTTTCCACCAGGCTTTAATGCGTTGTTGATTTTTTTTAAGGCAATTGATTTCCAGAAATCAGGCAAGTGATGAAGTGCAAGTTGAGAGAAAATTATATCAAAAGGTCCTTGCGATTCATCAAAGGTTAGGAATCCGGAATGACAAAATTCGATATTTCCAGCTTCTTTTTCAATCGCTTTTCTCCCTGCATACTCAAGCATTACACGGGAGGCATCAACCGCAAGAACATGCCGGCTTAGCTGAGAAAGTGCAATTGCAAAATCCCCTGTCCCGGTCCCAATCTCAAGAATTCTTGATTCTTTTGTCGGTGAAACAAATTCTATCAAGCTGTTTATTTCAGCTTTAATATTCCGTAATTTCTGCATACGGGAATCATATCTTTGAACCTCCTCAAAGGTTGTATAGTCTACTCCCGTTTGTTGCAATTCGTCATACTGCCATTCTTTCGGACTCATTTGTTTGCTTCGTCCTAGGGCACTTGTTTTTTCTTGGTGAACACTTTCCAAATTATTGACACTATTCTATTCGATGCAATAAATTGCAAGGAAAACATGGAGTGAGGTGCCTTTAGATTGGCGAGCAACAATATTGAGGATGTGAATTGGGAAGATTAATGTTTGGCAGACTTCGCAGAACTGCTGATTCGGTCATAGAAAAAAAACTGCAAAATTTTCAGGACTCTTTTCAGTACCCCTTGAGGGGTATAAGTCCCTTATCAGCAGAGGCAAATTGATATGCATTCCCACGATAGACCGTGGGAACGAGGGGCAATATGCCATAGGAAGGTCATATTTCTTACTGCAATTTCTTAACCGGACACGAGTGATAGATAATACGAAAATAACTCCTAAGGGAGTAAACAAACGCAAGAAAAAATGCTTCTCTGATTTCTGGTACGATGTGTATATGGAATTTACGCCTGAATGAGTGTATCATGAGCAACCTGGATCTCCGTTGCCCTCTGAAGCTGTTTTCCGCAGGGCCACTGCCAATGGGCAGGTTTCCGGATTGATCAGCTCCCCACGTCGGTATGCGTTCAGAAGCTTGACGGATTGCCTGGCCAGTTCTCTCCTGACCTCCCTGCGACACCCCTTGATCCGGTCGATCTTAAGGGATTCGTAGGCCGTTGTTCGGTGGCGCATCCAGGCAATGGCGGCAGCGGCAGCGCGCTCTTCGATTGGAATCCGCTCCGTTCGCGCTACCGTTCCGCTTCCAACGGGCGTAGCGTGGCGGGCAATAGCTTCGGCAAATTGTTCCGCCACAGTGTTATAGCGCGGATGAAAGTCAAGCCACTGTATCAGGGCCAGTAGAAATACGGCTTCATATCGTCGCTGCTTTTCCTGGCGTCGCTTCAGGTCGGCCTGGCGCTTCCCGGCATAGGCCGGATCGGAACGTTTCTTTGCAACAATGGCTTTGGCCTGCTCAATATTTTCGCGGGGTGCCCATACGCCGTCTGAAAAGGTTTTACGTCCTTTTTTATGGACAGCAGTCCAGCTCGGCCCCAGAGTTTTGAGAATTCTGGTGACAGCGGCGTCTCCTGGTTTTAAACAGCCCCATGCGGCAGGAATTTCAAGGGTCTCCCCGGATTCCGTAACGACATAATTACGTTTTGGATGAGGCGCAGAGTGTACAACGAGAGTTTTGTCAGTTATCATAACTGTGCATTTTTAACAGAAGAGACTAAGGATCGCGAGAAAAACGTACGATGAAAGTTGTTATTGCAGAAAAGCCGTCTGTTGCCCGTGATATTGCAGATGTGCTTAATATAAAAACAAAAAAAAACGGCTATATCGAAGGTCGTGGTTGTGCGGTCACCTGGGCATTCGGACACCTGGTGACACTTCAGGAACCAGGGGAATATGATCCTGCCCTTAAGCGCTGGTCACTGGATACACTTCCGTTCATTCCGGACGAGTTTAAACTCAAACTGATTAAAAACCGTGGAGTGGACGAACAGTTTCGGATTATCAAAACGCTGTGTGAACAGGCCGATGAAATAGTATGTGCGACTGACGCCGGGCGGGAAGGCGAACTTATTTTCCGTTATATTCTTGCGCTCTGTGACTGCCAGCACAAGCCGATTCGTCGCCTTTGGCTCAACTCACTGACCTCCGACGCGATTCTGGAGGCGTTTAAGGACCTCAGGGACGGCCATGAATACGATTCACTCTATGCTGCCGCCCGTTGTCGCAGTGAAGCTGACTGGATTGTCGGCCTTAACTCCACCCGCTATTACACCGTCCGCCATGGCCGCATTGGAGGTGGAACAGATCGTGTCCTCTGGAGCATTGGTCGGGTCCAGACACCTGTCCTGGCGATGATCGTAGAACGCGACGACATCATTCTTCAGTTTCGCCCGCAGCCGTTTTGGGAACTCACCACCCGCTATCGACAGGTGGTGTTCAAATACAGAGGCAAGCGTTTTGAAAAACCGGAAAAGGCGCAGGCTCTGCTTGAAAAAATAACGGGAAACCCCTTTGAAATCAGCGGCATTGCAGGCAAAGAGGTCAAAGAACAACCTCCGCAACTCTTTGACCTCACAACACTGCAGCGCGAAATCAACAAACTGCACGGCCTCTCGGCGGCCGATACCCTCTCTGCCGCACAGAATCTTTATGAATCAAAGCTTATAACCTATCCAAGGACCGATTCTCGCTACCTGAGCAAAGACATGAAGCCGCGTGTTCCTAAAATCCTTGAACAACTTAAATCCATCCGTTTTGAACAGATCGAGCCGCTTAATCTCACGAAATTACCATTCACCAAACGGATTATCGACGATAAAAAAGTAACCGATCACCACGCCATCATTCCAACTGGTGCCAAAACGCGCAGCAGGCTTGGCCCAAACGAACAACTGGTTTTCGATGCCATTGTTACCCAGTTTATCGCCGCCTTCTATCCTGTCTGCATTAAAAAAATAACCACGGTTAATGGCGCCAGTATTCAGGTAAAATTTCAGGCCAAAGGGACACAAATTGTGAAGCCAGGCTGGACGGTTCTCTTTCCGAAAAAGAAAAAGAAGCAGGCCGCTGCCGACGATCAGGTTCTGCCGGATTTTCAAAAGAGGGAAACAGGTGACCATGAGCCGTTTCTGCGTGAAGGGAAAACCAACCCGCCCAAGCATTTTAACGAAAACTCGCTACTCGGGGCCATGGAGGCTGCCGGCAAATTTGTTGAGGACGATACCTTACGCGAAGCGCTTAAAGAGCGCGGAATCGGAACACCTGCAACCCGAGCGGCCATCATTGAGACCCTGCTGCGCCGCAATTATATCCGCCGGGAAAAAAAACAGCTTCGCTGCACCGATATGGGACGTTGTTTGATTGCGCTTATTCAGGATCCGCTACTCAAGTCGCCTGAAATGACCGGCGAGTGGGAGGGGAAACTGAAGCAGATTGAACGCACCCAACTTGACCCCGACGATTTCATGGACAGCATCAGCAAGTACATTCATGGATTGATTCAGAGAGGATCTGCTGGAGCCCTTGATACCGCCCGCTGGGGAAGTTGCCCCCTGTGCGGCAAAGAGATCATTAAAGGGCACAGGGCCTACGGTTGCTCTGACTGGAAGGAAGGCTGCCCATTTGTTCTCGAACCGGACTGTAAAGGACTCTCACTCACGGCCAGACAGATACAGTCTCTGCTGCAACAGCGAATTGTGCAGAATCCGGTTCGGATCGATGATGAGCCGCGCATGCTTATTCTTTCAACGCAGGGTATGCCCATGGATCTGCGGTTGCCCTCCGCTGATCGGCAGAAAAAAGATAAAAAAACGGATCGTCCTGCCAAAAACATGGGCAAAAAGAGCAGATAGCTGCTGCACGCATTTGCAGAATAAAAATGTTTGCCAATGTGCTTTTCTCCGTCTCATGGTGAATGTTGCACCAAACAGCATTTTTTCATCCCACTTTCAAGAAAACACCTTGCACACCCTCCATTCCAAGGGGACATTCATTCCCTGAACGAAAATAGAGATGTCTTTTGAGAATGGTATCTGATAACATCCCATTACTAATGATGATCTGATCAATTCTAAACAACAAGAGATAAGTCCAATAAAATTCTGATTTTTTTGCCCGTATCACCTTCTGCCTCATTATCATGGAAATATTCATAATCGCCCTCGCATCCCTCGTAGCCTCCGGACTGACACTTTTTTCGGGCTTTGGCCTGGGCACATTGCTCATGCCTGTCGTGGCCATATTTTTTCCCATTGAGATTGCCATCGGCATTACGGCGTTGGTGCATTTTGCCAATAACATCTTCAAGCTTGGACTCATGGGCCTGCATGCAGATAAAATGGTTGTGATGAAATTCGGCTTGCCGGCGATTGTTGCAGCATTCCTGGGAGCATTTCTCCTGGACTGGCTGGCTGGCTTGCACCCCTTGACAGAATACATTCTTTGGGGGCAAGTTCATCAGGTGATGCCGGTCAAATTCATTATCGGTACGGTTATTATTATATTTGTTGCCCTGGAACTTTCTCCGGCCTTTTCAAAAATTGCCCTTGAACGGAAATTCCTGCCCATTGGCGGCTGCATAAGCGGTTTCTTTGGAGGGCTGAGCGGTCATCAGGGAGCTTTCCGCAGCATGTTCCTTATAAAGTCGGGGCTCAGCAAAGAGCAATTCGTGGCAACCGGCATTGTCTTGGCTGTTATGGTTGATATGTCCAGAATGATCGTTTACGGATGGGGGGCGACGTCTTCACGAGCATCCGTGGACTGGCTCCTGGTGGCTATTGCGTCATTTTCGGCTTTTTCCGGGGCATTTATCGGCTCACGCCTCATCAAGAAACTCACCCTGCGCTCCATCCAGTTTAGCGTCTCGTGTCTCCTTGTAATTGTCGCCTTAGGACTTATGGCAGGTATTCTTTGATTTGACGGCATCACCCTGCCTGCACTCATAGGCTTGCTGCACGTAAAAATTTTATATGGTTATAAACAATTCTCAGTTAAAAATTGCCACTTTCCTGTCGCCAATTTTCCAATCTGGATTCCCGCCTTGCGGGAATGACATAACCAAACCCACTGTCACTCCCGCGGAGGCGGGAGTCTAGAGGTTGGCTACTGAGAATTGTATAGAGGCAAAAAATTTCGAAAAATGCATCAAGGGAATATTAATAGGTGAGCAGAATGGCTATAATGAGCGATAACAACATACTAAGATGCTACTCTGCCTCAAATGATCAGCTTCTTTAAGTCATTTAAATAGCCGTTGGAATGGAGACCTTTCTATGGAAAAGCAACAGCAGGCAAATATTCTCACCCGGAACGCCTTGCGACTTTGCCGCGATACGGAAAGCAACAAGGTTTTCCTCTTTTTAAACAGTGATCATGCCTGCGAAACACTTATTGAAACAGAAAGTGTTCAAGACGAAAGAATAGTGCTGGTAATACCCAAAGGCCAGGAGCTGCCGGAATGCCTTGCATCCAAAAAAATCATTCACACCTGGTCCGGCAATCAAACCCGTTTTTCCAGAATAAAATACGCTTTTTTGCAAGGCGTACTCCTTGAAGTCATCCAGCCGACGAGCAAGATCGTCTGCGTCCTTGGCCCCTGGGAAAGAAATCATCTGGACACCATCACCATCCATGACCTTGCCCTGTCCTGGAGTGAAGAATTTCCATTTGATCCTAATTCCCTTATCACCAAAAAATTCTTTCATACTGTTATTGCCGTTGTTGATATTGCCCTGGATATCGGCGCACTGGGCCGGGAAGGCAAACCTGTGGGAACGACTTTTATTATTGGAAATATTACGCAGGTCATGCGCTCCTCGCACCAGGCAATATTTAATCCCTTCCGGGGCTATCCCGAGGAAGTCAGAAACATCACCTCGCAGGAGGTGGTTGAAAGCATAAAAGAACTTGCCCAGCTTGATGGCGCTTTTGTCATTTCCGGGCAAGGCATAGTTGAAGCTGCCGGGCGGCATCTCGATGCGGTCAGTACAGTAACGCGACAACTGAAAGGGCTCGGATCACGTCATCGGGCGGCAGCCGGCATCACCATGTACAGCGAGGCTATAGCTGTGGTTGTCTCGGAAAGTACCGGCAGGGTGACGATCTTTGATAATGGGAGTGTTGTTGCTGTACTTGAACCGGTAATCAGCAGAAGGGTTGTATAAAGAAAATGGCAGGAAGAGAGGAGGTCTTCCTGCCATAAAATGCAGGATCACAAAGTATTAATACTCTTTTCTAACACGTTCCTTGCTTCCTTCCTGGCCGGCTTCATCTTTTTTATTGATCTGGAGATGCTGTTCCTCCTGCTGGCGAACCTGCTCCTTGACTTTCAAAGGGTCAACCGCATTCATTTTCGGAGAAACAGTTTCTGTTGGAAGGCTATGGTTTTTTTCTCCGCCCATGCCGGCTGAAGCGTTTACTGCCAGAGCTGTTACAAATAAAAGTCCGATTGTTACTGATACTATTTTCTTCATATTTTTCACCTTTGGTTAATTTTGTTCATCTTGACAGCACCTTTCCATAGTAAAAAAAGGTGCACCCGTTACCCTTTGCTGAAAAAATGCATTGCAGAGGGTAAAAATCTGTTCATCATTTCATTGCATTTCTCCTTTGTTAAATTCATTTTATTAAATTCATTTTTGGGTGGATGAGAGGTCCTGACAAGGGATATAGCAACCGCCATGCCAACAAAAAATTTCTATTTATTTCAAATAGATACCAAAAAGCAGCACCACGAAGCCGCTTTATCAACCTTATTTTGTCGCCAAACAGCGGAAGTCAGCTGGTGTTTTTTTATAACAAGTTGTTTTTCTGAGATTTTTTTGCGTCGCGGAACAACAACGCCAGGGAAAAAGGACGAGATGAGGCCTATTGAAGGGTGCGGAAAAAATTAAATGAATTCTGGGAACGGCTCTTGCCCTTGGAGGAAAGTGTCCGCCGCAAGGATGCCATTTCTTTTTTGTGAAGACGGTGAAAGGTAAGATCAATAACAACAAAATTCAGACCAGCTGCTTTTAATTCAGCCACCTGGCCAAGAAGAGAATAGGGTTTATCAGCCAGGGCCAAAGTTTGTCCCCATTTCTCGACAAGTTCAAATCGTTCCCCGCGGGGACTCGTAAAAATACGGTTGAAATGAAAAAAATCAGGCTTCAACCGGGCTGTAAAAAGCGGTGGCCGGCCATAAATGGTCATGCCCACCTCTGTTTTCTTTTTCTGGTCGCAGATGCTCTGTACGAGCTGATTGTCCGCTTCCATTGAAACCTGCACCGCTGCAACGCCGCTTCTTTTCAAAAACTGCAAGGCAAGAGAATTTAAAACATTTAAGGTGGCGTCGCCAAAGAAAAATGGTCGCCCACCACTCCGACCATGCGTTGCCTTTTTGGCCGCTTCACCCTGAAAAAGCTGCAACTGTCCGATATGGCCGATCATCCACTGACGAAAGCCCATGCCTCTTAATTCTGCAACCGCTTTCCGGTAGAAAATCACCTCATCTTCAAGGATCACGGGCGGAAGCGACCAAGTGAGAATTTTTGCAAGATGCCTCTTGTTCTTCTGCCTCACAAATTGGGTGTATGTATCCGCATCAAGGGTGACAAGCAATCGAGCTGGGTTGTCGATCATATTTTGAGCAACAATCTTTAAATCACCGGACTTGAGCCAGATCGGCAAAGTAGGAGCGGCAGCCTTTGCGTGTTTTTTCGCGGCATTTCTTTTCACTCCACTGCGGGAGGGAGAAATGATGCCGAGTTTCCGGTAAATATTTTTCCAATTTTCCTGTTGCTGAATCTGGGCAATCTTCTTCCTGAAACCCTTAGGTTCAAGCGTTTTCCGGGAGTCAATCTCCCGCCGCTTTCGGACATCAACCTTATAAAGGGAGTCCCCGATATCAGCCTCTATACCGGAAAGCAGAAGAGTTGCATTTTCTCCCTTTTGAGCACGGCTAACAACTTTTCCCGCAAGATCAATTGATCGCAAGGTAAATGATTTTCGTTCCCCGCTTTTTTCATGATGATGGCGGATACGGTCACCGGCTTCAACATTCTCCTGCAGATCGACTGTTACCTTTCCGCCTTTTTTTCTCACCACTTTTCCCAGAAACTGACCAATATTTCCCGACTGAAATGGAGTAATGGCGTCAGCCGGCTGGGGTGTTAAAAAATATCCCCGGCTCGGCTTTCTCCCCATGGCCTGATGCAGCAACCGGCGAACTTCCGGCAGGACGGCTTCAACTTCAGATCCGGCATCAATCACCTTGCGGTAAGCCTTTACAACCGAGCCAACATAATTTGCACTTCGCATCCTTCCTTCAATTTTAAAGGACACGACACCGGCGTGGGCAAGTTCGCCAAGCTGATCAATTGCCTCAAGATCATTCATGGAAAAAAAGTAACCGGATTTCTGCCCCTTGCCCGACCCGGCCCAGGTGTAGCGTCTGCGGCACGGCTGCACGCAGCGTCCCCGCAGGCCGCTTTTACCGCCAAGATAACTGCTGAACAGGCAGAGCCCGGAATAACTGAAACAAAGGGCACCGTGAACAAAAACCTCAAGCTCCACCGGAGACTGGGCATGTATCTTTTTAATTTCTCCCAGGGTCACTTCGCGGGCAAGCACAACCCGCTTGAAACCCATGTGAGCAAACTGTTGAACCGCCAGGGAATTATGGGCACCCATCAGGGTGCTGGCGTGGAGAGGCAGGGAAGGGAAAAAATTTCTGACAAGGGAGTAAAGGCCAAGATCCTGAATGATCAAGGCATCAGGTGATAACTTCTCCAGTACGGTAAGGAGTTCGACGAGCTGGGCAATCTCTTCCTCTCTGACCAGACTGTTCATGGCCAGATAAACCTTGACCCCGTTACGGTGGCCATAGTCAATCATGGCGGCAAGCTCTTCCAGGCTGAAATCCCTGGCCAAAGCACGGGCGTTTAAGGCGGGCGCCCCAATATAAACGGCATCAGCGCCTTCCTCCACAGCAGTGGCAAAAACCTCGAGCGTACCGGCAGGGGCAAGAAGTTCCGGTTTTTTACCCAAAGGTTCTTTCATATGTCAACAATGGGGAGGATAAAAAAGAAGTTGTTTCCTTCTGAGGTGGGTTCGTAACCAACCCGGCCGCCGTGCATCTCAACAACATGCCGGACAAAGGTAAGGCCATGTCCGGTGCCGCTCAGGCCGAGACTGTTCTTGCCGCGGTATCCTTCATTAAAAATCTCGTTCGCATCTTCAGGGTCAAGGTGCCGACCGGTTGTAAAAAAATTGAATTTCACTCCGGAACGTCCGGGGCCGAAATAGTCAACCATGAACTCCCGACCATACGCCAGAGCCTTGCGAAGTGAACCGGCATGATCAACAATTTGCTCTGTATACTTCTCGGCATTGGAAAAGAAATTGGCATACACCTGGGACAAGAGGCCGATATCGACATTTAAAGGAATCGGCTCACCCGACATATCAACAGGGCGATCAATACTTATGCCCCTGTTTTGGATTCTCTGGGCAAACTGTTCGAGCTGGGGCAGAATGACCTCCGTCTCTACCAGACACTTTTTGGCATGCAGGACAAGATATCCCTTTTCAAAGTGATCACGCCGGAAAAGGCTTTCCAGAAAGAGGCTGCAGTTACTGTGGTGCTTCAGCATCTCCTGGTGATAATCAATGAGATCCTGATGCAGAATTGTCACCCGGTGAATCACCTCTTCACAGGCTTGTCCCTTTATATCAAAGGCGCTCTTCATCTTGTTCATACTTTCCTTGACAGATTGAACGTCGCGGATCTTTGAGCGTATACGGTTAAACAGATGTTTGAAATACATATTGGGAATGATGACATTATGTTCAATGTCCATTACCAATGTATTAATAAACTGCAGATGCTTGATATTCTGCAGGGCAACCTGGCGATTGTGGAGGTTATAGCCGATACGGTTGGCAAATTTGCCGAGAAAAAACTTATCCTGTTCGGATAAACTTTGCGAGGTCAGAACTTCCAGGCTTCCCAGCAGCAGATCATCCTTGTTGATGACCTCATCGTCAACCTTGGGCGCTTTACTGAGAACAGGTGCAACAAACGACCCATTGACACCATAGATTTCATTGGTCAGCACGATATGTTCGGGAGCTGGAGCGGGCTCAGGCACCAAGCCGTCCCGGCTGTCACAAATAAACTCCAGTTTCTGCGTTTTTTCATTGAGCAGATAAAGCCTGGCCTCAACATCCATGAACTCTTTGAGAACGGTGACGCTTATTTGATAGAAATCTTCCAGGGAACTGTATTCCTGGGACAGATCGAAAAATGTCTTGAGTATGTCGTTCTGAGCCTGGCTGAGATTGTAACGCTCGTAATCAGCCCGTTTCTGGGAAATACGTTTTTTAATCTCAACTAACTTAAGCGCGGCTTTCTCTTTTTTTTCCATGATTCCCGACCCAGATAAACTGGAAAAGAAATTTAAGTCCTGGATTTTTTACAGTATCCCTTGGAGAATAAAAGGCCCTTTACAGATCGAAATCATGTATGAGAGAGTGTGAGCTTCTCACGACATCTCTGATTTTGCAAAGATATTTCATCCAGTGGCCCTCCAGCACACCTCATTAAGGATCTGATTCCAGAACAACTTCATCATGCTCTCCGCTTTCATGGAGAATGACGTGGATGTGATCAGTAACGCTTTTCTGAACATCGAGCCCCCTGTAGTTTGGCTCAATAGGGAGTTCTCTCCCGCATTTCCTGTTTATAAGGACGGCAAGCTGTATAACCCTTGGCCGGCCTAAATCCATGATGGCATCAAGGGCCGCCCGGATTGTTCTGCCTGTATACAGAACATCATCAACAAGAACAAGGGTATATTCCTCAACAGAAAAAGGGATGTCTGTCTTTTTTACAATAGGATTCTGGGAGACAAGACTCCAGTCATCACGGTACAGCGTTATATCCAGATATCCAACCGGCAAGTTCAACCCTTCGTGTTCTTGGATGATTTTCTGAAGACGATCTGCCAGAAAAACACCTCCGGTATGGATGCCGATTAAAGCCAGCTTTTTGATTCCCCGGTTGTCCTCCATGACCTGCAGCGCCATTCTGGTCAGGGAACGCTCAACGTCATGGGCAGACATAATACTCGTTTTTTGCATTGTCAGCTTTCCACTCCTTGGTGAAAAATGCCAGATAGATTCTTAACCGCCTAATGCGCTTTACTCTCAGAGCAAGTCACTACTTGTTCCAGAAGTAATCGATACCCTTTTCGTGAACCAGGTTGATTGCTTCAGGAAAGGCCTCGCACTCCGCCGCAAAAACTTTGGCAGCAATATCGTCGGGTGTGTCGTC
The DNA here is from genome assembly GCA_020444175.1 of Desulfobulbaceae bacterium. Lineage (GTDB taxonomy): Bacteria > Desulfobacterota > Desulfobulbia > Desulfobulbales > SURF-16 > JAHLLM01. Next base: position 44,158 of record JAHLLM010000021.1, on the reverse strand, counting down.
ATCACTCAGCGACACACATTTCTGGACAATGATCGGCCCTTCGTCATAAACTTCATTGGCAAAATGCACAGTACAACCACTTACCTTGACCCCTCTTTTATGAGCGGCACGATGGACCCGCATGCCGTAAAATCCGGCACCACAAAAAGAGGGAATAAGAGAAGGGTGAATGTTTATCACATTCTTTTTTAAATGCTCGGGGGGCTTATACAGTTTCAGAAAACCTGCCAGCAGGACAAGTTCCACATCGTACTTGGCCATGATCCTGTTTATGGATTCATTATCCGCAGCATGGGAGGCTGGATAGCCATAATCAAGGGCTTTCTGCAGCCCGAGGACGTTTTTCACGTTGGAGATGACAACCTCAATGCTGCCCTGCATGGTGCCACTGACGATTCTTTCATGGAAATTATCCAGTGTGCGCCCACTTCCGGAAAGTAAAACAGCCATTTTCATGGTTCAACCCTTGATGGCGTCGCAAAAAGTCGCCAACTGCTTCGTTGCTGCAAATTATCTCGTCACTGCGGCGTACCTAAGTACGCCTCAATCCTCGAAATTTGCGCGCCTCGCATTTGACGTTTTTTGCTTAGCCATCCCCAAAATTGACTTTTTACGGGACCATCAACCCTTACTATAGTTACAATGAGATGGTTTGCCTGTTTATCAAGTCATTACTGAATTATCAAAGCTCAGGATGGTTCTCTGCGTCAATCTTATCCAGCCAGTTGATAATAGCGGTATCATATTTGCTGGTCAGTGCAAATACTTTTCTGGCCAGTTTAAAACGAGTCTTTAACGTTGTATTCCCATTTGCCTTGATCTCACTGATGACGGTGGGGTAATCGGCAGGATCGACAATAACGGTCACATCCGCATAATTTTTTGCCGATGCACGCAGCATTGTCGGACCACCGATGTCTATATTTTCAATGGCATTTGCCAGGGTACAGGTCGGATCGGCTGTGGCTTTGTCAAAAGCATAAAGATTGACGGCAACAATATCAATGGCCTGCAGCCCGTGCTCTTCCATTTGCTTTAAATGATCAGGATTATTTTTCTGGGCAAGAATTCCGCCATGCACCTTAGGATGAAGGGTTTTCACACGGCCATCGAGCATCTCCGGAAAACCTGTGAATTCGGAGACATCTTTAACCGCGATGCCGTTATCCCTCATCTTTTTTGCTGTTCCGCCTGTGGAAAGAATTTCAATCCCAAGGGATTCAAGTTCTTTGGCAAAACCTTCAATTCCAGCTTTATCAGTCAGGCTGATCAATGCCCTTTCTGCTTTTTTCATCGTCTTTCTCCTTCAATTTTAATACCGCAACTTCACTGAGCTGCTATAACTCTTTGGAATAAAAAAATAAAATATATTCTTTTCTTTCAAAATTTTCTGCAAAAAAAAATCAGAAGAGAAGTATAAGACGCGCGACACACAATCAGGCATTCTTATTTTCTCTCCTCAACTGAGTTTCGCATAGTATCATGATTTTCTGGTAAATTCACGAATAAGACGCCTGTCACGTTTTCCAGGACGTTTGGCAGGGGGAAAGTCACGCCCCATACGCAGAAGTTTGCGCTTCTCTCTGCTCATCTCGCGGGCAGCAATACTTTCCTCTGTTTCTTCATACAAAGTGCGGGCAATGGTGGCGGGACCACGCTTTTCGGAAAGCTCCAGCACAACGACAATAAACTCTGTCTCATTTCTAACAATCCGCAACTCATCTCCCACACTGACCGACCTGGCAGCCTTCACCCGGGCGCCGTTCAGGTGGACATGACCTCCGCTGACGGCCTTTGAAGCCATGGATCTGGTTTTGAAAAACCGGGCGGCCCAAAGCCACTTATCTATTCGAACTTTCTTTTCTTCGGCCATAGCGGTTACTGAGCAGGACAGCATCCCTTAATCAAAAAAATTGGGGATCCCCCCTTCCCTGTGCATTGGATTCAGAATGAGCAAAGCGCACCACAGTTCAGGCGTTTCCCAACATAAAGAGTAAGGAAAAGAACAAAAAACAACAAAGGTCCACGAAAAAGTGGACCATGTTTAATCGTTTCAAAATACCATATTTCCTTCCGACTGGCAAAAAACTTTGCAGGATCCCACGGTAACGTCCAAGTAAGCCGGAAAATATTGATTAACCTCCCGCTTCGCTCAAGGCATTTATGCCCTTCAGGGTACAAAGGCACAAGGTTCTGTTTTCATGTGAAAAATTATTAATCAGTATTTATAAAAACTTTGTGTCTCTGTGTCTTTGGGGTTTGTGTTGTAATGTCTATTTATTAGGTAGTTACAGTCAACTTTGACATGGCCGAGGCAGGGGTCCCAGAACAAACGTCCATACAAAGAAACCTGTTGGCGAAGAGACAAAAAAAAGGTAAAAAGGGTCTCCTATGAAACTCAAGACCGTTGGTATAAAAAACATCCGTTATCCGGTTAAGGTGCGAGAAAAATCCGGAGGCCTGCAATCAACCGTGGCCAGTATCACATTACAGGCCAACATGCCCAAACCCTATCGTGAAACCTGCGTCTCATCATTTCTCTCGGTATTAAACAAATACCAGGAAGACATGAGTGTTTCTATTTTTCCGGAACTGTTAAAAGAGGCCCGGGATAAACTCCAGGCCAACTCGGCGCATCTGGAAATGACTTTTCCTTATTTTCTTGAAAAAAAGGCCCCTGTGACCGGCACCCCGGGCCTCATGGAGTACACCTGCCGATTTACCGGCGGTATTGGCGAGGATGAAGATTTTATTCTTTCCGTCTGGGTGCCAAGCACCACGCTCTGCCCCTGCTCAAAGGAGATCAGTGACTGCGGCGCTCACAACCAGCGGGCGGAAATCAATCTTAACATCAAGTATAAAGGCTTTATCTGGGTTGAAGACCTGATCGGCCTCGTTGAATCAGGCGTGTCATGTGAAGTTTTTTCAATCCTCAAACGTCCGGATGAAAAGTATGTGACCGAACAAGCCTACAACAACCCGATGTTTGTTGAGGACGTGGTGCGAAAGGTGGCGGAAATGGCACAGGCCCATCCCGATATATACTGGTTTTCCGTGGGAGTGGAAAGCTTCGAGTCAATACACAAACACAGCGCCTACGCCTATGTGGACAGCAGTGAAATGGAAGTGTGAAAATCGCCATTTCACTGCTGCATGTTGCTGTTTCTCTGCTACTTAGTCAACTCAGTATCGTTCAAAATCATCCGATTCGGACATATCAAGCTTAACTTTTTTCTCGGGTTCTGCCTGGCCGCCGGCCTCATGAGATTCAGTATGGGCAATTGCCTTGCGATCCTGCTTCTGGCTGATCTGCCGTGGGGCTCTAATGCCATTTCCTGTTTCTTTAACCTTGAAATAAGAAACCGATTCAAGCAGCATTGATGTCTGGGCGGAAAGTTCTTCGCTGGTTGAAGACATCTCTTCGGCTGCGGCACTGTTTTGCTGTATGACCTGATCGAGCTGCTCCACGCCAAGAGCGTTCTCCTGAATACCTTTTGCCTGCTCTGCCGCAGAGGCATCTATCTCTTCAACAAGTCCCGCAGTCTTCCTGATCTTCGGCACCAGCTCCGTCATCATGCTGCCAGCCTCAGCGGCAATTGCAACACTGTCACCAGCGACCTTTTTAATCTCCTGGGCGGAATTCTGGCTCCGTTCCGCCAATTTCCTGACTTCAGCGGCAACAACAGCAAACCCCTTGCCATGTTCACCGGCCCGGGCCGCCTCAATAGCAGCATTCAAGGCAAGAAGATTTGTCTGCCTTGATATTTCTTCCACGAGTTCAATCTTCTCAGCAATTGACCGCATAGCCTGTTCTGTCTTTGTTACCGCTTCTCCACCTTTTTCCGCATCACTAGCAACTGACATTGAAATAGACGCGGTCTGTCTGGCATTATCCGCATTCTGGTCAACAGTGCTTGTCATTTCTTCCATGGAAGATGATATCTGTTCAACAGTAGCAGCCTGTTCCGAAGCCCCCTGGGCCAGGGACTGGGCGGTGGAACTCAGTTCGCTGCTGCCCGCTGACACCTGGATTGCGGCTCCCTTGACATCGCCCACTATTTCATTAAGCTTTGCCACCATTGCCTTTAAGGAAATAAGCAGCGTGTCCTTGTCAGAGCGTTCTTTGATATCTATTTCCAGATTTCCTTGTCCCACTTCCTCAACCTGACTGGTCACAATCCTTAAATTGGCAACCATATCTTTCAAGGCATGGGACAAACGATCTTTGTCACTGCGTGCGGTAATTTCAAGCTCAAGATTACCCCGCCCCACTTCTTCGACAAGCTGCGTTATATCATTCAGCTTTTCAACCATTGCTTTTAAAGAAAGAAGCAGGGTGTCCTTATCAGAACGCTCTTTAATGTCTATTTCCAGATTGCCGTTTCCTACTTCCTCAACCTGACTGGTCACGATCCTCAAACTGGCAACCATATCTTTCAGGGCATGGGACAAACGATCCTTATCTCCACGGACGGCGATATCGAGGTCAAGATTACCCTGTCCCACTTCCTCGACAAGCCGAGTTATTTCGTCTGTTGCTTGAATTAACGTACCCATGGATTGTGCCAACATGCCCACTTCATCTTTCTGCTCAATATCCATCTCGATTGCCGTGTCGCCTTTGGCAATACGATCTACGATTGCTACGATTTTGTTTAAGGGTTTGGTAATGGCATTTGTAAGAAAAACCGACAGCAATATACCGATAACAACGGCAATTATACCAATGGTTATTGCTGTACGGACTGAAGAGGCGACAATTTCATGAATAGAAATAACCTCTTGATCAACCGCCTGGCCGGCTGTTCTATTTATCTTTTCAACAACAGGCTCAAAATTATGTATGGTAGCGCGCATTTCATCCATGAAGCCTGCTATCTTCCTGTTGTTTTCCACAAGGGCGAGAAATGATTTTTTATATATTGCAAGATCAGTGTTGATATCATCGATATGCTCCTGCAGCACCCCGGAGTCTACAAAGGCTGCTGCAAGCTTTTCTGTGGCTTTAATGGTTTTTTCTACGTATTTTTCATCTCCCCTGAGGAGATAATCCTTTTCATTTTTACGGATATCCAGGGCCAACGCCTTGGAGTCGGGCACATGCACTGACTCCTGGGCATCTTCAATTTCATGGGCAGCATCGCGCAGAACCTGGTAGCTTTCACTTATTTCCTTGTCAGAACCGCCTGCTAATAATTTCTTTGCGGCTTGACGGTAAAGCACAAAGGCTTCCTGCTGCCTTTTCTTGGCCACTGCATCACAGGCGCTTTTATCCAGTATGTTTTTAAAATCATCCATGACAACTTTAAATTTCTGGCTGTATTTTTCACTCTTTGTGCGCATGTAATCTTTTTCATAGCGCCGCATCTGCAGCAATGCCTCCACAAGATCATCTATGGCGTGCTCCGGCATTTTACCGGCAAAGGTATGGGCGGCGTCCCTGAATTTTCCCTGCAAACCAGACTTGTGATCCAGGCCGTTTTCCACCTCTGCATCAACAATTTGTTTAAAATTGGCCAGATAATCCTCGGCAAACTTTCTGGCATCCAGCGCCATTTGTACTACTTCTTCGGGGCCCAAAGCCTTTACCATATCATGGATGTTTGTCATGTTGGCGGCAATTTTTTCCACATTTTCTTCAACCAGGGGGGGATACTTCATATCCTTGCGGGCAAGAAAATCCTTTTCCGACCGTCGAGCCTGCAGCATGGCTATTGAAGATTCGCCGGCCAGATCGGCAAGTTTCATCTCATGATCAATCACCTCTGAATAGCCATCATTTGTTTTCGTCAGGGTCGAATGGTAGACAAACAGGGCTACCACGAGGAGGAGAATAACAAAGCTGACATTACCGAGGATTTTTGTCTTAATCTTGAGATTCTTAAAAAAATTCATACAACACATCCCTTTTGTAAGAAGAAAAAATTTGAAAACTGCCTGTTGGCAATAAAAAATTACTGACCACCCAGAAAGTATATTGAAAAAGAACGCTAAAGTTAAATTTTTTTTATGTAGAAATACTTATACAGGAGCCAATTAACAGTTTTCTTCCAACATTACACTGCAATTTCAGGTAATTGACTATTTCGGGAAAAAATCCCTCAACCGCCCCTCACCTGGTGTATAACTTATTGATATTGCGTTGGCGGATGATCATTTTCAGAACTTTTCACCGTGATACACAGAAACAGGAGTTTATCAGTAATTGGAAAGATGTGAACGGTTGTGGAAATGAGAAATAAGGGAGGAACCCCTTTTTCAATGATTATTCGGGATGAACAGGAAGGCAGATTACGCATTTTCAAGGCACGCTTTCTACTGAATAGAACGTTGCGTCACCTCAAGTGAAGGCCATTGAATGGCAAAGAAACCTTTTTTTGACTGTCTGCATTTATGCCCTTCAGGACTTTTTACCCTGAAGGGCATAAATGTGAAATTATCTTTTTTTGACGGTTTTGCATTTATGCCCCTTGAGGGTAAAAACCCCTCAACCGCCGCCGACACGCATGTAACATGTTGATATTACTTTGGCGGATGGTCAGCTTCAGAGCTTTTTGCGATATTGTCTTTTTTCATGGGATCATCTTTTTATTACTTACAAAAACCTGTTCCAGGTCCGGGATGATTTGTGTTCCAGTGGCAAGCGCAGCAATCAAGGGTCCCGGTATCAGGCAAAATAAATTTTTCCGGAACTACAACATCGTCAGGAACCGGGATAACCTGATACTTGGCCCAGTCACTATGCCCATTTGCAATACCAAAAAAAACAACCAGCAAAAAACTTCCGGTAAATAAAAACGCAGCTATCTTTTTCATTTTTTCCTCCCTTGTGGGTTCAGACGGCTCGCGAGAAAAAGAAACAACACTCTGTAATGTTGTCCTTATCTGCGGCCATCAGTTAGAAAACAGGCAAAACATGCCTTCTTAAAACTCTTCATTTTTTTGTAGCTGTTCAGCTGCACTCCACGGGTATACGCCACATCTGGACAGTTTCAGCAGGAGTTCAGACCCGACTCGTGCAAGAGCTGAATAGTTACCTTTTTTTAAATGATATTTTCCCCTATATTTGTCTAAAGACAATTAAAGTCAATGCGACAAATTGTCGCATATCATTCGTGTAACAAGCACCTCGGGGTTCCGCTCCACTCACGACATAAATTGAACACTCCCAAAAATATCGCCAACGGGCAGCACGCGCTCAAATTCCCCCCTTCCCTTTCACCTCTTTATTTTCAATACAAAAATTCCTCCTCACGTCTCATCAAAAAAGGGGATCGTTTCCAGAATGCAAGGAGCCACCACGCGTAGCAATGCAGTTCTTTCCATATTAATGAAAATGTAATTCGTTAGTAACCCGATCATAATGCGGAGCGTTTAAATATTATTAATACTTGGCGAAAAGATCATTCTATGAATATCGACTCATTTCATGTCTGTAATCCAACAAAAAAATTCGCCTGTATAAACTTGGGACATTTTCGAAGATTATCATACAAAATCAACAAGTTACCCAAATAAACCCACAACAAAACAGTGTAACAAATCTGTATTAATCAAAATTTAACTTATTAGTAACCTGATCTTAATGTGGGCGGTTTAAAAATGACACAAACTTAAAGCGGCACAGAAACAACAATTATGAATATGAGCTCATTTCATAACCATTATGAATAAAGAAAATTTAAGCGCACCGACAGACAATAAGCAGCAACAGAGGGATGATCGCACTCAAGAACTCATCAAGCACCTCGTTCACTTAACAGCAAACCGCTTCACCGGTTATGTGCGCATCAATTTCAGCCAAGGTTCGGTTGGCCGGGTTGAGAAATTTGAGGAAATAAAAATTGGGAATTTTGCCGGCGTTGGCAAGGCGTACCGAAAACCCTGATTGGCAATTCATGCAGCCCCGGACGATCCTAACGGGCATGCTGCGGAGGCGATTGATAAGGAGGTTTTTATCGAAAGTAAAAACATGTAGGGCTTACGAAACACCGTAACTTTATCAAGTTATGAAAACTGAAAAATGAATACACAATTAGGAGAAAAAAAGATGAAAAAGGTATTAAGAATTGCTGCTCTTACCGGTCTCGTTGTTGCCTCAGGTGTTGCCCAGGCCCAGGCTGCTGCAGTTGATTATTATGACAACTTGATTCGTGTGGTCTACAACACTGATCAGAAGGAAATCGTCTCTAATTTAGGCGCAATCAATACTCTCCCCATGGACACTCAACTTGGCGTGGGCCAGATTGATCTTGCCGGGTGGAATGCTGGAACAACCTACGCCGATCTCACCGTCGGTTACTTCGGCTTTAAAGCAACAAAGACTGGAATTTTTACGACAGATTATGATTACTACATGACTTCATCACGCAATGATCTGACCCTGGCGGATATCAACACTAGCTATACAGCAAGTTTCGCTACAGCCTTCACCAGTGTTGCTAGTTTAATGAACGGAGCGGTAACTGAAATTGATCCTGCTGACTCAAACAGTTACACCAATGTATACAATGTGAGCGGACTTAATTTTGGTGGCTATGCCGGCCTCCTGAGAGATGGTTCCGGTGAAGCGAACCTGGCAGACCTTGCAACAGGCGGTGTCACAGAACTCTTTCTCTACCATATAGACAAGACATCAGGTGTTGTCAGTTTAGAAAATCTGGACACCATGATCATCACCGGTGCCGATTACACTGAAACTACCGCACCATCAGCCGTTCCGGTACCAGGTGCAGTATGGCTCTTAGGTGCAGGCCTGATGAGTATTGCCGGCCTGAAAAGAAAAAATGAGAATGCCTAAGATACTGCAAAAACAATCTATAAAGAATCATTCAATCTATAAAATATGAGGATTAAAAATGAAAAAAGTAATGAAAACTGTGATTCTCGGCGCTTCAGTTCTCGCCCTGACCGCTACTGCCCAGGCTGCTACTGATACCTATGAAATTAACATCTTTGGCGCTTCTGCCCAGGCCAAATTCTGGAACCAGGCAGCGTCTGACTTCCTGACCGACGCCTCTACTGCAGATTCCCCTGCATGTGCCTCTGTAGAAACCGGCGTACATGCCACAGAATCAGACAACGGTATTGCCATCGGCACCAACTGTGTTGACGGTGATGACACTGTCATTATCCGTTACCGCGCCAAAGCCTCCTTCTGGGGTGTTGCTTCTGCCCGTGGCGATGATTTTGATCCAGCCGACAGTTGCACTACCGGCGGTTATGCTGAGATGATTGACGAGACCTCATGTTCCGCAGGTACCTGCACTGCCGACAAATGCGTTGATGTAACCCTTGGCGCCTCTGATGTTGCCGGTGAGTCTTTTACCCAGAAATCTACAGGCTGGATTTTTGGTCCTAAATCTGATTTTACTGATGCGACTCAGTACGTATCATATACCTTTACAGGAGAGGAAACCACAGGCCTGAGCAATTTGCGTCCGGTGGTTGTGCCTTTCTCCTTCTTTGCCACTGACGATCTCGGCATTGACAACGTGAGCCGCCTGCAGGCTGCTCTTCTCTTTTCCGGCGCCATCAACAACTGGGAAGATGTTGGCATTGATCCCCAGGGCGATGATACTACAAACACCCCTGTTACCCTCTGTCTGCGTCATGCCGGTTCAGGAACCCATGCCACCATGGATCATGCTGTCATGCATGGAGACGCAAACCTTGTCTCCCAGGATGATCCGATCGGACAGAATGGACCTGTAATCTGGTTCAACGAAGGTTCTTCAGATCTTATGCGCTGCCTTTCTTTTACAGGCAACGCCACTTTCGGTCTTCCTGCCACCACGTATGGTATCGGTTATGCTGATTCTGACAAGTGTGGTGTCGGCACCCAAGGCTCTGATCCAGCAGCTCCTGGTTATGATGCTGACTGGAGCTCAAAATGTGTTGGTGTTGAGCGCATTAAATTCCAGGGTATTGAGGGCAACCGTGCAGCAATCAGTAACTGCATGTACCCCTTCTGGGCAGCACAGTGGCTCTACTATGATGCCAGCGAAGTTGATCCTGTTAACGGTACCGGCGTTCTTGACGGACTTGTAAGCGCTCTGAATGCTTACGCATCAAATCCCCTCAAGCTTGATACCCTCACCGGCAGCCAGCCTCTTTTCTGGGCAGCCCAGGACGAGATGAAGTGCGAGAAAGCAAGTGACCTGGTACTGCCAACCAAAAAATAACACTCTCTCGTAAGCACATGAAAAACCGGGGCGTCTGCTCCGGTTTTTTTTTGCCGTGATCACGTGATCTGCAGAGAATTCTGCAAAAGAGAAATTAACAGAAACTTAACAGAAACTTAAAAATATTATGCCATATAGCATGAGTAAAGTGATCGTTACAAATGTTTGACAGTATAACTCAACCATAAGGAAATTGAGGATGTCTCTCTCCATAAAAAACCATACCATCATGTTGTCACTTCTAATTCTTTCCTTGACCCAGGGCTGTGCATTAAAGACCGCCCCCTCTGCCCCCATTGTCCTCGGAGAAAAGATTGAGGTTGACTACAGGTGCACACTGGCTGACGGCAGCCTTGCCGCGGACACCTTTGAGTCAGATGATGACGAAGCCGAAATATCGAACATTTACCGTAAAATGGCTCATGAGGAATACGGGCCGGTTGTCATGGATGCCGGCATAAAAGCCGAATGCACTGAATGTGAAAAGAATACCCGGCATTTCACTCTCATCCTTGAAGAGCTCATTCAGCAGGAACTTGAAGGCCGGCACTTTGGGGAAGAGATTGATCTTACCCTGTCCACAGAAGAACTGCTGATGGATGAAAAGGAAGGAACCATCTCCATTAAAAGAAATCAGTTCCGCCCGAAAATCAAGCCGGTGCAGAAAGACAGGATTGTTTCCTACCTAGGCCGCGAACCTGAAGTGGCTGAAGTCATACGTTTTGAAAATGAAAAGCTGCAGCCAGTGAAAGTTCTTGAAGTTTATCCAGCCTCAGTCACTGTTGAACTGCTTACCGACGAGCATACAGTCATGGAGTCGCCTTTCGGCCCTGCCACATTCAGTGAGGATGAAAAAGGCTTTCATCTTACTATTAATCCCCAAATTGGTCACCTTGTCCGCTCCGGCGGCCTGATCGGTAGAGTAATAAGCTTTGATGATTCCTCTATCTTGCTTGATTACCGTCATCCTTTTGGATACGAGCAACTGCAATGTTACGTTTGGATACGCGGACCTTTCCAGGAAGAAAAATAAAGGTCCTCTCAAACATGAAACAACGAATTGTAACTGCTTTTATTATTGCGATTTTATCCATGCTGGCCAGTTGTTTTCTCACTCCCGCCTTATATGCTGAAGAGGAAGAAGCAGAGCCGACATTTACCATCAATGGCTACAGCATTACCGGAAACACCCGTATTGACACAGAGGAACTGCTCGATGTGATCTCTATTTTTACAGGCAAGGAAAAGACCAGTGCAGATGTGGAAAAAGCACGGAATGCCCTGGAAATTCACTACCAAACAAGAGGTTTTCCGGCGGTTATGGTCAATATCCCGGAACAGACAGTGGATACGGGATATATCAACCTTGAGGTTGTTGAGAGTCTTATCCGAATGGTTCGCATCACCGGCAACATATACCATACCATGGACAAGATAAAGAAATCACTGCCCTCACTGACACCGGGCAAGGTTCTCTATGTTCCCCTTTTGCAGAAGGAGCTGAACCAACTGAACCGCAACAGAGACATGAAGGTGGCGCCTGTTCTTTCTCCTGGTAAGGAGCCGGGCACCATCGATGTGGAACTCAAGGTCAAGGACCGATTGCCCCTCCATGCCTCCCTGGAATTCAGTGACCGCTACAGCGCCAACACATCCCGCTACCGGCTTAACGGTTCCATACGCTATGACAATCTCTGGCAAAAACAACATTCTCTGTCCTTTCAATACCAGACGGCCCCGGACAACACTGACGAAGTTGATGTGTCGTCGCTTTCCTATGTCTTTCCTGTACCGTGGAAAGAAAACGACCTTCTGGTCTTTTACGGCGTTATTTCAGAAAGCGATAACGCCTTTGGCGAGGGATTCGAGGTCAAGGGTGAAGGAAATGTTTTCGGTTTTCGATACATTGCCAGCCTGCCTGCATACAAGGAATACAACCACAATCTGAGCTTGGGCATTGATTATAAAACCTTTGATGAAACAATCGGTTTCCAGACGGGAGACGATGCAACCTATACTCCTATTACCTATCTTCCTCTGCTTATTTCCTACAACGGATCTCTGCCGGACACATACGGCCTGACCCAGTTCAGTGCCGGCTTGAACCTGTCTTTCAGAAGGCTGATCACTGACCAGCGCGAGTTTGAAGTGAAACGGTATGACGCCAGAGGCAATTTCCTCTTCGCAACTCTAGGGCTTGAGAGATACCAGAAGCTTCCCTTTGGATTCGGACTTTTTCTCAAGACCGACGGTCAGTTGGCAACGGAACCTCTCATTTCAAATGAACAATATTCAGCCGGAGGCATGTACAGCGTTCGCAGCTATTCGGAAAGCGAGGAAAGCGGGGACAACGCCTTTCATTTCTCTTTGGAGATGTCGCGACAACTTCCCGAAATCCCAATATATTATCTTTTCACACCAGGTCTCGCTATCACCCCTTACATCTTTTACGATTACGCATCACTCTATACCCAAAATGCCCTTGAAGGGCAGGACGAGTCAACGACATTGAGTGGAGCCGGATGCGGCCTGCGTGGAGATCTAGGAAAGAACCTGCATTTTGAGGTCATATGGGCCGTGGCTCTGGAAGACGGTAGTGACACATTTAAAAATGATCAACGTATGCATTTTCTTGTCCGCTATGAATTTTGATGAATGCGCCAAGAGAAATAAAGCCGAACAGCGGCAAGTATCAGCCGCGCAGACCCTGAAAGCGGGTAAGCGTTTTTCTGTAAAAACGTCATTTTTAGTTGAGTATTCAATTAAAGGATCTTAACCATGAGAATCAACAGAGCCAGCATCAAAAAATCCTATACCGCCCTCGCCCTCACCCTGGGAGTCTTTACCCTGTCTCACCCTGCAGCGGCGGAGAGCGGCTCCAAAACCCCACCTGTTTTTTTCGGTTCAATGGCTAACTATATGCGCTCTCCAAGTTCCACGGCTCTTCCTGTTCCTCTCCCCGGGTTCAGTGGTTTTAATGGCATTGGGAAGACCGTGACAGACAGAGAAGAAAACAAGACAACGGTTTTCCAGAGCAAAAAAAATGCAGTGGCCCAGTGGCAGAGTTTTGATGTCGGGAAAGATGCCTGGGTTCATTTCGATCAGCAGGGAAATACAGATTGGAAGATCCTGAACCGCATCTACGATAGCAATCCAAGCCAGATCTACGGCAAAATTACAGGAGACGGTTCTGTTTATCTCATCAATCAGAACGGTATTTTTTTCGGCAAGGATTCATTTATCAATGTCCACAGCCTGGTGGGATCGGCCCTTGATATCGACACCGAAGATTTTCTCAATAACACCCAGGAAGACTCTCTCAAATTTACCCAGAGAAATTACAGCGATCATGAGAATTGGGACCCGGACAGCAGCATTATCAGCAACGACGGTTTTATCAGTGTCGAACTCATTCAGGGAGAAGCAGGAAGCCAGACTGTTATCAGGGACGGCTCCGTCTTTTTAATCGCACCCCATGTGGAAAATAGCGGAACCATTGTCGCACCTTATGGACAGATTGGCCTAGCTGCGGGACAAAATGTAGAACTCGCCCCTGAAAAAGACGCTGAGTATATCAATGAGCGGCGGGTACTTGTTACCCCTGAAAATGCAGGCTACGCCGTTAACCGCCAGGATGGCAGCCTTGTGGCGGACAATGGACGGGCCGGGCTTTATGGCTCAGTTGTCAACCAGGACGGCCTCATCCGTTCTGTCACCTCGGTCTATCATCGGGGGCGCATCGAACTGCGCGCCTCAGAAAAGGTAACGACCGGGATTGACAGTACCACTGTTACTCCGGTGACTACCTCCGATGAACGAACGAACGTTACCTTCGGTCACCGGCCGGGGCAAATATTTCTCCAGGGCCTTGGTTCCGGGGATACAAGCAACTTTACGGGCAGTATTGAGCACAAAGGAGTTCTTTCCGCCTCATCAGGGCGGGTCAGTATGGAGGTAAGAGAAGAAATCATCCTCGGGCCTCAGTCCCTGATTGATGTTGCCGGCCTCTGGAGCAACCGTTCATCGGATTCCCTCTGGTTCACCCAGGAGATGAACAGCGCTCAACTCAAGGATGATCATCTCCAGAAAGACGGTCTCATTTATCGTTCCGAAATTACCGTAAATGAGCTGCTGGGCAGCACCATTGGTGATTTTGACGAGGCATACAAGAATGTTGAACTGACCAGCCGGGAAAAGGCCTCCCAAGGGGGAAATATCAGCCTGCGAGCCGTGGAGGGCGACATTGTCATTGAGGATGGCGCCCTCCTTGATATCACAGGAGGAGGCCACATCAATGCGGGCAGTTCCAATACGGCAACCAAAGTAGTGTATGGGCAGCAGGTATATGATATCAGTGAAGCTCCGATCTATACGATCTATGATGGATTTGCCGATTTTTTTGAGAAAAAGCATGACCGCTATGGCATCGTTGATTCCTTTAGCGGCCTCTACTATGGCGGCACCCTTCCCCTCTACGATGCCCTGGCCTCCCATGTTGAAGGCCATGATGCAGGAGTACTGAAACTCATCAGCCGTCGCCTCCTCTTTAACGGCTCCCTTTTCGGTGGAGTAGAGATAGGCCCCTACCAAATCTACGATGACTCTCTTTTTACCGACGGCATATACGAAGTAGACGACAAACAAATAACCGAAAAGCAGCGCCGCCCCATAGCCGGTTCCCTTATCATTGGCGGAGAAGATGGCTTGGGTCAGACTTTTCGGGATGAAGCAAATTTTGTCGACGAAATTGTCATCAGCCATGACGACGAGATACAAGCCAGTGAAAATCAGGAAACTGTAAGTCAAACGCAAACTGCCGACGATTCTTCAATTCTGCCTTTTCAACCCAGTTACCTGCCTGACAGCATAGTTAACAACGCATCCCTTGACAGTTTAACCGTTTCGACAAATTATCGGATTACGGTCGATAAGGAGGCAAAGATTGAATTGCCTCCGGGAGGCGACGTCAACTTTACCTCACGCCGGATTGATCATTTCGGTGATATTGATGTTCCCTCAGGAACTGTCTCCTTTACTGTAGCCAATAACGAAACAGCTAAAAAAGCCAATACCGAGAACTTTCTTGATATAGACGAGTATATCTTTCTTGCGGAAAACAGCCGCATCAGTGTGGCCGGCGAGAAGGTGAACACATGGGAGGCCGTATCAGAAGGGGAACTGCCGAACCCAAAGGTGTTGCGGGATGGCGGTTCAATCAGCTTGATGGACAAAACATCGAATCGAGATGATGAGGACAAAGTCATCTATCAAGGGTTTGGTGTCGTTGTCGCGGATAATGCCTTGCTTGATGTCAGTGGTGGATACGAAATCACGACGAAAAAGGAAATTGAACCTGGAGACGCAGGTGATATCCTTATCTCCGGCAGCAATGTGTTCTTGGCCGGCACCTTGAAAGGCCACAGTCTGCCTGGAGCCAAGGGAGGCACCCTGTCTCTATTCGCCAATAATATCGATATCGTCGGCGGAGAATCCGCCTCCCTGTCCCTGGGAGGTCTCATCAGCCAAAAACTTGAAAGCTTAGTCGACAGGGAAATTTCAGCCAATCTTCCCCTGGATCCTCTTTTTATTGACGGCCTGCAGGAAGAACTCGATCAGATCCACAACTTTTATATTGTTGTATTGCAACACGAACTTGTGAAGACCAATAGCAGTTACCTTGCCTGGCTGCAGCAGGAACTGAAACAGATTCACCCCTTCATCCTGTTGGAAGAGGAAGAAATTGACCCTATTGCCCCCTTACCTCCCGAGGAAGAAGAAGTGGATCCGGAAAAACTGAGGGTACTGGCGGAATACGAGGAGCTCTCCTCTCGTCTTTCTTCTTTCGATCTTGCAGACAGAGAAAACGTAGAGTCAGCCAAAGAAGCTCTGCAGGAATCCCTTACCACTTTTTACGATGACCTCGAACAGGTATATCCTTCCCTGGCAGTAGACAAAGATCAGGTACAGGAAAAGGTCAGAGCCCTTGACATACACGACTCGATTTATTCTTTGCTTGCAAGGCTCGACTCAAGAAATGGCCTGACAGAAATCTATTCCGGCATCAATGAAGCCCTGGAATATGCGCATCCGCTATTTGAAAATAAAAACCAGGCCGAGCTTCAGGAGAGAAACGAACTGTTTGGTAAATACGACACGCTTTATTCTCTTCTCTTATCTTACGATGCTCGGGATAGAAAGAACGGAAAGACAGCCAAAAATGATTTGAAAGGAGCGATAGCCTCCTTTTATAAGGTAGTGGAATTAAACAAAGAGATACAAGTAGTGGATGAACTTGGCTCTTTTCTGATAGATCGGGAAATAGATCCTGCTATTCTGGATGCTTCAGAGGAGTGGTCGCTGCCAATTGATGCAGTCTATGTTGCCAAGCTTGACAGTGATGTTGCGGAGCTTGCGTCCATCTTCCAGAACGGAGTTACCGAAAGCTCACTTAACTCTTTCAACACCTTCCTTGAAACCTACGACTTGAGCCAGGATCGTTCTTTACAGGATTTCTTATCACGGGGTTTGCTGTACTTGTATGAAAGGAGACGTGAAGAGGATACGAACGAACCTTACTTCGCACTTGCCGGCTACCAGGCCTCGAACAAGAACGCCCTGCCTGGACTTAAAGATACGCTGACGACATTCTGGCCTTCAGGGGAAGATGTTGAAAACCTGCTGTCCTTTACCGATGATATCGGCTCAATATATAACGGGCAGCTTTTGTGGCCGGATGAGCAGTCAACTGAATTTTTTCTTAAACCGTTCCCCCGTGGCAATGAATTTCTTTTCCAATTTCGGGAAAATACAGCAAAATCAAGCTTCTATTTTCCGGAAAGCCAGTTTGGCAAAGGTCTTATTTTCAATGCGGACAGTCTGAAAGATAGCGGCTTCACCAATCTAGCCTTTAACAGTGTCTATGATCTCAACATATCAGATGGTGTTAACCTCGGGGTCTCTTACACCAAGACCAGCCCCCCCAGCCTGACATCCTCCATTCAGAGCCCGCTTCACCAAGGAGAGTTTTACGAAGAAGAGCCGTCTCTTGTCGGGCCATCGTCCCTTGCCTTTAAAGCAGGCACAAAACTTTACAGCGCGGCTTTTGACTTTGATGAGGAATATGGGGATGCCAGGGACATTGCAGAATTTATCCTCCCGGCAGGCAGTTCTTTTACCCTGCCTCCCTCAGGAGAGATAGTCATTGAAGCACCCTGGGTGACAATTGACGGCACCATTGAAGCACCGGCAGGGACTATAACGGTGACCGCCAAAGCCCCCCAACAGTCAGACTTGATTATTGGCGCAACAGCCCGTCTGCTTGCAAGGGGATATAACGTTCCAAGCCTTGACAAAGAGATAGAGTGGCAACCCAACACTTTCTCGGTGCTGGACGGCGGCACGATTTCACTTACCAACAAGACCACAGGGCTTTTCGCAATCCAGGAAGGAGCTGTGCTTGATGTTTCCGGAAGCCAGCCTGTTGTCACCAGATATTATAATGACAACAACGAGTTCCAGACTTTTAACAAGGCGACCAACGAAAACCAGTGGCATGAGATTACCGAAGCCGGGGCCTCGGGCTCTATATCCCTTGCTTTTGGCGGGGAATCAGTGCTTGAAGGGACAATTGCGGCTCACACCTTTCTGCCGCATCTCGAAGACGGCAGTCTTTCCATAGTCAGCAATAACCGTGATGCCGGATTTGAGATAACCACCGACATACTCGATTATTACAGGAAAAACGATTTCCATTCCTGGAAAATCAGCAGTGCCCACAGTCTCATTTTTCCCAGAAATGTCATTATTGTCCACGACGGCGAAGTGGTATTGGATACTCCCATGTTTGTCAACGATAATGCCAGCCAGGTTTCCCTGGCCGCCCATTATCTGCAGCTTGACAATAGCTTTTTCCCCAGCACGGAAACGATTGCCCTGCAAAAAATTATCACCCTGGAAAATCCTGACGACAGCTCAGAACAGGATACCGTGCAGCGTATCCAACATCCCGGCCTCTTTGATTTTTCAGCAGACTACATTGACGTCAGCGGTTCCGTAAACTTCGACATGTCTAAAAAGGTGAGTCTCCGCTCAGGCCATGACATTATTCTCACTGACCGCTATTACATCAACCCCTTTGATCCCAGTGATACTTTTTACAGCGGCTGGCTGGCGGCACCGGGTGATCTTGAACTCAACGCCGCCAGAATCTATCCTGACTCGTTTACAGATTTCACCCTCTACACAGGCAATACCCTTACCCTGCTTCCAGGCACAGTTCCCTCTGAGAATATTTTGTATTCCGCCGGAGGCAGCCTTTCGATCTTTGCCAACCGTATCGACCACAGGGGATATCTGACTGCACCCCTCGGGTCTCTTTCCCTGACCGGCATAAACAGGGACAATGCCCAGGATAATTCATTCTGGCAGACCTTCAGTCTGCGCCAAGAACTGGAAAATGTCATAAAAGACTCCATGATTGCCGAAGAAAGCAGCAGAATCATGATCAGTGCGGACAGCGTTCTTTCTGCAAAAGGCCAAGCCTATATGATCAGCTACGGAGAAATTGACGAAAAAGGGGCTTTTTGGACGGCAATTCCAAAGGACTCGGAGAATCCTCTTTCTGCAGATTCAAAGGAAAACGTAACCAATGCACCTTTAAAATCAATTACCCTGGAAGGTGATGAGGTGCTGGTCAGGGAAGGAGCCAATGTCGATCTTGCCGGCGGTGGGGGAATTTTTGTCCATCGGTTTCTGGCAGGTATTGATGGAACAAAGAATCCTCTTTTACAAAAAGGTCAGTATCTGCTGGTTCCCAACTATAACCGGCCGGGACAAACTCTGACCATTAAAAATGAGGGAAAGATTGCCTCCGGAACCTATACTCTTCTTGAACTTGGCCCGGGTCATCCAGAGAACGCCCAATATGCCTTTCTGCCAGGTGCCCTCGTTCTGATTGATCAAGGTGACACCTATCTGCAGAACCGTCAGACATCAAAGGAAGGATATCCCCTCATCAGCGGCTACGTTGGTCTAAGCGGTGGCACCGCAAGCTCACCTACACCCAGGAGTTTTGCCGTCCGTGATGCAAAAGATGTCCTTGATGAAGGGTTCTTTGTTGTCAGGGAGCTTACCGGTGGCGAGGGCGGCTCTTTTACCCTGACCGGCAAGGAGTCCATGGTCACGTCCATAATAGAGGCAGACATCAAGGCCAAACCCCTAGAGGATTTCAACGGCGGAACATTCAAAATTGCCGCACGATTTGTCGAGGTCGGCGCCGAATCCATAGAGCTTGACCCGGAATTTGCCATTGACGACACACTGCCCGCCGAGCTGCAGGACAAACTCATTATCAAAGACAGCACTTTTTCCGGCAACGGTTTTGAAAATCTGGCAATCGGCGACAGGAAAACGACGCGCACGGTGACCTTTAAGGAAAACAGCACTGTCAAAGGCAGAAACATTCTTGTCAGTGCGAGCAGCGGCTATGAAAAGCAACTTGTAAAATCTTCCGAGCTATCGCCGGAAGAGCTTGAAGCCCTTGGCTATGGTCTTGATGAAGAGAATCTGCAAATCCCGGAATTCGTCGAAATAAATGTTGAAGCCCCAGGGATGATCACCATGGAAGAGAATGCTCTTCTAGAGGCGTTTGACGATGAAACGGCAACCACTTCACAGATCGCCCTTGTTGCAGATACGGAAGGAGGCTTTCCGGAAGGCGCCACACATGAATTCACAGCCGGCAATATCGTTCTTGCCGAAACCAGTCTGGTACGATCAAACAGTGTCAGCCTTGATTCCCATAATATTGACCTGGGCGGAGACAACATCTGGAGTGACACCCTGCTGCACCTCAAAACCAGGCATATCACCTTCGCCGATGAAAAGGGAGAGGGAGACGGGCTGTTCATCAACAACGATCAGTGGTCAGCCCTTGCCGCCATTGAAAACATCTATCTGGACAGTGACACAGACGTTCTCTTTACCGCGGCTTATGGCTTAACGGCTGATCACAATTTAACTCTGGATGCGCAGAGAATCGGGGGATATGCCCTTGCTGAAGAGACATCGGTTGCGGCAGCGCACCTTACTCTGCAGAACAACAAATATGAATCAACTTCAGGAAAATGGCTGCCGGAGGTAAGCGATCTTGAGAACAGCAGCTCAATAACTTTTCATGGTGAGGACTCCCTGGCCCTGGGTCCGGGCTCAATAAAAGTGGACGGCTTTACCGATACCGTGTTGTCCACTGCGGGCGACCTTTCCCTCAACGGTCAGGCCAGGCTCTATGAAAACGAGCGCCATGAAGATGTCTATGGCTCTTCATCACTGGATGTTTCCGGAAATCTTGGCATAACTTCTGCTAGGGTCATCCTTAACCCGTACTATGACCTTGAAGAAGACATTTACAAGAGCGCTGACTTTGTTCTGAAAGCTGCAGACACACTGACAATAAATCCTGTTGCCGATGGAAATCCAGATACACAGACTGAGCGTGGCGGCCGCTTGACAATGGCGGCTCCGACCCTGTCAGTTGCCGGGCTGATTGATACGGTTTCATCCCAGATTATTCTTGACAGTGACGATATTGACATCTCCGGTCGAATCAGATCCACGGGTTCGGACCAGACTAGGGCAGGATCAATTAGGATCAAGGCGGCAAACTCCTTTACCATGCACGGCGGCACCCTTGACGTCTCAGCCGGCAGACAGGGAGATGCCGGCCAGATCACTATCAGCGCGCCTCAGGCAAGTTCTTTTTCAATAAGCACCGCTCCTGCAGAAGCAGAGCAGGATGAAGACCTGCCAACCTCACACCTCCTTGCCAAAGC
Source organism: Desulfobulbaceae bacterium (assembly GCA_020444175.1). Taxonomy (GTDB): domain Bacteria; phylum Desulfobacterota; class Desulfobulbia; order Desulfobulbales; family SURF-16; genus JAHLLM01. The sequence continues at coordinate 23,145 of JAHLLM010000021.1, read as the reverse complement.
CCTGGGAGGCAATGCCGGTTCATTTTTCCTTGATGTTGAAGATCTTTCCGGCAATGGGAACTCCATGGATTTCGATACGTTGAATACGCTGCTCCATGACTTTACCTATGAGCTTGATATCCGCAGCCGCCTGAGCGACATAAGTGTCAGTGAAGACCATATCGTTCAGGCGAATCATCTGAAAATGACCGCCGACAACGGAGATATCAATATCCACGGCACCTTGGACGCCGCCGGAGACGAGCCTGGATCCATTGACTTAAACAGCAAATCCGACCTCAATTTGTGGCAGGGAAGTCTGCTGACAGGGGCGAATACCGTCAAGCTTCATTCAGGCACAGGCTGGATAAATCTGGGAAAAGCTATTCAGGTTGACGAAGACCTGGAACAGCCTGTTATTGCCGAAAAAGCAGCTATTCAGTTATACGGCCCGGATGCGACCCTCTCCTTCAGAGCCTTGCGAAGTACTGAGGAGATTGATGGTGAAGTGATACATGATGTGAAAGTCAATATAGACGGTGAAATTAATGGGACTGATAACATAACAGTTGAGGCGGTGCAGGTCTATTATGCCGACAGAATTGAAGACGGCAAGCCGTTTATTATAGAAGAGGACGACAATGGAGATGAAATTTTCACTCCGCTTGATGTTGATTTTTATCAGGATGCAAAAGATTTTTTTGATAGTGTGCGGACCAGAATCTCTATCGTTGATGAAGAGGAAATTTCAGAGGAAATCACCTCAGAAACTTTCATGAAAGAGAGACTTTCGGCAGGACTTACCGATGATTCAGACAACAGTTTACACATCAGGCCAGGTATAGAAATCCAAAGTGATAAGGATCTCACTCTGGACGGCACCTGGAACATTCTGGCCGAGGAAGTTGAAAACACCTGTTCTATTTTCAATCCCTTCTGCCAACCACCTGAACCAAAAAACTGGCGCTTTGGAGAACAGGGAGAAACCATGGTTCTCACCCTGAGAGCAGCTGGCGACCTGAAAATCGAAGGCAGTATCATCGATATGCCCACCTCAAACTCCGCCGAATTTCTCAAAGAAGATTACCCATATATATACATGTTGCTGAAAAACTCCTATGGCAATTACGGCGATGATATTTCAGCCAATTCAGCCGACATCAACCTTATTGCCGGAGCAAATACGAATTCTCCAGATATCATGGCATTAAACAACCTGGAGAATGGCAAAGGGAACCTGGTCATCGGCAAACGAACCAGGACCGTAACCAATGGCGAGACAACAGACGTCTGGTCAGATTCAGGCATGATCTATACGGAAACCGGCGACATTCATTTTGCTTCAGCCGGTGAAACCGTCATCGGTCCTAATCCGGCATCGAATAAAGAAATGATGCCTACTCCCTGGTATGAAGCAAGGCTTGCAGCCAACCTGACAACATACCGCGGCGATATTAAGGGGACCGTTGGCCGCAACATGACCGTTCTCGGTACTGTTCAGACAGCAAGTGGAGATATTGCCATCGATGTTGCAAACAACCTGGCAATCAGTGAGGATCAAGGAGACGCCTTGACAGGCTCCATCAGAACAACCGGCCTCTCCAAAAGATACGGCACACAGATTGTGTTTGACGGCGAAGGTTTTATTGACACAATAGATGCCGATATGAAGCACTATTATGACTATAGCGGTGGTGGCTCCATTGCCCTCAATATAGGTGGAGATATCTGGGGCGGACTCAGTGGCCTGGACGGCTGGGACAAATGGTGGAAGGATGAAAAGAAATGGGGAGCAGCCTATATCAACAACCCAAACTCCACAGCCACCCCAACGCTTGGAATTGCCACCATGGCCGGCGGTGATGTCTCGGTCAAGGCTGGCGGAGACGTCTATACCCAGATCGGCACATTCGGATCGGGTGATTTGACCCTCCTGTCCAGAGCCGATATGAATGGCCGTTTTCTCAATGCCTCCGGAACAGCGTCACTCTACGCCATGGGCAACTTCGGCACCGGTTACCGGGAAAATAGCCTTTTAGCAGAAAACCAGCAGATTGAACTGAATACCTCAAACTTGGAGCTCACGGCTGAAGGCAGCATAGACCTCGGTGCACTTGTCAGTCCTTCCTGGTTTCGCTCCGCAGAGGCAAGAAGCGCATCAAATGATCCGGTCATGGTTGGCTTTAGCCAGGATACCAGTGCAAGCCTCTGGTCCAGAAACGGTGATATCCGCTATACCGGCACATCCCATCTTGCCACCACAAAATCGTCCAAGGCTTTTGAAACTCTGCCTGCCAATCTTTCCTTTAAAGCGGAAAATAATATTGTTTTTGACACCCAGTCCAGGAGACTTGAAATTGCCCCTTCCGGAACAGGTCAGATTGAGTTCGTGGCGGGCAATGACATCCTTGGGGTGACCACGGACCAAAATCCGGCCCAGATTAAAATGCGCCAGGATGAACCCTATTCTTACTATGGCTGGAGGCCGGGCTCAGTAAACGTCATGCCGGTTATGCCCCTTCACACAGGCGATCAGAAACCGGTGAGCATCGTGGCAGGACAGGATATTACTAACATGCGCTTCATCCTGCCAAAGAAAGCAGAAATTTTGGCAGGCCGGGACATCAAGGATCTCGAATTCCAGGGTCAAAATATTGATCCATTGGATGTTACGATCATCAAAGCCAGGCATGATATTGTTCTTGGTTCTTATGAGCGTGATTATAAATCTTCTGATGCAAAATATTCTGGATTTAAATTAGCCGGACCGGGATCACTTCTTGTACAGGCAGGAAACAATATCGATCTCGGCACGACACTGGGCATCCGCACCATGGCAAATGCTGTTGATTACGGCGATAAAATCTGGGCGGAAAGCGTTCATCCGAGTCTTGGCTTTGAAGGTGCGGATATATACGTCCTGGCTGGCCTGAACTGTAATATAAGCCCTGACGAGGTAGAATACTTTTTCAATCTCATCAGAGATTATGGGAAATACTATTCCCTGATCTCAGCCACTGAGACTCTGGAGGATGCCGGACATTCCGTAACAGACCAGGTAACCACGGATGTCGTTTCCCAACTGCGCGGTTCAATCGAAGACTCCGACCTGAGCTCTATTGAAAATCTCCTTGCCTCCTTTGGAGCTGACATACAACCGGACACACTGAGTACCCTCCTGCAAGGAAACGAGGAAGACCTGCGCCTCTTTGTTGAAAAGCTTCTGCAAACAATGAATGACGATCTGCAGGAGGGTGAAGAAATCACCATGGATGATCAGGCAGGAGGACAGCAATTCAGCCTGACCGCTTATCAAAACAATGCATCTCAGCCAGCAGGATCTGAAACAGTTGTCGAAGATCTCATGAACCTGTTTGCCTTGCACGCCAAAATAATGGACAGCATCAAGGAATCTGATTCTCCCGGCTCTGCGGCAAAGGCAGTCGAACTCCTAGCACGCCAGGAGGCCATTGCCCCCATGTTCGGCACGGAAAATCCCGAACTTGACGATGCCCAGGGCAATGTCATCATGACCCAGTCCCAAATAGCCACGCTCTATGGCGGCAGCGTCAACATACTGGCAACAGGAACCATGGATGTGGGATACAGCTTCTTTCCTCCGGAAAATGATGATGCAAACGCTATTGACATAAGCGGCGGCATCAAAACCGAATTCGGCGGTGACATCAATATCTACTCGGTGGGCGACGTCAATGTCAATGAGTCGAGGATCATGACCTGGATGGGAGGCGACATGACCATGTGGACAGAGGCAAACATTAATGCAGGCCGCGGTTCGAAAACAGCAGTCAATGCCAGTGGAGAAGGACTTTCCCGCCAGAATGAAAAGGGTACCTATGAAACATTCAAAAAGCCGTCCGCCTCGGGATCCGGTATCAGGGCACTGACTTTTGATATGGACGGCCGCGGCGGACCGCGTGAGATGCCTGAACCGGGCGACATTTATCTCTTTGCTCCATCGGGCATCATTGATGCCGGTGAGGCGGGAATTGTGGGCGGCACCATTTACCTTGCCGCAACAGAGGTGCTCAATGCCCAGAATATCACCTTTTCCCAGGCAGGGGTCGGCGTTCCCGTTTCAGCGGACACCTCAATAAGCCTTGGGGCAATCAGCGGCGCCGGCAACATCGCTGCTGCGGCAGGTGAGGTTACAAAGAGTGTGGCCGGGGTGAAGGAAGCCAGCCAGCAGGCGCTTGATCAGATGGCGACATTGACAGAGGATCTGAAACCCCGATGGGTACAGGTACAGATATTGGATTTAATAGATAATAAGGAAGATGAATAACATGGAATACGGTGTTGACAAATCGAGAGGAATGCATAGCCGGTTGATTGCGGCTGTTGTCATGCTTTTGTTGCTGGTTACGGTGATCCCGGCCCGGGCCTGGTGGAACGAAAACTGGAAGTACAGACGTGCCGTTGATATCGATGCTGCGGCGGCCGGGGTTACGGGATCGCTGGACAATGTCCCCCTGCTGATCCGCCTGCACAGCGGCAATTTCGATTTTACCCAGGCAGGCATGGAAGGAGAGGATCTGCGTTTTGTTGCTGGTGATGACGCCACACTGCTGAAACATCAGGTTGAAAGCTATGACAGCCTCGATGAAATAGCCTCAATCTGGGTGAAGGTGCCTCGCATCGCAGCCGGAAGCGCGGCAAAATTCTATATTTACTTCGGCAATCCGGAAGCCGCCGACAGCTCAAACGGAGCAGGCAGCTTTGACAGCGGTCAGACTCTTGTTCTGCATATGAACGAAATTGAAGGAATGCCCCAGGACAGCACCGGCTTTCATAATCATGCCGCCTCATTTGCCGGAGGCCAGGGGCTGCCTTCAATTATCGGCAACGGCATAAGCCTGAACGGCGCTGCGGATATGCTGACCGTCCCCTCCTCTCCATCACTGGAAACAAACCAGGGCTTCAGCTTTTCCGCCTGGGTACGGATCGCGGCCCCCCTGACAAACGCACCACTGCTGACCCGGAAAGATAAGACTGACTCAATGCAGATCAGCATTGAGGGGACGGCGATCAATGTGGAATTCATCAGCGGCGAAAACCGGATATTTTCCTCCTACCCGGTTGGCGACCTGGCGCTCAATCAGTGGAACCACGTGGCGGTAAGCGGCGTAGTAGGTGGAGAGCTGCATGTCCTGATAAATGGCGCCACTGTGGCCACCACCACTACGACTCTGCCAAACGAACTGCCGAACCTGACTGCCGATATTGTTATAGGAGGCGCCACGGAAAAAGGAGCTTTCATTGGAGAGCTTGATGAGGTGCGTTTCTCTACCACCGCACTTTCCCCGGACTGGCTGGCCCTGTCCTCTAAAAGCCAGGGTCCGGACGCGTCAATCGCCCTTTTCGGTGCTGTACAGGAAGGCGAGGGAGGTGATGCCCTGCCCGTCAACTACCTGGCCACCATTGCCAGGAACATTACCCTTGACGGCTGGATTGTCATCGGTCTTCTGGTTATGATTGCCGCTCTGAGCTGGGTGGTAATGCTTGGCAAAAGTTATATCTTCTACAGCATGCAGCGGGGCAACACGGTTTTCCGCCGGACTTTTGACCACTTGTCGCGTCAGGCTCCAATCATTGACTGCGACGATGAAAATTTCGGAGGATCGCCGCTCTACAAAATTTACCAGGCCGGATATGACATACTCACCCGTCCTGCCGAACATGGCTGCGGTCGGGAAGACGGCAGTAAATTCCATGCAGACTGCATGAAGAATTTTATTTTTGCCATTGAAAAGTCATACATGCATGAAGTCAAACGGCTGAACTCCTGGCTGGCAACGCTGACCATCGCCATCTCCGGCGGCCCGTTCCTCGGCCTGCTCGGCACAGTGTGGGGAGTCATGAACACCTTCGCCGCCATGGCCGAGGCGGGCGAAGCAAATATCATGGCCATTGCCCCTGGTATCGCCTCAGCGCTGGCCACCACGGTTTTCGGGCTTGTCGTCGCCATTCCGGCCCTGTTCGGCTACAACTACCTGAATACCAAAATCAAGCTGATCACCTCTGATCTCAACATCTTCCTTGATGAATTTGCCATCAAGGTCGAGCTGCACAAAGGAGAGGCTGAATAATGAAAAAAGATCTCTATGACAGCAAGATCTATGACGACCTGAACATCACCTCCATGCTCGACCTGGCATGGACACTCCTGGTGGTTTTTATCATATCCATCACAGCCGCGGTTCAGGGCATCAAGGTGAATCTGCCCAAGGCAAGCTCCGCCCCGGCTCTTGAGAAGCCGACGACCAAGGCGATCACCATTCATTCCAGCGGCCAGATCTATCTCGACGCCTATCCGGTGACCCTGACTGAGCTGGAGTCCATGCTCAGGGGCTACAAGGCGGCTGACCCCAATCTCCCGGTGATTATCAAGGGTGACGAACAAATCTATTATCAGAAGGTTGTTGATATTCTTGATCTCCTGCAGAAACTGGAAATCAGTCAGCTTGGGCTTGTGACCCAGAAGGTCGTTAAGTAATGAAACAGAAAAAAGCGCTGACCCTTATCGTCTGCGGGGTGGCAGCGGTGCTGCTCAGCATCACGCTCTTTTCCATTCTTCTTGTCATAAAGGACAAGCCGGAAAAACGCAAACGCCAGATGCAGATGGTAACCCTGGTCAAGCCCCCTCCCCCTCCTCCACCTCCCGAGGTTGAGGAACCGCCGCCGGAACCGGAAGAGGAAATCATTGACGAACCTGAACCTGAAGAACAGCCCCAGGAAGAGGTTGCCGAAGATACCTCTGATGAGCCCCCGCCCGGCGAACAGCTCGGGCTTGACGCTGAAGGCGGCAGCGGAACCGACGGTTTCGGACTGGTGGGCAAGAAAGGAGGACGCAGCCTGATCGGCGGAGGAGCAACCTCTCTGCTGCGCAGATTTGCCTGGTATACGCGAATCGTTCAGGAGGAACTGCAGGAAACTATTAAGAAATTTATGCATGACAACGGCGGAATTCCCTCTGACAATCTGAAAACCATTGTTGTCATCACTCTTGACGATCAAGGCCGGGTTATCGCCCATTCGCTTGTCGGCAAATCGGGCAATTCAGACCTGGACAGGGCAGTCAACACCGTACTTGGCAATATATATCTGAGCGAGCCGCCTCCGGCGGAAATGCCTCGTAAAATTAAATTACAAATCTCCTTAAAAGGATAAGCGTGAATATGAAAAAGAAATATCTTCTGGCGGCCTGCATGGCAGTGAGCGTCCTTGTTTTCAATGCAGCAGGAAGCTTTGCGGCAGATGCCTCGAACTCATTTGATTCAATTGAAGCCCTGATAGAAATTCTCAGGGATAAAGGAATTGTCACCGATGACGAAGCATCACGCTTTATCAACAGGCATCACGAAAAAACGATCGGCAAAGAAAGTTCCAAGACGGAACCTGAGAGAACTATCACCATTGTCTCCCCGGAAAAAGAGCAGCGTTACATCGATGAGATAACCCAGAATGTGGCCGCTAAAATTGGCGACAAGGTTGAAAAACGGGTTGATGAGCGACTCAAAAAACAGCTTGAACAGGCCGAATATGAGCACCAGGTGGGGAGCGCCGCAGGATGGGCGCAGAGAATCCGTTTTGGCGGCGACATGCGCCTCAGATACCAGGGTGATTACTTTGACAAAGAAAACGCAGTCTTTGTGGATCCGTCCGATCCCACCGAGATTATCGATCAGGAGGAGAGGCACCGCGGACGTATCAGGGTGAGAGTATCGGCCAAGGCCAAGGTCACCGATACTGTGGATGCCACCGTACGTTTGTCCACCGGCAATGAGAAAGATCCTGTTTCCACCAATGACACCTTTGGCGACTATTCCAACAAGGATTCCGTTGTTTTTGACCGCATATTTGTCAAGTGGCATCCCAGCGATGAGTTCACGGCCTGGGGAGGAAGAATTCCAAATCCCTGGCTGCATACCGATCTTGTCTGGGACGGCGACCTTAATTTCGAAGGCGCGGCAGCCACCTATGAACCCAAATTTACCAATTGGCTGCAGGGATTTCTTACTGCCGGAATTTTCTCAATTGATGAATTTTCCGAAACCACGGAAGATAAGTTCCTGTGGGCAGGCCAGACCGGTCTGACATTCACTCCGACGGATACGGTGAAATTTAAACTGGGCGTTGCCTATTATGATTATGAAAATATCCAGAGCGACTATGACCCTCTGGAAGGCGCACCCAACACCGCCTTTACCGCTCCCCGCTTCATCCAGAAGGGAAATACCCTCTTTTACATCGATCCTTCTGAAGAAACAGTGGGGCTTGCATCCGGATATGAAGAGGTTTCCGTTACAGCTAAACTCGACATCTCGATCTTTGACCCGGTCACCATCTCTCTTTATGGAGATTATGTTAAAAATATCGGCTTTGACGAGGACGATGTGGCTGCGAGAGTTCTCGGAACCGACAACGGCGACCCTGATAATCTCATCGAAGAAGAAACCGAAGGCTACCTTGTCGGTCTGAGGGTGGGGCATGAAAAAATGAAGGAATTTGCCGACTGGAGTGTTTTCTGCAACTATCGCTATCTTGAAGCAGACGCCGTGCTCGATGCCTTCAGCGACTCGGACTTCCACCTGGGCGGCACCAATGCCAAGGGCTGGATGTTTGGAGGACAATTCGGCCTGATGCGAAGTGTCTGGCTCCAGTCACGCTGGATCAGTACCGACGAAATCAGCGGCCCTCCTTTTACCATCGACACCCTGCAGGTTGATCTCAACGTGAAATACTGAGCACTGAATCAAAACAGCTGATTTTTGATCGTGTATGACACTTTTTGAGAAAAAGGGGAAAAAATGAAATTGAAAATTGTTTTTTTAAGCGTGACTGCTCTGTTCGTTCTCGGTGCCTTTGGCTGGCTTGGCTATACAACCTTCCAGTTGACAGGAGAGAGAGATGCTCTTCTACAGGATCTCCAGAAACAGGAACAGCGCAACAGGCTTCTCAAGAAAAAAAACAGCCAGGAGAAGGCCAAAGTAGCGCAATGCGCCGCGGCAAAGGCACGGGTGGAAAGCAGGCTGCGGGAGGCGGACAACCGGATAGCCGTCCTGAAGGAGGAAAAGGCCTCCCTGGCCAAGGTATACAAAGAAGTTGACGGTTTGAAAGCACTTCTTGACAAGGAAAAAAACAGGTACAAGAAACTGCTCGCTCAAAAGAAGGACATCGAGGAGGCCAGAAAAAAAATTGTGGCGAAACTCGATGCCCTGCGCCAGACCCATCAGCAGAAAATGGCAGAATACGAACAAAAAACAACCGAGTTGACTAGTAAAAAAAACCAGCTTACCGCCCGCCTGAACAGCACCAACCGACGACTTGACCGCTGTCAGGATCATAATGCCCGGCTCTGCGTCATCAGCGGCAATCTCGCCGCCATGATCCAGGAAAAAGGCGGCGGACTTATCAAGGAACCGCTGTTCCAGGCCGGCAGGATTGAAATAGAGAAAATCGCCCAGGAGTATCTGGAAAAAATCGACAAGCTTAAAATAAAAAAACGCGAGGGTTGATAACGCAGCCGGGGCTCGCCTTTCGGAAGCCAATACTCTCACTCCCTGTATGATTCATAGAAGTGAGAGCATTGTTGCCGGAGAGCTTTTATTTAATGGTTATCATATCAACAGTCAGCGTTCCGTCGGCAATAATCAGCGATCCCGAAACCTCCGTATTCACCGGGTTATTTATAAAACTGCACTCATAACCACCTGAAAGGGTAAATACGATGTTTTGGTCAAACAGCAGGTTTTCGCTTAGATCTGAAGCCGCAAGCTGAATTGTATCGCCACTCTGAATCTGACCGTAGGCTGCAGACACAGATGCATAGGCAATACCGTTTCCAAGGATAACATCGGAACAGACGCTCTGACCGTTATCCAGGGGATAGCCGTCATGGCCGTCATCCACGCCGTCGCCATCGGTGTCGGCCAGGGTCGGATCTGTGTTCAGGTTAAATTCATAGAGGCTGGTCAGACCGTCTTTATCCGGATCCAACCCGGCATCTGTCGGATCAAGATAATCAAGACCATATAGATTTTCCCAGACATCGGTCATGCCGTCGCCATCACTATCAATGCTGGCAGGATCTATACACCCGGGTGTATAGGAAACGTTGACAGGCGTTGTCTTTGTGGCAGCGGTTCCGGATAAGGTATGCATTCTGGCATCTCGTACACTCCAGGTCACATCATGGTTTCCTTCCGTATCATATACATGGGAGGCGGAACAGTCGTCGCTCCAGTCAGTGATCGCACCATCTCCCCATTCATAATAGCATGTATAGGGAGGAACAGGACTGTTGGGATATCCACCTGTAACATTGATGTTAAAAGTAACATCGCCGCACAGGGTTCCGTTCTGCTGTATATTGGCGCTGGCAGAGATGGAAGCATTCCCCCAGCGTTCCTTGCTCAGCCCCCAGTAGTTATGACATGCATTGCTGGAACAGGTACCGCCGCCAGGGTCAAAGACATAGTCAAAGGAAAGTGGTTGCTCCTCGCCATGGGCTGAAAATGATGGCCCGGAAACAACATCATACACGCCATTCGCGTGCATGGCGCTGTCGACGCTTACATCATCCTGTGTTGTCGCATAATGACAATGCTGACAGGTATATCCGGCCTGCATATGCCTTAAATGGGTGTTGGCCTTTGGATCATCCTGGCTGTATTGGGGAGGATACTGATGACAATTATTGCAGGTTGTGCCATCGGAATCATTCCATTGTCCATTCCATGGAGGAGTGCTGTTTCCAGGAGGAAAATAGACAGAGGGGTCAAAAAAACTTGCGGACACGGCAGTCCCGTCACTGTGGCAATAGATATTTGAGCAGGCCAGACTCCCACCAGTCGTGATGATATTACCACTTGTTCCTTCATATATAAACGGAGGAGTCAGATTGGACTGACCGTCATAGGTTGAAGCAAATCCGGCAGGGTTAAGGGCAAAACCTATCTGAATTGCATTATTGCCGCTATAGGAGGAATCCGGCATACCGCCTGTATGACAGGAGTCGCAACTGAAATTATGTCCAGAAGTCGAGGCATGGATTGCATGGGCTCCAAAAGTCGTGGAACCCGTTACCCCAGGAGTCGTATTCATTCCGTCAATGCTGTAAACCATTCCCGCCGTATCCATGGGAGGTTCAGCGTGACAGGAAACACAAGGGGCCTGGAAACCTTTGGTGTGTTCATGACAATCCGTACATCTCTGCCCATTATAATGATCTCCCAGGGACCCGTCACGCCGCCAGTGCCTGGCACTGAGGTGACAAACCTGACAGATGCCGTCAGGGGTGGAATCGATGCCTCCAACTCCAAGGCCATCATCTTTGGCAAAATCTGACGGCCCGGCAAAATTGACCTGCTGGGGAATACATTCCACATTGTCAGGGCAATTTGAACTGCCGTATTTATTCACGCCCATATAATGAAAACAGATCTGTGGATTGGCAGTATCAATCTGCAGCCCCGGCAAATTGGGATCATCACAATAACCAACATCCGGTTTAAGCATCTGATAATAGTAAAGTCCAAAAGCCGGAGAGACGGGATCCACCCCGTTCAGACCAGCCAGGATAATTTTGCCCTTTACCGTCAGAGTCAGAGAGCCATCGCCATTGACAACAGTTTCCGTTACCTCAAAATTACCTATTTCATTGTCAAAGGCATCATTCGAGTTCAATATACCCAGAATCAGGCCCCGTTCCGGCCCGGTTTTCTCCATCCAGTCTGCCGGGTCGCTCCAATCCGGGTGCAACACCGTATAGCCGGCGGGAATGGTAATGGTTGATAAGTATTGCTCCTCAATAACAGGATTGGCAGGATCACCGTTTGCATCCTTCCAGTAATCGGGATTGGGCTGCCAGGCCGTGGTTTCGATAAGGGTATTGACAACAGAGTTTCCATCAAATGTTCCGGAGACAAGCTTATTGTTCCAGACCCGGCTCATGTCTCCATGGGTAACCGTATAATGGCAGTCGCCGCATGCCAGATTGCGGTGGGTCATCATTTTTGGTGCACTGTCAGGCACAAAGTCATGCCACTTGTCCCAATTGTTCATGTTGCCATAGCCGCCAATGGTATTGGAATGGCATGTCTCGCAACGGGAGACGTAGACAACATTACCGTCAACAGTGACATTATGGCAATTCCAACAGTATTCAGAACCTGTACTTCCGCTTGTGCCATCTGGATAGGTCAGTGGAATATAGCCGCGCATCAAGTTCCCGGTATTGTGAGGCGCCATACCCGCGTCCGCAAAAGCGAGCGCCGGTGCCACGATAAAACCGACCATAAGCCATTTGCATAAAATAGTTTTTCTCATCTTTTCTCTCTTTTTTCATTTTTTTTATCTTCATTTCCTCTCGATTTCTTCCTGAAATCAAAGCACTCAACCTCACAGATCTTTCCTTTTTTTCCCTCCCCAAATTACAATTAATGTCGTGAGCATGATCAATATGTAAAGCCAGTAAAACTTCTCATTTTCCTCTCTTGCGGAGGTCTTTTTTATCTTCTTCAACGGAGGAAGGAAAGATTGCGATTTCGTTGATTCCTTCTCCGTACGATCTGTATTTTTGATTTGTACATGCGAACCTGCAGTTTTCCCGGCGCTCTCCCTTTCAGTCAGCAGCTCATCGATTTCAAAATTCTGCAGTCGTGCCGACAAAATGACAAATTCCGGGTTGAGGCGATAAGCCTCTGCAAGTGCCTCTCTTTCTTCATCCTTGAGTCCCTGGTTCCGAAATATCATGGCCTTCTCAAAATAAGGACGGGCGGAGGAAGGATCTATCTCAGATATTTTTCCATAGACCGCGGCTGCGTCATCCCACCTGCCAAGGGAGCTATAGACTCGGGCCAATTCACTCAGTGCCTTGAAATAGCCGGGATGAATGCGAATTGCCGACTCATAGGCATTGGCAGCTTCATCAGGCAATCCTAAACGGCTGTAAACAGCACCCAGGTAAAAATAAAGCTTCGGCTCCTTTGGCGTTATCCTCAGTGCCTGTTCGAGCACTGCACGCGCTTCCTCAAAATCCCCACTATTCATGAGCATTTCACTTTCCAGAACCATTTGGGCAATCATGGAGGAAACTTCCTTGCAGGGCGCAACTGCTGGCAACAATACAAAGAGCAAGAGAGCTAACGACTTAAAGAATATAATATTTTTTTTAATAACGAGATATTTCGCCATGACAAATAAAGCTCCTAAAAAATAAACATGTACCATGCCTCCCTTTGTGAGGCATTCATCTTCTATGCCACAAAGTGGTAACGTGAAAGCTGAATTACATCCTTACAAAAGAAACACATCATATCAATTAGATAGACTTGAAATATTCCTTTCACTTTTGGATTGATCAGGTTACTTCCTTTTCCAAGGAAGCCACATACAGGGTCATATGACCCCAAAAAGGGGCATATGACCAAAACACAGACATGAATCTACTCGGCTTGGAACAACAGCGGAAGACTGTGGTAGTGAACTATGGAACTTGATCGGGAAAAGAAAAGTTGCTTGAGAAACTCAAGCTAAAATAGAAAAGGAAAGAAGAAATAACGGAAACTAAAAACCACCATAACACCAAATGCCTGATCCAAAAATGTTCAGGACTTAATAAAAGAAAAGCCGTCCGAAATTAAAAAGACAAGAAGACCGACACTCATTATGTAAATTTCCCAGGACAACAGCCCGTTAGAGTCGCAAATCCAGAGAGATGGATTTGCACTTTCCGGTACATTCCAGGCATCGTACACACTGGCTGTGGGCTGGTGTCAGGGAGGGATTGATTCCCTGGGGACAGCTCTTTTGACAAAGATTACACGACACGCATTTTTCCTTGTCAACTTTGAGGAAGAGCCCGGATATTTTATTTAAAAGGCCGCTGAGCCCTCCGATTGGACAAAAAAGTCCGCAAAACGGTCGAATGGTAAAAATGGCCAGAGCCAGGATGAAGATCAGGAAACTTACTGAAACTACTGACCATATTCCTTCCGGGGTCTTGAAAAAAAGAGGTATGCCGGCAGCTTGCTGCCAGAGTCGGTTAATGGTGCCGGACGGACAGACATCACAGAAAAAAAGGCGGCGGCTGAGATACGGCACAACTCCTGCCAGGCCAATAAATATCGGAATCCGTAAATAACCGGACCATGCAGGAAGTGAAAACTTCTTTACCGGGATCTTGCCCAGCATATCCTGGAGAAAACCGAAAGGACAAAGCCAGCCGCATGCCCATGCTCCAAGGGCTGAACCAAAGAAAAACAAAATTGCCATACCAACGGCAATGGAACCCATGACCTTTGCACTCATCACACCGAACATACCCATTGACATCATCACGGCACCCTTCTGCACAAGAATCAGGGGACAAGAGAATGTGGACAGGGAACAGTTCGAGCATTGCAGGTAGCCGCACGGTATAAAACGCAAAAAGGAAAGGAAATAAGCGTTTGACAGAACAAGAGCACTTGCCTGCACAAAACGCCTGTTCTTCAGAAAAGCATACCATGGCCTGTTGACTGATTTCAGAGATGATGAGGCCATGGCTACTATCTTTGCCCCGGTATATATCTCTGTCCGGAAGGCATCCCCATTGGCATACGCAGAGGTGGTGCCATTCTTCCCATACCTCGGGGCAGGCCGTTTTGAAACATAGGCCGCATTGCAGTTTTCGGCTTCAAATAATATCCAAGGGTAAAGGAACTTATCACTAATATTACGACCCAGGTCAGTCGAAATTTCTTTGTTATCTTCATTTTGTCGACCCTGCTTATTTATATTTATCTTTTCATATTGTGAAGTTATGCAAAAATTACAGAGACCAACCCAGCTTGTCAAGAAAATAACTAAATACTTAAACTCCACCTTATAGAATTCCCTTTTGGACATTTCCGGGTCAAAAAAATTCTTCAGGCAAAAATGCCCTGTTAGACGATGTTAGACGAATTGAATGAGAGGAGGCCTTCAGAAGAAGGTTCAAAAAGACAGAAGAACGCGGTGAAAAAAATGAAAAAATGAGTGGCAGATGATCAACTTCATCATTTTTTCAACTTTGTTCCGATTCAAATCGGATTTTGCTTATAAAGTCCCTGCTCATGAATATACCGCTCCACAGCAGGTGGGACGAGGCCATCAAGGGATTCCCCTTTTTGCACTTTTTTCCGGATAAGGGATGAAGAGATATTGACCGGTTTCATGGCCAGAGAAACAATAATACGCCCCTGGGAAGACACCCACAGCCCATCTTTCTTTTTGACAAAATAAGGTAAGAATCCGGGGATAAGCTGCCCAAGACCGGAGCAGAGATGGGAAGGCCTGTCAATGACCACAAAGGAAACGGCGGCAAGCAGGTCTTTATAATTTTTCCAGGTGGTTATTTCGGCAAAGGCATCAAGGCCGATGATAAAATAAATGGAAACATCCTGCCCCAGAGCTTTGCGCAAAAGGGGCAGCGTTTCTATGGTATAGGAAGGCCCACTGCGCTCGGCCTCAATGGTTGAAATCGAGAAGCGGGGATTGTCCTCCAGGGCAAGACGAAGCATGGTCACTCGTTGGTCAAAGCGGCTGATAAGCTCTTCAGGCTTGTGAGGCGGCGAGGCGGAGGGAATAAACAGAACCTCATCAAGGTCCTCAAGCTGCTCAAGAACCGCTCTTGCCACGGCAAGATGTCCGTTATGGACAGGGTCAAAGGTGCCGCCGAAAAGGCCTATTTGTTTCAAAACAAAAAAACCTACTCCCTTACCTGGCCGTCCCCATAGACAATAAATTTCTTGGTAGTCAGTTCTTTGAGGCCCATTGGCCCATAGGCATGAAGCTTGGTGGTACTGATACCTATCTCCGCACCAAGTCCGAACTGACCGCCATCACTGAATCGGGTGGAGGCATTGACCATGACGGCCGAGGCATCTACCTCGCGCAGGAAACGCTGGGAATTTGTATAGTTATTAGTAACAATAACCTCGGTATGCTGGGAGCCGTATTGGATGATATGATCCATAGCCGCATCAAGATCAGCAACAACTTTCACGGCCAGAATGAGCTCCAGAAACTCCATGGGCCAGTCGTCTTCGGTTGCCGCCCTGGCTGCAGGAACAAGGGCGCAGGTTTTCTCGCAACCCCTGATTTCCACCCCTGCCTTCTCAAGCTCGGCTGCCGCCTTTGGTAAAAATTCAGCAGCGATCTTTTCATGCACAAGCAATGTTTCTAAAGCGTTACAGACTCCGGGACGCTGCACCTTGCCGTTCATGACAATATTTATTGCCATGTCAAAATCAGCACTTTCATCGACAAAAACATGACAAACCCCTTTGTAATGCTTGAGGACCGGAATCCGGGAATTTTCAGCCACAAAACGGATCAAGCCCTCTCCCCCTCTGGGAATGATAAGATCAATCTCTTCTTCCAGGGTCAGCATGGCGTTCACGGCCTCACGATCAGTCACCGGAATAACTTGAACAGCGGCTGCATCGATGTTTTCAGCGGCAAGGGCATCCTGCAGTACCTTGGCAAGGGCCAGGTTGGAATGGATGGCTTCCGAGCCGCCCCGGAGCAGAATGGCATTCCCCGCCTTCAGGCAGAGGGCGGCTGCATCCACGGTGACATTTGGCCGGGACTCGTAGATCATGCCGATGACGCCTAAAGGGATACGCATACGCCCCACCACGATGCCTGAGGGTCTTCTCATCATGTCGCTTACCTCGCCGACAGGGTCGGGAAGCGCGGCAACCTCCTGTAAACCGGTTACCATGGAGGCCATTACCTTGTCGGAAAGATTGAGCCGGTCCAGCATGGCACTTGACAGGCCCTTTTCCCGTCCGGCTGCCAAATCTTTTTCATTTTCCTTGCGGATATACTCTTTCTGTTCAACAAGGGCATCAGCCATGCGCAACAGGGCTTGATTCTTACTCTCAGTGGAAAGACTGCTCATTCTACGGGCAGCTTTTTTTGACTCCCTGGCCATAGCCTGTATGGTATCTTTCACGCTCGACATGATATGCTCCTTTGCATCTTTTACTTCGTAATATTCTCAATCACAGCTTCACCAGATTATCCCGGTGAATAACCTCATCACTGTCCTTATAGCCTATGATATCCTCAATCTGAGAGGTATGACAGCCATGGATCTTTGTTATTTCCTCGGAATTATAATTAACAAGTCCGGCGGCAATTGCAATGCCATTTTTATCAAGGCAATGGACAGGGTCTCCGACGCCGAATACGCCGCGCACCTCTTTGATCCCGGAAGGCAGCAGGCTCTTGCCCTGGCCGGTCAGAGCCCGGCAGGCGCCGTCATCGAGAACCAGAAAACCTTTGGGGCGAAGAGTAAAAGCAATCCAGTGCTTACGGCTGGCCATTTTCTCCTGCTGGGGCAGAAAGAAAGTACCAACCAGTTCTCCGCTGAAAAGTTTCTGGAGTATTCCCTCTTCTCTTCCGGGTCCAATAAAAGAACAGCCACCCTTGGCGGCCACCATTTTTGCAGCCAGAATCTTACTTCTCATGCCGCCGGTGCCCAGATTTGAACCACAGATATTGCCGGCCATGCTTTCCACCTCGCCATTTACCTCAGCTACGGTATGCACTCTTTTGACATCTGTGGTTGTACAAGGATTTCCGGAATAGAGACCATCAATATCAGTCAGGCAGATGAAGGCATCGGCATCAATAAGGTTGGTGAGCATGGCGCCCAGGGTGTCATTGTCGCCAAAGCGCAGTTCCTTTACAGATACCGTATCGTTTTCATTGATAATCGGCAGGATGCCCCATTCCAACAGGGTATTCATGGTGTTTCGTACATTGAGATATCTATCCCGATGGGAAAGATCGTCATGGGTGAGCAGTATCTGGGCAACTTTCTGGTCAAAGTACCCGAAAAGATCTTCATAGGAGCGCATCAGGCTGGCCTGTCCAACTGCTGCGGCGGCCTGCTTTTCCCGCATTCTCAGAACAGCCCCATCAAGCCCCAGCTTTTTCCGGCCTGCGGCAACAGCTCCCGAACTGACGAGAATTACCTCACGCCCGCTCTGTGTCAGAAAAGTTAATTCCCGGGCAAGGTTTTCAAGCACATTGTGGTTAAGTCCAGCGCCCATGGTAAGAACAGCGCTCCCTACTTTTACGACAACCCGCCTTGCCTCTTCAAGATATCTTTTACGAAGTTCAATTCCTTTTTCTTTAGCTACCTGAAACGTCATCTTCTTCCGCCGTAACGATTTCCTGCTCCAGCAGGTCAGCAAGTTTTTCTTTCAATGCACCAAGCCCCGTTCCCTTGGCAGCAGAAATGGGGTGCACTTCAATCCCTTCATCCTTGAAACGCCGTACAAGTTCATCGAGTTGCGCATCGGATTCCAGCAGGTCAATTTTATTCAGCAGAACAAGGCGATGACGCCCCATCAGCTCATCGTTATAAAGCTGCAACTCATTTTCCAGAACACGGTACTGGTTAAGGGGATCGTCCTCCATACCGGTACTGTCGATGATATGCAGCAGGATTCTCGTCCTCTCGATATGACGCAAAAACTTATGCCCTAATCCGGCTCCCTGGTGAGCCCCTTCGATGAGTCCGGGAATATCAGCGATAATACACTGACCGATATAATCGAACTGCAGAACTCCGAGCTGTGGTTCAAGGGTGGTAAAAGGATAATCCGCCACTTTTGGATTAGCAGCAGAAAGTCTGGAAAGCAGGGTGGATTTCCCTGCATTTGGAAGGCCAATCAAACCGACATCGGCAAGAAGTTTCAACTCAATGAGCAGCCAGAATTCCTCTCCGGGAATTCCCTTGCCAGCTCTTCTCGGAGCGCGGTTGGTGGATGACGCGTAATGAACATTGCCGCCCCCGCCCCTGCCACCTTTGGCAACAACGATTCGGTCATGGTCGAGGACAAGATCGACAATAATTTCGCCGGTCTCAGCATTTTTGATAATGGACCCGACAGGAACCTGAAGGATATAATCCTCCCCTTTCCTGCCATGCATTTTCTTACCCTTGCCATGGGTGCCGTTCTGGGCAATGAAATGGGAACGGTATTTAAAATCGATGAGAGAACCGAGACGAGAGGATGCCTCTATAATGACAGAGCCACCCCGACCGCCGTCACCTCCGTCCGGTCCACCTTTGGGGACATACTTTTCACGTCGGAAGCTGATACAGCCGTTTCCTCCGTCACCGGCCTTAACAAAAAATTTGGCCTCATCCACGAACGCCATTGCAATGCCACCTTAGACGGAGAAAAAAAATCGGCTGTTTTGAAAAATTAGAAATTTTGTCTCTAGGACAAAATTTCTAATTTTTCAAAACAGCCTTACAGTTATTAATTATGCTGCGTCTACAGGATAAACGCTGACGCGTTTGCGGCCCCGTCCGAATTTCTCGAATGTGACAACCCCGTCAACCAAAGCAAAAAGGGTATAATCACGTCCAAGTCCAACATTAGAACCAGGATGAATTTTGGTTCCAAGCTGACGAACGAGAATATTGCCGGCGCGAACATTCTCGCCACCGAATTTTTTTACGCCGCGACGCTGGGCATTACTGTCTCTGCCGTTTTTTGAACTACCACCTGCTTTCTTATGAGCCACAACACAACCTCTTCAATAAAACCGGAACAGAACAGCACTCTAAAAGCTCCGTCCTGCAAACCGGGCTATAAATTGTTATAATGAAATGTCTTTAATTTCCAGAGCGGTATAAGGCTGACGGTGACCTTTTCTCAGTTTATAGCCTTTCCGTTTTTTCTTCTTGAAGACAATGATTTTTTTATCTTTGTCCTGTTCAACGATCTGAGCTGTCACTTTGGCTCCGTCAATAACTGGCTGACCAACTTTGATATCTTCTCCATCAGCTACCAGCAATACATCATCAAGCTCAACGGTCTCACCTACTTCACCGGCAAGTTTTTCAACACGCAGACGCTCACCCGCCGCAACCTGATATTGTTTACCGCCAGTACGAATTATAGCGTACATTTTCTCCTCCAACACAAAACTGAAATAAATTGTATCTCCTGCGCAACGGCCCGATCAACCGGACAATAGACAGGAGGGATATCCAAGAACGGAAACAGTCATACATACCATAAGGAACGTATTTGTCAAGTTTGATTTTTCTTCATATCGAGGATTTATTTCCACTCTTCAGTAAAAAAACGAAATGAGCCGTTACTCCAGAGAACCTGTTGGAGTGTGCTCAGGTTGGAGTAGATCAGGGAAACGAAGTGGAAACTCCGGTCGCACCAACAAATTTTCAGCATTCTCAGTGTGGTGCAACTGCAATAGTTACATTTATTTTTACATTTTTATCTGCTAATCTAATGTCATGCCTAATGACCTTTGGAGTATACAGGTCCGGAGATAGCGAACAAAGTGAGACTCGAACCCTTCCCGACCCTGAAGAGTCGCCATGGGTATGACGACCTACACGACAATCAAGGGTTGACATGACACGAGCATAGAATGTTCATATAATTTTTTTTTGTATCTATTCAGCGAGGGCTCGAAATGGGCCTCAACTCCAGGCCGTAACTATTCAGATGTGCCTTAGATTTGGACAAGCAGGCCTGCGAAGCTATAGCCCGTCTATGTGAGCAGGCCTGATCGTTCAAAGATGAGGTGCAGCTGGATAGTTACATTTTTTTAAAGTCTTTCAAACGGTGAACAAATAACGCCTCTGTTTCTTCAGTTGGGTGTTTCTTACATATCACCTCATATAATATGGAATAACGGACAATGCGTTTTTTACTTTTTCTTCCTTTTTTTCTCATATGCACCCTTCCCTGCCAGGCAGCTTCCCAGACGAGCTATGAGCAGGGCAAAAATCTTTTCCTGTCCGGCAACTACAGACAGGCCAGGGCAGTTCTTTTCAACGCCTTCAAAGAAAACCCAGCGGATCCTGATATCAATTTTTATCTTGGCCGCAGCGCTTTTGAACTTGGTGATTTTGAAACAGCTCTCATGGCGTTTGAAAGAATACTAATTATGAATCCAAACGCAGTTCGGGTGAAACTGGAAATCGCCCGCTGCCACCTCGGACTCGGATTTAAAGAAATGGCCAAACAGTACTTCCGGGAAGTACTGGCCACAAACCCTCCGCAGTCAGTGTGGAGAAATATTGAAAGGTATCTGGCTGCCATAGAGAAAGAGGATAAACGGCATTTTTTTACCGGCACATTCACTTTTGGCATAAACTGGGATGATAATGTTCGACTTTCCCCAGTCAATGATATTATCCCATTTGGATTATTTGACCTGCAACTTACCGGCCCTTCGGCAAAACCCCAGGACGATCAATTCTATTCGACCACTGCTATTTTCAACCATGTATATCGCCTGGATAACGATGCCGTTTCATGGAAGAGCACTTTTACAAACTACAATGCTTTTTATGAAAATCAGCAGGATCTGGATATCAATTTTTACTCACTGTCAACCGGACCGGTTTGGAAGGCAAAAAATTTCATGTGGAATAATTATGCCATTATCAAGCATATTGATGTGGAGCATGATCGCTATCAGGGTGCCTATGGATTTGGCAGCGTCCTCACCGTGCCTGTGGGTCATGCACTTCTCCTTAACTTCGATGGCCGCATTGAGAAACGGGACAACTACCCTGATTCCCTACGGGATTCAACTGACTTCAGGCTGAACCTTAATCCTGTTATCAGTCTCGGCTCAAACAGGATAAGTATCCTTTTATTTAAAGAGGGAGAAAAAACCGACGCCGACTTCTACAGCTTTGACCGTATCGGCTGGACACTGCACTTTGAACGGGCACTCCACTGGAAAACAGCAGCCTTTGCCAGCATAGGCTGCCAACAAACAGATTATGATGAAGCAGACCCTCTTTTTCTGATCAAACGAAGTGACGCTGTTCAGGAGTTAAAGCTTGGCCTTTCAAAACTTATCTGGCAATCAGAATCCGACAACATGAACCTTTCAAGCCAACTCATCTATACATACACAGACTCTGAATCCAATATGGATATTTACACGTACCGCAAAAACCTTGTCACCCTTTCTTTTACTCTGGGATTTTTCTAGCGCTCCGGAGCAAAGCATCGCTATCATATAGAGACAGCGTGCATAAAGTTGGGAACTTGAGAAGTTACAATTGAACTGATTTTAATTAAAGGACATATTGATACCTGTCATGATCAAGAAAAACTATCGTCCATTTTTTCCAGATGTCTGGCTCGTATTTCTGCTTTCTCTCTTTTTTGCGGCCTCCATAGCTGCCGCAGATGAAAAAAAAGCTGCTACAGTTGTTGCCCTGCGGGGTAAAATTCAAGCCATTGACAAATCAGGCAACGTCCGCTCTCTTGCCGTAAAATCACCAATTTATGAGGGTGATACGATTAAAACCAGTCAGCGGGGCAGAATTCAGATACTTTTCACAGACAATACTATCTACAGTCTTGGCCGCAACAGCGAAATAAAAATCACCGAATATCTCTGGAAACCAAAGGCCGAAACAGGATCGCTCAAAACAGAAGTTAAAGAAGGTGTTTTCCGAGTAATGGGAGGCGCTATAACAAAAACATCACCGGATAACTTTATTACTGAAACTCCTGCGGCAACTATTGGCATCAGGGGCTCAATGTACGGTGGAACGGTATCAGAGACCTCTCTTTCCGTTGTGTTTAATGGAGGGAAAGGCATTGTCATCTCCAATGAATTCGGTGCAGTAGATATTTCTCGTCCAGGTCATGGCACCCATGTACAGCTGAACAAAAAACCGACTCCCCCGGTAAAATTCAGTGAACAGGAGGTAGCCGAACTTAACCTGAAACTTGCCCCCCTCAAGGGTGAAGACGAAACGGATCAACCCCAGGAGTCGCCCCCCCCTTCATCGAAGGACTCCCAATCGTCTGAAGATACAACTTCTGACGAGGACGCTCCCCCTCCTCCTCCCGTTGACGAAACAGCTGCAGATATCGATGCCTCAGGAGTTGAAACACCGCCGACCAACGAATTTTCCCCTGTCATCGACACATCTGATCCTGAAGAAATCCCGACTGACCCAGCTGTGCCAACCGATCCAACTGTGCCGACCGATCCAGCTGTGCCAACCGACCCAGCTGTGCCGACCGATCCAACTGTGCCGACCGATCCAACTGTGCCGACCGATCCAACTGTGCCGACCGATCCAAC
>JAHLLM010000086.1 GCA_020444175.1 Desulfobulbaceae bacterium | reverse complement strand
TCATGGTTCATGGTTCATGGTTCATGGTTCATGGTTCATGGTTCATGGTTCATGGTTCATGGTTCATGGTTCATGGTTCATGGAAGTCATTTTATTGTTGCTTTCAATGAGTTGGCAAGACTTGATAGCATTTTCCCTATTATTTCGGCTTCTTCCTTCATTGTCGCTAAATCAGAGCCGGTAATCCATTTTAATCTTTCAACAATTACCAAAAGAGTGACAACTTCAAATAGAGATCCTCGGGCAATATAAAGATATTGGACAAATTCTTTTTTTGAAAAGCGCCCTTTACCTTCGGCGATGTTCATTGCAACAGAAGTAACAGCAGACTCTAATTGTTCGAGTAACCTATAATGTTTGCCTTTCGTCTGCCATTTATCACTTGACACAATAACCATTTCAGCAAACGAGACAGCCCTTTGCCACACGTCCAAATCCTCAAAGCCAAACCGTGCCATCCAACCAATCCCTTGCCCATCAACTATGAGCCATGAACCATGAGCTTCTTTTTCATAATTTTCCCACTTGAGGTTTTGGGGAGCTCACACATAAACAAGACCTCATGAGGCACCTTAAAAGCCGGCAGGCTCCTTCGACAATGACGAATTATTTCCTTTTCAGAACATATCTCACCCGGTTTTAAAACAATACATGCTTTAATCGCCTCCCCCAAAATTTCGTCCCTTTTGCCAACCACAGCTACCTCATGAACTGCGCCGAGTTCATGAACAACTTCCTCGATTTCTTTTGGAGCGATTCGATGGGAACCACTTTTTATCATATCGCTTTTACGGCTTACGATATAGAAATACCCTTCATCGTCCATTGTGGCCAGATCTCCGGTCCACAATCCTTCAGGACGGAGTACCGCATCTGTTTCTGACTTGCGTTGCCAATAACCGGCCATAATATTTTCGCCTGTGGCTACGATCTCCCCGACCTGGCCATTTGCAACAGAATTCCCATTCACGTCAAGCAATTTCAGAGTCACTCCGGGTATTGCCTTCCCGATTGAGCCCATTTTTCGATCCAGATCAGCAGGCGCGAGATAGCTTAAACGAGGAGAGGCCTCTGTCTGACCATACATGGCAAATATATCAACACCAGGAAAAACTGACTTAAGCCTGGTGGCTAGTTGTTGCGACATGGGGGCTCCTGCCTGGGTTATATATCGCAGAGACGGGAATGAGTATTTTTTTATCGCTGACCGGTTCAGAAGAAGGGCAAAGGTCGAAGGCACCCCAGAAAAACCGGTTACTTCATGGTGAACCATCTCATCCAGAACAAGATTCGGGTAGAGAAAATTCTGATTAACAACAAGCGAGGCTCCCACGGCAAAATGCGTCAGCATGATAGAATTGCCATACGAATAAAAAAATGGCAACACTGCCATCCCCCGATCTTTCTCAGTAAGCCGCAAATATTGCACTGTAGAGGAAACGTTTGCAATTAAATTAGAATGGCGCAACATCACCCCTTTGGGTTTACCGGTTGTCCCGGAAGTATAGATGATCTGAGCGATGTTTTCAGGAATGAGGCCAGAGGCAACGGATTCAGAAGATGACTGCTGAACAGCATCAAGAGCCACCCACTCTACGCCATCCACAGAGGGGCATTCATCGACATTAGTGGTCACAACTACTTTCAAAGATGACAAGTCTCCAACCACCCTATCAAGATAACGATGAAATTTTTTATGAGAAAAAACAACCGAGGCCCCGCTATCAAGCAGAACTGTTTTCAATGATCGTTCCGAGGTCTGGGTATTCAGTCCAACAACTATTCCACCTGCAAACTGTATGGCAAAATAAGCTACAATGTAAGCAAAAGGATCGTCGGTCAAGATAGCCGCCCGAAAACTTTTTTCCAGTCCACGCGAGGCTAGCCAGCAGGCCTGTGCCCGGGAAGCAGACACAATATCACTATATGAGAAACTTTTTTTACCATGCAACACAGCCGGCTTATCCGGAAATTTTGCAACCGCCTGAAGCAGATAATCAGGCACAAGCTTAATAATTTTGGGCTGTTGGCTCATGGTTTATGAGTTAAACTTCTTGCTTGTGGGTTTAATTTTGCCATGAGCTATCAGCTATCAGCCATAAGCTTTTTAGCTATAAATCTTGTAAGATTATTAACGCTGTCCAGGTTTTCTGGCATTAATTCCTCATCATCCACAGATATTCCGAATGATTCTTCCAACCAATCAACCAATTCCAGCACTCCCGTAGAGTCAATTACTCCCTGCTCCAGAAAAGAGTCGTCATTCTTCAAATCTTCATCTGCAGCATCAAATAGAAAATTTTCAAATATAAAAGACCGAATTTGCCGTATGGTTTCATCACTCATAGAATAAACTCTTTGTTTAGCTTTTTAATAATTGCTTACTCTAAATAAATTACGAAATTATTTTAATATTGTCCAGACGTTGGGGGAAATCTATTTGGAAATTTCTGACAAATTTCTCATAGATAATCTGGGTTGACAAAATCCCCACAAAAGCCATGTTTTCCCGAAATCCCTGTCGTGATTTTTTGCGACATTTGTCAACCAGTCTCCCGACAGCCTTTGGGTTAAAAAAACCTGCATCCCTAACCGCCCTAGAGGCTAAATAAAAATCTAAATAATCAGCTTCTTTTGCCCCAAAAAAACTAAGAATATCTGGTGCCATATAAGGCTGTTTTTTTCTTTGCACTATTTTTGGGGGAAGCAGTGTAACCATTGCTTTCTTCAAAATATTTTTTTCATTAAGCACTTTCATTCTCAGCTCAGGAGGTATGGTGCAGGCATATTCTACAACCCTATGATCAAGAAATGGAAAACGCCCCTCAATGGAGTGCGCCATGGCCATTCTATCTCCTTGAGAACTGAGAAGATAGTTACCCAGTAATAGTTTTGATTCCAGATATTGTGCTCTGGAAAAATAATCCAGCCCCTCAAGCTTGCCAGCATACTTCTCCTCAAGTTTTTCCAGTAGATTTCTCCCCTCTTCCTTTAATCGATCAGAAAAGAAGATCTCTGTCCCTCGGGTTGTCCGCCAGCGCGGCAAATGAGCATAGAAAAGTTCATCTTCCGAGGCATCAGTATCAAAAAACTTTCTGGCGTATTCTGCCGATTTGGTTGGCGACAGTGCCAGATAAGGATAGAGCCGTTTTAATAACAGGGGACGGATATGAGAATCGGCATTTCTTTTAATGAAGGCCCGAATTTTTGCCTCTTTAAAAATATCGTAACCACCGAGTATTTCATCAGCCCCCTCTCCGGTCAATACGACCTTATAGTTTTTGCGCTGGACCAAAGAGGAGAGAAGATAGAGAGGCGTCGGGGCTGTCCGGAGAATGGGAGTTTCGGTATGCCAGATGACATCAGGGAAAGTCTGCCCGATTTTTTCATATGTGCAATGCTCAACATGGTGGTCAGTGGCCAGATATCTGACCATCTCAGCCTGCTCCGCCTGTTCGTCATAAACGCTGTCATCAAAAGTTACTGAAA
This sequence comes from Desulfobulbaceae bacterium, assembly GCA_020444175.1. Lineage (GTDB taxonomy): Bacteria > Desulfobacterota > Desulfobulbia > Desulfobulbales > SURF-16 > JAHLLM01. The sequence continues at coordinate 4,745 of JAHLLM010000086.1, read as the reverse complement.
AGGTCTTTAAAGGATTGTCCGTATAATGACGAACAAGAGAAGTTATGGCTGAAGAATCAAGACCACCGGAAAGATAGGCTCCAACCGGCACATCGGCCCTCAATCTTAATCTGACGGAGTCAACAAGCAACTCCCGCAATTCTTCAGCATAGCTGTTTGCATTGCGCCGTTCGTTATGAGAACCCGCAGCACCAAAGGGGATGTCCCAGTATTCTCTTATTTGGATACCACCATTGCATGAGACATTGGCACAACAGCCAGGCTCAAGCTGATGAATACCCCTAAATACCGTTTCACTTCCGCATGGCGTCCAAAATGTGAAAATTTCTTTCAAGACGGAAGAATCAATCTCTCTAGGAATTGCTTTGTCTGATGCAAAAAGAGACTTCACTTCTGATGCAAAATAGAAAACACCTTTATGGATCGTGTAAAAAAAGGGGCGAATCCCCATTCGATCCCGAGCCAAAAACAGCGTTTCCTCATGAGAATCGTATAAGGCTATGGCAAACTGACCATTCAACTTATCAAGGCATTTTTCCTTCTCTTCTTCATAAAGATGAACAATGACCTCTGTGTCGGAATTTGTATAAAACCTGTGCCCTAGCTCCTCAAGCTCCCTCCGCAATTCGATGTAATTAAATATTTCGCCATTAAAGACTACCCATAGCCTTTTATCCTCATTATGAATCGGCTGCCAACCACCCTCAAGATCAACTATTGACAAACGCGCGTGGGCAAACCCAACACCATCGCCTACATAAAAGCCAAGACCATCTGGACCACGATGCGTAACGGGGTAGATCATTTTTTCAAGGACATAACGCCCCAGAGTACTTTCTGACGCGATGCTAAAGTAGCCAGCTATTCCGCACATTATTTCTATCTCTCACAGAAATACATTGTCCATAGGGGTTGAAGATATATACAATTTTGCGCTATGTCTCGCCAGTGAAGCAACTTTCAGCACAAACAAAAGGCTAGAAGTCCAGATCGGCTGGCCGCACGCCGAACATGGTGAGCGAGTTAATAATTACTCATGCCCTATCGCCCCTTCAAACCCTGCCGCTACCAGCACCGCCCTACGATTCAGATTGCCTCCCCCCCTCTGATAGACGTAACGCCTGCGCGCTGCAGGCTGGGTTTGCCCGCCATGCCGGACAAAAAAAACCGCCTGAGCCCTAAGGCAAGGCGGTTCTTCCATACCATCCATCCGTAGATGGCGATATCATTAAAAATTACTTCTTGATTACTTCTTGGCAACTTTTTTGCGGCGGTAGCCGGCGAGTCCAGCAATACCGGTACCAAAAAGTAGCATAGTAGCAGGCTCAGGGACTGGAGTTCCTACAATAACATCATTTGCACAATAAGGTGTATAGGCAATAACATAATCAGAATCTAAGAAAATTTTATCAGACAATGAAGTAAAATTGTAAGTTAAAGTGAATCCATCCCACATTGGATCAAATTCTGCCAACTCCGTACCATTAGTTAATCCATTAACATGCCCAACTCTACCTTCAGTGGCATATGTTTGAACAGTATCAGCATCAACCTCATACAGTCCGTCCTCAACAACTATCCCCAAGTCAGGGTCAGCCACCTGATCAGTAACATAATAGTCCCAACTATTCCATACACCATCAGCGACTCCATCATTGATCAGCAATGTATCAAAAACCAGCCGCCCCTCCATATCAATGCTCACAGAAAACAACTCACCGGTCACGTCGTCATATGTAATATCCATCCCGGAAATCTTGGGGACACCATTTTCATCAACAGCTAAACTCCCAACATAATCACTAAACGAAATTGTTGTATCGTCATAATGATCAGTTATTAATGCAGCCATCGCGCTTCCAGCCACAAACAGTGACCCCGCGAAAGCAAGAGCCACTCCTTTCACTAATTTTTTTTTCATTTCTGTTCTCCATATGTTGTCTAAATTTTAATGAATTTCCCAAAACCACTGCCCCTAACAATATGCACAATATATGCCAAGAGCAAACCGACATAACCCCATAAAGCATGTGCAAAAAAAATTTATAAAATTAGCAGGTTAGCAAAAACAACTCCACAACTAACTCTCTGCTTCAACTTGTCTCAATCTCTCCGGATATTACCCAAACTACTGATTGCAGCAACACAATCAAGACTAAAGTCCATCATTCCGGAAATAAAAACTGATAACAATGCCTTTAAAATCAGCGAGGCAACAGAAAAATTCCAAAAAAACGGAATTTTTTTTAAACTTTCCGGAAGCTAAAAAGAACGCAGGAGTATTATTCATTAAAAAAAAACGGATCCCTGCCCATAAAAAAAGAACCGGTGACCCGAATTAACAAAATAACTAATATAAATATGCTAATAAAACAAAAAAACGCATCTTACATCATCGGAAGCCCTAAATGTACACCAATTGCCTCAGTCAGCCCAAAGTCAGAAAATGCAATTCCCGCCTCAAAGAGACTTGAGCCATCTTTTGCTTCACACCATTTCACCTCACCTAAACCTGAAGCACCTGCTTGTGCCAACTCTGAGGCGAACTCAAGAGAAACAAAAGTATTCCTTGAAATTTTTTTATGACTTTCTATACGGAGTCCCCCTAGGCCGAGATCAACAGTAACAGCTCTGTCGTCGAGAATTTCCTGATTATTCCTCTCCTTATCGCAAACAAAAACCCGCAAAGGAACACGATCTGCAACTCTCCAGTATCTCCGCCTCCCGCCATCAACAATAAAACCGTATTTTTTGGCCGCTTCCTGCAAAAGCTCAGTACCCCTGATATATTGATGACACTGCGTGCAACGTGCAGTCGCGCAAAACATGGCGATATGTTCAGGCATGGGGATATACAATCCCCCTTTTGTCATTCGACACTCTTTACTGTTATTTTTCGACCAGTAAGGACATTTCGTGTTATCCATTGAAGGTCCTTTTACTAAATATTTTAATTATAGTGGTAGAACAACATATGCCCATTTTACTTTCCGCTCAATTAAGAATCATAAAGAATAAGGTTGGTTTGGGCACAATTTACTAAAAAATAAGGGTGCATAATTTATGCCGGCAAAAAGCTATGAAAATTTAGACAACTAATTTTATTGAGCCACAGAATCACAACTCTCCAAGAACCTTCGACATAGTTGGCATAGAAACTGCCTCAATTATTTCTTGACCATTTTGGCATTAATACCATAACGTTTCATTTTGTCGTAAAGTCCTGTTTTCCCTACCTGAAGTTCGCTAGCCGCCTGTTGGACATTTCCACTATTTTTTTGCAGGCAGTTAAAAATGACATCACGCTCAAAATCCGATGTCAGGTCTTTAAGTGACCGTTCGCCAAATTGAGAGCAGGCCTGATTCAAATAATCAACAACACCTGCCTTTGAAGTCGCCGCATCAAAAACGAGATCCTGCTCAGTGATAATGGAATTTTTGGCCATGAGCACTGCGCGCTGGATCACATTTTCAAGTTCCCGAACATTGCCAGGCCAGTCATGGAGGAGTAGGCGTTGGATAATACTGTCGGGCAGAAAATCAATATCCTTTTTAAAGGCCTCACGATAATGTTTGACAAAATAAGTAGCCAGATCCACAATATCTTCTTTTCTGTCGCGAAGAGGAGGGATGGGAATATTGATAATATTCAGACGATAAAATAGATCAAGCCGGAAATGGCCTTCCTGAACAGCTTGGGCAAGATCAACATGGGTTGCGGCAAGAACTCTGACGTCAACACTTACCGGAGTATTTCCCCCAACTCGAATAATTTCACCATTCTGCAGCACTCTGAGGAGTGAAGCCTGCATTTTGGGACTGATATCACCAATTTCATCAAGTAAAATTGTACCACCGTCAACAATTTCAAACTTGCCTTTCTTGCGTGCTGTCGCCCCGGTAAAGGAACCTTTTTCATGGCCAAAAAGATCGCTCTCAAGAAGTGAATCACCGATCGTATTACAATTCACCTTGAGAAATGGCTTATCATGTCTACGGCTGCATTTCCTTATCAGATTGGCAACAAGCTCTTTTCCTGTTCCGGATTCTCCAGTAATAAGAATTGTAGCACCCGACTCGGCAACCTGATGAATCATTTCGCGAAGCTCCCGCATCTTACGGCTGGAGCCTATCATCTCATCAGCCTGATCTTTGCTGTGGAGCCTTCTCTTTAAAACATTGATTTCCTGAAAAAGATTCTGCTGGATCTTTTCGCTTTCTTTAAGTTCATGTATTTTTTGCTGTAGAATTTCTTCAATATTAGCATGAAAACTGGCAAGCTCCATTTCATGCAGTTTGCGTTCGGTAATGTCACGCATTACGAGCATTACCAGGGAATCACCCATATATCCTTGGAAGGGTGCAAAGCTGTACTCTACATCAACAGTACCGATGCGGGTTTCTTCTATTCCTGTCTGTTTTTTCCCGTTCAGAGCCTGGCTAACCGGGCAATATTGCTTGCAACGGTCCCCATCATTACACAGGTATTCATTACATTTTTTGCTGCACAAATCACCAAACACATCTATAGCACTTGGATTCATGTATTCAATAACACGATCCTCTCGCACCAACACAACCATCTCAGGCATAACATCAAGCAATGCCCGCCAGTTTCTCACTAGGCGATTGATTTCTTCTTTAGTTTTTAGAAGTTCCTGGCTAAGTGCGTCCAAATTAAATTATCCTAAGTGACTAGAGTGACTAGAGTGACTAGAGTGACTAGAGTGACTAGAGTGACTAGA
>JAHLLM010000085.1 GCA_020444175.1 Desulfobulbaceae bacterium | reverse complement strand
TATAATTTTAAACAGTAATCATTTACTTTTTCCTTTTGGAACAACTATAAGTTACATTGTAAAATAAAAAAAATTGATCGTCCGCAGCCGACACGTATAGTGCTTATTGATATTACCTAGGTGGATGATCAGCTTTAGAATTTTTTCCCCGTTCATCATCTATTTGAGACGTTTTATTTCCATCCACCAGTACAAAATTAATACGTTGTTTCTGCTTATCAACACTGACCAGTCGAACAACAACAAGATCTCCAATCTGATAGGTTTTCCCGCTCCAACCGGCAACCAGGGTGTGACGTTTTTCATGAAACTCATAGCTGTCTTCAGTAAGATCCGTTATGGCAACAGCTCCGCTTAACATGGTTTCCGTAAGCTGCACAAAGAGCCCAAATGAGGTAATTCCAGAGATTATTGCGGAAAATTCCTCCCCGATCTTATCTGCCATATAGCGAACCTTCAGGCGGTCCTCCATTTCCCTTTCAGCATCAACCGCCACTCTCTCCCGCTTTGAAACAAATTCGCCGGCCTCCACCAGAGGAACTGATGTTGCCTGGGTTGATTTTTTCTTCTTTTCCGGCCACAGCATCTGCTTAAGCGCTCGATGTACCATTAAATCAGGGTATCGTCGGATAGGTGACGTAAAATGGGTATAAAAAGGTGCCGCAAGACCAAAATGACCTATATTATCCGGGGAATAGCGGGCTTGTTGCATAACCCGTAAAATCAGATTACTGATCAGATACTCCCGGGGGGTGCCCTTTGTCTGTTCAAGTAATTTATTGAACCACTTGGAAGAATAATTATCACCGGGCAGATAATAGCCCATGGACGTGACAAACTCGGCAAATTCAGCAACTTTGACAATATCCGGACTTTGATGGATGCGGTAAAGAGCGGCAAATTTTCGCAAAGCAAACGTTTCTGCAACTGCTTCATTGGCCGCCAGCATAAACTCTTCTATGATTTTATGGGCCTGGTTTCGGTGTCGCTTGCTGACGCTGACAATGGTATCATCCGGCCCGATTTCAATAAATGTCTCAGGAATTTCAAACCCCATGCTGCCGCGGGCTATACGCTGTTTTTCGAGCTCGCTGCCAAGCTCTCCCATCCATTTTAGAGGGGTAAGTAATACTTTATTCTGTCGTCGAAGTGCCGGGTCCTTATCCACCAGAATCTGCCGTACCAATGTGTATGTCAACCTGCGTGCACTTCTGATAACGCTTTTGGCAAATTGACTTTTGAGTCTTTTTCCGTTCCGGTCAAAATCCAAAATAGCGGTAAAGGCGTATCGATCCACATCCGGATTAAGGCTGCACAGATTATTTGACAGCCTTTCCGGCAGCATCGGCAATACACCGGTGGGAAAATATACACTGGTTCCCCTTTCCCAGGCATCCTGATCCAGCGAAGAGCCAGGCGTCACATAATGGCTGACATCCGCAATGGAAACATAGAGCCGGTAGCCTTTTTTTGTTTTCTGAACAGATACGGCATCATCAAAATCCCTGGCCGTTTCGCCGTCAATGGTCACATGGAAAACATCGCGCAGATCCAGACGATCCGAGGTAAGTTCGACTTTGTCGCTGAACGATTCAGCCTGCTTTAGGGTTTTGTCGTCAAAAACGTGGGGCAGATTAAATTTCCTGATGACAATTTCCATCTGCACTTTTATTGAATCCGGGTCTCCAAGAATTTCAACGACACGACCGGTTGCCCTGGATTTTTCCTCTCCCCACTCTTGAAGTTCCACAAGCACGGCCTCACCATGGGCCGCATTCAAGGTTGAATTCTCCGCAATCGAGACGACAAAAGGATATCGTTCATCTTCCGGAATAACCGAGGCACCAGCAAGTTCACCGCCCGCCCTGTATATACCGACAATATGCTTCACCGCCCTTTCCAAAACCTTGACGACCCTGGCCTCAAAACGTCCCCTGCGACTTGCGGTGACCTGGAGAAGCACACGATCACCGTGCAACCCGCTTGCAACCTCACGGGCTGGAATAAAAAGGTCCTTATCAGATGTTTTTTTGCTGTCTGCGGTAAGTCGTCTGGCAAAGGCAAAGCCCTTAGGGTTAACCGACAGAATGCCTTCCATAAAATGGTTTGCGTTTAATGCATATCTTTTCTTGCCGTTTTTACTCAGAATCCGCTGATGAATAAGATCGTCAATAAGGCTGAAGATCTCTTTTCTCTTGCCCCGCATGGCGCTCGTAGCTTCCAGAATCTCCTTATAATCAGCCTCGCCTCCAAGACTATAAATCTGACTGATAATTTCATCGGAAAGCCTTCTGTTTTCCTTTGCATGTGCAGAAAAACGCTCCTCTGGAACATATTTTTCAGAAAACTCTCTAAAGCGCCTGCTCACTTTCCCGCGCCGGGGTGTTTTGCGTACCGCTCTTTTGCCCTTTATTCTACGTCGTGCCATTAATCACCCCGAAATATCAATTTTCCCGCTTTCAATTTTCTTTAGATTGTTTAATAATGGGAAATATTTACAAAAAAATCTTATCAAAGCTTACCATTTTAATCCTGAAACATGAATCTATTTTGCTGATGGCATCCCAGAAATTCAATATACGCACCTACTGTAAACGCATGGAGGAACTCATAGGCGGCCAGGAGGGACAAGCCGCCCTTTTCTGGAAAGCACTGTCTTTCTCTGTTGACGCTCATCAGTACCAGCGCAGAAAATCAGGCGAGGCATACGTCAGTCACCCCTGCCATGTTGCCCAGATCCTTGTTGAAGAGCTTGGGGTCAAAGACCCGGCCACCCTGGCGGCCGCCATGCTGCATGATACCATTGAAGATGTGAAAGAGGTTACGTCAGAGGTCATTTCCTCGCTGTTCGGTAAACATGTTGCGGAAATTGTTGATGGCTGCACAAAAATCAGTCACTTTTCCGGGGACAGGCAAACCTTTTACAAAATAGTTCACCGCAAAATCTTTTCAGGAGCTGCATCAAAAGTTGAAATCATGCTGGTCAAACTGGCCGACCGGCTCCACAACCTGCGAACAATGGCTTCCATGCCCAAGCATAAACGCCAGAAAATTGCGGATGAGACATTAACGGTCTACGCCCCCATGGCTGGTGTTATGGGTCTTTTCGGTCTTAAAAGAGAATTGTACGGGCTCGCCCTTATTTATAAATTCCCAAGGCAAAGTCAGAAGGTAATCTCTCACATTCAGCAACTTGAAAACCAGGAAGAAGGACTGGACATCCTGGAAACATTACAACACGCTTTTGAACAGGCTTGGCTTTCAGCAGACATCAGCCTCAAGGCCAAGGGTTTATGGGCCTATTACGACCCATCCCTGAAAGTGCTGTCCAAGCAGATCGAAAACCCTTTGGAAGTGATTATTGTTGTTGATGATCTGCAATCCTGCTACCGCGCCCTTGGCCTGGTCAACCAGCACTTTCCACCTATCCCAAGAACAATTCGCGATTTTCTCGCCAACCCGAAGCCAACCGGCTATCAAAGTCTGCATGCCAGAGCCAACATAAAAGGGCAAAACTATCTTTTTAAAATCAGAACGTTACAAATGATGCGCGCAGCGAAAAGGGGTATAATCCGTGAATGGCTTTCTCTGCGCATTGTCCCATCTTCATTTGAAAAGGATATCAGGGAGATGTTCGGCATTCTGGGCATGGACGATGATATTTCATACAGGGAGATGATCGCGGCCAGCGGTAAAAAAGAAATTTATACCTATACCCCAAAAGGTGAACGTATCTGCCTGCCCAGTCAAAGTATTGTTCTTGATTTCGCCTTTAAGGTTCACACCGAGGTTGGTCTTCACTGCAATTATGGCATTGTTGGCTCCAAGCGGGTTGATCCCAAATATGTTCTCAAGGACGGCGACCGCATCAAAATTGTGACCCAGAAGCAACAGTCGACCTTTGACCCGGAAATACTTCGTCTCTGTCAGACACCTCGAGCCAGATCGGAACTCTCCAAGATGTTCCGGACCAAAAGGGAGGCGCTGGCAAGAGAAATTGGAAAATCGCTCATCTATCAGGAATTGAAACGATACGGAATTCCGTTTTCTGTTCTTGAAAAAGAGGAGACGGCCGATATACTTGAATATTTCGGCCAGGAAGACCTTGAGGAACTTTTCCAGCATGTGGGGCAAGGGCATCTCCGATTGAAAGAGCTGATTTATGAGATAAAAAACGGTCTTTACGCCGGCAAGCAGACATTACAGCCTCCCACAGGGGCCTTGAACAGTATTGATCTGGCCACCATAGACCAGGATGCTATAAAATTCGCCCAATGCTGCCAGCCACTTCCCTCGGAAAAAGGACTTATCGGCCTGCCCAGCGAACGCGGGCTTTCAATTCATAAGGCGCAATGCCCGAAACTCAAAAACCTCAACATTCAGCGTGAAGATGTCTTTGCCGTTCGCTGGCAGCTCAAAAAAACAAAAATAGAAAAACCCCAAACCCTTTTGATTCTCAAAAATATTGCCCGAAATCGCCTTTTCATGCTGCTCAGTGTGGCTCCTGTGGATATGAAGATCAGCGATGTCATCGCACTTTCAAAACGTTCAAACGTGACGGCCTGGGAGGTGAACTTTGAGGTGGAAAACCTTCAGGGGCTAAAAAATATTCTGCAGCACTTTGCAAAAACCAAACTTGATTACGAATTTGTCCTTGATCAGTAGGGCAACATTCCGAAGAAGAACATCTATAATTATCAATTTCTCCCCCTGATCTTGCATCAGACAGTATCCTGTTCCAATCAAACGTCAAAGCTTCATCGCTTAAAATAATCTGCGATTTTTTTACGTATACTCAACGATATTTGACAAATAAAATATTGCATTGTCAACCTGTACACATTGTATTACAATGTGTACAGGAGGTGTGCCATGACAACTACTACTATTAGTTTAAGGTTGCCAAAGGATCTGGCTGAACAACTAACGTCACTTGCCCAGTCGACTAAGAGAACCAAATCTTTTTGTGCAGTTGAAGCAATAAAAAATTACTTGAGGCAAGAGTCTTGGCAAATTCAAGCTATTGAGGAAGGACTCGCAGATGCTGATGCTGGTAGAATGATTAACCATGACGATGTAAAAAATTGGGTGACAAGCTGGAACACATCTCTTGAGAAAGAACCGCCGAAATGCAAGTAAGGTGGACAGAGCAAGCTATAGCCGATATCCAGTCTCTCCGTTCATACATTGAGAGAGATAAACCTCGGGCCGCCAAAAAAATTGTCTTAAGAATTATTAGCATTGTGGAAAGTGATTTAGTTTTGCAGCCTGGCATGGGCAGGCCGGGTAGAAAGCCGGGGACCAAAGAATTGATTATCACAGGTACTCCATATTTTATTCCATATCGAATAAAAGACAATTGGCTAGAAATAGTCAGAGTGTTGCATGGGGCAATGCAGTGGCCCTGATGTTTCCTATAACAATGCATTTATTGTTCAATGTGAGACAATAAAACATGCAAGGGCGAGGTGGATTATTCCTCGCCCTTATTTTAGTATTAGCCATAAAGATTCTCTATCCACCTAATTGCTTCAGCATCATTCACCTTGCCGAGATACTACTGGGTAGTGGAGAGGTCTGCATGTCTCAATTACTTTACTCACAATTTCAATCGGTATTCCTGACCTGGATGCATATGTTGCAGCATGCCGTCTCAAATTATCCGAACGTTAGGATAATCTGCGTTATCCATACCTAAATAAAATCCAAACCTTTTACGAAACCTCCTGATATTTAAGGTTTTCAACAAAAAAAGGTTTGGATTTTATTCTTTACTTTTTCATTGGCTTAACAGCACAGAATTCTGCTAATCCACCTTTTTCTTTCCATTTTTTGGATACCTTTTTGTCGTTCTCATCTTCAAGTGTTGTAAGTGCTTTTAATTCCTGCTCTATGGTAATGTCCATATATACCATTGTTGTCTGTAACTATTCATGCCCCAAAAGAAATGAAATCTGTACGATATTCATTCCGTCCTCCAACCAATGAGAGGCCTTGGCATGCCTCAGTTGGTGAGCATGAAGATCCAATGGTACCTCATCACACATTTCATGCGCGGTTCTGGCATGTTTTTTCAGTTGCTTATTTACGGCAGTCTGGCTCATTTTCCCATATGATCCAATATTCCTTGAATAAAACACATAAGCTTCCTCACTTGGAGTATCACCATGAAATTCTTTCAGGTATTTCTTTAAATGTGTAACTGCCTTAGGTAAAAGATACAACGTTCTTATTTTGCTTCCTTTTCCAATGATGGTGACATTCGGCTTTTCCGTATCCAAATGAAGGTCTTTTGTTTTTAAAGACAGAATCTCATCCATTCTTGCGGCAGTGCTGTATATGGTAATCATAAGTGTGAGATCCCTTCTTCCTGCTTTTGTAGATAAATCCGGAACCGATAACAATACCTGTACTGCTTTTTTGCTCATCCCTTTTATTATTTTTCGTACTTCATTTTTTCGTGGAATTCTTGTTGCATCCTCAGAAAGATATAGCAGATGGATTTCCCTACTCCCCAAGTATCTTAGGAATGCCCTTAAGGATGCTAACCGGTTGTTACAAGTTTTCTGGCTGCTGCCACGCATTTCCATCAGCCATTGCAGCCATTCCTCTATTATTGTCCTGCCAAAACATTCACCACACAGACGTTCTACACTTATTCCTTTTTTGGTCTCCAGAAAACCGATGTATAAGGACAGTGCATACTGATAGGATTTCAATGTATGACTGCTGTTGCTTTTCTGGGAAGGGACATATTCATTCAAAAAGGCATTGATATGGCGGGCGATTATAACGGATTCATTCGTTGCTTTTTTCATAATCAACCTCCGGCAAAATGCTTTCGAAATCCATTCCTGTTTTTTCTTCCAAGATGTCAGCCATTCTTGGTACGAGGGAATAGTAATACTTTGTGCTTTCCAGAGTGCTGTGTCCCATGCTTTTGCTGAGATAAAGCAGTTTTGCGTCGAATCCAAAGCCTTCATCTGTCCAGCGGTTAATGTTCTCGATGGCATAATGGTGTCTGAGTTCATATGCAGTAGCATGCGAACTGTTATTTTTATTCCACAATTCTCGGAAGTTTTTCTGCACCCATTTCCTTGTATGAAAAGTGTTACCCCTTGCAGGGAAAAAATAAGCCCTGTGAGGGTACAGCTTCCGTATTGCTGCATCATATATTTTTAAAAGTTCAAGCATGGAGTCGTGCAGCGTTATATAATGCTGGGCATGACCTTTGGAATACAGAATATCAATAATCCCATGGCACAAGTCGACATCCTCAACCCTCAACATTCTTGCCTCAGTGGTTCGTATTCCACTACTGTAAAGAAGTCGGAAAAATACTGGAATAGTTAATTTCCGAGAACGTTGTTCGAGGCTGAAGGCAACGGTTGGGGAATATAAACTGTCACAGGCATGAAAAAAATTCTTCAATTCAATGTCTGTAAAAGAATGTGGAATATATGTTCGCCGTTCTTTTCTTGGAATATCAGGCTCCATAACATCTGTTTTTCCACGCGCTCTCAAGTGTCGTATAAAACTTACAACAACATAGATTCTTGACCTGCATGAATTATTGGTCTCCGTATCGCGCTTCTGGCACCATCCATCCACCATTTCCTGTGACAGAAATTCAGTCGGATATTTCTTGCAGTACCGGTCAAACAGAACAAGGTTTGGTTCATAAGAAGCTTCATTCCAATATCCGGATGCTTTCCGGTAGAAAACATATGCCTGCATGAGCGGCGCAAGAAAAGAAGTGAATTTATTCATGGGAAAACACCTCCTTTGGTACAGGAAAACGTTCTATACTCAAGGCGCATTCCTTCAAATGCGGAAAATCTGCACTTAAATATGGCTCAAGGGAATTTGGCGAATTGTGACCAAGTGTTCTACTGATAACAGGCTGTGGAACTCCATTCCCCAAAAGTGCTGTGGCAAGGTGATGGCGAAAAAGATGGAACCCCTTCCTGTCTCCTTTGGATTGCCGTATGCCAGCAGCTTTCATAAGCCGGGCTGCACCCCTTCCAAGACTTCTGCTATTCAGTCGGTCGTATGGTTTAAGTTGTGAAACAAAAATATATTTGCTTTCTGAGTGGGGACGTTCTGATTTTAGGTAGTCATAGATTGCATTTCCAACAACCGCTGTTAAAGGAAGTTCAAGAGGACGATCCGTTTTCTGCTGTCTGATATAAATGAGGTCCTTGCTCCAGTCAATGGAGTCTACCCTCTGTGTCAATGTAAGTGAGACATCTACCCCTTGAAAAATTAGTGTAGGGC
>JAHLLM010000020.1 GCA_020444175.1 Desulfobulbaceae bacterium | reverse complement strand
TCTATGTGAGCAGGCCTGATCGTTCAAAGATGAGGTGCAGCTGAATAGTTACATTCTTACTAAGATTTTCTTCTCTCCCTGCGGCAATTTGCCTCTACGCGCCCTACCTTTTCTGCAGTATAGTCAGGTCATATTTGCGTCGATATTCTTGTTTTGAATTTGACAAGCATTTTCTGTTCAACTTCTACAAAATATCATAACATACCAGCAACTTTGACCTTATCCTGATCGTTAGGATTAATACCTATACAACCCGACATTTTTTCCGTATAATTGAGTATAGTTTGTTGACCTTTTGCGGGAGGATGGCCCGTTTTGCGAGCCCATCATAAATTGGTAGTTTGCATTTGAGATATAAGGTTATAAGTTTTCTTCCTACAGCGCGTTAGAGGGGAATGAATGAACCAAATACCAAAACCAATAAAAACCGTTTTCCTTTTTTTATGTTTCTTTATTTTCACATTCGCAGTTGCAGCCCAGGCACATATCGATCAGAAGCATCCTGATTCTTCTCCTCTCAAAATCACTATTCTTCCGTGCACGGACCCGGTAAAGACATACAAAAACTTTCACCATCTGGCCCATTATCTGGAAAAAAAAATTAACAGAGACGTCATCATTCAGGTGCCAAGAAATCACCATGCCTTTCTACGTATTATAAGGGAGCATGAAACGGATTTCACCTACCAGACAGCCCACATTTATATTGCCCTTGAAAACTCATTCAACCGGCATTCAAGCCTGAGCGCACTCACTCCGGATGGCAAACGCCAGCATAAAGCCTTTCTTATTACGCGCAGTGACAGTTCCATAAAAAACATAGAGGACCTCCGTGGCAGATCGATTCTTTTTGGGTCCGAGCAGTCAACAGTAAAAACACTTGCATCCAAACTGCTTCTTAAAAATCACGGCATTGATGAGGAAAAAGATCTGCAGGATTACAGTTATGGGGATTCCTGTGAAAAAAATGCTTTTAATGTCTACCTGAAAGCATTTGAGGCAGGATTCGTTTGCGACTACAGCTATAACTCCCTGATGAGTGAAGAAGATCCGGATTGGCCGATTCCCCCCGGAAGTCTTAAAATTGTAGCCGAAACCATGTCCGTACCTACCTGGATTTTTTCAGCCCTGAACACGGTGGAAGTTTCCACTGTTAAAGCCGTCCAGGCGGCCCTTCTTGCCCTGACCTCGACAAACGTTGAGCACCAGAAAATTCTTCGCAGCATTGAATCAGGAGGCTTTGTCGTAACTGATGAGAAAGATTTGCTGATGTTACGAAAGCAGCTCACAGGTCCATGATTACCTACCGCCATAAACTTATCATCATCCTCTCTTTCCTGGTGGCAGTCAGCCAACTCATAACCGGCTTTATTATCAGCAAACAGTCAGAGCAGGCCCTGGATGAAAAACTCCATAATATGGCTCAAATTCTTACCCGTAACATCTCAAGCATGACAACAAAGGCCTTTGTCAGCCGTGACCTTGCCACCCTTTATGAACAGGTCAGATGGGCCATGCAGCAGAAAAACGTACGCTTTATCAAGATTGTTGATCTGGAAAACAAAATTCTCATGTCCGAAACGCTTTCCGAAGTTGGCAGCACGTATACTTCACCTGCTTTCAATATGGAAAAACTTGAACAGCAGGAAGAGACACACACCCATTACAAATCAGACCAACAAGAAACCGTGGCCAATTTCATCGAACCTGTGATTCTTGGTCAGGAGACTTTGGGTTATGTCATCCTCGGCTATTCCCATGCCGAAATCACCACTGCCATTGCCGCTCTCCAAAAAAAGACTTTGAAGACACTCCTGCTTGGCCTCATCGGTGCTTTCATAATAACAGTTCTGATAGCGTCTATGATAACAAAACCTCTTCTCAAGCTGGAAAAGACCGCGTCCCGAATTGCCGCCGGAAAATTCGATTTGGTGAAACCTGAAGGAAAAGGTCATGATGAGTTCAACCTCCTTGCCCAAACCATATATACCATGGCAAAACGACTCGAATCCCTTGTTTACAACGACCCTCTGACGGGAATTTACAACCGGCTCTTATTAAATATCAGACTCAGGGAGGAACTTGCCCGCAGTCGCAGACATAAGTGGCCCCTTGCCATGCTGATTGCGGATATTGATCATTTTAAAAATATTAACGACACATACGGTCATCTGGTAGGTGACGAAATGCTTGTTGCCTGCTCACAAATCCTTTGTAAACACATAAGGGAGGAGGATTGCCTGGCCCGCTTCGGAGGAGAAGAATTTGTTATACTCGCTCCGAACATGACAGAAGAACACGCCTTGCAGCTTGCAGAAAGGATTCGCTCTGCCATTCATAATGAGCACTTTGTTTCTACTTCCAGCAATAAACCAATCCGTATGACGATAAGTATAGGGATTGCCATTTATCCGGATCATGCCAAAGACGAGAACGAATTGATATCAAAGGCGGATAAAGCTCTGTATGAAGCGAAATATCAAGGCAGAAACAAGGTTATTCTTTCCGCATAGCCCACCTCCCCTTCTCGTAAATTCTTTATCTTTTCTACCTCCTTTTTTCCTCTGTCCAGTCCAACAAAAAATGTCAAATGACAAACAAGAAATTTTGAATTTCGAAGTATTTTTTTTAAGTTGATCAATTTTTTCTTTACATGATAACGCAATGTTGAAGGCTGTATTTATCTCCGTGCACAACATTTTTTTGTTGTGCACGGCGTTGTATAAGGTTAAGAGAGGTAAGTATTTTCACCTAATAACAACAGAACACCACATTGTGAATTATTCCAGCTTATCAGCACATGAAACAACCAGACTCCAAAGAGCCTGGCTTATGCAGCTGCATCGCGAGCATGAACGAATATGCGGACAGTATAATGTTGTGCTCTCTCCTCCGTCCTTTGAAATCAGCTACTCCTCCAACTGGGGAAGCTGGCACCCTGCCACAAAATCCATCAAAATTTCCAGAAAACTGATCACGTTGCACTCATGGGATGTTGTCATCAATGTATTAAAACATGAAATGGCTCACCAGGTCGTTAGCGAGCTCTATCAAAGCCAGGAAAAGCACGGCAAGCTTTTTGATCGGGCCTGCAAAAAACTGGAAGTTCCCCTGGAATTTCGAGGAGCAAGCGGTGATCTTCCCAGAATAATTCCTTCCCTCCAGGAAAAAGAGGCTGCAGCACCTCAAAAGAAAATGATCGCCAAAGTTGAAAAGCTTTTATCCCTTGCCCAGTCAGGCAGCAGGCATGAAGCGGAACTTGCCATGGAAAAGGCAAATCATCTCATCGCCAGATATAATCTGGAACGCATGGACTCGACGGAAGAGCGGCACTACGATTTTATCATTATTAATCATCACAAGAAGCGGATAGAAAACTATCAACGGAAAATCTGTCTCATTCTTTCTCATCACTTTTTTGTAAAAATCGTCATGTCGGATCTGTATGATGCCGCAAGCTGCTGCAGCCATAAGACCATTGAACTCTTCGGAACCCGGGAAAACGTGCTTATCGCGCACTACGTCTACCACTTTCTTCTGTCTCAACTGGATTTCCTCTGGAGGCAATTTCAGCTCACCAATAAGACCACGGGCAGACAAAAAAATTCATACTGGCTTGGCATCCTTGACGGCTTTATGAAAAAACTTTCCAAACGGTATGCGCCACCTGGGGACAAAATAATTCAAACAACTTCGCAAACTGAGAGCCCATACGCACTTATTGTCCAGAATGACAAAGAGTTGACACGTTTTATCAATCGTCGCTATCCCCGTCTTTGCCGCAAAAAAATAAAATCAGCAAAAGTGTATGTTAAGGAATATGAAGCCGGAAAAGTAGAAGGGAAAAAACTTACTCTTAATAAAGGTATTTGTGTTGAAGAAGGATTTAACGGCAGACTGCTTCAGTAAAAGCAAGACCTGGAGCTCCTATCTGCTCAAATATAACCCGAACACGATCATTGTCACTGACATTGCCGGCAACATCGAATATGTCAATGCCGTGTTTACGTCTCTTTCCGGCTACCTGCCCGAGGAAGCCGTTGGCCGCAATATCCAGGATCTTCGCCTGCATGATTTTGACAATATCTTCGACTTTTCCTGGAAAAATCTTTTGCATGGTGATGTCTGGGAAGGAGAAATTCCCTGCCGCAAGAAAAATGGTGCTTTCCTGTCTGAGCAGGTTTTCATCCTGCCTATCACCAATGGCAACGGCAACGTTGTCCGATTTGCTTTCATTAAGCGGGATGTCACAAAGTACAAAAGGGTTGAAACCAAACTTTTCAAAATGACCGAAGTCCTCGGCAAGCGAATCCACGCCCAGAAGGCTGCTGAACTGGAATTCGCCCACCTCAACCGGCTGCATGAACTTATTCTTAATTCTGCGGCCGAAGGAATCTTCGGGGTTGATATAGAGGGCAGCATCACCTTCATGAATCCGGCGGCCGAGAAAATGACCGGCTATAAAACGGACGAACTCCTGGGCAGGTACTATCAGGATTATTTGCGATATGGAGGAGATACAACCCTTAAAAAGACAAAAGCAGGACTCTGTCCAATCCTTAATTCACTTCGAACAGGAAAAGCGCACCACAGTTTCGAAGAAATCTTTGTAAATAAACAGAAAAAATCTTTTCCCGTGCAGTTGGTGAGTTCTCCAATTCTTGAGGATGAAACTGTTATCGGTGCAGTCATTACCTTTAACGACATTACCGAGGAACTCCGTATCCAGAAAGCCAAAGATCAGGCTGAAAAAGAACTGCGCGAGCTCAATGAAACCTTGGAGCAGAGGGTTAATCGACGCACCTCCCAGCTCAGCGGCGCCAATAAGGACCTGCTGAACACCTTGGAGCAGTTGCAAAAGACGCAGTCACATCTCGTACAATCGGAGAAGATGGCTTCCCTTGGAGGACTTGTTGCAGGTGTTGCCCATGAAATCAATACACCCATTGGTATAGGCTATACTGCGGCCACCCATATTGAGAAACTCGGCAAATCCCTGGAGAAAAACTTCCATAGCGGTTGTATGACAAAGAGTGAGTTGCAGGACTATCTCCGCGATACCCTGGAAACATCCAGGCTTCTCTGCTCAAACCTGAACCGTGCAGCCGATTTGATTCGTAGTTTCAAGCAGGTTGCCATTGATCAATCCGGTGAGGTGAAACGTGTCTTTCATGCCAGACAATATCTGGACGAAATACTTTTGAGCCTGAGGCCGATCCTGAAAAAAACACGTCACAGTGTGCAGATCGATTGCCCGGCAAAAATGGAACTTTTCAGTTTCCCTGGAGCATTTTCACAAATTTTCACAAATCTCATTACCAACTCGGTTACCCATGCCTTCCGCGACAGTGAGGCCGGAAGTATCCATATTCATTTCAATATCCATGAAGACACGCTGCAAATAATCTATAGCGACAACGGACGAGGCATTCCCCCCAAATACCTCGACCAGATTTTCGAGCCTTTTTTTACCACCAACAGGGATAAAGGCGGCAGTGGTCTGGGACTTCATATTATTTATAACATTATAACCCAGCAGCTTCTTGGCAGTATTTCCTGTCGCTGCCCGGACAAAGGAGGAACGGAATTTATCATTACCCTGCCGATGGCGGAGATTGAGCGCAAGTAACAGCTTCAGCCCTGAGAGACAGCAGTCTTGCCATGGGTTCATCTTATTTCCGTCTCGCCATGATCATGTACTGTAAGAAAATACCCAAGATGGAGTAAAAAAAGAATGACTTCAAAAGATAACAACCAGATTTTTTTTGCTGAAGAAAAAACACCCCTGTGGAATTCCGATACCCCCCAAAATTCCACGGCCTCTCATAATTACTGGAAAATTATGGTGGTTGATGACGACAAAGAGGTACACACAATCACCGAACTTGTCCTGAAAAATTTCTCCTTTGACAATAAAGGCCTCGTCTTTCTCCATGCCTATGACGGAAAAGAAGCCCGGGAACTTATAAGAAAACATCCTGATACGGCCGTTCTCTTTCTTGATGTTGTCATGGAGACCTCGAGCTCAGGACTTGAGGTGGTAAAATACATACGCCGGGAACTTGAAAACAATTTTGTCCGCATCATCCTGCGTACAGGCCAGCCAGGCCAGGCACCGGAAGAAAAAGTCATCGTTGAATACGACATCAACGACTACAAGGAAAAAACTGAATTCTCCTCGCAGAAACTTTTCACCTGCATGGTCACCTCGCTGAGGTCGTATCGGGATATACTGACCATTGAAGCGAACCGACTGGGGTTAAAACGCATTATTGATGCCTCTGCCTCTCTTTTTGAAATACGTTCAATTAAGCAGCTGGCCTCAGGAGTCCTGACCCAACTTGTTTCAATTCTCCATATGGAGCCCAATGCTATTGTCTGTGACACCTCCGGGTTTGCCGCGAGCAAAACAAACGGCAACCTGGAAGTACTTGCCGCAACAGGCAAATTTGAATCGATCAAAAACAGATGCAGCAAAGAGGACCTGCCCGCTTCCATTATTCAAGATATGGAGGAAGCGGTGCGAGAGAAAAAATGCCTCTACTATGACGACCGCTATATAGGCTATTTCAAAAGTGATGTCGGCTCCGAGATCCTTATTTACTGCGAAGGCTGGCAGGAACTCACCGAACTCAACAAAAAACTGATCGAAATATTCTGCACAAACGTCCACATAGCCTTTGAAAACACCTATCTGAATAAAGAAATTGAGGAAACCCAGAAAGAAATCATTTACACGCTTGGAGAAGTTGCTGAGGCCAGGTCGAAAGAAACCGGCTTTCATGTCAAACGTGTATCGGAATACTGCCGGCTGCTCGGTGAAAAATGTGGTCTGCCGCCACGACAGATTGAAATTCTTCGCATGGCGTCTCCCATGCATGACGTGGGCAAGGTAGCTATCCCCGACACTGTCTTAAATTTTCCCGGCCCTCTTACCGAACAGGACTTTGAGGTGATGAAAAACCATGCGGAAATAGGCTCCGACATGCTGGCAGCCTCGACGCGCACCATTATGAAAGCGGCCTCCATCATTGCCGTAGAGCACCATGAAAAATGGGACGGGACAGGGTATCCAAAGTCCTTAAAGGGTGAAGAAATCCATATTTTTGCAAGAATCACCTCCATTGCCGATGTCTTTGATGCGCTTTGTAATGATCGCATATATCGCAAGGCATATGACATGGATACCGTTCTTGAATATCTGGCTGCCCAAAGAGGAAAACATTTTGATCCGAAACTGGTCGATATCTTTCTGGGCAATATCGATGAATTTCTGCAAATCAGAGCTACATTTATGAGTGAAGAAATGATAGAGTAATTTTTGTCATTTTATCAGGTTCCATTTCACCCTTGAGCGAGCCGTTGTGATTGTGAAGATACGCTGTCCCCTTATCAATAGCTCCAGGACACTTTCAGAGACGGACGAACAACTGATCTGGAAGGTCATGTATTATGCCCCGGTCTCCATCGTAACAGGTCTGACCGTTGCCCTGTTGGTGTTTGTCGGACTTTTGGGCCACGTCAACCAGAACAGGCTCATTCTGTGGGGTTCCGTTTTTCTGCTGATCAGTACTCTACGATTTTGCCTTGTCATTTCATGGAAACGCAGGGGAACGGACATTAAACGGTGGGCCAAAATCCATCTTGTTAACACCTTCTTTGCAGGGCTCAGCTGGTCGGGGCTGGTTTTTCTCTACTCCCCCGGCCTTCCCCTCTCTTCCCAACTCCTGATCATCATTGTCCTTGTCGGTATGCCCATAGCAAGCATTCCGGGTAACGCCATCTATCTTTCCTATTATTGCGTTTTTTCCGTTCCCATCCTCGTGTCTCTTTTCTTCTGGTCAATCTTTCTGGCACCGGACGGGATGTATCTTGCCGGAATAGATGTGGCCTATTCCGCCATGCTTTTCCTTACGGCAAACGTTTTCCACAACAGTCTTCGACAAACCCTGAACATGCGATTTGAGAACCTTTCTCTCATCAACCAGCTTTCCGAGAGCAATTTAAAACTCGAAAAAATGGCTTATATCGATCCTTTGACCGGTCTTGCCAACAGAAGGTGGTTTCAGAAACTTGCACAAGAGGCTATAAAACGCCAGAAGCGTCATGGTTCAAAACTTGTACTGATGCTCATTGACGTTGACCACTTTAAAAATATTAATGATACCCTGGGACATGAGGCCGGAGATCGCCTTCTCGCCTTAATCGCTGAACGATTAAACTCCTCATTCAGGCAGACAGACCTTGTCAGCCGGGAGAACACCAAGGCTGCCCGTTATGGAGGAGACGAGTTCATTGTTCTTGTTGAAGACATATCCACCAAAAGGGACGTTGAAATTATTGTACAGCGTATTTTTGACAAACTGAGAGAACCGGTTGTTTTCCTGCAAGACTTAAAAGACATTACCGTCAGCATCGGCATTGCTCTCATACCTGACCATGCCGACAATTTCATCTCTCTGACCAGCTGTGCTGATGCAGCCATGTACAAGGCAAAACATGCCGGACGAAACCAGTACCGTTTCTTTGAAGACAACACATGATAGTGAGGTGTGAGGTGTGAGGTGTGAGGTGTAAAAACATATTCTCCGACATACCGGATAAAATCCCTGAAGAAATCTTTGAAAACATTCTGCAAAACGACTCCTTCATCTTGGAAAGAATCGTATCAAAGAATCATGCAACACCTGCAGGGGAGTGGTATGACCAAAAAAAGGATGAATGGGTCATCCTGCTACAGGGAGCCGCAGGTTTACTGATTGAGGGTGAAAAAAATCCCGTCACACTCAAGCCGGGGGACCATATCCTTCTCCCCGCTCACCTCAAACACAGGGTTGAATGGACCGCTGCTGATGAAGAAACAATCTGGCTGGCCCTTTTATTCTGAGGAGAGATGACAGAAAGAGGGCGAATTTATTTTTTCGAAGGTTTTCAAGATAATAGAGGTAATCGTCGTCAAATGGCTCATAGACGCTCTGAGTTAAACACTCAACCCTGCGGCCCAGCTCGTTTGTGCCATTTCCTGTACTCCGTGCAGCTCATCTCGGGGAATATATTCTTCGACTGAATCTTCCTCCACCGAATCGTCATGAAATATGTACAGCCTTGAAGCAAACTCGGCAAACGGAAGCGAGCCCTCTCCAAACCGTTCACCAAAGCCCTGGGTTGACACGACAACACCATTTCCCCAGTCCTGGCCACTGTCGTTATTCGGATTGTAAAAATAGACGCGCACAACATTCTCCTGATCCAGGGCGACACGGATCAATGTAATAGCATGCCAGCCGACAAAACGGGCCGAACTGTCGGTAACAGCAATGCCGACGGGCTGCGGATGAATAACCGGCTGGTTGCCGTTATAAAAGGGATGATAGCAGGCATAAAACTGTCGCACAAAAGCTTCATAGTCTTTCAGCATACCGGTATTTACATCAACGGCAATTGCAAACTTGCGGCCAACCCACCAGCCGTGGAATTCCGGATTCACCCACAGATGTGGATCTTCTCCGCGCCCGGCACACAGTCGCCCCATTTCCATATATATGCGATCGAGATGGGGCACCAGTAAAACGGAAACCGGATCTGAATCAAACACCTGGGCGTTGATCAAGCCTGCCGGCAGTTCCGCCGAAGAGATGGCCTGTCCTTCAAAGTGCATGGTGACGTTGTCAAAACGGGCGGCCTTGACAATGAGATGCAACAAAAAATCCGGGTCGTTGAATGACCACATGGACAGAGCACGGGCTGATTGACAGGTAGGATTATTTCCCTGGGACACACCGAGAGGCTGGCCAAGAAGGGAGACAACACCAGCGAGCAAAAAAATCCGCGGCGGAAGGGCATCGCCGAATGCAGCAGCAAGAGTTTTTTCAGCATGGGAGGATAAGCGTAGACCGATTTGCCGCCACAGACCGGGTGCAATGGGCGGGGCATAGAGAATGCCACGCTCCAGGAGCATAGTCAGGCCATATATCACCTGCGAAGTCTCAGGATATACGGCTTCCTGAATCAGGCGATGAACCAGTTCCTGGTAACAGCGTAAGACATCTAGCCCCGTACTGGAAAGACCAAGAGCGGAAGAAATAAGCGTCTCCTGTTCATTTTCAAGCAGCCAGCGAAGAAAAAAGGCGTGTTTGTCAGAGACAAGGCCTGTATCAAGCATTGCCCGTGCAAATCCATTGGCCTCCTGCTGCAGACCGGGAAAATCCAGTGCATCAAGACGTGCCAGGTACTCTTTCGGTGAAGGATTATCAAGACTGCCCTGGGTGGGCCCATAGAGGGCGCTTATCAACCGGTCCACACCCAGTCTTGTATCGCCGAAACTTCCTGCACCTGAGGACAAACTCTCGGCAATCTGGCCGACCATCTTTTTGACATGGCTCACCTGGATGGGACGCTGCACCAGAATTCGCCATATTTCATCGGTGAGAACCTCGATAATATTTTCAAAATCAATATGTGACAACAAAAACTGAAACAGTTCACCTATATCAATTTTCAAATTGAGTAGACGTTCTCTCTCGCTTTCACCCTGAGAAACAAATAAGAAATTCAAATTCAAGGCCAGAATACGGGTAAGAAAATGGCGTGCATGCTCAACAGAAAAATCAGGATACGACAGAATGCCGTTGGCAACACTTAAAAGACGCAACTGGCTGAGACACTCAAGCATGACCGTTGAACGATCTCCGTACAGGAGGGTATTCCGGACCAATTTAGGGAGCAGGATTGCTGGATTTGCCCAGTCGGTTCCATTGAAAAGACCTGCAGACTCAAAACGGGGTGCGAGCTCATAAAGGCGCGGAATGCCACCGGGCTTTGCCATCATACGGCGAGCCATATCCAGCACAGGTCCCTGAAAACGATATTTATTGAAAATACTCGCCTGCTCGAGACGAGTCAGAGCATAATCCAGCTTTTCGAAAAGAGGATCGCCGCCTCCAGCTCCGGACAGTATATCTTGAGCTGATACAGTATCATCAGACATAAAAATCCAATTCTTCCTGAGCTTTCAACAGAGACTCCATCCGGTACGGATCATCGCCGAAGAAATAGACAAGTCCCCAGTGGGTACCGAATGCAGTTCGTTTGGTTACTTTATTTTCCATCGGTGGTACCAGTTCGTGAAACTCAAAATATTCATCCTGCTCTGTTTCTTCAGGCATCTTGAGTTCACTGACCACCCGGCGGCGGGGATACACACCAAAACAGCCCGCATACCCTTTTGCATCAACCACTTCTTTTGGAAAAAAATCCTTTATTTCATCTTCCGTGGTCTTGGGATCAAACATTAACACAATTCCCTGATAACAATTAAATCCGTATGCCCGCTCGATAAGTTCCAGAGCGTTAAAACCCGGTGGTCGATAGGCGACTTCACCGAAGTACATTTTGCCATCATTGGTGACGAAATATTCAGGATGGATAAATCCGAAATCAATATCAAATGTTTCAATCAACTTTTCAATCTCTTCCTCAACCCTGGATCTCCAGATCTCCAGCTCCGGTGAGGCAGGAACAAATACCGAATAGCCCAGGGTGACATATTGGGAGATATTCATAAACCGAACCTTGCGATCCTTGATAAAAGCCTCAACGGCAAACTCATAGCCATCCAGATGACTTTCCATAAGAACGGGAAATTCGTCATCTGAAATATTATCCACGTCATCAGGTGTTCGTATGACACGGTGTCCCAGACAACCGGCTTTGTCAAAGGCCTTCAAATGTATGGGATCATTCGGATCGCCATCAAGTTTCAAGAGAGCCTGGTTGACCCGTTTTAAAAAATGAATGACATCTGCCTTGTTGTTTCCTTCTTCAAAGATGCCGACACGAATCCCTCCGAGCTGAGCCCGCCGCTTCATTAATGCTTTGTCGCGGAATAAAATTGACTGTCCCATCAACCGCGGTTTTTTCAGCAAGACGGAATTAATAGCCCCTGCCCATTCAACAGTCTCTTCAAAAAGGGGAATAGCGACATCCACTCCTTTTTCCTCAAGGATATGCGCAATTTCAATAGATCTCTCGTCAAGCCGCTCAAAATCCCAGGGGATATACGGGATATTGTGCTCCGTAGCGTAGTCTTCCGCCCAGGGAGGGGCGACGATCACATAACGTCGATCAAATCTTTCAAGAGCATCAATAGCGTTTAACTTCCAGCCGAGAATAGCAACATAACCTTTTTCCGGGTTTTTTGGGGTCATATTCTCTCCTTGTATTGTATCAATAGTATTCCTGCTTGATTTGTCGGACTGTCTTATCATGAGATATTTAAACTACCGCATATAGCATCTACTTACAAGGTGACATTCATTTCAGCACAATCACTGTCGAGGCATTTCCTCTTCTTTGACACTATTCAATCTACATGAAAGAAAGAACGGAATGAGAGTTACCACGAGAAAAGAAGGGACCACACCAGCCCCTGAGAAAGACTGTTTTCAGAACTCATTATAATATCAGAGGAGCAGGTGCAAAGCGATTGCAGCATTCAATAAATACCGCACTGGGATTTTCCAAACAAAAGCCACAGCCTTAGCAGGCTGTTGAAAAATGTAGCGAGCGTAGCAGAGACAAGGAAAAATGAGGCGAAAAAGCACAGTTTACATGGAGTAAATGAGCATTTTGAGCCGAATTTTGACGCAGTATCAGCAAGCGCAGTAGTTTTTCAACAGCCTGTTAGAATATACTGCGCCACCACCGTCTGCCCTTTTTGAATCTTCTCTGGCAATGCGTACGCTATTGTCTACACTAAATCCTGATGTGTGGCGTCATTTCATGATCATGACTATAAACGTATCGTCTATCAGGCCTTCCTTTTCCAGCATCTTAAACCCTTCCGCCCTGAACAGTTCGGCCAGCGGCTTTATGGAAATCTTTGGCATGTCATAATAGCTGCCGTTTGGCAGAAACAAGGCCAGCAGACTATTTGGTCTGTTCATCGGCTCATAGTTTTGCACTCCGGATTCCTTCAGACGATCCCTCGCGAGATCTCCCTTGCCATTGGCTAGTATTTTCGCTAGTATCCTTATGATAGCAGCGGGAGCGGTGGTTACATACAGGGGACTTACACCCCACATGATCACGCCCATGCCGAGCGTAGACAAGCCAAATGCTGCAGACGGCCAACGCGGCGGCGCTGACCCGGCATTGTTGGACGTTGATTTATTTATTGGGGCACGCTTTTTTTCGAAAGTTATGTAGTTTAGCGAAGTTAAGTGATTACTCAGTTTTTTGTGCCAAGACACCCACCAAACCGGTGAACATTCACTATCAGTCACAACCTAGTCGCTGGATATACACCGCATTTCTCGGTGGACGGCGAGGAGCCCCTCATGGCCAAACCCAAGCAGTACGGCAGTGACTTTCTGGTACGCAAGGCTGAGGAGGCTGACCTTCCTACCCTGGTAGAGTTCCTTTCCAAACTGGCCCTGCATGTGGCGGGGGCACCGCAGCAGCGATTGAAAACCAAAGAGCGTAAGCGGTTGCTAGAGGTGCTTGCGAGTGCACTGGCAAATGCAGACAAATTGCTTATAGTGGCAGAGGTGCCGAGTTACGGCCTGGTGGGCATGGGTGATGTGGCCGTATGGTGTAACCAGGCCATTTGGGAACAGGCGAACGCGGAGACCTATAAATCCGGATTTATAGATGACATGTGGGTGGAGCCGAAATTTAGAAAAAACGGTATTTTCACGGCCATACTAAGGGAATTGGTAGCTTTTGCCGAGCATCGTGGCGCGCAGGAACTCGTTCTGGAATATTCTCTCACCAATAAAGAGGCCGAGACGATCTGGAATAAGATGGGCTTTAAACCCACTGGTGTGCGCGCGGTGGCCTTTACCGGCAACGTCAAACAGATATTGGCCGAACGACCATAACCCATTGGCCTGTCCATAGGAAAGATTGGAAGGCAGAGAGGAGGTCTGAAATGATTGGCGAACGCACCGTAGCCGTGTTCTATGACGAGGTCATGTTACGTCATAACCCTGAAGTGAATCTGCCTTTTGTACCCAATCGTGTCGAAAAACGCGTACGAAACATTCTCGAGAAAATGGATTTCAAATGGAGCTATCCGGAGCATCCGGGTCGCTTATCTTCGATAAAGGATTTTCTTGATAAAAACCCCGTATCCGGCGTTCAGTTTATGTCTGGCCCGCCGGCAACCTATGACCAGTTGGCGCGGGTGCATACTACGGGTTATCTGGACGATATTTTTGCGCTGGATGGCAAGCGGGCATGGCTGGACCAGGATACCACAGCGGTATCACCGGGTAGTATCGACGCGGCAATGTCCGCTGCTGGTAATGCGATAGCGGCAGTGGAGCAGGTGGTGAAAGGTGCGTCACAGAGTGCGTTTGCACTGGTGCGCCCGCCGGGCCATCACGCGGATCCGGTGCGTGCGCGCGGTTTTTGCCTGTTCAATAATGTTTCTGTGGCGGCGGCCCATGCGCAGGCCAAATTAGGGTGTAAGCGCGTTCTTATTGTTGATTGGGACGTTCACCACGGCAACGGTACACAGAACATTTTCTGGGCCGATCCTGACGTACTATTCTTCGATACGCATTGCGCGGCGCCGTTTTACCCCGGGTCCGGCTACCTGGAGGAAGTCGGAGCCGGCTTGGGAGAGGGTTACACCGTAAATGTACCACTTCCGGAAACCGCCGGCGACGTGGCGTTCGAAATGGCGTTTCGCGACATTCTGGTACCCGCAGCAGAATACTTTGAACCGGACCTGGTGCTGGTGTCTGCGGGATTTGATCCGCACCACAACGACATGGCGCTCAACTTGAGCTATGACGGGTTCAAGGTCATTACCGGTATTGTACAGGAGGTGGCCGAGCAACACGCGGATGGCAAGCTGGTGTTTGTGCTGGAAGGGGGTTACAACCTCACTTCTCTCTCTCTGGGTGTGCACTCGGTGCTGCAGGTGCTGGCTGGGGGTGATATACCCGAGTTGGCGGAGTGTGGTGTCAAAGAAGTTGCAACGGCCGCAGACTTCCACCGGTCAGCATTCAGCGATGACAGTGATAATATTTAAATACCTAGTTCGCCCTGCAAAAAGCAGGGTAGCCCGAGCGCGCTCATTCTATGGCCGTGATTCACGCATGGACCACTACGAGTCAGACAGGAAGTCTTTTTGCAGACTTAAACACCCAGGCACCTTCTGTGATGACACACAATAGAGGAAGAGACGGCTAGATGAGCTGATACAGAAGAGGCAGAGTCGCAAAGGAAAGAAAAATCCCCAGTCCGACAAGGGCAGCGGTAAGTTTCGGGGCAAGTCCCGCCATGATTGCCAAGGCCCCGGCCGAAACCATGGGAGGCATTCCTGCTTCGAAAACAGCCACCCGGGCAGAAAGGCTATCCCAACCAAAGAGACGACAGAAAGCAAGGGCGACAAGGGGAGCAATGCACAGTTTAACAAGAAGCCCTATACTCATTGGCTTGAGCACATCAGCATTCAGGCGCAGAGTCAACTGAAAGCCCACGGCAATCATAACCACCGGGACCAGGGTGGAGGCAAGGGTTTGCAGGAGATTTGTCAGTACAGCGGGAAAGACAACAGCACGCAGCAGCAGGGCAGCAATCAGACAGATGAATGGGGGAAAGGTAACAATACGCCAGATAACGGATTGAACAGTTGGTCTTTCCTTGCTTTTGCCACATATGGCAATCACAACTGACCCATAGGTGGCCAGCCCGAGAAAAGAACCAAGCTGATCGTAAAGCACTGCATAGGAAATACCGGATTCCCCGAAAAAAGCCCGCACCATGGGGATACCGAGAAACGAAGTGTTGCCCAGGGGAACAAGGAGAAGCAAAGCTCCTGTTGTCTCCCTGTCCCACCCCATCCAGCGGGCAAGAAGCAAAATAATGGCTGCCGAGACAACAAGCATGGCCCAGGGCATGAGGGCCGGAACCAAAAGCTCTTTTGAAAAACTGAGTTCCGGGACCTTCAGCAGGACAAGGGCGGGCAGAGAGACATAAATGACAAAAAGGTTCAGAACCTGTGAGGTCTCATCCGGAAATTGCGGCAACCGACGCAGCCCCATACCGATAGCAAGGAATGTGACAGTGAGAATGAAATTTTCCATGGCCGCTGATTATAGCAAACCTTTCAGCGATTAGCTATCGGAGCTGAGCAAATTAGCCTCATTACTCCTGGGCTCCATCAGCCTCAGCCTTGAGCCTCTTTCGTTCTTTTTTACATTGATACATTGCGGCATCCCCCATGGAAATGAACTCTTCGACGCTATAGGGATTTTTCTTGTCGTATTTGACAATGCCGACACTGAGGGAAAGTTCATAGTCCCTGTCACTTTTCTTGCTATTTCTCTCATCAATCTTATTTTCAAGTCTTTCCAGAACAGGATGTTCGCAACAGGACCCAACGTCACTGATCATCATGAGTGCAAACTCGTCTCCGCCCAGTCTGCCTGCACAGATAAGGTCGGATTTGCGAAACGTGCTGCGCAGAATCTCCGCTGTCTCGATCAGGGCCTGGTCACCGGTATCATGACCCAGATTGTCGTTTATCCATTTCATATTATCAAGATCAGCGTAGAGCAGAAAGACGGAATTCTTCAATCGTTTTCCAAGATGCAGCTGCTTTTCAGCCATACTCAGAAATCCGCGCCGGTTCAAGAGGCCCGTAAGTTCATCGGTCACCGACATTTTCTGGAGCTTGTTTTCCATCTCCTTTCTGCTGGTAATGTCACGGAAGCCTTCTACTATTCCAATGAGTTCTCCTTTTTCACTGAAATAAGGGTAGGCACTCAAAATACACGAGATGATATCACCATTTGGTTTTGTGATTTCTCTTTCAGTTTCCAGGTGGCCGGTGCCGTTGAGTATCTTCTGCAGGGAGCACTCCTCTGTATGGCACGATTTACTGCCGCAGCCCTCATGACAGGGCCGGCCCACAAGCTCATCCTCGGGAATGCCCACCATTTTGACAAAACGCTGATTGACCCGAAGTGTCATAAAATCATTACCAACCACCCGTATGCCGTCCGCCGTACTATTTAAAATCTGCAACAGTTCAGCATTTACTCTCTCAAAATCGGAAGCGCTCTTTTCCAGATCATTGAGGGCGGCTTTCAGATCTTCTGTACGCAATGCCACTCTTATTTCAAGTTCGTCCCTGGCTGTACGCAGCAGGTCCTCCCCTTCCTTAACCTTTGATATGGTATTTCTGGTCAGTTTCAGGATCAGGAAAACGAAAAGAGCACCTCCCAGAAAAACTACCCCGGTGACAATCTGGGAGGGCAGATTGACATTCATCAGTTCTATACCGACAAAAGTCAGGTAGCCCCAGAAGAAGAAAATCATGAAGCCGATGAGTAGGGACCACCGCCCCTGATAAATCTCTGGAACCATACGCCGTGTTTTGAGACTGGTAAGAATAGAGGCAAAGAGAAAACAGGCGCCAATCGTCACCAGACATATGGAAAAAATCTGTAAAGGTGTCATATAATTTTTAAGATTGTAAGTATCCCCCCCTCTTCACCCCTCACTCAGCCCTCAGTCTCTTCAACTCCGCAATTCCATCACATCGAGCTTCTTTAATTCAGACAGGGTGAAAACAGGCCCGTCCTTACAGACAAGTTTCTCATCCATATGGCAATGGCGGCAGATCCCCACACCGCACTTCATATGCCGCTCCATAGTGGTAATAATGTTATCGTCGGAAAACCCCTGTCTTTCCAGTTCGGCAAAAACCGCCCGTATCATCATGGGAGGACCACAGATAATGGCAAGCGTATCGTCCGGGTCATAGGAACATTTTCCAAAAAGCCCGGTGACAAGTCCGACCTCGCCCTGCCATCCCTCTTCAGAAGAATCAACAGTCAGAAGACAGGTCACATTTTCATGCTGCCGCCATTTGTCAATATCCGCCTTAAAGGCAATATCGGAAGGAGTCCGACTGCCGTAGAGGAGAGTAACGCAACGATCTGCGCCATTTTGGAGTGAGGAGTTAATTACCGGACAGAGCGGGGCAAGGCCTATTCCTCCGGCCACAAAAAGCAGATTCTTTCCCTCAAATTGCTCCATGGGAAAAGGACGCCCATAGGGCCCTCTTAATCCGACAATGTCCCCTTTTTCCATGGCATGAAGCGCACTGGTTAATTTACCCGCCTTGCGTACACTCAAATGAAACCTGCCGTTCTCATCCGGGGTTGATGAAAAAGAGATAGGCGCTTCCCCATAATGAGGTACGGAAAGCAGGACAAACTGCCCTGGTTGTGGAGCAAAAGAGTCATTAAACTCTTTGTCGATAAAAGACAAAATATATGTTTTAATCTGCGAGTTTTCTTCTGTGACATCAATAATTTCGGCAGATTTGGGCAGGTAGAGATCAGGTTGCAGAATTTCCATGGTTACATTCCCTCACAACAGGCCATATTGATAAAACGTATGATATCCGTGCCGCCAAAACACATTTCAACACATCGTCCGCAGCCAACACAGCTCGGCCTTCCATGCTTTTTTACATCAAACTGCAGCTTATGCCTGAAGCGTTGTTCAATGGCCCGGATACTGCTGTCAACAGGGTTATGGCCTCCGGCCATTCGGGTAAATCCAGAGAAAGTACAGGCATCCCAGCATCGTATGCGCTCTCCTTCTGTTGCACTCTGTTGCTGGTCGTAAATAGAGAAACAGACACAGGTTGGGCAGATGTAAGCGCAACCACCGCAATCCTGGCAGCGCTCGGAAAGCTCAGTCCAGACTCCATCTGCAACATACCCCTCTGCCAGATTCTTCATGGCAAGATCAACGTGAACCTGACGTTTGAACCGCCCTCTGGATTCAAGATAGGCCTGGTACTGGTCCTTAACATCATCTTCAGTTGCCAGCTCGAAAAACTGATGCAGTTTTTCTAATATATCCTCGCCCCTGGACCTGTCGGACTCGACAAGAAAGTACTTTCCAAGATCTGTGAGTTGCAGATCGAAACCGTAATCAATAAAAGGGCCGGACTTGGTGCCGTTGCAAAAACAGTTATCAAAAGGAGTGTTGCAGTTCAGTCCCACCAGAACAGAATTATTCCGTCTCTTCTGATAATAGGGATCTTTAAAGTCTTTCAGAAAAACAACATCCATATAGAGAATGGCGGAAAGATCGCAGGGACGAACCCCGAGGTAAAGCACCGCATCTTCTCTGCTTTTGGCAGGTTCAAATTCATAGGAAACCCCAGGCTGATTCCTGTAGCGGAAAAGAACCTCCTGCTGGGGAAAGAAAAACTGTTTGAGTGAATTCTGTGGCTGATTTTCCAGATCGACCCGGCAGTTGTCAAGGTTGTCGATATGGGTAAAAAGTGTGTCTCCGTGCTTATTTTCCAGAGGAGCAACCAGTTGGTACTCCTTGCCAAGCTGGCGCAGCAAAGGCACAAGATGATCTTTCTTCAGGATATATTTGTTTGTCATAATTAAAACCATTCAGGCTTTCGAGAAACCAGAGCCATTCTTTATTCCTTAGTCCTTTGTGCTTAACCCTCAGTCCTTTTTTCAAGACTGACGGCACAAATCTTATATTCAGGACATTTTGATTTGCCGTCCTGGGCGGCAATGGTCAGCAGGTTGATAGGTGCCTCGCTGAAATGAAACGTCGTGTATACCTCGCCTTCCCTGACCTGGTCGGTCAATTCAGCTCTGAGTTTGATCTCGCCGCGACGGGAACGCATTTTCAGAAAATCACCGTTTCTCACTGAAAGTCTACCTGCATCCAGAGGATTGATCTGCAGCAATGCTTCGCCGGCTTCCCTGGACAGCAGAGTACTTTTTCTGCTCATGGTCCCGGTATGATACTGATGATATACCCTGCCGGTACTCAGAAGATACGGATAGTCACCATCAGGCAATTCAGCCGGGGCCTGATAGGATGCAGGTACAAATCGACCCCTGCCCCTGGTGAAATAATATTTATGCAGGAAAGGCGTGCCGTCGTGCTCCCTGTCCCAGCATGGCCATTGCAGTCCCCAGCTCCCCTCCAGCCTATCGTGATACATGCCGCCATAAACCGGGGCAAGCATGGCGATTTCCTCCATGACTTCAGCGGAAGACTGATAATGCATTGGATATTCAAGGCGACGGGAGAGCTCCATAATAATATCCGCATCCGTTTTACTTTGCCCAAGGGGCCGAATAACGCGACGCACCATCTGCACCCTTCTTTCCGAATTGGTGAAGGTCCCTGTCTTCTCGGCAAAAGAAGCGGCAGGAAACACGACATCGGCAAGCTCGGCTGTATCGGTAAGAAAGATGTCCGTCACCGCCAGAAACTCGAGATTTGTCAGGGTTTCCCGTACCTTTTCCTGAACAGGATCACTGAGCAGAGGATTCTCCCCCATAATAAACATGGCGCGGACAGGTCCATCCTTGCCGCCATGTGTCATTTCAAGAACCGTCAGACCGGGGTTCCCGGAAAGCGAGACTCCCCATGCCTTTTCAAATTTTAGGCGGAAATCGTCTACATCCACCCTCTGATAACTTGGGTAAACATTCGGCAGCCCGCCCATATCGCAGGCACCCTGCACATTATTTTGTCCGCGCAGAGGATCGACACCAGTATCCTCCTTTTCCACATTGCCGCTCAGCATGGCCAGGTTAGCGATGGATTGGACCGTATCCGTGCCGCATATATGCTGGGTAATTCCCAGACAATAGCAGACAACCGCTTTCTGGGCTCGGCCATAAATCTGGGCCGCAGCCCTGATCTTTTCCAACGGAACGCCGATAATTTCTGCCATTTCCTGACAATCAAGACGAAAAAGCATATCCCGCAATTCATGAAAATTTTCTGTTCGCATTTCAACAAAAAGATCATCCGCCAGGTTTTCGTCGAGAATAATGCGCATCATGGTATTTAAAAGCGGGATATCAGTACCGGGACGTATGGCCAGGTGAATATGAGCGCGTTTGGCAAGAAGTGTCTTTCTTGGATCAATGACAATAAGCTTTGCCCCCCTGTCCACCGCATCAAAAATGCGTCTGGCAACCTGGGGATGGGCTTCGGTCGTATTGGATCCCGTAACCAGTATGACCTGGGCATTCTCTATTTCATTAATTGAGTTCGTCATGGCACCGCTGCCGAATGTGGTGGCAAGACCTGCCACAGTCGGCGCGTGTCAAAGGCGGGCGCAGTGGTCTATATTATTGGTACCCAGCACAGCCCTGGCAAATTTTTGAAAGAGATAATTTTCTTCGTTGGTGCACTTGGCAGATGCCAGGAAACCAACGGCATCCCCGCTTCTTTCCTGACGTATGCGGGCAAGTTCACTTGCCGTAAAGGCAAATGCCTCATCCCAATCGACAGGAACAAGTTTGCCATTTTTCCGCATCAGGGGCTGAGTCAGCCGATCCGGATGATGGATAAAATCATGCAGATGCCAGCCCTTGACGCAAAGATTATTACGAGAAACAGGATGTTTCTTGCTTGGCGCCGAGCTTATGACGCGTCCATTCTCCTCATGGAGATAAACGCCGCATCCGCATCCGCAATAGACACAGGTCGTTAAGACATCTTTCATGGAAAGCTCCCGGAGTTACTTTTCACATATAAATCGCCGCCATGTTCTTTTCAAAAATAATGGCCTCGTAAAGAGTCAGCACAAGGCTCTCTTATGGCGAAACACAAATAATACTTTTATATCAACAGTATAGGGTTTAATTCGCCATACTTGTCAAGTAATTTTACCCATGCCAGCTATTGATAAAGATCCTGCTACCCCAAAAAGCAAAGGAAACAGCTTCCCAACAGACAAATATCTTTCGAAAAAATCATTGTAGCCGGCAATTATTCGGTAATGAAGCTCAGCGGTTTGATGCGGTATTTTGCGATACAGGATGAAAAGTAGATTTTTCTTTATCAGCTTTCAAGGGTTGTCTTCAGAATGTGGATGATATCATCAAGACGAAATGGTTTCGTGATCACCCCGGCAAAACCGTATTTTTCATAATTGGCCATTACCGGATCATTTGAGTAGCCGCTTG
The DNA here is from genome assembly GCA_020444175.1 of Desulfobulbaceae bacterium. Classification (GTDB taxonomy): domain Bacteria; phylum Desulfobacterota; class Desulfobulbia; order Desulfobulbales; family SURF-16; genus JAHLLM01. Next base: position 68,521 of record JAHLLM010000020.1, on the reverse strand, counting down.
CAACAATAACCTTTGCCAGGGGATTCATATCGAGAATTTTGACAATCGCCTCTTTACCTCCCATGCCCCCCGGAATGGTTAAATCAAAAATAGAGATGTCAAAGGGGGTATCCGACTCCAGGTGCTCCTTGTAAAACCTGATGGCTTTTTCCCCGTCTTCGGCCAGGACAACCTCATAGCCAAGCCGGGTCAGCATTCTCTGGACAATACCGCGAACAGCCTGATCATCATCCATAACAAGAACTTTTCCCTGGGCACGGGCATCACCTTTCTGCTTATTCGCCTTCTTTTCAAGTTTTTTTTGCGGCATCGCAACCAGAAAAATCGTAAAGGTAGTACCGATGTCCTGCTCCGATTTTACTGTAATATGGCCGCCATGTTTGCTGACAATTGAATTTGTAACAGCGAGCCCCAGTCCGCTGCCGGTCTGTTTCGTTGAAAAATAGGGGTCAAAGATATTTTCAATAATTTTTTCAGGAATCCCAGTACCCTGATCCTTTATCTCAATCCGGATGGTATCCTGTCGACAAACAGGAAGGGGATGCGTCGCATCTCCAGCCATATTCCTGCAGGTAATGTCAATTATCCCTCCCTGGGGCATGGCCTGACTGGAATTTAAAATAAAGTTCTGAATGACCTGACTCATCTGTCCGGTATCAATTTCAACCGGCCAGAGATCGTCCGGGATATGATAGCGACATTTGACATTACTGCCGCGTAAAATGAAATCTGCCGATTCTTTTATTATTTCCGCAATGGAGGCAATTTTTTTTACCGGCTCTCCTCCCTTGGAAAAGGTAAGGAGCTGTCGGGTAAGGTCTTTTGCCCGTACTGAGGCTTTTTCAGCATCTTGAAGCAGTTTATGAACATCGTCTTCTGGATCCACCATAAAAGTGGCGAGGTTGATGTTACCGATAATTGCAGTGAGGATATTGTTAAAATCATGGGCAATGCCGCCGGCAAGAATACCAACGGATTCAAGCTTTCGAACCTTTAGAAGTTCCTTTTCAACCTTTTTTCTTTCCGTGATATCCCGGGCAATGCCTAAAATTGCCGGTTGGGAATTATGATGAATGAGTTTACAGCTCAGTTCAATGGGGATCTCCTTGCCGTCCCGGGACACATGGGCTGTCTCAAAAAACTTTTCATGACTGTGCACAATAGATCGTATCCTGTTGCCGATCAGAGGGGCAAAGCGCTCTGCAACAATCTCTCCCGGATTCATGGCCAGAAGCTCATCGCGGGAATAACCAAGTTTGTCACAGGTTACCTTGTTGACCTCAATCAGTTTTCCGTCAAGGTCGTAGATGATGATGGCATCACTTGCATTATCAAAAAATGTCCTGAATTTCTTTTCAGATTCCTCAAGTCTGTTCAGATGAAGAGAATTGTTAATGGCCACAGCCGCCTGGTTGGCAAAACTCTGGTAGAGCAAAAAATCGTCATCGCTAAATTGCCGTTTTTCACGGGTGTGCCCAATGAGAACTCCGGTAACTTCATCACTGATCATCATCGGGACACAGATTGCCGAAGTGATATTATATTCAAAAACGATTGGCGGAATTTCAAATCTTTTCTCAGTGGCAAAATCACTGACGGAAGCCGCCTTTTTTTCCTGCACAACATAGGTTGACAACCCCTGCCCCTGCACAAGAGACAAGGTACCGATAGTCGATTCAGGCAGGCCTATGGTATCCTCCAGAACAAGATGCCGCCTGTCATCGGACAGGACCATAAGCGTTGAAAATTCTAGTCTCAGAAGCTCCTTAGAAAGTTCCGTACACTTCCTGTACAGCGACCTGAGGTCAGTAGTACTGGTAAGGTTTCTGGAAAAAGCGAGCAACTCCTTTAAAGCATTTTCAGCCTTGCTGCGCTCCATGATCTGCATATGGAGATTTTTATTTGCTTCCGTCAGCTTATTCGTGCGCTCATTAATGGCATCCTCAAGGGTTGACTGATATTCTTTTAAATCCTCTTCCGCCTCTTTTCTTTTTTCAATGTCCTCTAAAAGCTGAGAGGTCATTTTATTAAAGGCATTGGCCAGGAGAGCAGGTTCTTTCTCTTTCGGAATTTCCGCTTGGGCTCCAATTTTGCCGTCACATATTTTCTGGGCGGTTTGAGTCAGGGATTCCAAGGGATGAATAATTTTTCGTGCAGCTGCGACACTGAACAACACAACGCCCAAAAGCGTCATAAAAAGAAAAACAACGGCTGCAATGAAAGTTGACCTGGCAAGGGAAAGTGCCTCACGGGCAAGCCTGTCCGTGACGATATAAAATGACTGATTCGAAAGCTCTATTTGTTCATAAACCCTGAGTACCTTTTCTCCGTTAACAGTGATTTCATTTTTCCCCTGTTCCGGAATATCAATGCTCCTGCCGCTCAAGACGATTGAAGGATTCGGATGGGCAACAATTTTTCCGTTACAGTCCGTGATAAAAATCACTCCTTTCCTGCCAAAATGCAGATGGACAATCTGATCCCACACCAGTGACAAGCGAAGCCTGGCAATAAGCGCCCCCCTGGTCATACCGGTTTGCAGATCCTTTATGGGTACAGTCAGGAAAATAATGGGTTCCCCTGTCTCTTTTCTCGTTTGCACGGAACTGTAGAAAATTCGTTGAGAGCGGGCTCTGCTCACTAAGTCTGAAAGCTCCCCGATGCCTGACATATCCGGTTCACTCTTCAGGTGAATGCGAGAAGCCGAGGCAAGAAGTTGGCCGCTATTATCCACCAGAAAAATATCATCAATGATGTCATGGTGGATTTTATCCTTAAAAGAACGGGTTCTTGAAAGCAGATCATATTGTTGCGGACGGGAGAGATCGAGCAGATTATACAGTTTGGTGAGCAGGATAAATTTGTTTTCATGCTCGTGGAGAAGGATGAAAATTTCATTTGTCACGCGCTTTGTTACTTCTTTCTGAAGATCGAGAGCCTGCTGGTATTGATCGAGGTAGACACGCCAGGTGGCAAACAATCCGAAAACAAGCAACGGAACCAGAGACAGCAGGAAGAGAGAAACTTTTATCTGTTGGCGTATACTTGTTTGCATGAGAAAGTGTATATTTTTATCTCACAACTATGTCTGCCTGGCTGATAATGCTGTCAGGAATAGTGATGCCGAGTTTTTTGGCACTTTTCAGGTTCAGGTAGAGAAAAAAATTGGCGGTTTCAACCGGGATATTGGCGACAGGAACTTTTTTCAGCAGTTTATCGGCAAGGCGACTTGCCTGTTCACCTAGGGTTTGATGCTCAGGGGAGTAGCTCAGCAGGACGCCGGGATTTCGAGTGCCCACTGAAGAGCCGACCGGCAGTTCTCGGCCAAGTGAGGCTTTACCGAATTTTTCGATATTTGAGACAATAAGCTGCGAATGGGTCATCCATATGGCATCAGCACTGTCCGGTATTGCTGAAAGTGCTGCAGACAGTTCAGCTTCATTGTTTATATTCTTGACGATGAGCTGTAAATGCAGTTTTCGGGCAGCATCCTGCAAATCCGCCATGGTCTGTATAGCGGTCATGGAGGTATGATGAAAGGGTACATAGATTGTCTTTAGATTGGGAAGCGCTGCCTGGAACCACTCCAAAGCCTTGGGGGTGCTGCCCCGCACTTTAATACCTGTCAGGTTCCCTTCAGGGCTGGCAAGAGATTGGACAATTCCTGACTCAACAGGAGAAAATACGGGAATAAATAAAACCGGAATATCTGTTCCTGCGGTCACTTCCTTTGCCTTAAGCGCAACAGGCGTTGTTAAAGCCACTAAAAGATCGACGCCGTTTGTTATGATACGTTGCAGTTCGGGCTCGATTTCCTCAGGACTTTTCAAGGAACCTTTGTAGAGATACGTTACATTCTGACCTTCAACATAACCCCATTTCTCGAGATTTTCCTTTAAACTGCTGATAATCGGATCAAGTTTGTGGTTGAGGTTAACAAAGCCTAAAACGTAATGCTCTTTTTTTTCGGAACCTGTGCCGCATGCCGTGAGCAGGGAAAAGAAAAAGAAGACTGCGGCCAGAAAGGAGACTTCCTTTAATTTAAAAAAAGTGCATACGTATCTCACAGGTCAAGCCTTTTCACTCATTTCAAAGGAGGGATTAAAAATAGTCATCTTTACGAGTTTAGCTTTTATGATGAAAGAAAAAAGGTTGTAATGTCAAGACGGGATTTCCCTGAGAAGGTGGGAACGACGAATTTCCAACCCATCTCCACCGCAAAATCGGAGCAGCATTTGGCGGCATAAAAAGAAAGAAGCAAGCGACTTAAAATTGACGGTTTCGTCCCCCCTCAACCGCCGCCGACACGTTTGCAACTTGTTGATATTGCGTTGGCGGCAGGTCAGCTTCAGAGCTTTTTGCGAGACCATCAAAATTCCTTTAATTGAAAACCATGCTGATGGAGTAAGGCGGCAGTGACGCCAAAACGAGGTGTCATACCGCAGGAAGGACTCTTTGCCTTCAAAAGAATTGCCTGAATTGGCTGGGACTCTGCAATTTCAAGAATCTGATATGCCCCGGCAATAAAATTGGCGGTTACATCAAGTCCCGACTTTGTCATCACCCTTGCTTTTCCGTTAAGAACATCAAAGCCGTCTCCGTCATTAATATCTGCTGCCGCACGGGGGGTCGGGAGTCCCCCGAGCTGCTCCGGACAAAAAGGAATCCATATCCTGTCCCGCAGAAATTCCCGGCAGGAAGCACAGGGTTTTATCTTTCCGTCATATCTGGTCCTTAAACCAAGCAGGCAGGTGCTTACCAGATAAAGCCCTGGCTCCCTGCTGAAATTTGTCTTTTCCTTTTGCCGGCTATGGATTACCATTTCTTTTTCCTTTGAAATATCGACAATCTCGCAAAAAGTCCTAAAACTGACCTTCCGCTAACGTAATATCAACAAGGTGCACACGTTACGGCGGCAATAGAGCGTTTTTTTTACCCTGAAGGGCATCAATGCGAAACCGTCAAATACGAAGTGAGACGTTGGAGTGGTATGGGGCTTTTAAAAATATTCAGGAAATTAAACCAGAGAGAAAAGAGGTTATTTTTTTTCATAAGCCTTATTTCGACCTGTATTCTCACGGGCTGGCTTCTTTTTTCAGCCAGTGGAATACTCAAATACCGTGAGCTGAAAAAACAGGTCGATCTCGTTAAAGCGGAGAATCAGCGCCTTCAGGAAGAAAACCAGCTCCTCAGAACAAAAATAGACAGAATCCAGAATGACCCGGCATACCTTGAAGAGGTGGCTCGCGGCCAATACAAGCTGCAGAAAAAGAACGAAGTTGTCTTTGAGTTCAAATAGCTATTCCCGATGGATGGCGAAAGGTCCCCAGCTCTGCAGGGTCGGCATGACTTCCAGGGTATTGATATTGACATGGTCAGGAACCGAATTCACCCACACGACAATATCGGCAATATCATCCGCTGTCAGCGCTTTTGTCCCCTCATAGACTTTTGCGGCCTTTGCTTCATCTCCCTTAAAACGAACAACTGAAAATTCCGTATCCGCTATACCGGGTTCAATATTTGTGACCCGAATCGGAGTACCAATAAGATCCGCTCGCAGGTTGAGTGAAAACTGGCGAACAAAAGCCTTTGTGGCGCCATATGTATTCCCCCCGGGATAGGGCCAGTTGCCGGCGACTGATCCAATATTGATGATATGCCCCTTTTCCCGCTCAACCATACCCGGCAGCAGAAGCCTGGTACAGTAAAGCAGGCCCTTGATATTGGTATCGACCATGTTTTCCCAGTCATCCAGATTCGCCTGATGGGCCGGCTCCAGTCCAAGGGCGAGTCCTGCGTTATTCACCAGGACATCCACCTCATTAAAGTCAGTTGGAAGATCGGCAATGGTCGCTGCCACAGACTGACGGTCACGAACATCCAGAATCAGGCTGAGAACAGGCACCAGAGCTTTCAACTCCTCTTCAAGGGCAGCGAGTCTCTCTGAACGGCGACCGCAAATAATTATACGCTGCCCTTCTGCTGCAAAACGTCTGGCGCAAGCCAAACCAAACCCTGAAGTAGCACCGGTGATAAAAACCGTTTTCTGCATGTCTTCTCCCCCCGTTAATGTATAACCATATAACCAATCAGCCAATTTAACAAAATTGTAACTATTCAGCTGCACCTCATCTTCGAACGATCAGGCCTGCTCACATAGACGGGCTATCGGAGTCTCGCAAGCTCGCTTACCTGCCTCGCAGGCCTGCTTGTCCAAATCTAAGGCACATCTGAATAGTTACGCCTGGAGTTGAGGCCCATTTCGAGCCCTCGCTGAATAGATACACAAAATTAACGGTTGTTTAAATCAGCCAGTATCCAGTCAACGGCCTCAACGAGATCTTCGGCAACGAAATGGGGTTGAACCTGTTGCTCTGGCCCAATATAGAGATAATCCCCCCGGCCATAGCCTGTGAGCACAAGTATTCCTTTGGCCCTGCACTGATTGGCGGCTTTGAGGTCTGACCAACGGTCTCCGACAACATAGGAGCGAGTCAAATCAATGCCCAGATCCTTTGCGGCATCAACAAAAAGCCCGTTTTTCGGTTTCCGGCAATTGCAGTTCAAACGAAATTTTTCTTCCTTTGCTTCAGGATGGTGGGGGCATATATAAATGCCGTCCACATGGGCGCCTCCCTCAGCCAGCTGCTGCTCCATCTTCTGATGAACCTCACCAAGCAGGGATTCGGGGAAATATCCACGGGCCAGACCCGATTGATTGGTAACAACCACAACAGGGATTTCCCGGTCGTTTAGTTTTTTAATGGCCGCTGCCACTCCGGGCAACAGAATAAAGCGATCAATATGATTGATGTAGCCCATCTGCTCATTGACAGTGCCGTCTCTATCCAGAAATACTGCCGGTTTCATAATAATTACCCTTACACTTTTTAATCCAATATCTTCCGTACTTCTTCTGCAACTTCTTCAACGGAAATATGCAGCATACATTCAAAGCCTCTGGGACATTCTTTTTTCAGACAGGGCCGACACTCAAGGTCTTTCTCCAAAACCATGGCCTGCTCTGAAAACGGCCCGGTTGCCACGGCATCAGTGGAACCGAAAATGGCCACCATGGGTGTTTTGGTGGCAGCACCGACATGCATGAGTCCGGAATCGTTTGTTACAAAGGCATCACAGACAGAGATGAGAGCCATGGCCTGGGCAAGGGTTGTTTTGCCGGCCAGACCATGAATAAAATCCGGCCCGGAACCTGTTATTGTCTCAATGGTTTGCTGATCTGCCGCAGTGCCGAAGACCAGTGCCTGAACACCTTTTTCTTTATGAAGAAGGGCTGCCAGCTCTCCATATCTTTCGGAAGGCCAGCATTTGGCGGGTCCGAATGCCGCTCCGGGATTTATCCCAAGTACTGGCCCCGGGGTCAAATCGTGTTTCAATTTCCGGGCAAAAGCCATATCTTCATCGGACAGTTGCAGGAAAAGCTCATCCGCTCCAGGGGTAAGGCCAAGGTCCCGCATCAAGGCCTGATAATAGTAGACCTGATGTTTTTTGCGAATCTCATCCCGTATTTTCACCCCATGGGTGAGAAGCAGAGAACGCCCATCGCGTTTATAGCCGGCCCGCACGGGAATACCGGCCATTTTTGCAATAAGGGCCGCCTCAAAGGCATTCTGCAGCAAAATTGCCATGTCAAAATGTTCTTTACGCAAATCACGGCTTAAGCGCAGCATACCTGATATGCCCTTATGATTTGTTTTCTTGTGATAATGAATGATTTTATCAACGTGGGGGCCGGCAGCAAAGACATCAGCCACCCAGGGCTGGGCGAGAAGCGTTATTTCCGCAGTGGGGAAATTCTCTCTTATGGTTCTGACAGCCGGAGTTGTCATGATGGCATCGCCGATCCAGTTTGTCGAACGGACAAGTATTTTTCGGGGCTGGAACTCCCTTAACGATTTTTTCATAATGACCGGTGCACCACTTAATTTATATCGAATGTTGAACAGGAAATGTCCAATTATGAATTGGTAGTTCGTGTCTGTCCACAAATAGGGTAAAAGGGCCATTTATGGACGGGCAGTAGTAAATTAATCGATTAAAAGACATCACGTCGATATGCAATATGACCTGTTCGACATTCATCATGCAACAGGAAGTCTATAAAGGGGAATTACTCTGCTTATTTTTCCTTTCAGTGTCAAGTTTTTTATCCATTCATTCAGCTATTCGTCTTGCAAAAAAAAGTATTGGATGGTAAAAGACTTGGTTTCGAGGAAACGGATAGCAATAAAAAAGACCCTTTTTTACGGGTATCCCAAAACACATCCCTGAAAAACCCCTCTGGTGCCCATACGGGTTGGGAAAACGGGATGGAAGTTTAACCAAAACAGGAGATTTATCATGGCTTACATTACAATGAAAGAAATGCTGGTTGCCGGAATGCACTTCGGTCACCAAACCCGCCGCTGGAATCCAAAGATGAAACCATACATCTTTGGAGCCCGCAGCAAAATTTATATTATCAATCTTGATAAGACTCTGCCCCTTTTCAACAAAGCGTATGAATATGTTGTTGACGCTGTTACCAAAGGCGGCACGATCCTTTTTGTCGGAACAAAACGTCAGGCCCAGGACATCATTAAAGAAGAGGCGCAGCGTTGTGGCATGTTTTACATCAACCATCGCTGGCTCGGCGGCATGCTGACAAACTTCCAGACAATCAAAAAATCCGTAGACCGCATGAAATCAATCCAGTCCATGGTGGAAGACGGTTCAATCAGTCGCTATAAGAAAAAAGAAGCTCTGGGCATGGAAAAAGAGCTGGTAAAACTGGAGCGCAACCTTGGTGGCATCAGGGACATGAAAGGTTTACCCTCTGTTATTTTTGTCGTTGACCCCAAACGTGAAAATATTGCCATTGACGAAGCCAACCGCCTTGGTATTCCGGTTGTTGCCATTGCCGACACCAACTGCGATCCGGATGGTCTTGATTACTTGATTCCCGGCAACGATGATGCAATTCGTTCCATCAAACTGATTACCTCTAAAATGGCGGATGCTGTTCTGGCCGGCAAGGCTAAACGTGGTGAGGCTGTTGAAACAGATGAGTCCATAGCCCAGGCCATGGCTGCCGCTAATGAAAGCGGTGAAGCCGCCCCTGCTGATACGCAAGCTGCTGCAGAATAATAATATAAGAAACAAGGCCACAGAATTCATTTCCGGCATAGAATTTTTTTTGCAGATGGCATGATGACTGTGGCTCCTTTTTTTAAGAGATTTATTTTTTTACTTTGATTTAAAAGGCACGTAGGGTGGGTTTTCCCCGCCACAAATAAGGATGATACCATGAAAATTACCAGTCAAATGGTCAAAGAGCTCCGCGACAAAACGAATGCGGGTATGATGGACTGTAAAAAGGCACTTGTCGAACATGATGGCGACATGGAAAAATCTATTGACTATCTTCGTCAGAAAGGTCTGGCAGTAGCAGCCAAAAGAGCTGACCGCGCCACAAGTGAGGGAGTTGTCGATACATATATCCATGCAGGCGGCAAACTCGGTGTTATGGTGGAAGTCGGCTGCGAGACTGATTTTGTTGCCAAGACCGACTCTTTTATTGAATTTGCCAGAAACGTTGCCATGCATATTGCTGCGGCAAATCCGGTTTCACTTACCCGTGAAGAGGTTCCCGCCGATCTGATCAAACGGGAAACAGAGATCTACACAAAACAGGCCCTTGACTCAGGCAAACCTGAAAATATTGTTGAAAAGATAGTGAGCGGTAAAATTGACAAGTTCTATTCGGAAATCTGTCTGCTTGAACAAAAATATGTCAAAAACCCCGATCTTTCCATTCAGGATCTTCTGAACGAAATCATCGCCTCTCTTGGAGAGAACATTTCCATCAAGCGATTTGCCCGTTTCCAGGTTGGCGCATAAATCCGGAAGCTTGTGCAACCCAAGTGAGCAGGGCTGACGGAAAACGTGCACATTTTACAAATTTGACGGTTTCTCATTTATGCCCTTCAGGGTAAAAAACCGATCAACCGCCACCGGAACGTGGGTAACTTGTTTATATTGTGTTGGCGGATGGTCAGTTTCAGAACTTTTTTCAAGACTGTCAAATTTCATTTTATGAAAAGGATGAAGTAACGTGGCTACCGGCAAATACAAAAGAGTTCTCCTCAAGTTAAGCGGTGAAGCCCTCATGGGCGACGCCGCTTTTGGTATAAGCAACGAAGTTCTTTCCTACGTGGCCGATGAAATTAAGGAACTGCGGGGACTTGGTTCCGAAGTCGCCATCGTTATCGGTGCCGGCAATATCTTTCGCGGTGTTGCCGGAGCATCATCCGGTATGGACCGTGCTGCCGCAGACAATATGGGTATGCTGGCCACTGTCATGAATGCCCTGGCAATTAATGACATTCTGGACCAGAACGGAACGCCTTCCACGGTTTTATCAGCCATTCCAATGGAAACTGTCTGTGAACCCTATTCCCGACGTATGGCCCTCAAGCATCTGTCCCACGGCAAAGTTGTTATTTTTGCCGCAGGCACCGGAAATCCCTATTTTACCACTGACACAGCGGCAGTACTCCGAGGACTGGAGATTAACGCTGACATTATCTGCAAAGCGACAAGGGTTGACGGCGTTTATGACAAAGATCCCCTTGCCCATGACGATGCAGTCAAATTTGACAGTCTCAACTTTGACGAAGTCTTAAAAAGGCGTTTAAAGGTGATGGACTCGGCAGCAATTTCTCTGGCCATGGATAATGACAAAACAATACTGGTTTTTGACATGAATATTCCCGGCAACATCAAAAAAGCTATTTGCGGGGAGAAAATAGGCACATTGATAAGTGGAGATAAAAATGAGTGAAATCTTGTTAACAATGAGCGACAAAATGGAAAAAAGCCTGGAGGCCTTTCGTCGCGACCTTTCCAAGGTCCGCACGGGAGTTGCCTCATTATCACTTCTGGATGGTGTCAAGGTTGATTCCTACGGCTCAAAGATGCCCCTTAACCAGGTCGCATCTTTGACCATTCCGGAAAGCAGGCTTATCGTTATTCAACCATGGGATCCCCAGGTGCTGCCGGCTATTGAAAAGGCTATTCTTGCCGCCAATATCGGCCTGACACCGGCAAACGATGGAAAAATGATCCGTATTTCTATCCCCCAGCTTACAGAAGAGCGCCGTAAAGAACTTGTCAAACAGGTTAAAAAAACAGGGGAAGAATACCGTGTTGCCGTCCGGAACTGCCGCCGGGACGCCATTGATCTTTTGAAAAAACAGAAAAAGGACAAGGAAATCTCCGAAGACGATCTTTTTAAATTCCAGGATGAAGCGCAGAAAGAAACCGACGCCTTTATCAAAAAAATTGACGCAACACTTGTGGAAAAAGAAAAAGAGGTCATGGAGGTTTAATCCCCCTGGTGGCATCTCCCTTGGAACTTGACAGTACAAAACTCCCCCGGCATGTGGCAATTATCATGGACGGGAATGGCCGTTGGGCTCAGAGGCGAGGTTTAATGCGTCTTCTGGGCCACAAAGCCGGGGTCAAAACTGTCCAGAACATAGTCAGAGCAGCCAGTGATCTTGGCATTGAAGTTCTCACCCTGTATGCCTTTTCCTCGGAAAACTGGAAAAGGCCCCCCAAAGAGGTTTCCGGCCTCATGTCGCTTTTAAAAAATTATCTTGAAAGCGAACTTTCCGAAATGCTGAAAAACAATATTCAGTTGCGATGCATGGGCAGAAAAGAAAATTTACCCCGGGAAGTGCAGGAAACCCTGCACAATTCGATGGAAAGAACAGCGTCACACACCGGACTTGTTCTCAATCTGGCCTTGAGCTATGGAGGACGGGACGAAATCGTCAGGGCAACACGTAAAATAGCCCGCTTATGTCTGGAAAAAAAATTAGCCCCTGAAGATATAACCGATGAGGTGTTTGCAGATCATCTTTATTCCGCAGGACTCCCGGACCCTGACATTCTCATACGGACAGGAGGCGAATTCCGTTTAAGTAACTTTCTGCTCTGGCAGGCTTCTTATGCTGAAATTTTTATCACAGAGACGAAATGGCCTGATTTCACTCCGGATAACCTGAAGTCTATCATTGCAGATTTCCAGCAAAGACAACGGCGTTTTGGTAAAACAGGAGATCAGGTGTCCAAAGGAAATCTTCCTGCCACGGGATAATCTTTCAAGCGGATAGAAAGTTCTTAAAAAATCATGCCGTTTTTCAGAAAAGAGATCAGGAAAACATGAAACGCTTTATAACAGGACTGCTTGTCATTGCCGGCTGGCTTTCCCTCCTCTATTCACAGTCGTTTCTCCTTTTCTGGCTGGCGGTTTCCATAATCAGTCTGTTGGGTCTGCATGAATATTTTACAATCTGCCTGGACAAAGAGGGAAAACAACTTCGCTTCATGTTCATTGCTTCAGCCCTGGCCCCTCTTCTTGCCTCATACTTCAAGGCGCCGGACGTGATATATGCCCTGCTCGTCCTCTCCCTTCTTGTCAATGCCTGTCTTGTTGTTTTTTCTGCATCAATTCTGAAGAATCCTTTTGATCTTCTTTTGAAGGCAAGTTTTGGTTCAATTTATCTTGGTTTCTTCCCGGCCTTTCTTGTCCTTTTCATGGCATTGCCCCAGGGAGTATTCTGGCTTTTATTCCTTACCACCATTACTGCTGCTTCAGATACCGGTGCTTATTTTTTCGGTAAATCACTGGGCAGGAAAAAACTCTGTCCCTCAATAAGCCCAGGCAAAACAAGAGAAGGATTTATAGGAGGTCTGTTCTGCGGCAGTGCGTGCGCTCTTCTTGTTGCATTTATTTTTCTGGATGGCCCGAACGTCCCTCTTCTTGCTGGAACCGCCGTGCTCCTATCAGCACTCGGAGTTATCGGTGATCTTGTTGAGTCTCTTTTGAAAAGGAGCATGGGCGCCAAGGATTCAGGATCCATTCTGCCAGGTCACGGAGGCATTCTTGACCGGGTTGATTCCCTCCTGCTCACGGCGCCACTCTTATATTTCATGGTTATTTTTAATCTGCTGGGATAACAGGACATGCAAAAAAATATCTCTCTACTTGGCTCAACAGGTTCAATCGGCAGAAATGTCACAAAGGTAGTGCGCCAGTTTCCAGGACGTTTTCACATCGTCGGTCTGGCGGCCGGCAAGAACATTCAACTTCTGCGTGATCAGATCGAGGCGTTTCATCCCCAGCTTGTCTCCGTTGCCACCCGAGAACTGGCCGCTGAACTTATTGGAATGCTGCCAGCCGGCTGGAATGAAAAAATTCTCTGGGGCCAGGAAGGGAATATTCGGGTTGCAACTCTGCCCCAGGCAGACACGGTGGTTTCTTCCATAGTTGGAGGAGCGGGTCTCATGCCGACCCTGGCCGCCATCCAGGCCGGTAAAAATATTGCCCTGGCCAATAAGGAAACCCTTGTCATGGCCGGAGACCTCGTCATGCGGGAGGCACGTCGCAACAAGGTTGAACTGCTGCCCATCGACAGTGAACATAACGCTATCTTCCAGGCCCTTGCCGCAGGCAGAAAAGAAGACGTGCACAAAATAATTCTCACTGCTTCAGGCGGACCTTTCAGGGAAAAGGATGAAAGGAACCTGTGGGACGTCACACCGGAAGAGGCGCTCAATCATCCGAACTGGGATATGGGAAATAAAATTTCCATTGACTCAGCCACTCTGATGAATAAAGGTCTGGAGGTGATTGAGGCGCGCTGGCTCTTTGACATTGATGTTGAAAACATTGAAGTACTCGTGCACCCGCAAAGCATCGTGCACTCCCTTGTTGAATATATTGACGGCTCTGTCATTGCCCAGATGGGGATACCGGATATGCGTATCCCCATCACCTATGCTCTCTCCTGGCCGGAAAGATTAAAAACCGGCCTTTCGAGGCTGAATCTTGCCCAATGCATGGACCTTAATTTTTTCCCCCCTGATTTCAACAGGTTTCCGGCCTTGAAACTTGCTTACCAGGCATGTAAGAAGGGAGGAACATTTCCTGCAATTCTCAATGCTTCAAATGAAATCGCAGTCCAGGCATTCCTGAATAGGAAAATCAGGTTTCCGGAAATTTCTCTGGTTGTCGCAGAAACATTGAACCGTTTGCCTCAAAAGAGCATCAAGGATATAAGTACTGTTCTTGATGCCGATCTTGCTGCACGAATGCAGGCGGAATCAATCGTTGAAGCGCTGCACATAAAATTTAAACAAATGACAGGACAGGAAATTGACACCCCTGAACTGCCTGAAAGAGTTAATACACGGAATTTACAGAAGTAAGAGAAGTCAATGAAGTTAGAGAATGATGTCTTCCCCTTGTTTTTTATTCGTCCACTCCTCTCACTTCTTTACATTCTTTCACTTCTTTAACTTCCATAACTTCGACAACTTCTTTATAAAAAAACATGCATTCCATTCTCTCATTCATCATTGTTCTCGGCCTCCTCATCTTTGTTCATGAGTTTGGCCACTTTCTCTTTGCCAAGCTTTTTGGAGTCAGGGTACTCAAGTTCTCACTTGGTTTCGGACCAAAAATGTTCAGCAGAACCTACGGTGAAACGGAATATCTGATCAGTGCCTTTCCCTTGGGAGGCTACGTGAAAATGTACGGCGAAAGTATAGAAGAGGAGGTAGACGACAAAGAAATCCCCTACTCCTTTGCCCACAAACCGATCTGGAAACGTTTTCTCATTGTCCTGGCCGGTCCGGCATTTAACCTCTTCTTTGCTATTCTGGTCTTCTTTTTCATCTTTTCAATAGCAGGTCTTCCGACTCCTAAAGCAGGTACGGAAATTGGTGCTGTCACCCAGAACTCTCCCGCAGAAGCCGCGGGAATGAAAGCCGGCGACATCATTTTGACCATTAACGGCGAAGAAACAAAGGACTGGAACGATGTTTCCAGACTGATACGCAACTCTGGGGGCGAAGAGGTTGTCATGTCAATTGCCCGGGACGGGGAAGAGTTGGTTCTGACCGGCAAACCTGAGAAACAGGATGTGAAAAACCTTTTTGGAGAGGCTGTTGACGAAAGATACATGCTGGGCATTTCCCGCAGCACTGAAGTTATCTATGAAGACGCATCACTTCCTGCAGCATTTGTTGCCGGTATCAATCAAACATGGACCTTTATCTATCTCACCGTCATGGGCATTGTCAAAATCATCCAGCAGGTGGTTCCTGCCTCAGAACTGGGCGGTCCGATCCTTATCGCCCAGATGGCGGGGCAGCAAATGGAGGCAGGATGGATAAATCTTGCTTATTTTGTCGGCCTCCTCAGCGTCAACCTCGGGATTCTCAATCTCTTTCCAATCCCCATACTGGACGGAGGCCATCTTGCCCTTTACACCATCGAGGCTATCAGGCGCAAACCCCTTGAAGAGCAGACCATGATAAAGCTGCAGCAACTCGGTATCCTCCTCCTGGGCAGTCTCATGATATTTGTATTTTACAATGACATCCTCAGAATATTCAGCAAAGGGTAAGGGCTTTGCAAGAATTGATACGTAACAATGGATAATTGATAATGGCCCTTACCAAGAAAGACATTCCACCCAAACCGCCGCTCATTCTTGCCGTTGAGAACTCCGGCATGTGCGGCAGCATTGCCGTTGTCAGCGGCACACAGTGTATTGCCGAACAGAGTCTCTTTTCCAGACTGACCCACTCCAAAAGACTGCTTGGTTCAATTGAACAGGTTATGGCAGAGAGTGAAATAAAATGGGAACAACTTGACGCCATCGCCATCAGTCTCGGCCCGGGAAGTTTTACCGGACTACGCATCGGCTTAAGTACGGTAAAAGGCCTTGCCATGGCAACCGGGACTCCACTGATCGGAGTTTCGAGCCTGGATGCCCTTGCCAGTCAGTTCGGCTTTGTTACCATGCCAATCTGCCCCATTCTTGATGCCAGAAAAAAAGAGGTCTACACCGCTCTCTTTCGTGCCGATTCAAGAGGAGAAATCAACCGTGAAAGCAATTACCTGGTTACAGCACCGGAAAAACTCTGCGAGCAGATAGATGAGCCCACGCTTTTTGTGGGTGACGGAACAGAGATATATGAAAATCTTCTCAAAGAAAAACTAGGGGAAAAAGCCCTGTTTGCCCCGCCCCAACTTTACTTTGCCCGGGCTGCAAGCATAGGCTTTTTGGCTCTTTCCCTCTGGGAGGAAAAAAACTTTCTCGATACGGCAAGTGCCGTGCCTATCTACGTCCGGGCCTCTGAGGCGGAAATTAATTTTAAAAAGAAACTTGGGGCGAATGAGTCACCCATCAAGCTATCTCTCTCTCCTTCTGAAGGCAACAAGGAGTTACAACCTTGACTTTGGACAAACTGGCTCCTGATTTTTTATGAGGCAGTCCATAGATTGTCTACCGGACATATACAGTCTATTAAGTTTAGGAAGGCATTCTTCCGGTTGAGATTGGCCAATGGTAGATCAAATAAAAGTGGCAGGCAATTTTCAAAAATTACCAGCCATATTCAAATCCGAGGTTGTCGCAGAACATGTCAAATTTCGAATAGTCTCAATGGTTGCGTGCTTGGATTTGGCAATCTGAACTCAGGGTAATTGTGCTGGATCTTGCCTGTTATCGAAAATAGCGTGTACAACTATTTCCTTTTTTTCAATCGTGTAAAAAATTGAGAAAGGAAAGCGGCGTGTTAGGACCCGCCTGAAATTTTCATGATGCATTGCATACAATCTGGGCATCTGCATGACAGTATCAAGTGCGGCTTCCAGACAGTCAAGAAATTCAAACCCTAATCCACGTCACTGATTTTCATACCATGTAAAGGCAATTTCAAGATCAAGCCTGGCTCTGTCTGTGTAGCGAAGTTTCATTTATATCTTTGTCGCAATTCGCTATGAACATCCTGCCAGTCGTGCAGTTTCATTTTCCCCTGTTTATACGGTTCGTACCTTTCTTCAAGTTCATTTTTTTGCCATTCAGGCATCGTCAACTTGCCGCTTTCTCGACTGATTGAATCCCAAATGTCTTGAGCCAGAAGTAATTTTTGTGGCAAAGTTAATTTGCTGATCTCTTGAGCAATTTTTGCTGGTTCCATTTTTTTCCTCCTACTACTGGATGAATGTAATATTTATATTCTATCTTACAACTGGAAACCTGCACACAATATTTTTTATATCCTCAAAAAACCTAGCTACATCTTCGAAATTACTGATATTTATTCCTGTCGCAGAACATGTCAATCGTGGGCAGTTTGTCACCGCTGATAACTTCGCAATGGCAAGATCAAGTTCTGCATCAGACTAGAGAATAATCTTGCATTCATTTCTTACTTCAGGACATTTTTGGGTGCACTATTTTTGAACAACCCGGATTCAATAATCTTCACCTCAACTAACTTGGCTCGCATCAATCAAACTTTCATATGGAATCCCCATGCCACGATGCAGATTAACAATTTGTTTCATTGAAAGTGATCGTTTCCGGTTGAGAACATCACTGACTCTGCTCTTTGGTCCAAGAAATGTTTCAAGGTCTTTCCGCGACAAACCCTTTTGGTCCATGCAGAAAAGTATGGCTTCCACCGGGTCGGATGGGGGCATGGGGTAATGTTTTTCCTCGTAAACCTCCACGAGTGTCAGGAGTACATCCAGTTCATCACCATCAGGCGTCCCGATTTCCGCACCCCACAGTTTTTCAATTCTTTTAAGAGTTTGATTATATGTCTTCTCGTCTCGAATTGGTTTAATCATAATCAGTGCACCTCCTTAACCTCTATCGAATCATATTCCTTGTGGGTGCCTACAAATTTAATATACATTGCCTGTCTGGGGTAATCCATAGCACAGACAATACGGTAATCATTTCCTTTTACATTAAAAACTACTCGATGGTTCCCTACAAAAGAAGCATGTCTGAAAGTGTCTTTTACATCCTGCGGACTTGACCAGTTCTGCTTTACCCAAAAATGATACCATTCATTCAAGTATGGCTGTGATTTTTCATTACCTGCTTTTTCCCAGTATTGCCGCAATCGGCTTTTTGCGATTATCCTCATACCAACACTATAATGTTACCATATAGGTAACGCAACGGTTTTTTCAATCACAAATCCTGAAAAATTTTTTATGCTGTATGATTCAAGATCCACCCGCTCTGTCGCAAATTTCTTGTATTATAAGCTGGTTGACGTAAACCTGAAGTCAGGCACGATTTATGCCATGAATCTCTTGCATGGAACATGCGGAGAAATGGGCATCACAGGCGGAACACTATCATCCGAGGACACCGGAAGATTCTTCCTTATGGAAACTTTTGAGTGAACATTTTGCCGGATTTGTTCAGGAATATGACCGAAAATTTTCCAAAGAGTATGGCTTTTACAGACCAGTCATAACGGATGTCGTCAATGATTATCTGAAATGCGGCGATCTGAAGCAAGGTTTCGCCAGAGTGCGCTGTCCAGAATGCCATCATGAATTTCTTCTTGCATTCTCCTGTCGCGGTCGCTGGTTCTGTCCTACATGCCATGCCAAGAAGGTCGTGCAGTTTGGTGAACTGCTTCGGGAAAATATCCTCTATCCCGTGCCGCATCGTCAATATGTCTTTTCAATCCCGATAATCCTGCGTAAATTTTTCCTCTACAACCGTAAACTGCTGTCAAAATTATGCATCTGTGCTCAAAAAAGTTTACTGTCCTTTTTTCGCATTGCCCTTGGACTTGAGGACGGAGTACTTGGTTCAGTCATGACCATCCAGACATTTGGGGATTATGCCAGATGGCATCCTCATATACATTCGATAACAGCTGATGGGCTCTTTCTGCCAAACGGCGTCTTTCATGTCATGCCAAAGATCTCCATAAGGCCGCTGGTTGAACTCTTCCGGGCGGAAGTGCTGAAAATGCTTCAAAAGGAAGGTCTGATAGATGATGCTTTTATAGCGATGATTATGAAATGGCGGTTCACATCCGGATTCAGTGTTGACAATAGCGTGCGCATTGCCAAAGATGACCGGAAGGGGCAGACTGCGGTGGCTCAGTATATCCTCCGGAGTCCGTTTTCGTCTGGGAAAATCACATATACCAGCAGCACCGGGATGGTGATATATAAATCGAGGTAAGCGCAGACTCCGAGATGACCCATCGCAAGATAAAGGGAGGAAAGAAAAATTTTTCCATCTACACTGCCCAGGAATTTAAAAGGCTTTATCGACAGAGAAGGAGGCTCCCGATGAAATAACGGTTCTTGATGTCTCCAATTATAAACCCCGGCGTATTCCATCGCCGAAGTGGCGAGAATGCATTAAGAAAATATGGGAAGTAGACCCCTTGGAGTGCCCAAAGTGCCATGGGGAGATGAAGATCATCAGTTTCATAACCGAGAAGCCGGTCGTCAGAAAGATCCTGAAGCACCTTGATCTCTGGCGGGAAACGAAGAGAGGGCCTCCAAACAAGGCGAGTCCGCTTGCAGAGGTAATTGTGGAAATTAAAGAGCAGGAACACGAACCTTTTGATGACGGCTGGCCGGTTTATGAAGAGCCTTATATTACGGTCAATTAGTCCATAGGACGCCAAACAGGGGAAGTGCGGCCATATTTCCGTCAACTGTTAAAAAGTTTACACCATTCCTAAGTTGGCCTGACATCGGCAAATGTACCAAAAGGTTGACACCTTTTGCGAAAGACAGTAATGGTTTTGATAGGATTTTCAGGGATTATGGGTGAATGTTCGATTTTGTAGTGATAGGTAGCCGGCTCGAGTTAAAAATGGTTCAGGAACCCTATATCGTCAACCTCTATTTTGGGATTTTGGGCGCGTTTTTTGAGCGGCAAGCAGGGGGTGAAAGGTGGTTTTTCTCTCTCGCCCCATCCGCTTAAAAAGCGATTTCTTATCATTTATCATTCATTTATCCTTGTCGAAACAGATATGGGGGCATGGAAGTCTCAGATGCCAAACGTTTACGCTCAATTGAAAAAAAATACTGAGCTCAAAAAAATAGTTGCTGAATTAACACTTGATAATCGGATGCTGAAAGATGTGGTTTCAAAAAACTGGTAAGCCTTGCCACTTTGCGTTGTATTGCTGATTATCTTCAAAAGACCTATCTGGTAAGTGAAAGGCGTTCATGACAAGTTATAGAGCTAAATCGGGCTACAAAGCGGAACTGATCCACGGCAAGAGGAAGGGACCTTTTTTAACAATAATATCGCCCTTTCAGCGGACAGACTTCATAATCAGGGCAGATTTTACACTCCTCATATCTGATTTCATCTTCATCACCCCAGAGACCTTTTGAAGTAAGTGCACACTTTCGTGTGCACTCATTGCACGACACCGGCTCTCCGTCACGGATCTTGCTCCATCCCGCCTTGATCAGGGCCTCTGCGGAGTTTTCATTGCACCCTGAACAGAGATGATAAAAGAGAAGCTCGTTTTCGGTTTTCAGTTTCCAGGTGGGCATGTTGAGAACCTATGACAAAGTATCATTTTCGTTTTTCCCCGCATGAATGGCGGCCCCCAGGGCTCCGACAATATCAGGCGTCTCCGGAATAAACACCGGAATCTGCAGCCTCTCTTCCAGCATTTTCACGATGCATGGATTATTGGCTACACCTCCGGAAAAAACGACCTTCTCCTTGTAACCGATTCTGTTCAGCATGCCGACCAGGCGGCTCGTAACCGACAGGTGCACGGCCCTGGCAATGTCAGCGGGCTTGATCCCGGAATTCTTCATGGAAATCACCTCGGATTCGGCAAACACGGTACACATGCTGTTTATGACAACATCCTGATGGGAAGTCATGGCCGCCTCGCCGAATTCCTTTATGGTATACCCGAGGGAGGCAGCCATTATTTCCAGGAAGCGTCCAGTACCTGCGGCGCATTTATCGTTCATCTGAAAATTGGCAACCTTGCCGGACTGATTTAAAACAATGACCTTGCAGTCCTGTCCGCCAACATCAAGAATGGTCATGCAATCAGGATAATAATGCCTGGCACCCAGGGCATGTGCCTTAATTTCCGTGATGACGTCCTGGGCAAAATGCTTATGGGCAAGATGGCGTCCATAGCCTGTGGCAGTTATTTTGCCAGGCTTATAGCTCCCCACCATCTCCAGGGCCTGACGATGCGGTTCAAAGCCGCTCTCTTCCACCCGGAAATCCTGCAGCACGCCATCGACAAGCGTAGCTACCTTGATTGTGCGAGATCCTAAATCTATTCCAACACGCATGGCATGGTCACTCCCTTATCTGCTCAAGAAATGCTTCTATGCGTGTCTGCAGCTGGCCAACATCCTCCGGCGAATAATCGGATTCGATTGAAAGATAGGGGATGCCCTCTTTTTCACAGGCTTCCCTGATCTTAATTTCTTCAATGTTATAAGTATGACAGAACTGCAGGGAGTAATGCAGAATACCCTGGGCATTGGAATCCCTGTATTCTTTTAAGACCTGATCAACGCGATCATCATTGGGGGTAAAACAGGAACAGTCGATCTGCATATAGCGGTCAGTCAAAACAGAGAGCTGTTCATCCATGGTGGATTTGTTTTCATCAATGAGATCCTTGAAATAACGGGTACCGATGCAGCTCTCTTCATTGACAACCACGGCTCCTGCCGTTTCGATCAGATTATGCACCTTCCAGTTCGGCAGGGCCATGGGAGTTCCTGAAACCATGACGCGTGGTGCGGATTTATCAGCAACCCCATCGTCGTTTTTCACTCTCTCCTCAAGCTCATCGCAGAGCTCGTTGACCTTTTCGGCAAATCGGACCGGCTCGTCATAAAAGGCAATCTGTTCCAGCAAAAGAGCATCTTTGCCGCTTATGGGCGCCGGATTATGCGCCCGCAAGGCAGTGAGGCGCTGTAAGGCCTTGCGCTTGTTATTGATGACCCGTATTGCCTGGGCTAATTTTTCAGTGGTAATTTCTTCTCCGCAGACGTCTTCGACCTTTGCCTTGAAATCGTGAACCTCTTCCAGCCACAGGGTCTTATCCCTTTTATTTTTCATCTGGGGAATTTCCATGACATGGGTGGGAACGAGGCGGTCCAGAATCTCCCATGTTTTCTTCTTGGCATCACAGGTTGTCTCGCCATAGACAAAGTCAACAGTCTGGAAATAGGGACAGATCCTGCCGGCCTTGAAACCGTAAGCTGATTTGACCATGGGACAGATATTTCTTGGCAGGATTTTTTCAGCATCCGGAACAGATCCCTGGGAGCCGCCGCACAAACCAACACACACTCCTCCGGCAGCAACAACCACCTCTTCCGGGATATAAACGCAAAAGGTCCCGACAATCGGTTTCCCTGTCTTTTTCACCTCAAGCATCTCCTGGATACGTCCACCAAAAATCTCGGAAACCATATCATCAAAATACTGCATCTTGGCGGGTCGGTTCGTTTGTGAGAGATACATGTTGGTATACACCTCACCAAGCATCTGTCTGGATTTTTCGAACCTGGGGACATCCATGTCCAGGCTTTCCCACATTTCGGGATACGGCTTTACTTCAAATGGCTGCGCTGTCATTTTTCCCTCCATTCTGATTTTTCCTTTTTTGAGTCGAAGCATTTGTCTGTTGAAATTTGGAACTTGCTGACCAGAAAACAACATGGTCAACAGCAAAGAATCACCACAAACTCTGGCGTGCTCTTCTTTGCAGGGGTTAATGAGAATATATACTTGTTGCATCTCCGTTAATCCAATAGGTAATATTGAAGTTTCAAAAAAACAGGATCGAATAAACCTATAAAGAGAAAACACAAAACGGAACAAATAACAGGAAGCTTACTCGTTGACGCATGGAAAGTTTCGGCCAAAGAACAACTGGAAAAGAAGAGCGAAGTGAAAATCTGACTCCAACCGAACGAACAGTTGCGTTAAAGTAACTACGTACCCTGTAGTCACCTTTGTTCCAGCAACCACCAGCGTTGCAACTGCTCTCAAATTGACGAGGATATCTCCGGCACAAAGATTGCCGGAGGGAACTTTTTTTAACTAAAAAAGACAAATAACCATTCAATATTATTGCTTTATATCAAAATAAAATTCGACATCCTGCAGCAAAATTATGTATACTTTCCCGACACTGCCCCACTGATTCATACAGAGCAATTTGATGTTGTTATAGAGAATTTCAGGCAGTAAGACTCTGTTTCCCTTGCACAATTCCCAGAGGAACAAATCCTAGAAGCACTATAATTGATTTAAAAATAAGCAACTGGCAAAGCAATTTTGTTTGTCTGAGTGGGTAAAACGGATCACCCCCAGTGCACCAGTATCTCTTTAATAATCTCAACATGTCATGGGCGTTGCTACTTGGTCAAATCGATGATTAAAACAATGCGAGACATACAAGTGCCCGACAATTCATAAGCGCCCCGACATGAGACAAAGCCATGAAATTATCTGATAAAATTCTCTCCCCAAGTGCTCCACTCAATATTATCCAGGGAATAGCACTGATTGGAGTTATAATTTTTCTTGGAGAAATGGTTTCGATGTTCATCGTCTCCATCCTCAAAATCGGACCTCTCCTGGAAGCGTTAATTGATTCTTCACTTCTGCTGCTTTTTATCGCTCCGGCATTTTATTTTTTTATTTATAAACCTTTCAACACCCAAAATGTTCTCAGTAAGGCTGCTGTACATAAAAGCAAAACAATGGCCAACCTGAGTAAAGCACTTCTTGCAGAATCAACCATCTATCAGGTCTCTGATATTGTTCTTGATACAGCGAAGGAATTGACACAAAGCGAATTTGGTTTTGTGGGCCATATTGATCAGGACTCAGGGGCCTTGGTGGCTACCACAATGACCAAAGACATCTGGGACAGATGTCAAGTTCCGGACAAAGATAATGTTTTTCATGAATTTAAAGGTCTCTTCGGTTGGGTACTGAATCATAAAAAGCCCATCCTTACAAATAGCCCGCCAAAAGATCCCCGTTCGGCAGGAACCCCAAATGGTCATCTCCCAATCAAGCGTTTTCTGTCGGTCCCTGCCCTTTTAACTGATACGCTTGTTGGACAAATAGCATTGGCAAACTCCACGAGGGACTATACAGAAGAAGATCTTGATTTACTGGAAAGATTAGCTGACCTGTATGCCATAGCCCTTAAACAGAAATTTGCCTTTGATGCGGTTAAGCGCTCTGAGGAACGCTATAAAAATCTGTTCGAGAACAACCCGCAGATAATGTGGATTTATGATCTTGAAACCCTCACGTTTATGGCAATAAATGATAAAGCAATGGAGTACTACGGTTATAGCAGTGACGAATTTTTCTCAATGACACTCCAAGATATCTGCGCTCCCGCAGCAATACCAGCATCTGAGAAAAATCCATTGTTGGCAGAAGATATACAACTTCGGCCTGCAGGTCTTCAGCAGCATGTCAAAAAAGACGGTACGACTGTCCTGGTTGATATCATAGCCCACGAAATTAAATACAGGGATAGAGCGTGCCAGATTGTTTTTGTAAACGATGTAACCGAGAAACGTTTCGCAGAAGAAGAGATGAAACTTTTCCATACCCTGATAAATCAGTCAAATGATTCTATCTTCGTAATTAATCCTGATGATGCGTCCTTATTACATGTCAACTCAAAGGCGGCGGCAGTTCTCGGTTATAGCACCACTGAACTGAGCAGCAAAAAAGTCTTTGAGTTTTCTGCAAATGTCCAGTCTCAGGCTGAATGGAAAAATTTTCTGGAAAATATTTATGAAAACAAAAACCTCATATTTGAAACTGCTCAAAAACACAAAAGCGGCAATCTCATCCCGCTTGAAGTAAATGCCACTCTCATTACCCATAACCAAAGGGATTATATCGTAGCTGTTTGTCGTGATATAACAGAACGAAAAAAAGCGGAAAATGCTCTTGCCAAGGAAAAAAACAAACTTGAAGCCGTCATGTCTGCTTTAGGTGACGGACTCACCATGCAGGATAAATCCTTCAGGATTCTCTACCAAAATAAAATCCACAAAGACAAACAAGGAGACCACAGGGGTGAATTGTGCTTCAGAGCATATCAAGGCAAAGACCACATTTGTGAAGGATGTCTTCTTGAGCTTTGTTTCAAAGACGGTCAAGTGCACAGAAGGGAGGCAAATGCACAGACCGATGAAGGAACACTCTATATGGAAGTTTCAGCCAGCCCTATTCGTGACGGCAGCGGTGAGATAATAGGAGGTATTGAAACCGTCCGAGATATCACTGAACGAAAAAAACTGCAGATTCAGGTTCAACAGACACAGAAGATGCAGGCCCTTGGTACTTTGGCTGGAGGTATTGCCCATGATTTTAATAATATTCTGACAGCCATTCTAGGATACTCGGAAATTGTGCAACTGGATTTACCGGGAGAGAGTGACGCCTCCCATAACCTTGAGCAGGTTATTAAAGCTGGAAACAGGGCAAAGGATCTCGTTGCTCAGATTCTTACCTTCAGCAGACAAGCAGAACAGGATCTCAAACCTATCCAGATGACCCAGCTTGTCAAGGAAGCGCTTAAGCTTCTCAGAGCAAGCATACCATCGACAATTGAAATCAAGCAGGAAATTGATCCTCGTGCAGGTATGGTTCTTGCCGACCCGACACAGCTTCATCAAGTCGTCATGAATCTATGCACAAATGCGCATCACGCCATGCGCGATACTGGCGGCACATTAACTGTAACATTGTCAAATATTGATATCGCAGAGTTGGATGAATTCAACAAAAACTTTGATATCATGCCAGGTGCTTATTTGATGCTGCAAGTCAGCGATACTGGCATCGGCATGGACAAGAAAATTGTGGAAAGGATGTTTGAACCGTATTTTACAACCAAAAAACAAGGGGAAGGTACCGGACTCGGCCTCTCTGTTGTACATGGCATTGTCAGCAGTATAGGCGGCAACATATTTGCTCAAAGTAAATTACATAAAGGGACACGCTTTACTGTTTTCTTCCCCAGACATGACCAGATATCAAGTGAAGGCAAAACAATAAAAGAGCAAATCACAGGAGGCACGGAATCAATTTTATTTGTTGATGACGAAGAGCCCATAGCCAAACTAGGGAAACAATATCTTGAAAGGCTGGGTTACCATGTTCTGATGAAGACAAGGAGTGTTGAGGCATTGGAATATTTCCTGGCACAACCTGATAAATTCAACCTGGTAATTACAGATATGGCAATGCCGAACATGTCAGGAAAAGAATTAGCCAAAAAAATACTGGAAATCAGGCCTGACATGAAAATAATCCTTTGCACCGGCTTTAGCGAAACTATCAATCGAGAAAAGGCAACACAGTTAGGAATAACAGAATTTGTTTTAAAACCGATCTCCTACAATCAATTAGCAAAGACTGTGCGATCCGTTTTAGATGAGTAATTTCCTTTAGAAATTTTTTTTATACGTGCCGGCCCTGAATGCTCTCAGTCCAAAGAATCAACAAACCGGTTGGCTTGATCCTGGTGCCGGTTTCCATCTCTTGTTCTGCTTGACGGAGAATGGAAATAGAGATAGCGAAACAGTGCGTCCGGTCCGTGGCACTCTATGCAAACAAGACGAGAACTCTCTGTCCGCAAAAATTTGACACCTGCCGGCCCATCGGCATTTTCACCGCCATTACTCTCTTTTTGCTGCCGGTTCCAGACATGAACGTCGTGACAGGAAGGGCATGATATTGTGCCGACATTAACCTCCCTGCCCCTGTTGCTGAAGAGCGGAGTATAGTTGTTGCCACTGCTGAAGCCAACCACATTATTGACAAGGATGGGGGTATAGCGAACGGTTGGTTCATCTGACGGACCACAAGCCTCGACTACTTTCTTATATCCCGTATCATCGTATACAACCTTGATAAATCCCTGCTCAAAACTTGTCAGAATTCCCTTGGGATGATTGGCTATCTCCTGCACCTTGTTTTCCGCCACCCGGCCTCTGGCATGGCAACTGGTGCAGAGACCTATCATCCTGTTTTCATATTTCTTGACCGGGCCATAGGGCCTTGCCCACAATTTCAGGCTGTTAGGGCTGTTGTGGACAAGATGACAGACCGCGCATTGTCCCGACTCCCTTACAGTCTGGCCGAGAATATTTTGTGCCTCCGGAGCGGATGTACTCAAATCATGGGGAGTTCCGGCCACCAGGGCCTGGGTCGTATGACATGTCTTGCACAGGTTTGAATCCGGAAAGTTAGCTTTGCGCAGAAAACTGTTCGATGCGTCGCCTTCAATGTTCTTTTGCAGGGGCTTCACTTTTCCGGAAGAGGCATCCTCCGGTGACCAGGTATGGGGATCGTGGCAGGTGCTGCAGACAACTTTGCCCTCCTGTTCGCTGTCGCCTTCATCTTTGTAAAGAGGGAAAATATCTGCGACGTCGTTTGCCGACTTAATCCGGGACAGTGTGACATTGACCGGATGGGAGTTGCCTGTGATTTTTTTCCGGCGAGCTGCACCATTTTCATCATGGCAACTCAGGCAGAGACCGCTGATAAGATCCTTTCTTTTTTCAACCTTCTTTGCCCAGAGCCTTTTGGCTTCTGCATTATGGGGAACATGACAGGCTCCGCAGGGACCTGACCGCGCTGCCGTCATGCCCATGCTGTTCTTTTCATCTGGTGCTGTTACGCTCAGGTTATGGTCAGAGGCAATCACCTGTTTTTTATCCCCGTGACATTGCTGGCAAAGGGCTGACTCACTTGAATTTTTCACACGCAGGAAACTGTTTGAAGAATCACCCTCTATATTCCTGCCCGGCCGGTCATCGGCAGATTCGGGGTTCCACCTATGGGGATTATGGCAGGTAGCGCACTGCAGGCTGCCGGATGCACTCGGGGCACCATTATCGGCAAAAAGCGGCAGACTGTTTTTCGCGTGTCTCGCCTTTGAAGTCGTGACATTGATGGGATGGGAGTATTCGCCAATGGTTTTTTGTATATGAGGGGTTTCTTTTCCATGACAGGATAAGCACATTTGCGAGGCAGGATTTCCCGGCGTTGCCCTTCCGGCCCACAACTTGGCACCCGCAGCCTTGTGGGGCATGTGACAGGAACCGCAAGGACCGGCAATATCCGCGGACAGCCCAAACCTGTTGGTAACATCAGGCGCGGTGAGGCGCAGGTCGTGATCTGTGCCGATAATGGTCCCCTTGTCATCATGACAGGTGATGCACAACGTTGATGATGTATTTGTAATACGCAAAAAACTGTTTTCCGCCCTGCCTTCCATGCCCTTTACATAAACCGAACCGCTGGCAGCCCATGTATGTGCATCATGGCAGGTTGCACATTGAACCGTGCCGTTTTTATCCTCTCCTCCCTGGGCTGAAAAAAGCGGCAGCCCCTCTTTCTTTTTTGTTTTCACGTCCACGGGATGCGAATGGGTGCCAATGGTTTTTATCCACATCTCCAGGTTGTGGCAGGACAGACAGGCCTGGCTGGCAGGATTCCCCTTGTCAATTTTCCTGGCCCACATGCGCTTGCCGTTGCCTTTATGGGGCAGATGACAACTGCTGCATGGGCCGGTTTCGCTGGCATCACTGCCCGCACTGTTTTTCATTGTTGGGTAGGAGAGTGACATGTTGTGATCAGAGGCAAATATGCTTTTCTTGTTGCTGTGACAAACCACACATATTTCCGAACCTTTGAGATCAGCAAGCAGCGTCGGCTTTTTGTGGGAAATATGGCATGACTGGCAGATAACTTCTCCATCTGGACCAAGCTTACCGCCCAGGTTTTCCACTGCCTCCCTGGGGATGATGTCACTCTTTTTGTTAAGCGGATGATTGCTCAGTCCGAGTTCGCCCGTCTTGTCCTTATGACAGGCCATGCACATTTCCGAGCGGGTATTATCCATACGCATGAAGGGCGTACTGCCCACTTCACCCCTGCCACGCACATCATGGAAGCCGTGGCAGGTGCCGCAGTAAATCTCATTATTAATGTCTAGCCTGAGAACTTCGGGCAACTCCAGCCAGTCCGGCACTTTCCTTAACTGATGGTGCCTGTTATCCGGGTTGATGGCATTTCTGCTATCCTTTATATAACCGTCGTGGCAACTGTCGCAGATCCTCTCTGATGAGGAGAGTCCCACTGATCCGGCAATGACAATATTGGTCTGGGTGGATTCCAGCAACGTTGGCCGGTCGGTAAGAAAGGTATCCATCGACAGAACGTGACAGACAGTGCATTCAGCCTTTTTAGAACTCTTGACCAGTGCTTCAGCCCGAGGAATGAAGGTGGTACAGAAAAGAAAAAAGAAGATGGGGAAAACGACTGATCTCATTTTCATATCCCACCCTGAAGCGCAAAAATACTGACCTTGTTTAATTGTCCCTGGACAACATAGAGAAGATTCTGCTTACCATCTATTGCCATGCCCAGAGGAGTCGTCAGCCGGAGTGGCTCCCTGCTGTCCTCAGACAGAATGCCCAGCAGATTGCCGGTGCTGTCAAAACACTGGATAACACCTGTATAACTGTCTGAAACATAGACATTGTTTTGCGAATCAATTATGACCCCTTTCGGACGGAACAAAGTGCCTGCCGTGATACCGAAGGCGCCGATCTGTCTGATTTTTTTACCGGAGGTATCAAATACCTGCACCCTGCCGTTTAAGATATCCACAATATGCAGATTACCGGCGGCATCCGCATCCGCCATGCCGGGATACATAAACTGGCCTGTTTTGTTTCCATAACCACCCCATGAGGAAACAAAGCTGCCGTCCTGTTTGAAGCAGAGTATCTGGTGATTATCGGTATCACTGATATAGATCCTGTCCGACCCAGTCTCTTTTTTGACCTCTACAGGCCGCGCCTTTTTACTTCGCAGATCTATTGCAGAGGTGAAGCGCCCCTTGCTGTTAAAAATCTGCACCCGCCTGTTGCCGGTATCGGCGACATAAATATTTTCCTCACTGTCAATATCCATTCCAACCGGCTGGGAAAATTCTCCCTTCCCTTTGCCGGCCTTGCCAAAAGAAAATACCTTTCGCCCCTGTTGGTCAAAAACCTCGATTGTATTATTTGCTCCATCAAGGATGTAGATCCTGCCTGAAGGGGCAACAGCAACCTCTGTTGGTTGATTGAAGTGGCCTGCAATATCGCCCACATGCCTGACCGGCAGGTATTTGAGTTCATCCTGGCTGCATGGGGCTGGGATATTCAGGCTGTGCAGCATGATGACAGCAAGCCAGAAAACCAGCAGAAACCGTGTGGAATTCATAACCTTTCTCATGGATCAATGTTCTGCAATATCATGTAAATCCTGGCTGTTTCCAGGAAAACGGGCAAGCCGCCGGCGCATCATTGTTACAAATTCATTGTCAGAGTACCCGCTTCCGGCGAAATCATTGTCAAGAAGAGCCTCTATCTTCTCGCGCACATTGTTTGTCCACCTGGCAAAGAACAGAGATTTCACCACCTGACGCACACTGACTTCATCTCTTGCCGACAGGATAGCGACAAAGAGATGCGGTCTGGCCAGAAGCGTTTCGACAAACATGTAGGAGAGATGCTCCTTGGGATAGCCATAGGCCTGTCCGGCATAATTGACCAAGGCATTGAGAATGGCAGGGTCACCCCTCAAGACAAAAAGTTCCGCCAAATAAGAGAGGTTATCGCAGATATCCATGATGGCAAGAGAGATCTCGCCATCCCACTCTTCCTGCAGATCAGCACCCTGGCGCGGCATGGCACGGATCAAATATTGGATATTTGTTTCAAAATCGATATCTCTTTTGGCTGCCATGTAGGACAGAATCCGGCGCTCTTTCTCTTCCCAGCCCTTCTCACCGACAAGCTTTTCAACTATATCGCGGGTTACAGGCAGATCCAGTTCATCAAGAAGACGCAGGGCATCGCAGACAACCTGTGTTTTAATGAAATGCTCTCCTTCTTCCATACTATGAATTTTGTGCCTGTCGCCCAGAATCCTGTTCAGCACATCAATACGGTTTGGAGCGTTAAAACGCATGCTGATTTTATCAAGCGCTATGACGGATTGCCGATCAAGCGGATATCCCAACTTGAACAGGCCGTTGACCAGCCGGCTCGAATAGTTCTGGCCATGGGCCATCTGCAGTGTGACCAGAACCGTAATCGGTGTCAGCACCGCGAAGATAAACAGAACTCTGGTTGCATGAAAGCTCAAGCGGAACGCCAAGCGCAGCCATGCCGGAGCAGGAAATCTTAATCCCTTGTTGTGTCCGGCCGGGCTTAAGTCCGGCCAGACATGTGTATTAATGATGTAAGTCTGCATAGCCGTATTTCTCTAATAATGAATCAGTTTTACGTCCCATCAGGGCACGTACTTCAGGGATAAATTCCTCATCAAAACGTTTCGCCAGCTCCTTCATCCCCTTGTCCCATGCATATCCGGGATTCATCATGGCTGCACCGTTTCTGGCCTTTCTTCCCTCTTCATTGACAATACTCCAGTAAATCTTATCCAACTTGTCATCGTATTCATCTGATGAGAGTTTGCCTTCGCGAATCAGGGCCTTGCGGATAGCCGTGGCAGGCTCGGCAAATTTGTTGTTGTATCGTTCCACAAGATGATCAAGCTGCATGAAATGCTGCCCAACAAAATGATCGCCATGGCATTGCTTGCACACCGCCTGCATCATCTCTCTTTTCATCTGCCAGTCCTCTCTCTTCTCCGACACAGCAGGCTTAAAATCCCACGACAGTCTGGAACTCACATCATGGGTAACTCCGTAGTTTCTTTTTGATACCCTGGTCGGGGCAAGCAGGGCCTTGAATTCTCTCTCATCTCCTTTAAGCACCGAACGCAGGGCCTGATCAATCCTCTCATCTGCGTTTTTTACATCCATCTGAGGAGGCATGGCCCCCATATGACAGCTCACACAGGTGGGACCCTGAAAATAATCCTGGCCGGCCAGCCATCTTCTCCTGTCCATATTCATGTCATCCCGGTAGGCCTGGTACATGATGCCGTGTTTGCTGCCGCTGTACGCCTCTTTCTGGGGATACTCCGCGCCGGAGTGGCACCTGCCGCAGGTTTCCGGTCTTCTGGCCTGCTCGCGGGAAAACATATGACGGGTATGGCAGGCGGTGCACGATCCCTTGCTCTTATCCGGATTAATGCGGCCGATACCTGTATTAGGCCAGCTTTCTGGCGACAGCATGCCGCCTTCCCTGACCTCCAACACAGAACCATGGCACGAAGCGCAGCCTGTCAGTTCATGTTCCGGTCCCCAGGCAATATGCCCTTCCGGACTGCCGGTTCTTTCCAGTGCCGCCACGGCATCTGCATGACGGGAGGCCTGGAATTCCTTGAACTCCTTTTCATGACAGCGGGCGCAGTCCTTGGGCGTGACGACGATGGCGATCAACTCTTTATGCTCAAAGGCGTCAGCATCTCCTTCTTCGGCCCGGTGGCAATCATAGCAATTAACACCAGCCTGGCCCATGGCACTCTCTTTCCACTGATTATAAATTCCCGGGGTGGCCTCCTTGTGACACTGCACACAGACCTCGCCAATGGGAGAGCCGTATTTTTCCGGCTCCACATAGTAGGCGCAGGCCTTGCCCGCCCAAAAAAGGAGCACCACTGTCAATACAAGAATCATCTGCTGCGGATATCGTTTGTCTGTCATAACTCTCCCTGCTTTTTTTCACTTAAAGGTTACGGTGGAGCAACAAATTCCAGGTACTGCGGAGTTCAAAATCTTCCTCCCTCATTGGGCATGGCATCCCTGGCCCAGTACTGCAGGTCAATTGAAGTATTCGACGTTGATCGCTTCGTCATCAGGCAGGGGTGTCTCTTTTTCAAGCATATGCATTTCACCCAGCTCGATGGGGATGGCAATCTTCAAGGCCAGGGTATAAAGAATCATGCCCAATGCCCATACTCCCACCGTGATCATGGATTCATACAGCCTTGGCGAGTATTCCCAGATTTCCCCCAGAGGGCTTGGGATAAAACCAGGTATAACCAATCCCATTCCTTTTTCGATCCAGACACCGACAACAATGAGGACGCATGCAATGTTCAAGGTGATATATTTCTTTCTGGTTTTAGGAATGAGAAAGAGGAAAAAGCTTGTGATATTAAAGGCCATGGCCGTCCAGATCCATTTCACCAGGGAGTCATGGCCATGAAGACCGACAAAAAGATAGACAATAGGCGCCTTGTGGACACTATCCGTGTACAGCTCCTTAAAGACCTCCGCCCCCAGCAGCAGAAGATTGATGCCCATGGCAATGCATATCATCTCGCCAATCTTGAAAATCGCCTTGTCGGAAACATTGAAATTGGTGAACTTTCTGACCACTTGAAAAATGATAATGCACAGGGCAGGACCGGAACAGAATGCCGATGCCAGAAATCGGGGGGCAAGAATGGCCGAGTTCCAGAAGGGCCTTGCACCAAGACCATTGTAAAGATAGGCGGTAACCGTATGGATGCTGACCGCCCAGGGAATGGACAAGAAAATAAAGGGCAGGATAAGGCGGTAGTTTACCTTCCTCTTGAAATACATGGTTGACAGGAGATAAATGGACACAAAGAGGTTGAGATAAAGGTAGCCGTTAAGCACCAGAACATCCCAGTCAAGAATGGATGAAGGGAAATTCGGCCGGCCGATGATGGGCATGAGATGCCACATTCTTTCCGGTCTTCCCAGATCGAGGGTAACGAACATCATGCACATGAGAATGGCGCAGACGGCAAGAATCTCGCCGAGAATAGTGATCTCCTTTATAGGCCCGAAATTATAAACATAGGCCGGTATAATAAGCAGAACCGCGGCGGCGGCTACACCGACAAGAAAGGTAAAATTCGAGATGTAGAGCCCCCAGGAAACCTGATCCGTCATGCCGGTAATATTAAGCCCCTGCTCAAACTGATAGGTGTAAGCGTAAACTCCCGCTCCCACAATGAGAAGCAGGAAGGACAGCCAGCCATAATATATGGGCGGTCCCTTGATGAGACGTTGCGCAGCCTGGGACAGAAAATGCCTGAGCTGCGCAAAAAAATCAGCAACGTACTCTTTTTGCATGCATCAACTCCTTAAATGGAAAAGAAATAGTAAAATTTAGGTTGTGTATTCAGTTCCGATTTGAGGCGGAACACCCTTTTCGTCTCAATGACCTTGCTTATCTCGCTGTCAGGATCGAGTATGTTGCCGAACTTACGTGCCCCCACCGGACAGGCTTCCACGCAGGCCGGGTAACGTCCCTTCCGGGTACGCTGTATGCAGAAGGTGCATTTTTCCACCACCCCTCTCATGCGCGGCCGGTTTCCCAGGTAATGTGTGTTCGGATTGATTTCCTCCTTGGGAATATGGGGTTCTGAGAAGTTGAACCGACGTGCCCAATAGGGGCATGCCGCCATGCAGTAACGGCAGCCGATGCACCAGTTGTAATCCACCACCACAATTCCGTCCGGCTCCTGCCAGGTTGCCTTTGTTGGACAAACTTTGACGCAGGGAGGATTTTCGCACTGCTGGCACTGAATCGGCATGGTGTAATATCCTTCCTTTGGCACCATGCCGCCCTCGTAATAGTGGTCGGATTCTTCCAGATCCATGGAGCCGTTCTCCATACGCACGACCCGAATCCATTGGATCTGTGGTTTGCGGCTCTGATTGTTTTCCTGGACACAGGCATAGACACAGCGCCGGCAGCCGATGCACCGTGAAAGGTCGAGTCCATAGGAAAAAAGCACTTCCGGCAGAGCGGGCTCTGCACCGATCTTGAAATCCACCCCGAATTTCTGCCGGTATTTCTTTTTCAGTCGCTCCCTGGCCTCATCCAGTTCTTCTTTGCTCATTTCCACAAAGTGCTGCTGCAGATACTCCTCAACCTGTTCGTTGCACCCGGCAAGTGCCAGTGCCGCAAGTGTTGAAGCGGCTCCTTTTATAAAATTTCGCCTGTCCATTTTTATTTATCCAGTTCCAAGTTACGACAACCGTCTTGAGACGATGCGCTTTTAGCAGTTATTTGTCCTGTGAACGTAGGCAAAAAAAGCAGAGATTGCCCGGATTGTCACCAAAGTACGCCATGTTATTCCTCATGCTCCACGACATCCCAACGGCCATAATGAGGAGGCCTGGGAGGATCTTCAGCCGGAAGTTTTCTGAACTTCGGACTGTGCGGGTCATGACAGTGAGAGCAGAGCAGATATAATTTCTTCCCCTTCCAGTTGCCCACTCTCCTGCCATGTATGCCTATCTTCCAGTCTCTGTATATGCTGCCGTGGCATTGGCCGCATAATCTGTATGATTTTTCAAAAGGGATTTTTTCGCCGGTTATGAGCCGGAGATAGTTTCTTTCATCCTGATCATGGCAGTTCAGGCACCAGTGCCATTCCGCATGTCTGAGATTGATGTTCCTGTGCATTTTGACCAGTATGCGCGGTTTGGGGTCGGGCTTTCGAATGTACTTGCCCAGAAATTCATTGCCCTTTTCCAGTTGACTGCTTACCCCTCTCACATCCCGCCTGTGACAGGCCTGGCACGGAAAGAGCCCTTGATAGACAAGTGGAGGCGGCACCGAATACTGCTCGCTTTCCTTGTCAGTTGATTTTGCGGCCTGTTCGTCAATTGGCAGTGGGACATGTTCAGCTCCTTCTGTTTCCGACATGCCTGCGGTGGGAATACAAAGAAAGAAAAAAAATAAAATCACCGCCATTCCATACGGATAAATTTTACTGATCGGTCTCTGGCGACCAATCTCGGTAGTCAAATTCGGCATGTGTTCTCCATCGCTTCTTTGTTTAATAATTGTGGCAGGCCACGCAGATCTTGTGGCCCTGCTTTGTCACCCGGAGTCTCTTTCTTTCCCCTGCTCCCTTGGCACCCGGCAGTTCAGGAGGAATAATCCCCCGCTGATGAGGATTATGGCAGGTTGGACAGGCAACGGCCCCCTTGCCATCCAAGGGAAAAATGACACCAAGTCTTTTTTCCGAATTCGCTATATTGGCAAGAATTTTGGCCGGAGGCGGCTTGAGATGGTTGGCGTTGATGATATGCTGCCTGGTCTGCCTGTAGTGGCATCTGAAACAGAGCGTATTAAATTCCTCTACAAACTCCACAGTG
This sequence comes from Desulfobulbaceae bacterium, assembly GCA_020444175.1. Classification (GTDB taxonomy): domain Bacteria; phylum Desulfobacterota; class Desulfobulbia; order Desulfobulbales; family SURF-16; genus JAHLLM01. The sequence goes on along the minus strand of JAHLLM010000020.1, from coordinate 32,491 downwards.
CCCGCTGCACCGCTGCGCTGTTTTTTCAGGGTTGCTTTTTTTTCGTCCGGTTTCATCCTGTGACAATACAGACATTTGGCTTTTATAATCTTTCCGGATGAATCCAACTGTTGGTGCGGGCTGAGTCTTTGATAACTGGAAATGTCATGACATTGATAGCAGAGAGCGCTCCTGGGCTGAAGGGAATTTACTCTGAGAAAATTCCCGTTGCGATGGTTTGCCTTCCCTTGTGCATCACATTGCAATGTCAAATCATGGCAGGTGTTGCAGGTGATAGTGTCTTCCGCAAGAGGAAATCCTTTGGGAATCTTTCTTTTGTCTTCAGGGGAAAGCTTGGTGCCCAGAGGATGAGTGTAATTTTCAGGTGTATAACCGTGGCAGCGGCAGGTTTGGGTAAAATCAGCAAATCTCAATAAGAGCTTTTGCCCTTTGCCGGGAATTTCAAGATGACATTCTGTGCAGAATTCTTCGTTAAAATGAATGTTTGTGTCCGGGGTCACTCCATGGTTCACAAAGGACATTTCCCCGGGTGGCCCTTTGGATGCATACGCCGCACTGCTCACGGCAAGAAAGATGATAAATGCTGCCTTTTTACGTTTTTTCAAATGTATTTGCTCGAAAACAATATCAATTTCAGTCAGATAACGTTATGTCACTTTTGATCTGTCGAACGAGATCGATCTCTTTTTTCATTTTGCAGCTATTTTTTTAAGCCAGGCATTTCAGTCATAATTTCTCACGCCGACCGGCAAAACACCACATTGTAGCATGAGAGAAAATACCTAGAAAATTTGCTTCATTCTTAGGCAATGACAAAAACAATGTCAATAAAAAATTACCACATAGTGGTATATTTTTTAAATCTAAGCATGATCTAACAAGGCAATTTTGTTAGAGAAAAAGAATTATTCTCGCCAAAGAAACAAAAAAGAAAGACGTAAAGTCAGACCGATAGCATGACAGGGAATTTGTCAGGCAAGAAAGCAGCAACTCTTGTAGTGCATGTTTCCAAAAATATTTTTTCTGCCCAAAACATCTCTTTCAAAATTTGACCGGTTCTTAAAAAACCACTCACCCGCCGCCGACACATATGCAACTTGTTGATATTACGTTGCATGCAACTTATCTTTTTGATGGAACTTTCGGTAAGTAGCGCTCGGCTTTGAGATCCGTCAAAGGATAAAAGGTATCACGCCAGACGATACCGCCGTGGAACAAGGTAGAGAGAACGGCCTTCCAGGTCATATAGAGAAGAATGTACGGGGTAATGGGGAACCAAACGGCATGAAAAGGGCTGATACCAGCAAAAAGAGCTGCAATGACAAAAAAGAGACCTTGCAGCAAGACGATAAGCAAATTTATTAAAAAGACGGCTCCATCCGTCACCAGAAGAGCCCAAACGGGCCAAATACTGACAGCCAACTGAATGATCGTTAAAATACAAAGACGCAAAAAACTATACTCCAGAGCGGCAAAGGTATTTTTCATGAGTCCCCTGGTCATTTCAGACAATGACCCGTACCACTTTACAGAAATAAAATGGTAGCCATAGAGGCATTCCTGTCGGCCTCCCTGATCCTTCAGGAGTCTGCCGAGCATGATATCGTCAAGCGGACACAGACGGATGCGTTCATGACCGCCGGCATTCCGGTATGCTTCCGCGCGTACCAGATTGAAGGCACCTATGCCGATGGAACAGGCGGACTTCGGGTCCGCAGCTTTCCAGGGCTTAAGAAAACTCACAAGGGCAGCACCAAACTCGATGACAACCATCTGCAATATGCTGGAAGGAAGCACTGCCTTGAAAAAAAGAGTGAGATGATCAGCATTTTGCTCAAGCATGCGCTTTAAGGCCCTGCGCAGAGTTGATCTCTCCATGACCACATCGGCATCGGTGAAGAGCAGGTACCGGCCACCGGCCTGCTGTGCTCCGCGGTACAGAGCATGGCTTTTACCCAACCAACCGGGGGGCAGGGTTTTCAGGTGAATGACTTTAAGGCGTGGATAGTGATGGGCCATCTCGTCAAGAATGTCACCAGTGCTGTCTGTAGAACGGTCATTAACGGCAAGTATCTCAAGATTTGGATAATCCAGAGCAAGCACCGAACTTAGAGCCTCCCTTATATTTTCTTCTTCATTCAGGGCTGGGATGATGACGGAAACCAGTGGAAGATCTTTTCCTTCTAAAGGTGAGACCGAGTCAAGCCAGGCAATTTTACGCGCCCCTCGAAGCCCCTCAAGTCCGCAGACGAGCAGAAAAAACAAGGTGATGGCAGCAAGCCAGAAAAAATATGCATCCATGATAAATATTGAAAAATTTGAAACTTTTTACAATCGGGGTGTTCTTTCACATAGTATCGTTAGAATAACTGTAAAGTGCTTAAAAACAATTTTCAACTTTACCAGAAATAACAACGTCATGGAAAAATTACTCGCCGATATCCCCTGGGCCGTACTTCTAATAGCCTGTCTGACCATTGGCCTTGCTCCCTTTCACCCTCCCCATATCTGGGAAAAATTGCAGATGCTCTTTAAGGGCGAGCTCGTCCGTCCACTGGACTGGTTTGACTTTTTCCTCCACGGTACGCCCTGGTTTCTGCTCATTGCCAAGGCGCTTTTTTTATTGAAAGGCAGAAGTTAAAAAGAAGGTAGAGAAGGTATGGAAGTTAAAGAAGTCAGAGGAATGAGAAAAGCGGAAGGAGATGACTCATGAACCCAAAATTAGACTTTATTTTTTCCCGGCGCAGTGTCCGCAAATATGAAGATAAGGAAGTGCCCCAGGATATGCTTCACGATCTTCTGGAAGCTGCCATGGCCGCACCATCTGCTGTAGCAAAAGATCCATGGCATTTTATCGTGCTCCGGAAAAGGGCAACCATTGACAAACTTAAAGACCTGCTGCCCCATGGTAAGATGCTGGGCCAGGCCACAGCCGCGTTTGTCGTCTGCGGTGATATCAACAGAGCCCATGACCAAAAGGAATCCTATATGCTGCAGGATCTCAGTGCAGCGGTGGAAAATATTCTTCTTGCCGCAAATGCCCTGGGACTGGGGACATGCTGGCTCGGCGTCCATCCTCGTGAGGAGCGGATGAACGGCATCTGTACTCTTTTTGATCTGCCGGAGGGCATTATTCCCATGTGTGCTATTGCCATCGGATGGCCGGCTGATCAGCCTGCGGCCCGTACCCGTTTTAATGAAAAATCCGTGCACCTGGAAAAATGGTGAGCCATTTTTGAAAATCAGCTTGCCCCTCATCTCCACCCTTTCTCTCGTCATTCCCGCTGAGGCGGGAATCCACTGAAGGAACATAGTTGCCCCGAAGCCTGCGAAAATTTCTTGGAAAAGTAAAAAATTCTGCCTTATCCGTAGGTTTCGCGGCAAAAAAATGCCCTCATTTTTTGCCAAATCATTCACATTGACCAATCGATCTTTATACAGTTGATACCCCCTGGTCGACGTTGAAGCATATTGCAATACCGGGAAAAATGAGTATTGTGTATATGATCATAACAATTTTCCCTTCTCATATCGAAACTCAATCAAGGAGGACAGCATGGCAACATATAAAATTCACCCCATCGTCATGGGAACAAAAGTTTTTGATAAAGGCATGATGACCTACCAGCATGACTACGGCACTCCCTATACCATTCCTATTTATTGCTGGTATATCGAAGGTGGCAACAAAAAGATCCTGATTGATACCGGGGAAATGCGCCCCATTCAGTCTGAGGATCGGGAAAAGAATATCGGCGGCAAAATCTACACATTTGAAGATGGGCTTGCCAAATGGGGCCTGTCGCCGGAAGATATCGATATTGTCATCCACACCCATCTCCATGCAGATCATTGCGAAAACGACTACAAATGCAGCAATGCCAGATTTTACATCCATGAGAATGAACTGAAAACCATACACGATCCCCACCCGCTCGATTTCCGCTATGTGGAAGACTACATCTATGAAATCGAGGAGGCCAAACAAATTGAAGTCCTGCGAGGCAGTGAGGAGACAGAGGTCGTACCGGGTATTCGCGTTCTCCATACTCCGGCCCATACACCTGGCGGCTTGACAATCCTCATCGACACAGAAAAGGGCCAGGCTGCTATAACAGGTTTCTGTGTAATTAAGGAAAATTTCGAGCCGCCGGTGGCTGTCAAGGCCATGGAAATGGAAGTCATCCCTCCGGGAACAAGTACCAACACCTACGAAGCCTATGATCTCATGCTTATGGTCAGAGACCGGGCAGAGATTCTTCTTCCCTTACATGAACCTGAATTTGCTTCAATAGATACAATCGGCTAAAAACCCGCCGTGTATTTAATCTCTCCTTTTTTCTGATAACTATTGGCTGGAAGATCCATTTTAATTGTGCCATACTGTTTCTTGACAGTCTCGTATTATGCCTTTGTGGCCATCTAGGCGGCTTCATCGTTTGAACTGATGCCCCATTTTTTTGTGGCAACAGGATCAAAACCAACCAGTTCACTTTATACTTGAAACGTCATGGGTTCAGAAAAATCATCAGAATGCTCTGAGGAGAACAAATATGGGAGATGAAAAGCTCAGTCTTATTACCTGCATTGTCCAGAGGGGTGAAGCGGACAAGGTTGTCGATGAGGCCCTCAAATCAGGTGCCCAAGGCGCAACCATCTACTACGGTCGAGGACGGGGAGTAAGAGAAAAACTTGGTTTTCTGGGCAGGCTCATAAAGCCTGAAAAAGAAATTATTTTGATCGTCAGCAAAGAGCCCGAGGTGCATAGGGTTTTTGATACTGTTATCAAGGCAGGGCATTTGAATGAAAAGGGTAAAGGATTTGCCTTTATCCATAAAATCGACAAGGCCGTTGGATTTTTATAATATAATTTCTGTAAAACCAAGAAACGACCATGCTTAGATACTGCGCATTTGTAGGTGTACTCTGGTTTTTACTGCGGGTAAATCCAGAGTTTGAACCCTCATACAATCTCATCACCGAATACCTGGCCAACCATCAGGGAGTTATCGGAGGCTGGATTTTTCTTGTCTGCCTCTGCCTTATAGGGCTTACGTATCTCTTTGATGTTCTTGGCCTTCATTCCCTTATGATGTTTATTGTCAAATTTGCTTTTGAAATAAGCCAGGCAGCAGTCTGCACAGTGACTTTCGGGGCAATGCTGCTTTATGCCGACATGGGAATAATAATGTGGAAGGACCTGGGTTTTGCAACACTTCTTCCACTTCTGACCCTGCTGGCATCGCTGTGCTGTTTCAGATTATTTGATTTTAATTATTCAATTCGCGGCACTTTCGCCACAACTATGATCCTACCGTTTTTATCAGCAATTTTCTTCGGGATTATCATGCTCTCAGGCAACCAGTAACACATTAACATATACCATGGATTCAAGTAGGGAAATCATCACTGTTGTTGATGAGAAAAACAATGAAACCGGTCAGGTTCCCCGTGCCGAAATGCGCGCCAGGAATCTCATTCACCGAGCGACCTATATCCTTGTCTATAACAGCAAGGGGCAGCTCTTTGTTCAAAAACGGACAGAGAGTAAAGACATTTATCCAGGTTATTATGAAATTGCCGCAGGCGGCGTGGTTCTGGCTGGTGAAAGTTATGAACTTTCAGCAAAACGCGAACTCAAGGAAGAGCTTGGCATTGACAAAGAGGAGCTGACCTTTCTCTTTGACCACTACCATGATGACGGAAGCAATCGGGTCTGGGGACGTATTTTTTCCTGTATCCACGACGGCCCCATGCACCTGCAGGCAGAAGAGGTGGAAAGCGGCGAATTCATGGAAGTCGGCAGTATATTGAGTATGGCCCAGGAGCACCCCTTCTGTCCTGATGGACTTGATATTCTCCGTAAAATCATTGCAAACAAACAATAAAACTCACCTTCACCCGCTTTTTTGCAAAAGGTCCCTCCAGTTCAGAGTACCAAAAGCTTTATGCAGGAAGTGGTCATCGTCAAAGCGGGAAATTTTCAAATTCTCAAAGGTTTGACGGGCAAGAGGGATAACCTTATCCGGTGGAGTGATCGTGTCCAGGTCACCAATGATGACTTCAGTTGGGGTAAGTATTTTCTGCTCAGGTACTGCAAACCCAGGAAAATTCAAGGCAGGTGCCAGGAGAATAAGCTTTTTTACCCTGGCAGGATTTGAGATTGCAAAACAGGTTGCCATTAAGCCGCCAAAGCTTGAGCCAACGAGAACAAAATCCTCTCCTCCGTGGCAGACCTTCTCCAGATCTCCAAGTCGCTTGGACAGATCTCCAACAAAATCAGGAATAACCATCCCGGGAAAATGCTCAGCAAAGTAGCGGCCTTTATAACCATGGCTGGAAGAGTCAAGTCCGTGCAGAAAAAGAGTGTTATCCATTACATCCGATCTCCAGAAAAATGAAAAAATTGAACCTTGCAGGAAGGATTCTTATACCCGCAAAACGGGTGTAAGGCACGTCCTTTGCCAATTAAGTCAATAAGTTCATTTGCTTAACAAGCAAATTTATCAAAACTGAAACCCTGGCTGTTTTTCATATCTCTCATCTGAAAAATTTCTGGATTGCTATCTCCATGTTCATTTTTTTTCATGTACACAAAAAATGAACATGGTATTATATTGAACAAGAACGATGTCACATCAAGACATAAAACAAAAAAATTACTTTATAATCAAGTAGTAACAAAAACTTGTTCACTTTTTTCCACCGTTCACAATAAATGTACACACTTGATGAGTGTACACAGGAAGCCACAATGAACAAAAGGATAGCCGAGCAGGCAGTTCTCCAACAGGCAGTGAATGCCCTGGCCGGAGCAACGGGTCTCCTTCTTGAGATTGTCCACCCTCCAGCCCTTGCTGATAAGTATGGGCCGGATGCTGCCCTGAAGATTGCCATACCGGGAATGGAGGGAGCACGGCAGTTTGCCGTGGAGGTCATTAATATCCTGAACAGGGCAAGCCTCGGCTTTGCAATACAGAGGCTCGGTCAGTTTCAAGAAAGGGGCATCCTGGTGACCACCTATGTCACTCCGCCCATCGCCGAAGAACTCCGTAAAATGAACATCCAGTTTATAGATGCAGCAGGCAATGCATTTTTAAATACCCTGCCCCTTTTCATCTATATCAAAGGCAATAAACTTCCGGAATTGCGCCGCCCGGAGCCCATGAACAGAGCCTTTCGGCCTGCCGGCCTGCAGGTCATTTTTGCCCTTCTGTGCAATAAAGGGCTTGAAAATGCACCTTTCAGGCAGATAGCCCGCCTTGCGCTTGTGGCCTTGGGAACAGTGGGCTTAGTCATGAAAGACCTGAAGGAAATGGGCTATCTCGTTGATATGGGCAAAAGAGGCCGGCGTCTGACCAAAAAGGAAAATCTGCTTGAACGATGGGTGACAGCCTACCCCGAGCAGCTGCGTCAAAAACTGACGATCGGCCGCTTTACAGCACAAAACCACAACTGGTGGCAGGAAACCGACATCCGTGCTTTTCATGGTTTCTGGGGCGGTGAAATTGCCGCCGCCAAGGCAACCGAATATCTTAAACCCCAGATTGCAACTCTGTATATGCATGACCAGCCAGGGAAACTGATCATCGGGAATAAGCTGAAAAAAGCCGCGGACGGAGACATTGAAATCCTCAAAGCATTCTGGGATTTCGGTGATGTTAAAACAGAATTTCCAGACCTTGCCCCTCCACTTCTCGTGTACGCAGACCTGCTTGCCACAGGAAATCCAAGAAATATTGAGACAGCGAAACTCATTTATGACAAGAACATCATTGGATTTATCGGGAAAGATTGATGCCTTTCTCGTGGAAATTTTGAGTGATATTTCCAAAGTTGCCGCCTCGGAAGGCATCGATTTCTTTGTAATCGGGGCAACAGCCCGGGATATTGTTCTTGAATGCGGATACGGGATACAACCGCCTCGGGCAACACGGGACGTTGATCTTGGCGTTAAGGTGGCTGACTGGGGCCAATTTCGCAAACTGTCAGAAGGTCTCACAGCAACTGGAAAATTTAAAACAAGCAGCTCTCCACAACGTTTTTTCTATCAAAACGGCCTGCCGCTCGACATTGTTCCCTTTGGCGGCATATCCGGCGAGAATCAATCCATTGCCTGGCCTCCGAGGCATGACATTGAACTTGATCTCATCGGTTTTGAAGAGTCTTTTGTCCATGCACTGCTCATACGCCTGAATACCGACCCTCTTTTTGAAATTCATTTCGTTTCTCCTGTGGGCTGGACTCTGCTCAAGATAATTTCCTGGAATGATCGGGAAAGTACGGAAAGGCTCAAAGACGCACAGGATCTTGCTCTTATCCTCTGCAAATATGCCGAGGTGGGTAATGAAAACCGTCTGTACGGGAATGAAGCCTCTTTGCTGGAAGAGGAGGATTATGATCTTGAAAAAGCCGGTGCGCGTCTTCTGGGCCGCGATATTGCCCATATTGCCCAACAAAATTCATTAAAAAAAATTTTGGATATTCTTGAAAAAGAGACAGGAGAACAGGAAAGATACAGTCTGGCCGAGGACTCGGTGCAGAACCGGGTCTTTTTTGAAGAAGAATTTAACCGCAACCTTGACCTGATAGAAAAGCTCAAACAAGGAATGCTGGACACGCTTTAGCACCATTTCCCAAAACATCTTCCACATTATCGGCAGTGCAGCAAGGGCAACAGACTTATTGACGATGCTTGAATTGGAAAATGCTCTTTATGTCAGCAGATACTGGAGAAAGCCGGGCTCAGCATTATTCAGCCTCATGGCGAGCACTGCGAACACAAAGAGGAAACACGGCTGGCTAACGAATCAGCCAGCCGTGTTCGCAGTGATGGATAGTCGACTTGACAAAAGGGCTGTTATGCTATTTCAACCAGCTCAATATCAAAAGTCAAATCCTTACCAGCCAGAGGCGGGTTGGCGTCGAGCATGATGTGCTCCTCTGTAATATCCACAACAGAAACAACAACCGGTTGCCCGCCCGGACCGCTCATCTGCAGCTGCAGACCGATTTCAGGTTTAATATCTGCCGGAACCTGGGTGAGAGGAACAGGCATAATCAATTCATCATTACGTGGTCCATATGCCTTGTCACAGGGGATGGTTACGTTTTTTGAATCACCCTGCGTCATACCGATTACAGCTTCTTCAAAACCAGGAATAACCTGTCCGCCGCCAATGGTAAATCCCAAGGGATCTCGACCTTCAGAACTGTCAAAGACTGTTCCGTCCTGGAGGGTTCCTTTATAATGAATTTTGACATTATCGCCATTTTTTGCCTGAGACATTTTTTTCTCCTTTAATACATTTTTATCTGGAAGTTTAAAGTTTACAATTCAGCCTTTTTGCTTCTGCAACCTCCACTATGCCGGCAAGACGCTTTTGGAGGAGGATCGCGTAAAAAATCACGCAATCGAAAAGATATACAAAGCCTGAAAGATGAGTTAGTGTCTGCTCACAAATGCGGCTTTTCTTGGGACTGCAAAAAAAATTACCACAGGCATGAAGTGGAGAATATCCTGAACATAGCTTTTTGAACAAGATGCAGAGATTGGCCCTCAAGATCATCCTGGGACAGACACGTATTCATGATTTGTTTAAATTTGCAGGCACCATAGCACAAATTTTATGCAAATGATACCTGGTGCAGGGTCAATATCGCTGTTTGCCCCCTAAAAAAACGATAAAACCAATGATTTTTATTACAGAAAAACTTTCAATTCCTGAAAACGAACTTTTTTTTACATTCTCGCGCAGCAGCAGTCCAGGCGGCCAGAACGTCAACAAAGTTGCGACAAAGGCCACTCTCCGTTTTGATGTTGCCCATTCTCCCAGTTTGACCGCGAGACAACGACAGCTCATTTTCGAACGACTTGCTAGGCGAATTGACAAAAACGGCAATATGCAGGTGGTTTCATACAGGTACCGCACCCAGGGACAGAATAGAAAAGCAACGGTTGACAAATTTACAGAACTCTTGGCAGAGGCTATAAAAGAAATCAAACCGAGAAAAAAAACAAAAACACCAAGGTCTGTGGCCAGAAAACGCTTAGCGCGAAAAAAACAACGAAGTGTTATCAAAAAGAAAAGATCTGGAAATTTCTCCTGGGATGATTGATTTTTCCCATTTCATTGGACAAATGACCAACAATAACCTTGTCTTAAGAAAACATTCCCCATAAGATAGAGAGAACAGTCGAAAAAAGGGACAAGCCGTTCAACTGCTGTTGCAGATCAAAGTAAAATGACAAGGATATTCTATGGATCTTGATAAAGCGACATATGTCCGAATTATCGAAAATCTGCATGACGGTTTATATTTTGTTGATAAAAACAGAACAATAACGTTTTGGAACAAAGCCGCAGAACGCATTTCCGGCTTTTCCGCTGACGATGTTCTTGGCAAATCCTGCTCCGACAATATTCTCACCCATGTGGACAGGGAAGGCAACAACCTCTGTTGGGACATGTGTCCTCTGGCCGCAACTCTTGCAGACCAGACGCCCCGTGAATCACAAGTATATATGCACCACAAGGATGGACACAGGATTCTCGTTTCCATCCGAGTAACGCCATTAATTGACACTGATGGCCGCATTGTCGGCGGCATTGAACTCTTTTCCGATATAAGCAGTCAGGAATTTAACGAGGTTCGGATTAAGGAGCTGGAAAAACTGGCTCTTCTTGATAATCTCACCCAACTTGCCAACAGAAATTACATCACCCAGGAACTGCAGGCCAGATTTGCCGAAGGCCAACGGCACAAAGTCCCCTTTGGGCTCTTTTTCATCGATATTGATCATTTTAAAGAATTTAACGACATGTATGGTCATAATGTGGGGGATGAAGTGCTTAAATTTGTTGCCCGGAATTTTGAGACGAACTCAAGACCATTTGACCTGTACGGACGTTGGGGCGGCGAAGAATTCATCGGGATTATTCCCAATATCGACAGAGAGGATCTGGAAAAACTGGGCAACCGGATTCGACTGCTCATAGAAAATTCGTACATTGTCCATAAAAACCAAAAACTGCAGATTACCATCTCCATCGGAGCAACAATTGCCAAAGACAACGACACAATTGACTCACTGATAAAAAGGGCGGATTCCCTTTTATTTAAGAGCAAAAATGCGGGAAGAAACCTCCTGACCATTGACTAATCTCAAAAAAATACCTCCCTTCATCTCACATACTAAAAAAGCCGGGACACAAGGTCCCGGCTCTCATAAGAAGAAAAAAAGGTATCAAGCGATATGAAACAATCTGCTGTTACTGGGCAACAACAGGGGTGTAGCGTATTACAATATTATCACTGGCAAAAGAATCTTCCACTGTGATCCAGAAGTTCAGACCGAGATTGGCTGCATCCTCAATGTAATCCATGTACATGGGATTCGTTACCTCGCCGGCTGCAACAGCGGCAATAGCTTCTGTAACGCTTGTGTAAACAGTCTGCCCTAACTCTGCTTCCAAATCGGCGATTACCTCGGGTGTGCCGAGGTTGCTTCCGCGGAAGGTTACCCAGGTTCCGTTGCAGGTCAAACCGGTTATATCGTCACCGGTATGGGTTCCGACATGACCGAGATTGGCGGAATCAGCACAGTTGGCTGTGAGAATGTTGTCTGAATTGATGTCTCCGTCATCATCGTAAAAAATGGCAATCGGTGCACCGGCACTGTTGACCCACTGTCCGAAAACATCTGAATAAGTTGCTGAAATTCCAGTGCTTGTGATGGTATTCTCGTTGGCTGCCATGGAGAAAATCATCCGGGCAAATGGATTAAAATAGCCTGGTACAGGATGATATTTATCAGCAGGACCGGCAAGCCCCTGGGCAAAATTAGCTGAAAAAATCAGGTCTTTCTGGGTATCGGTGGTTACAGTTGTTGACCAGATATTTCCTTTGTTATCAGAAAAGCCAAGTCCGTCGCCATTTGCTGAGGCAACGAAAGTACCATCCGCATCCCTGGTTCCAAGCTGAATGGTGAACCCTGACCAGCGATCAGCCACTGTGGCATCGGTCAGTTTCTGGAGCATGCGGTAAGAGGTGGTTGGACCGGGACTTACAGTAAAATCAACATCAAGGGGGGCACTTACAGTATTTTTTACTTTTGTCCTTTTACTTGACTGCAGGGGGTCAGAACACTGTTTGTCACTGAGGTCATAAGGATTGTATCCAGTTGTCATAAGACAGTTTGTACCATCAACATCATCGCCATTCACTACCTTGAGGCCGTCAGGCTGAACGTCGCCGTGTTTCCAGACTATTCTTCCGTTTGTTGTTGTCATGGAGTCATCAAGATAGATGATGCTGTTGTAGGTAGTATAATCAACGTAACCGCCAACAGGTTCTGCATCTGTTACAACAAGTGATTTGTCCCATCCATCGATAACTCCAGCCTGGGCAATACCGGCCGCAAGTACTCCAAAAGCTGCACTGATCAAAATTGTCTTTTTCATTTTTTTGCACTCCTTTTTGGGCTCATGTGTGATTTTTTCGGTTTATTCTATTTATTGGGATTGGCCATTCCAAATTATTTCAGGCAGTTGCCTTGCGCATTCATGCTTTGAGGCTATGAGCAACCTTGGTGCCACACTGCATTTTATTTTCAAAAATCACCATTGGGTATTTACACCCAATTGATTTCATTCATGTTTTTATTTGAAACCCTGCCAGTTTCATAAATTTTTTTTAGCATTTTAATTTGACGAGTCTCCAGTTCCTGACCAATCAGCCGCCAGAAACTGGTGCGGCATTTTGTCGCACCAGTCACATTTTATATAACAATGTGGGGAAGTTACGCTACCACTGCGTGGTAAACCATGTCATTCAGACAACAAAAAAATGTTGCGGAGTTGAAAATAGGATTTTCTTCACAAAGACAAATGTTGAATTTTTTTTAAAGGTGTGCTTTGAAAACGAGTTGAGAAAGGAAAAAATTTACGGACGGCACAAAAGGACGAATACTTTATAATGGAGACAAGGAATTGGAGTGAGAAATTGCGGGATTTGGCGGTCTCGCGTTTTGAGCCCTTTGAATCAAAAACGCGAGACCGTCACGGTTAAATCTCTATCTTATTGCATGAGGCGCGCTGAACTGGTCAGCTTTATGATTTTGGTGAATCCATCAATTATTCAATCACCATGACGGCACAATTGGTTGCGTGATGCAGGATCTTGTTGGAGGTAGAACCGAATATGAATTCTTCATTATGGGAGATCCCTCTCCTTCCAACAACCACAATACAGCACTTTAATCTTTCCTGTTCTTCAAGAATTGCATCGCCGATGGAACGGCACTTACGTATGGAGAGTCTTGTTTCAAGCTGCTTTTCACCAAAACCTGCTCCAAGAAGAATATCCTTGTAACCGGCAAGTACTTTCTCCATGAATTGCTTTTTTTCACCAAGCCAGGCAACCCTCTCCTCTTCTTTGGCAAAATAATCCTCTGAGGGTTCGGGAATAATTGAAAGCAGTGTGATAAAGACATTCTTATCCTGCCCAAAAAAATCCGCCAGATACATGACAGCTCTTTTCGAATTATCGGACTCATCCACTGCGGCCAAAAGATGCCTCTCGGCAGCCCTGCGTGCTTTATCGTGCAACGTCTGCTCACTCATAATTTCCTCCTTCTCCCTGCATTATTACTGGATCATTTCTCTCTAGTGCCTGTCCATAAATGGCCCTTTCGGAGTCTCGCGGGCTCGCTTACCTGACCGATATCTGCGTCATGCTTAAAAAATTATCCTCCGGTAAGCGAGCTTGCGAGACTCCGAGATATCGTATATATGCCTCCGGTAATTTTTTGCGCAATCCTTGATCTCGAACAAAATGACCATTTATGGACAGACACTCTCTAACTGCCACTGAGTGCAATAACATCGGTTTTGGCCTTATAAAGATCATCAAGCATCTGTTCGGTATTTTCATAGAATATCTGTGCTCCCCAGGAAAAATGTTGGAGTACACGATTCAATGAATCCGGGATATACGGAAAAATCTTTTTGAGATTTGCCACCCTGTTTTTGTACGAAATATTCAGGTCCTCACCCCACAGGCTGTCAAAAAGATCACGCTGTTTTGCATACAATTCCGGGACCAGGACGTCACCCCGACCAACGAGAAAGATGAGAATATTACCCAGCCCCTGTATATCAAAACTGAACATAGACTCGCCATGCCGGTAGTTATAATCAAAATCAATCCAGCGGTATATTTTCCTTTCCCTGTCCCAGAGAATGTGGTCCCGTCGGATATCACCGTGTTTTTCTTCATTATCATGGAGAAACTTGATGGCCAGAACCATTTCTATATATGTATCCAGGACACTGGGGAAATAATTATAAAAGTAGTCCTCATGATCATTGCCATATTCCACGATTATTTTATCAATTTGGCGTCCCGGAATAAAATCGAGAATACGAATAATGTTTCCGGCGCTATCCAGAACCCAGTGGCCATGCATAAAATTCTCATGACCTGCCACAAGATCAAGGATACGTGCTTCTTTTTTCGGACTCCGGTAGCATTCGATGGTGATGTTCCCGATCTTGGTATCAAACCTTTCATGGAAAACAAGTTTCAATATTTTCGTTGACCCATCCTCTATATCCACGGCACGCCGAACCCAGTATTTCGGCTCATCATCCAGTCCGAAACGCCCCTCCTTTTCATACCGTTTTACCCAGAAGGGTTTCTCGCCGAGAATAATAACATCATTATATTCGACCCGGAAAAAGTCACTTGTATCCCTTATAATTTGAAATTTTTTCGGAATGCGTTCAGAGCCAAAACGGCTGCCGATACGGTCACGGATGGAATTCTCAGAAAAGGCATTTTCGGACATAGCTTGACTTCCTCCCTACCTTCGTATTTCAGCCAGCACAAAGAGACTTCTTAGTTTTTCCTGTCACCTCGGTGTCTCACAAGCTCGCTTACCGGAACGGATGTGAAAAATCTTAATATCTGTGGTGACAGATTTCTCCCGTTGGTCGAAATGACACCATTTGCATTTTATGTCTACAAATCAACCTGTTAATGAGCCAATAATATATCATTGGCTGAAATTCGTTGGTAATCATAAAACAAAATACCAACCATTTATTATGATGAATCCCCAAGGAGCTCTGATCAAATTTCAGCATATTTCCTGGCGATTTTATCTGCGATACCCTGGAAAATAAGACCAGGCGCAGAATCTGAAAACGGCACCATGAATTGCACGCCGATATCCTCACTTTTTCCTGCTTGCAAGGTCAATCTGTCAGAAACCAATGATTCCAGACCTGATACAGAGCAAACAAAGTCCTTTTTTAAGTGATACCACTATCCTACAGCCAGACTAAATAGTAAAATAATAAATACAAAATAGATAGTGATTATATCCACAAAAGAGACATCAAAAATCCAATTTCTTTTCTCACAATTGACAGGGCGGATACTCCCATTCCGTTCAAGAAAACCAGTTAAACTCTAACAGGCTGTTGAAAAATGTAGCGAGCGTAGCGGAGACAAGGAAAAATGAGGCGAAAAAGCACAGTTTACATGGAGTAAATGAGCATTTTGAGCCGAATTTTGACGCAGTATCAGCAAGCGCAGTAGTTTTTCAACAGCCTGCTAAAAAATTGACAACCCCATTCCAGGTAAAGTTAAATTAAAACACTTTACAAACAACACAGCGAACAAATGATGCAAGGGAGGAACTGATGAAAAAAAGCATACTGACAGCACTTTTTCTCTGCATTCCAGCGAGCTTGGTACAGGCTGGTGAAAAGAGTAACTGGTACCTGGGAGCAGGAGCAGGAATAACCGAAGCCGAAGTCTTCGGCCATGACCGAAGTAAAATTATCATGAAAAATCTGGAAAATTCAGGACTTACTGTCAGCACCGCAGCAGGAAGTGAAAATGATGATTCCCATAGTTTCTCTTTACGGGCGGGCTACCGCTTTAATGACTATTTTCTTGTGGAAGGGGCTTATCAGGATCTGGGCGATACAGATGGACATTTCAATGCAATTATTCTCAATCCCGACCCGACAAGTATTAGCGGAACCCTTGAATCTGAGTACTGGACAGTTTCTCTTGCTGCCCTCTGCAGATATCCTGTTCTGTCCTGGCTTGGGATATATGGCAAACTAGGTCTGCATCACTGGGACCATGAACTAAAGATAAAATCCAGGGTTTCAGGAGTATCGATAAACATCACGGACGACAGTGATGGCAATGATTTACTTTATGGTTTCGGCTGCGAATTTGGACCGTTCACAGACAATTCATTCTTTGGCAATGTAAAGCTCCGCCTAGAATGGGAGCGTTTTTACGGAATAGAGGATAAAGATGGAATCGATGCGCAAACGCTCTTGCTTGAGTACAGTTTTTAACTCAATCATCTGCCGGGAGGATTCTCCTGATGCGGAGCCGGTGGAGCTTTTTCATCCTGGCTGCTTCCGTTGCCGCCAGCAAATAAGCGTCCCAGGAATGAAAAGACCTTTTTAATTCCATGCCACAGTTTGGGCAGAAACCAGATTGCCAGAGCGATAAAAAGAATGAGAAAAACAAGAAATACATAAGGGTGAGTAAGAGCTGCCCATACCCCGACAATGACGGCAACATCTTCACCAAGGGAAGCAAACCAGTTGGTAAATGGCTCCGGAGAGGTATTGATCAAAACCCTGCTTCCGGCTTTGGTTGCATGGCTTCCAGCAGCAAGCGATCCGCCGAGGATTGCTGCGGAAAGCATAATTGCGGTATTTGTTTCCCCCACACTGCCGGCGGCCAGCATGGCACCTGCCGGAATACGGACAAAGGTATGGATAGAGTCCCAGCCCGTATCTACTCCGGGCATCTTGTCAGCAACAAATTCAACAACAAACATAAGGCCTGCAGCTCCAATGACCAGGGGATTTGTCAGAATCTGTAAATCAGGAGGAAGAGCCATATTGCCTGTCGCTCCCATAATCCCGAGAGTAAGCAAGGTGGCATAGAGATTGATCCCACTTGCCCAGGCGGCTCCCATGCTGAGAGAAATCGTATTTATGATCTGATTCATTTCATCCATTTCTTTGCTCCCCGTCTCATTCGGACTCAATTAGCAATTGACATGAAACATGTCAACGTATCCTCACCACAACCAGCTTGATTGAGGTCTACTCAACTGTGGTGCTGCAATATCACAAACATCCAGACAGTAAAAAAAGTGAATAAATTATACCGCAATTGTAATGTTTTATACAGTAAATTGGGATGGGCCATCATCCCTGGAACATATGGAGTCACTTAATAATTCTCAGAATACCTTTGTGTGACTCTGACGGCCCGCAATACACCGTACCCGGCCCCCAACTTCTCCAACTTGTTGTTCCAATACGTTAGTCATTGATCAATTCCATGACATTTTTTTGTCATCATCCCCAGCTCCGCTATTAATAAAAAAGCCCCTGCTGGTGCTCACCCCTTCATTTTTTGGGCTCACATTGAGCCCAGTGCGACAATTTACCACATCCCAAGCATCATATAAATATGCTAAAAAGAAAGAGGACGCATTTCTTGCCCACAAAGTACGACTTCAACCAAGGAGGCTCGTATGGTAGCCCTGCCTAAAAAAGCTGATTGCCGGCAGTCGACGGATGCAATCTTCACCGTGAACCACAATTGGGAAATCACATCGTTTAACAAAGCTGCAGAAGATCTCTTTGACTTGAAGGCCAACAGCGTTATCGGTAAAAACTGCCATGACATCTTCGGAAAAGACAAGAGATTTGAAGAACTCTTTTCAGCTCTTTGTCCATCCATTTCGGCAGGAAAGATGGTCACGGATTTTAATCTGGTTATCGAAAATCCCAGCCGAAAAGACCTCACACCTGTTCTCGCCACAGCAGTGCCGATTCCTGACCAGAAAGGCAATCCGGCAGGTGCTATCGTTGTTTTCCAGAACGCATCTTCAACCTCCATGTGCAATCACCGGATTATTGACAGCATTGCTGACGGCGTTTTCACAGTTGACCGCAACTGGAAAATAACATCGTTTAACAGGGCCGCTGAAGCCATTACCGGCTGGAAAAGGGCCGATGCCATTGGAAAATTTTGTGGAGATGTCTTTCACTCAAGTATTTGCGGGAAAAATTGTGCAATAGCCCAAAGTCTTTACAGCGGAAAACCGGTATCAAACCGCTCTATCACAATCGGCCACATTGATGGCAAACGGATACCAATCAGCATCTGTGCCTCACCACTGACGGACTGCGACGGCAACATCATAGGCGGCGTTGAAACATTCCGTGATCTTTCCGCCCTCACCCTGCTGCAGAAAAAACTGGCAAAAAGCTATACTTTTGACGAAATCATCAGTAAAAGCGCCTCCATGCAGCGAATTTTCAGCATTCTCCCGGAAATATCGCGCAGCCCAAGCAATGTCCTCATCACCGGAGAAAGCGGTACAGGAAAAGAGCTGGTGGCCCGGGCAATCTATCACGCCAGCGACAGAAGTGATAAACCGTTTGTTGCCGTCAACTGCGGCGCACTGCCGGATACCCTGCTCGAATCAGAACTTTTCGGCTATAAGGCAGGCGCCTTTACCGATGCAAAGCAGGATAAAAAGGGGCGTTTCGCAGCGGCTGAAGGCGGAACCCTGTTTCTCGATGAAATCGGAGATATCCCCCAGTCCCTGCAAGTAAAACTTCTCAGAGTATTACAGAACAGAGTTTACGAACCACTTGGTTCAAATACACCGGTTAAAGCTGATGTCCGCATCATAACCGCCACCAACAGGGATTTACAGGATCTGGTTCATAAAGAGCTGTTCAGGGAAGATCTTTTTTATCGACTCAATGTTGTGAAAATTCATCTCCCACCACTCCGTGAACGAATGGAGGATATTCCTGTTTTAACTGATCATTTCATTAAGCAATACAGTGCCCAGCAAGGAAAGGACATTGTCGGCATTGCAACATCCGCCTTGAATATTCTCATGCGATATGATTACCCCGGTAATATCAGAGAACTCGAAAATATTATCGAATATGCTTTTATTCTCTGCGATGCCGGTTTCATTATGCCGGAGCATCTCCCTGAACCGTTTACACATTCTGGAAAAACAGGTGAAGCCGGCAAAGAAGAGGCAACGGTTAACAAGGCGCAGACCCTTGAAGAAATTGAAAGACTGGCCATTTATATGGCGCTTGAAAGGAATAGCTGGAAACGTATGGCTACCTGCAGAGAATTGGGTATCTCAAAAGATACCCTGAGAAGAAAAATAGAAAAATATAAGCTTGAAGATAAGGAGATCCCGGAGGAGCAGGAGCCCTCACGCTTGCAGGAAACTCCTCATTATTCGAGTTACGAGAATGAAGAACATCGGGTACCGCTTGCTTAAGCGCAGTCAATCTGCCCTTACTGTCTCATCCCCTCTTCCACCACCCGGCGGACGTCTGACAGACATCAGCGTCCTGACGGGTTGAGCTTGGCACAGTTGCAGTTGCCTGATTTTTTCGAAGCCATGATTTTTTCCATGATCTTCGAGTAACCATATTCCCTTACATCCTGCAGAATATCTTCCGCAGAATAATTGTAGCAATAGCATATTAAGGATGAAGATGAGTTCATAAGAAAAGCCTCCGGCAGTCCATGAAAATTCTCAAGTGCCATACTCCTGAAAAAGAGTCACCCTTTTAATACCCATTGAGGGGTATTAAAAACAAGAAACAGTGAATTCGCTTATACAACTTGATGGATTCGCATCTCACTCGCATTACAGCCTGTTTTACATATTTCTCAGAAAAAAGGAAACAATACCGTATGCCAATTTTACCGGTTCATTGCAATTTCTTTTCTCAATTCTCCGCAATCCGGCTTCGACCAGGATAGCCCTTTCAGTTTCAGCAAGGGTATATCCACGACATGCCAGTGTTCTACTCCCATACATTTCGCTTTTTTCACTCTTATTTTGAATCAAGATTCCGGACATTGATCAATGAACAGGCCATCTCGGCTCTCTCCTCAGGAGAAATATCTCAGGGCCATTTGCTGGTGTCACATCGCAGCCCCTGTCTCTTTTTTGCAACACAATCAGGACGTTAAACACTGCAACTCTGTATTGATACCCATTGCAAAAGTCACAACAAATGGATAGGTTATAGTCTCTTTGTTCAAAAACCATTTGTAACCATTCAGCTGCACCTCATCTTTGAACGATCAGGCCTGCTCACATAGACGGGCTATCGGAGTCTCGCAAGCTCGCTTACCTGCCTCGCAGGCCTGCTTGTCCAAATCTAAGGCACATCTGAATAGTTACGAACTGAAGTTGAGGCCCATTTCGAGCCCTCGCTGAATAGATACAACCATTTAACAGAAATAACATGATACTCTCGAAAAGAATATTGCCTGATTTTTTACAACCAAGGTACATCCCATGAAATTGAAATTTTCCACAAAGACTCTTTTCTGGCTGACAGGGGTTATCATCATTGCCATGACAACATCCATTGTCGCCTTGATGTTTGCCTGGAAGATGAGACACACCCTGGACGATTACGTATTAAAGGATGCCAAGGAGATGCTCTACGCTGCTGAACTTGATATAGCTCTGCAGAGACAAAGAAATTATTTAATGCTGCACATGCTCACCACCAATGATCAACAGTGGATTAAGGAACTTGAGAATCTTGAACCGGTTTCAAAGGATATTCTGGTGCATTTCCATCAAAACATAGAAAGGGAGAAGGAAAGCGATACGCATCTTTCTCTCCATAGGGCGTTCACCAGATACAACTCTTTACGCAATAAAATTATTGAGCTCTACAAAAGCGGCAATCAAGTTGGTGCCCGGCAATTAGCCATAAATGATCTTACAACACTCTACACAGCCTGCACGGAGAAATGCGATGAGCTTGTTCAGCAGAAAAAGCATGACATCGTGGAGGCATTGCAGTGGAGCGAAAGCGAGTCACAATATTTCAGCATTCTGGTTGGTGTCAGCATATTTCTCACCTTTTCACTCGGCTTGGGCCTCGTCTGGATGCTTTTTCATAAAATTTTTTTCCCGCTAAAAAAAATGGCCAGAGAGATCAAGGACTTTCCTCTTTTCGAAAAACATGCAGCAGGACAAGGGAACACTCATCAGGATGATCTCGACACCCTGGTCAGGGGTTTGAAAATGTTCATGACAGAGGTCTCGGAAACACGTTCAGACCTTGAAAACAGTAAACACGAACTTCTGCAGGCCAATCATCTTGCCGCCATCGGCAACACAGTTGCCCAGATAGCACATGAGATTAAAAATCGTCTAGTTGTGCTTGGCGGTTTGGCCAGATCAATCAGCAAAAGGGCAGATGATGCAGAAGAGACCCGCAAAAAAGCCGATATCATATTTCAGGAAGTCGACAAACTTGAAAACATGCTGAAACAGATTACAGACTTCTCAAAACCGATTCGGCTGCAAACTAAAGTCTGCTCACTTAACGCCCTGCTGAATGCAGTAATGGCAAAATTTGACAACATCACTCCGAAGAATATCAACCTTATTACGTCCTTCGACTCAAATCTCCCCCACGTATCCATTGACGTTGAACGAATGGAGCAGGTGATTATCAATCTCGTTCGCAATGCCATTGAGGCCATGGAAACAGAAGGATGCGTCACAGTGAAGACCACTCCTCACGTTGAAAAAGGTGTGGCCCTTATAATAAAAGACGAAGGGCCAGGGATGAGCGAAGAGGTAAGGACTCGCATTTTTGAGCCTTTTTTCACCACAAAAAAGGAAGGTACAGGGCTCGGACTTGCCATTTCCAGAAAAATCGTCCAGGACCATGGCGCCGAAATGCAATGCGATTCCCAGCCTGACAAGGGAACGACATTCACCCTGGTCTTTCCGGCGGCATAGGGCGGGAAACAAGGGCTTCAGGGCTTTTCATCACACCGAACCGATGATCTTGCCGGCAAAAGCCCCTCAACCTTTTTCCGTGCCCAACGCGGTGCCGTAAAAGAATATCTTTTAGCGATAGCCAATTGAATCAGCTCTTTTTGAATAATTTATAAACTGCCGAAAAATCTTCCTCCGCTATCCCTTGCTCAAAGGTTCCGGCGTAAAGCTCTTTTATAACTGCGCCGGTAAAAAGAGTTTTTTTCTGTTCATAGGCGAGGTCCTGGAGGCAATGGAGATCTTTGTAAATCAGGGCACTGGAAAAATGGGTTGAAAAGTCTTCTTCCAGCAATTTATTTTTTTTGGCATTAAGTACCAGAGAATTGCCACCTCCCACGGATAATATCTCAAGGATTTCTTTCTTTTCAATGCCGATGTCTTCACCAAGTGACAGGGCCTCAGCAATGGTTGCCATAAAACTGCCCAGGGCAAGGTTGTTGATCAGCTTCATTTTGGTTGCAAGAGCGGGCTGCTCAAGATAAAAAACGTGCTTGCCAATATTTTCCAGAACAGGCTTAGCCCGTGCAAACCCTTCCTTATCGCCGCTGACAAGAACGGTAAGAGCTCCTTGCGAGGCGGGAATGACACTGCCCAGCACCGGTGCTTCCAAATAAACAGCCCCCCCTTTCTCACAAAGCGAGTGAAACTCCAATACATCTTTGAAATGATTTGTGGATAAATCCACAATGATTTTTCCTGACACGTCACCGTCAAGAAGACCACTCTCACAGGTCATAACGGAACGGACGGCATTGCTATCAAACATGCACAAAAATAAAACATCGGCTTTCTGTGCAACCGAAAGAGGAGAAGAAGCAACTTCAACCTGCAAATCCTCTGCTTTCTCTGGAGTTCGATTCCACACCGTCAGTGTATGTCCGCAATCAAGGAGTCTTCCCGCAATTGCTTTACCAAGATGCCCAAGTCCAATAAATCCTAAATGCATTTTGCTCCTCCGCAACTCTCTTTTTTGTCTCTCAAAGGGATCAGCACACCACAAAGCCTCAACTGTCGAAGGCAAGAGTCTCCATTGACTCACTCATTTTTTCTCGAACTGATCAATGCGCAGCAGTGCATGATTGCCGACTCTTTCCGTTGAAACCTGAAGCTTATAGGTTGTCACGGCATGCTGCTTTTTGATATCCAGGAAGGTAAATACATACTCAAAAGAAGTGCCCGTTGTAAGGGTTTCGATGACCGAATTTTTAATTTTACACTTTTCACACGGTTTGGCCTCACCGCAGCCTTCTTTACTGAAGGCATGGATGCAGCTGAAAACATCCCCGCCTCTTTTTCCTTCAATTTCCGCAATGTCCTTGCCAAACAAGTTTCGAGCTTTCTGGTTTGCACTGCGGACTAACCTTGGTTTGTGCTGCAGGAGCAGAACAGGAGCATCGATATTATCTAAAAAGCGACAAAGAGCGGCAGAATCGTTTCCCTTGAAAATATTCTCAGCACAGACTGAGCACAGACCATTGGTAATAAATTGATTTTCCACCTTATTCATTTCATAAGGCTTTAATTCGGCTTCACACCAGCTGCATATTCTCTGCATTTTCACTCCTTATTTATTTTCTCCCAACAAGGCCGGTCAATCGCCTTGGCTTTCCCTTCACCCTCTTCATATTCACACCAGCGTACAAAAAGACGCCCTACCTCGCCATTGTAACGAAAATATTCGGCACCCACACCACGCGATCCTTTAAAGGCCCTTCCAGGATGCGCACCTTTGTTTTGCCCTGAATCTCTTCGTCAATCCCAAACTGACCGCTATTAAAAAAACGGTCATTCCACTCAACCACAACTGCCCGGGTTCCCTGGGGGATGATAAACGTGGGAGTTTCTTTGTCTCGGATATCAGCATGCTGGTATTCCTCAGTTACCCCGATAATAAACGGAAAACCGGGCGCGGCCATTAATTGAACCTGCCTGTTGCTTTCAAAGTGCCGCTGGTAACGATTTTGTATGCTGCTCAGAATGCCTTTTTCATCAATGGTTTTCAGGGCGGCATTGAACCTGTCCAAAAAATCGATATCGCATCTGCCCTGCTTGCCCTTTGGTCCTTTGCTTGGCATAACCAGATATAAGTCGTTTGCTTTTTCAAATCCGGAAATGATACCGACCCTGTGCTTATCCTTCAAAAAATGATGCTCAAGAATCTGGAACGCCACCTGTCTGTCAGCCGGCAACAGATCGATTTCACCCTTAATCAAAGCGCGGAATGCCTCAGTTTCATTCGGGAAAGAGGTTCTTCGTGCAAAAGTGCTGTTTACGAACTGATCATATTCGTACCCCTGAACAACTCCAAGGTGCCTGGCCCCTATTGATTCAATATTGTCGTCACCATTTTGTTTGTTGTAAAACAGGACCTCAACGCTCTGGCCGATTGGTTCCGAAAAACAAAAGGAATCCTCCCGGCTGACTGCTTTTACAAAGGGAAAGGCGCTGTGAATTTTCTTCTCGTTAATCAGGTTCTCAATAACCGACCATTGCCTGAACTGGTAATCTGGTTCATAGTTCATTTCACGTAGCGTTGCGGTGACAACGTCGCTTGTAATACCATAGGCCCCGCCTGCACCGGATGAAATACCGTCTGAGGATTGACTTATGTACGGACTCCATTCTCCGGTAAACACCGCAATGGGTAAGGGAGCAGTGTTGTTGCATGCTGCTGAGAAAAAAACGACCGCCAGAGAAAAAAGAGCAAAGAACAAAAAACGTATTTTTGCCTTAATAGCAACTTTCATTCTATGGAATAAAGTTCTTTTCATGGGTTCTTTTCCGCTGTTGTTGAAAGTTCATAGAGAGGTGGAGATTCATCGTTAACTGTGCTTTACTATATTTGTAACTGCTTAATTAATTAACGGCAACTTAACAATATCCACAACCTGCTCCTTAAAAAATATGCGCATAACCTATACAACACCTTTCCGCCTGTCTTTCAATCTCCCCAAAGACACACTTCTGGCCCATTATTCCACCTGGGTTTCTCTCTTTGAACAGGCCCGGAAGAACACCCTGCCCGGCACGGTTCTGGGCAACTACGGCTGGGGGCTGCTCAACAGACTGCACGGCACAGACGAGAGCGAGGAAAACAGACAGAAGCAAATGGAAGATCATCACCCCGAGCGTGTCCACGGTGAAGAGGGCATCGAGGACCCCACCTGGTTTTTCCGCGACTATTACACCCTGCGCTTTGGTGAGACATTCCCGATAGAGAATTTTGGCCTCTTTCCCAAGGATCCAGCCTTAGGCGATCTGTTTTCGCAAAGCATCTCCTGCTGGTGGCAATGCCGGATTATTGACAATACAGTAGCTGTCCTCATCCTCAATGCCGACATTGCCATTGAGGCGTTTATTGACTATCTCAAACAGCATAAAAGCCATGGCGAGAAAACACACTTCATTGAATTCGGCAATCACTGGGGCGAAAAGGTGCTGCGGCAACAGACAGCAAAATTGAACCAGAACTGCCGGTGGGGACGGGAGCATCTCATCGCGCCTTTTGCAAAAAAGAAACTGCTGCTCGTCGACCAGTCAAAGGAATTTTTTATTCACGATCATTCGCCGATCTATCCCCTTCCCCAGACCGACTCACAGGAATACCATCTTCTCTGGTCACACTGCGTCTATGTCTTTAGCCCTGAGGAAAAAGAGACCCTGGCACAGGTGGCTGAGCAGTTTACTCGATTGTTTGCCCAGGTTAACCGGCCCGAAGTGAAAATATGGCTGGGTCTCGAACAGGACACTTCACACAACCTCGATGACAATGTCTACGGATGGGGTGCATCAACCGTCCTTGCCGAAAAAAAATTCGGAGACCAGTGGCTTGATGCCCTGTGCATCAGTCAGTACTACTATACCTGTATCGACATCGCCGATACGGCCCTGCCCCTGGGCATAGCCAGACAACGCACCGCAGCCGAGGGACGCAAGCATTACAGAGTACAGAATGACACCCAGAACATGAAACAGGCCCTGCATATCCTGCGTAACGACTATTTTGACCTCATGGTCCGCTCAAACGGTGAAGGATACAAGTCCTTACAGCAGTACTATGCATCATGGCGTCTTGAAAGCCTGCTGGACGGTTTAACCAGTAAACTGACCCTGCTGGAGGATCTTATTGCCGCTTCAACAGAGTCCATCAACCAGGATAATCAGAATAAAATCCAGCGCATCCTGACCTTTATCACCATTCTTGGCATTATCAGCCTTTTTGCCGGTATGCACGACTATCTGGCCAGCGGATATAATCCGCGCCACCCTGAGTGGCTCCCCGCTCTGGCCCTGACAGCAAGCAAGGTCATGGTGCTGGCAACCTCCGTTATCATCGCCTTTCTGGCTTTTTTTGCCTACCTGCTGCTAACCCGCCGAAAATAGCAACTGCTCACCTTTACTGTTGGCCGGCAAGTGAAACAGCCTTGTCAAAGGCCTTTTCCATGTCAGGAAGATTTGTGATTTCAGGCACCACCTGGATGTATTGCACAATGCCCTCCTTATCAACAAGTATGACTGCCCGGGCAAGCAGCATCACATCATCAATAAGCAAACCAACAGAGCGACCGAATGATCCATCCTTGTAGTCTGACAGGTACTGGATGTCCTCTAATTTTGCCTCTTCGCTAAAACGTTTCTGGGCAAAAGGAGTGTCGCGGCTTATGGTTATCCGTCTGACATCTGCAGGCAGCCTGTCGCCCTCCTCGCCCAGATAATGGGTCTGTTCTTCACACACTTTGGTATCGATTGACGGGACGATACTGAGGAAAAGAACGTTGCCCTGAGAAGCATGAAGATCAACAGAACTCATGGAACGCGCATCGACAAGATCCGTGACAGGTAAACGCTGACCGATAGCGATGGCCGTGCCTGTTAAAGATAATTTCGCGCCTTTTCGTGTTACCTGGCTTCCCGGGGAAACACTGCCCGAATCAATGATAAGAGGAACTTTTTTGGTTCCGCAGGTGGCAAGCAGCACTGAAAGAGATACACCAACTACGAGATACAGGATTTTCTTGATCATGTTTTCCCTCCGTTCGTCAATTTATGCAGCACTCAAAAAAAGTGCATGGAGTACGGGTCGCTCATTGTGCAGCAAGGTTCCCGCGGTTTTTCAATTGAAAATTCTTCGTGTGTTCAGATCAAAAAAAAAGAGTGATTTCATTTTGTTTTCAGCACCGGTATTTCAGTGGCTGAGACAACAAATTCCGTCTTGCAGACCAAACCGGTGGCCTTGCACACATGGTCGGCGTAGCCGGCCCCAGCCTCGGCATATATGTTATAGGCCGCAGTGGCTCCGGCCTTCTCCAGTTCCAGACGATTATCCTCAAACTGAGCCGCTGCAGATATTGGCCCCTTAAAGCCGGCGGATTTAATCTCCTGCAGGGCCAGAATATTTGCCTGATGACTGGTCATGGTTAACATGATAAGTTTTATTTTACCGAGATCAATCTTGTGCCAGAAGTCATAATCAGTGGCATCACCCCAGATAATGCTGCAACCTGCACGCTGATGCTTTTCCACTATTTTTTTATTGTGGTCAACGGCAAGCACCTTGTCCCCCTGCCTTTGCCGGGTGGTGTCATAGGCCATGCTTCCGAAAGGCCCCATGCCGAAAATAAGGACCTCGGCCTGGCCGAGATCAATTTCAAAATCATCAGGATGGCGGGTTTTGCTTTCAAAGCGACGCAGAAAATCGGCAAGCCGATCATAAACAATATTTGCCTTGCTGTTTAAGGGTGCAGCGACAAGAAAAGAAAAAGTCAGGGCCAGTGCGGCAATGATAAGCCATTCCGGACCCAACCAGCCCTTTTTGGCGGCAATGGCCGCAACCAGCAGGCCGAATTCTGAATAGTTGGAAAGCGTCAGGGAGGCCAGCAGACTTGTTCGGGCTCGAAGACGAAAACGGGTCAGCACCAGGAAATAAACAAAGGACTTGACAGTCAGTGCCGCAATCAGACCCAGGGCAATGAACACATGCTCCATTTGCGGCATACCGGTCAGGCCAATCTGAAAAAAGAAGCCAACCAGAAAGAGATCCTTGAAACTGTAAAGCGAGCTCGACAGCTCGTGAGAACGCGGATGGGACCCAACCAGCATACCGATAATCAAGGCTCCGAGATCAGGCTTGAGTCCCACCAGGGAAAAACTGGTGGTGCCGATGACAAGGGCGATAAAGAGACCGGCCATGGGGAGAAGCTCGCCATGGCCTATATGGTCAATGATGTGCAGCAGCAGGGGCCGGGCCGCAAATAAGACAAGGGGAAGCGCCAAGGCCCATATGGAAGGAAACTCACCTTTGGAGATGGTGAGAAAAAAAACAGCCATCAGATCCTGCATAATGAGAATGCCAATGGAAGCCCGCCCGTGCAGGGCGTTCATTTCACCCTTTTCTTCAAGAAACTTGACGGCAAAAACCGTACTGGAAAAACTTAAGGCAAAACCGATGAGCGCCGCCTGCGTCATATTCAAGCCGATAAACTGATTCAGACCAAAAGCCGATCCGGCCATAATGAGTGCGGCCAGGAAAAAAATAGTGACCAGTGCATGGATGGTGGCCCCTCCCCATATCTCCGGCTTTGCCAGCCCTTTGAGGTCCAGCTTCAGGCCGATGGTGAACAGCAGCAGGATAATTCCAAGATCCGCAATCTGTCCCAGGGCAAGCGACCCATCGGTCAGGCCCAGAAAATTCATGAGAAAGCCGGACAGGAGAAAACCCAGCATGGGCGGCAGGTTGAATCGCTTGAAGCCAAAGCCCAGGAGAAAGGCGCTGCCTATCCAGACACTGTTTATAAAGGTTGCGGTATGCAGAAAATCCATAGTCGCTCTATGAAGTATAAAAAATTGAGTAAAAGTGTAAAAACTCCGATCCGATCTGACAATCTTCCAAGGGAAGTGTTAACCAAACCTGACAACTGAAGACTAATAGGAGAAATCATAAATTGCTCGGCAGTTACACTCCACAGTAATAAGATCACCTGGGATAAATTGAGAAATTCCTGTGGCTTGATGTGGCAATCTCAAGGACTGAACGTCGAGCATAAAGGGCCAGCCGAACCTTGGCTACTTGTTTCCGGGAACTACCAGCTAGACGTCGCTCAATAGAATGGGGTGCTCGCCGGTCCCTCTTGATGCTTTGATTAACAGTTTTTTCTATTTTACTAGTCGTTTCAGTAGGATATCTTCAACGTTTTGGCGTGAATCTATTACTGACAATACGTAACCCTTCTTGTCTGAAACCCGGTATACAATTCTCCATGGTGCCGATATCAGTTCCCTATAAAGGAATATACCCTGGTCATGCAGCTCTGGGACTATGCGGCCCCTTTCAGGAAAATGAGTTAGGCTTGATGCCGTTTCTTTGATTCTCTCAAAAATATTTCTAGCGTATGTAGGGCTGTCTTCTGCAATATACAGAATTATGTTTTTTAGGTCGTCTTCGGCGATTCCTGCCCAGTGAACTTTGAATGGTATACTCATTTCTCTTTGTTCGCCAACAGTTTGTCGATGTCTTTGAAGACTTTACTTTGTGTTTTTGTGTTCCCCTGTTTTATGTCCTCTTCTCCCTGTGAAATGAGCTTAAGCAAGCCAATCGCTTTTCGCATATTGTCATAACTCTCAGGGTCTTGCAGAACTCCCTTTGGTTCTCCATTCTGCGTAATAACAATAGGGCGATGAGTGTCGTTAATTTGTTTTAAAATTTCTGCCGCGTGGGATTTAAGAAAAGAGACTGGCTTGATATCAGATGATATGTTCATGGTGACACCTCCTGTCTTAATATGGTACCATATTAAGACTATATGTCAATGGACGGAATATTACTTAGTGATTACCAACGTATTTCAACCAATGATATATTATTGGCTCATTAACAGGTTGATTTGTAGACATAAAATGCAAATTGTGTCATTTCGACCAACGGGAGAAATCTGACTCCACCGTAATAAAGATTTCTCACATCCGTTCGAAATGACAGGAAAAACTAAGAGTTCTCTTTATGCTGGCTGAAATTCGTTGGTAATCATATATTACTTTTAACTGAAGTCGGCACCATCCACCAGAGCTTCACGCACCCACTCTTTGTGATATTTTTGAAATGCATCATACGTTGCAACCCCTGCTAATTCAGCAAGTTTTTGGTATGCGATCAACACCGACTTCCTTCGTGGTTTCTGAATCTCTCCATAACCTCCAAAAGACCATTCCGACGGATGTGAGACTACACCAGCACGCACCATATTCAAGTCTATATACACAAGACACCTGAGTAGATGGTCTTCCGATTCCACAGCAGTCGCATGATAACGGTCTTCCCAGAAAGCCCCTTTCCTCTTTTTTCTCAAATTGTATTCTTGAGCTGTTCTTCCGGCAACCAATTTGATTGATTGAGGTATGACATCTCTTCCCTTTTCATCCAGTACAAGCAAGTGAATATGTTATGTGAGGTCACAATATAATTCAGTATGATTAAACCGTAGCGTCTTTTAGCCTCAAAAAGCCATTGAAGCCATTTTCGGCGGTCCTTTATTAATTTGAGAAGAAATTCTCTTTTGTGGCACCGATGAGTTATGTGCCATATTTGTCCAGGAATATAATGTCGTTTTGCTCTGGCCATGACGTAGTTGATTACCTATATTTTCGTTTTTGATACCAAAATCGTCATTATAGCCCCTGAAACGGCCTGTTTTTGATCATGATTTTCTATGTTTCCAGCTAGTTGGCGTGGCCCGACCCCGTCTGTAACCCGTCTGTAAGTCAAAGATCAATTTGGCTATACAGTGAATCTCTATAGATGTTTGGTGCAGACACGTTTTTACTCTGTCTGACGCTCACGATTGAAGACGCAAGCAGTTGCAAACGCGTTGGTTGTCAAGAAATCCAAGTTAAATGGACAAAGTTTTATTTTTTGCCTACTTCTCGTCCCAACGGGGTATTTTATTCCTTGGCAACCGAAGGCCATATAGATGTTGGGCTTTTCTATTTAAAATTGTATTTTCTTATGCTACAATTTGTGTTACATTATTTTCAAGAGTATCTATTTAACTATTTGAATTTACATTGTATGCGTGTTACATTTTCCGTATCATATTTGAGAAAAAAACAATGAAAGAAATTATGACTTTTAAGTCTGGTAAGTTTTATTTGTGTGATATTTACGATGAAACCCAAATTAACAACCTACTTATGAGAGCCATTGTACTCAACGAAACAGTTGTTGACCTGCCAATTTTACCTGAGCTCTCATCACACTTAGAGCCAGACATTATGTATAGCTCAATATCTGGTACTGCTATGATTGAAGGTAATGCAATCACAGGAGAAGATGTCAAAAGAATTGCTGCAGGTGAGGACATAGCTAGTTACACCCAAAAAGACAAACAAGAAATTAAGAATTTAATCAATGCCTACAATTGGTTGGCCGGCATTGAGCCTGCTGATGAACCGTTTACTTTAACAGAAGAAACAATCAAGGAATTACATAAAATTATTACCAGCAATGTACTACTTGAAAATAATATACCTGGGCAGTACCGCAACGAAATGGTTTATGTCGGAGACAAGGCCCATGGTGGTAGATATACCCCTCCTAAAATACTAGCTGACATAAAAAACCTAATGACTGAGTTTGTTAGCTGGATAAATAGTAAAGAAATAATAACACTTAACCCATTTATTCGTGCAGCCCTTGCCCATTACCACTTTTGCCTTATTCATCCATTTGGAGACGGCAACGGGAGGACAGCGAGAATAATAGAAGCTTTATTACTCCAAACTTCTAATATTAAATATGTACCAAAGGAAATTTCTAATTATTATTATAGAAATGTTGATGACTATTACATTTCATTTTCAAAAAGCATTAAGCTTAAAAAAGATATTACCCCGTTTCTAGAGTTTATGCTAAAGGCGTCCGTCGAAAGTCTACAAGGCATCAAGGGATCTATCATTTACTTCATAAGAAAATTCACCCTCAGAGATTTTTATGCATTCGAAAAACAAGAAAAAAGAATTACAAGACGTCAATTAGATTTGCTCTTGTTGTTGTTAGACAATCAAGTTCCATTCAGTTTAAAAGATTTGATGGAAAAGTCTCCGTTCTCTATCCTCTACAGAAAAGTATCGACTCAAACTGCCAGACGAGATTTAAAGAAGTTGACCGAAAAAAATATTCTTAAGCTTGGAGAAGATAATAAATATTCTCTAAACTTACGTGCACTTGGGTAAACATATTCTACAGCCCAACGCCTCGCTTGAGGGGCCGGCCCAAAGCCTTGACCGCGCTAACGCCGCAGCGGTTCTTCCGGTCCCTCTCCAAGCGTTTGTTCGATTATCATATTAATTTCAATAAGTCGTAGATAATAGATGATGCAAGGCCGATAATTATCCCCGTCCAAATAATTCGATGTTTTAGAGAGTTGTTAAGTTTTCCTTTGTATTCGACGAGAGGCCAAATCCACCTCGCATAATGAAACAGCACTCTTAAGCAAATGAGCGAAATGAAAAACAAATAGACGTAGGTTCAGAACACCTGACCTCGACAGATTTTGTCATGACACCAATTCGTAAATCAAG
>JAHLLM010000084.1 GCA_020444175.1 Desulfobulbaceae bacterium | reverse complement strand
TTTATTGAAAGAATTGAAAGGAAAGGAAATTTACAGAAAAGATGTTGCTTTATCCTTTCTTCTGCTAACTTGAAAGAGGAAAGATCGTCGACAGATATTCTTACTCGATCAGGGTAGACCGCAATTACCTCAGCATTTACTTCTTGATTGTCTGTTTCCATACTTTAGTCTCCTACACTATATCTGTGATCATGGATGGGGATGATATTGGAATGCAAACCTGGGTAATCTCTTCTTCAATAGACAAAGGGGTATCAATGAAAAATTGGTAAATTGACTTTGGTTGATTTAAAGCATTAAAACAGCAGAACAAATCATCTTTGCTGTTTATAAATCTCATGGATATTTTATTTTGATATGTCTGTTGCTGACTAATTGAGGATACGGAAAAATTAGAGTGCTGAAAGGGATATCCGTCACGGAATACACAACCTTCTTCGAGAAGAATTCTTTTAATATTTGTAAGTTGCTCAGGATTAGTTTTGCATAGAAATACATAAGGAGCATATCGGTCTCTGTCGGGCTTTCTCTTGACCATGTGGCTACTCCATTTCCTACGAATCAGACGTAAAATTTGAAGTATTTCTGCTTCGGATGTACTACCAGGTAAATCAAGAACAAAAAATCTCGCTTCTGGCTCAATATTTACTTTGCTAAAATACCTCGACCTCATTTCTCGGCAATAGGCTCTTTGGCTCTTTTCTCGGAGAGCCCACAAACTATATAATGCTTGATTAGGTCTAACTTTCTGGAGGAACAATCCTTTCGTTATTGTTCGACTTTCGACTGATTCTTTGCAAGCAAGCGTTGAAATGAGGGTAAGAGCTGAAGGATATATATAATTTTCAGCTTCAAACTGAGATACATTTAGATTAGAGGCTAAATCACCTATAACCGTATTTTTATGTACTTCATATTCAGAACAGAGTTCGAGGGTAAATTGAAGAGCAAACCCCTCTAAATCACCATCTGTAGCACCGATTTCATCTTGTAAATTAATGGATTGGTAGGATATTTCTCCAGATTCTTCCTGAAATTTTTCTCTACGAACTAAAATGTTTTTGATGGTATCGAGTGTAATGCCAGTGCTTTCATAAGATGATTCTTTGAAATGGCCATATAGGAAATATCGTTTATTACCCCTCTCGCTCAATGACAAAGCGACATAATTTTCTACCATTGGTAGAATTGCATCTCTTAGCACCGATGCAGTCAATTTCTGAGCTGCATAGTATTTACACTGAAAATAGGATGACAAATCAGGGGAATGAATGTCGAAATCTTCAACATCTTCGACAGTACATAAATCTGCATCGCCTGATGCTAATATCTTTTTGATAGTTGCATCAAATTGATAAATATAGCCTCGTATAGTGGCTGATGCTTCTCTGTTGTTAATTGTTTCTGTCATTTGTCGTGAATCGAACGCCGCTGTTGAGCCTCGAGCATCGCAGGCCAGAAGAGGAAATTGTAGTTTATTTCCTCTTCTGGTTGAGAAGCGCAGAGGCTCGAACGTCTTGAAAGGTACCGCCTTTATGGCGGTGCCTGTCGAGGCGTTCGAGTTTACTCAACAGCGGCGATAAGTCCGTCCGCCATCGGCGGGCGGACTTATCGGCGACATAACCGGACAGCAGAGCAGCTCGGTATTGATTTATGGCACCTTATACACGAAAGAATATTTATTTCAAAAAAAGTGCCTCTGCTGTTCCGCGTTTATGCCCTTGTTGGGTATTTTTCCCTTCAAATAATATTTTTATGGTCGGTTTACTGAGATAAATTGATACGTATGTGAAAATAATTAATTTTGTAATAGCTGCCAGTATTGGATACGTGTAGTAAAATTCTGATCTAACATAATTGATGTAATATGTTGCCAATTTAACTATAGCCCCGGCTACCATTACTAGTGACATAAATACCATTATCTTTCTTGCTGCATTTTTTAAGAAAATTAGTCCATATGTGAGGTAACTATATAGGGTGGTCATTAACACTAATAATATAATCCCATAGATAGGAATGTCCCCAGATGTGATTAACTTAGTGGTGGTGATGAATGATACCACTCCCCATGCAATGGCAACAATTGCTGAAATAAATATTATAAATTTAAGTCCTTGCGGATGGTTATTTAACATGTTCGACATTGTTTCCGCTTAGCGTATCTGTGAAAAATATTAATGACAGGATCATTCCAGAGATTAATGTTGAAATTTCAGCAATGGTGTCTGCTGTTGAGTGTTCAACTGTTGGCCCTGCGAACGGTGCAATAAGAAATAAGACGACCATGGATAATAGATAAGGCCATTTTGCCCATTTTTTCAGTAATAATAGCATAATGGATGAAATTAAGTAGGCTGCGAGAATAACTAGCGATGCTATAATGAGAATATCTTCCTGTTTTGTTGTTTCAGCGGTGGATTCAGCTAATAAGTAGTTTTGTAATTCTTGGGGAAGATATGACTCCAAAAAGATTGATATGTAGATGCTAATCGCTAGTAGTAGCCATTCAGCAACGATCAGCAGCCTCAATATTGACTTGTTGTTCATATTTTTGATTCCTTAGCCCAACGTTTGAAATCACTGGTGCCGCCACAGCATTTGATCCCTTAGGGCCGCAACCGTTCTCGGCATCCAGTGAATTGATTTGTTATGCTTTGTTTTTGCGTTTTATTGTTTTGATGTTTTCTTGTGCCCAAGTCTGAACAGTCGATGCGCATTTGAGCATTACTGCTGCTGGAAAATGTTTAACCAAATCACCGTACCGAATATTGTTAGGATACTTTGATTTTCCTTTAGATTTATCACGTAATAATGCGCCGACAGTTCCATTGGCGGTGTCAGGAATTACTACCTTAGAAAGTAAAGATGAGGCAGGTAAAGGTTTTGAATTGCCAATTTCAGTACCTAGTAATTCACATGAGCATATATCTTCTAATAAACCATTGAGATCATGGGATCGTTTTTTTAATTCCTTCAAGGTAAAACCCGCTTGTTCAAGAAGTGCCTTGAGTGAGATTTCGCAGGAAAGAAGGCTTAAGTAGAGCACGGCACGAGCAGCTTGGTTTTCACCTGTTTTATTATCGCCAAATGAATTGGCCGCCTCGATCAGTCTTTTGCTGAATTCCAAATCAAATTCCATAGTTAATTCCTTTTAAAGCATAACGCCGCTGTTGAGCCTCGAGCATCGCAGGCCAGCAGAGGAAATTGTAGTTTATTTCCTCTGCTGGTTGAGAAGCGCAGAGGCTCGAACGTCTTGATAGGTACCGCCTTTATGGCGGTGCCTGTCGAGGCGTTCGAGTTTACTCAACAGCGGCGATAAGTCCGTCCGCCATCGGCGGGCGGACTTATCAGTGTATTAGACAGAAACATTAATTATAACACTAGACAGATTCTGCCTATTGACATAATTAGGCATTCCGTCTATCTATAAAAAATATTACTTGTTTTCCTTATGGTGCTTCCTAACTTACAGTGAGACTTTAACAGATGTCTGCGCAAAGTACAAGAAAATCGAAATCGATAGAACGTTTTTGGGATAACTATCTGAATCTTCTTTGGAAGAAAGGAGTTAAACAGGCTGTGGCCCGCTGGTATGTCATCCGGGCCGAACAGTATATACAGGCTCACCATGGTAAAAAACTGGCAGAACACGATGGTAATGATATTGCCAATTACCTGAAGGAGATTGAAGAACTAGGCAGAATTCAAGACTGGCAATTCCGGCAGATTGTCGATGCCCTTCAGCAGCTTTTTCTTTTGATCGAGGCACCGTGGGCGGTGAATTTTGACTGGCAGTACTGGCTGGATTCTGCTGCATCTCTACCGGACAGTCATCCGACTGTCGCGCCAAGCCAGCCGGTTGAAGATACCATTGACCGGCTGGCGAACATTCAGGGTTCCGAGCTTGCTGAGACGCGGAAGAAGCATAAGGAAATTCTGAAGAAACTGCTGATCGAGATACGTTCCAGGGGCTACTCCATCAGGACCGAACAGGCATACGAGGGCTGGGTGTGCCGTTTCCTTCTTTATGTGAAGAGTAGCGCTCCCGAGACTTACAGCAATGATGATATCTGCTCATTCCTGCAGCATCTTGCCGTGCGGCGCAATGTCTCTGCAAGTACCCAGAATCAGGCGCTTAACGCCTTGGTGTTCTTTTTCTCTCATGTTCTGAAAAAGAAGGTTGGCGATCTCGGCTCATTTGCCAGGGCTAAACGGCCCAGGCGTCTCCCTGTTGTTCTAAGCACGGGCGAAGTGGCACGCCTGCTGCAGGGATTAGCCGGGGTGCAGAAACTCATGGCTTCGCTGCTTTACGGGGCTGGCTTACGACTCATGGAATGTATCCGCCTGCGCGTTCATGATATCGACTTTGACTATATGCAGATTACCGTGCGCGACGGCAAAGGGAAGAAGGATCGAGTGGTGCCGCTGCCGGCAAAGCTCCGGGATGATCTTGTTTCTCAACTTACAGATGTGCGGAAATTGCATGAGGATGACCTTGCCAAAGGACTTGGTGAGGTTTATCTACCGGAGGCGCTGGCTCGAAAATATCCTGCCGCGCCTAAAGAATGGGGCTGGCAGTACGTGTTTCCCAGTGCCAGGATTTCAGTTGATCCGCGCAGCAATCAACGCCGCCGGCACCATATGCATGAGAATGGCCTACAGAAGGCGATCAAAAAGGCGGCAGCTCAGGTGGAAATCGCCAAGGCGGTCAATTGTCATTGCCTGCGCCACAGTTTTGCAACCCATCTTCTTGAAAGCGGGTCTGATATTCGCACGGTTCAGGAACTGCTCGGCCATTCCGATGTCTCCACCACCATGATCTACACCCATGTCTTAAATCGCGGCGGCCAGGGTGTGCAGAGTCCTCTTGACCGGTTGTAGCAATCCCAAAACTTTCCGTCAAAAAAGTCTACAAAATTCTCGGTTCGATGCTTTTCCGTCCTGTGACAGTGGAGTATTTTTCTTGAGGATAACCAAGAGCTATGACGGAGTAGATTTCCTCATCAGCAGCAAGCATGAGGTGTTTTTTGAGATCAGACTCCCGCCTGATCGCTTCGACGGCAAAACCGATCAAACAGCTACCAATCCCCATACTGTGGGCGGCAAGAAGAATATTCTGGGTGGCGAGCATGGCATCTTCTGACGGGCAGCTTGCCCTTGAGGTTCCTCCAACAAGAATGGCGGCCGTTGCTCCATGAAAAAGTAAATCTTTTCCCTGCTTCTCCCACTCTTCAAGTCCGCTTTTGATTGTTTGGTAATAACGCCGGTGGTAGCGTCCCAGGCTGTCTTTTAAGAAAAGCTTGGCAAAAAGACGGAGTAAGGGATTTTCCGCCTTCTTATTGAGGCCTTTAAAAAAACCGGCAACACCTTTGCCAAGTGCCGTTACTTGGCTACGGTTTTGCAACACTGTAAAGGTCCAGCCTTGACTGTTCGTGCCTGACGGGGCAGTGGTGCCGATTTTGACCAGATCAGCCAGTAACTCTATTGCTATCTCCTTTGTACTGAAATTCCGGCAGGAACGCCTGGAGCGCATAAAGCGGACAAGATCCGAAGTATCAGGCTGACCAAAAGGCAGCCACTTGAGCTTCTCGTCAAAGGTTTGAAAATGCATTTTAAGCGACAAAGGCGACAAAGAAAGGGCCTGCACCGGGCAGACCGCTACGCAATGGCCGCAGGCAAGGCACTTTTCTCCGGAAAATTCGACTGTGCCTCCTGCCACGGACAACACCTTGTCCGGGCAGACGCGAACGCACTCCCCGCAACCGGTGCATTTATCCCTGTCTATGTTGTGCTGCAGCGATTTTGTCATAATTTAGTTCAATGCCTACTTGATCTTAAACGGGGTGTCGAATATATAAGGAGAGCAACTAATCACGTGGAGACCGAGCGAGGGTCATGTCAAGCTTCAATTATCGTGCAGGTCGCCACACCCATGGCGACTCTTCAGTGTCGGGAAAGGTTTCCCGACCTACCCAAAAAGCGTCAAAAGTCATTTGACATGGTGCGAGTGGATCAGGATGTTCGCAACGCTTGCCATACAGTCTACTATAACAGCCTTTCCGAGCAATTTCTTTTTTTACATTGGGAGAAGATCAAATCCATAATCAAGCTTTACGTCAAAAGGACGGTGAAGATTTCAAGCTTCCGTTGACCGTCCGCTTCGCCCTGGGTTTCTACCAATTGCTCTGGAGCGTTGCCATTCCTTTGCTGGGCTGCAATGCGCGGCTCAAACACGGCTGGCAGCAACGAACAGTACAGGCAAAGCCAGAAAAAGCTGACCTCTGGATCCAGGCCGCTTCAGTGGGAGAGGCTTACCTTGCACGGGAGCTTGTCAGAAATCTCAACCCGGATCAAACCTTACGGATTCTGATTACAACAAACACCAATCAGGGAATGGAGATTCTTGAAAAAATCAGCACCGATATCATTAAAAATAACCGGAAGCTCACACTTCAGAAAGCCTACTTTCCTTTTGACAAACCATCTCTCATGGCAAAAGCCCTGAAGGCCGTGCAGCCCAAGCTCCTGCTTCTGCTCGAAAGTGAGATCTGGCCCGGATTATTAACATGCTGCAGGGAACAGGGGACAAAAATTCTTATTGCCAATGGAAGAATGACCCCAAAAAGCCTGTCCCGCTACCTCATCTGGCCGACTTTCTGGAAAAGCCTGAGTCCTGATCTTGTACTGGCCATGTCTGAGGATGATGCCG
Organism: Desulfobulbaceae bacterium; assembly: GCA_020444175.1. GTDB lineage: Bacteria > Desulfobacterota > Desulfobulbia > Desulfobulbales > SURF-16 > JAHLLM01. Next base: position 1,887 of record JAHLLM010000084.1, on the reverse strand, counting down.
CCCGCTTTGCATCGCTTTTCAGCAAGGCACAGGTGGACACCATGTCGAATATCAAATTTGACCGCATGGTCAGTCAGCAGGAAACAAAACCAGCAGATAATCCCTTGAGGCGTCTGATTGCACCTGATGCCAGGTTTATTGTTCTCGGTTCCACACGCAGGCAGGAGGAAGAGGATATAACCAGGCTTATACGTCATATCAGGCAGACGGATGATCAGATAATTATCGGTCTCTTTCCGCGCCACATGCACCGCATAAAAAAGTGGCAAACGATACTGACAGCACATTCTCTGCCCTGTCAGCTTCGCTCTCAATCAAGTGAAACAGTAAAAAACGGCACCATTGTGCTCTGGGATACCATGGGAGAATTAACCGCAGCCTACGAGCTGGCGCAAGCTGCCTTTGTCGGAGGCAGTTTGCCGGCAACTTTGGGCGGGCAGAATTTTCTTGAGCCTCTTACCTGCGGGCTGCGGCCGGTAACAGGTCCCCACTGGTCTGATTTTTCCTGGGTGGGCAGGGAAATTTTTGATAAAAAAATGGTTTATGAAGCCGGGGACTGGCAGGAGGCGGCATCTCTTCTCCTGGAAAATGTAAACAGGCCGCAGGACAGGACGCGCATTCGAAAAATGCTGGAAGAATATGTCCGCCTTCGAAAAGGCGGGGCTAAAAAAACGTGCAGGGCAATTTACAGCTTAATCGGTGTCAGTTAATATGAAATTTTCGTCTCTGGTATTTTGTTTATGACTTTGGATAGCAAAAAGCTTCAGATTAAGAGCAGTACCCCAAAAATTCTTATCATCAAACCAAGTGCACTCGGGGATATTGTTCACACCCTGCCGGTTCTGGCCTCTTTGAAAAAGGGCTTTCCGGAAAGTGAAATCCACTGGATAGTGGCCGAGGGACTGCATCGTTTCCTGGAAAACCATCCCCTTATCGACAGGCTGTGGATCTTTAAAAAGGAAAAATGGCGGCAGCGCGAACGTCTGTTTTCTTCCCTTCCGGAAATAGCTGCATTCTGCAAGGGACTGAGACGCGAACATTTTGATATATCGATTGATCTTTCCGGTCTGCTTCGAAGCGGACTGATGACCTTTGTCGCCGGGGCCAGGTATAAATTAGGTTTCAAAGAGTCCCATGAGGGCAGCCCGTTTTTTTATAATCACAAAATATCCACATCAACGGAAATACATGCCATTGATAGATATCTGAAAATCCCTGCATACCTGGGTTGTCCTGTGGATAAAGTCGAATATCCCTTTGCGCCCTTTCCGGAAAATCCGCCGATATTTGAGACACTCCCCCATGAGTTCTGCGTTATGTCGCCCTCGGCAGGTAAAGAGGCCAACCGCTGGCCGGCGGATCGCTTTGGCCGTCTGGCGGCGAAACTCCCCCTGCCCTCCCTCATGATCAGCGGCAAAGGCGACGCCGATGTTGTTGAACAGGCAGTCAGTCATTCCCAGGGAAAGGCCATCGATCTGGCAGGGAAAACCTCATTGCCCGAGCTGATAGCAATCATGAGGCGGGCTCGATTTCTGGTAACCAACGATACCGGCCCCATGCACATCAGCGCAGCCTGCGATACACCCGTGTTTGCCATCTTCGGTCCGGCCAATCCCATCAGGACAGGCCCCTACGGCACCATTCACACTGTTATAAAAAAAGACCTGCCCTGCGCACCATGCTATCGATGGAAGCCGTGCGAGAACTGGAGATGCATGGAGGAGATAACGGTTGATGAGGTGTATGAGATAATCAACAATAAAATGAAGTATCTTCAGCCAAACTGATTCGTGTTCGGTTCAGTTATTTGTAGGTTGGGTTAATTTCCAACAACCGGTATATGTCAATATAAATGAGACACCATCTTGGCCAATTTACTGTAGCGAT
>JAHLLM010000083.1 GCA_020444175.1 Desulfobulbaceae bacterium | reverse complement strand
ATTACCCGGCCGGATAACTTCGGAATGAGTGGCCGAATTCATTGGAATATGCAGTGTGTCTCCTCTTAAACCGGACATTTCCTTTTCGACGGAATATTTCCCACCTGAATTATCCTCTGCAACAAGGTAATTTGTAGACAGTGTCGCAAAATGCATGGCATGTAATTTGTATATTTCCTGTAATTTATGATTTGTTTTTTGTTATGGAGTTGTAAATGAATGGCGCTGTGTAATCCGGAAGCACAAGGAGGCAGCCTTGAAATATACTTTTTCCTCGACTCCTCGTTGTTGTTAAAAAATGCCGGTTCTTGGCCGGCATCCTCGCATGTGCATGATGATAGTCTCATGGCTGTGAGGTAAAATACTTCAATTTCATTGTCTCTGGAGGTTGTTATGAGTCCGCATTTTGGTCTGATGGATGAAACCAAAATGACTACAAAGGAAGCGTTGCTTATGCGTGCCAAACTGCACTGGCGTTGCGGGGTGAGGCGAATACGTGAAAACAAGATTTCCTCAGGTCTTGTGACCTCTTATGATGCCCTGCTTTCCGCCATGCGTTGGTATATTTTTCTCAACTTATATGATGAGGCTGGAGTGGATGCTGAGGAGAAAATTGAAAACGAACGATTTGTATTCTGTCTGCTGCGCAGATGCGGAGTGCTTGACAGCTCGTTTGATCTGCAATTTATCGAGAAAATTATCGATAAAGCGTTGATGGAGGAGGATGTCGGAAATGATGGGGAAATGATTATGGCGGAATTCCAGGAATTTCTTACCGGCATAGGTGTTCTGCCCTTTGATGAATCCGAACTGCCTCCTGAAAACCCGTCCACTTTTTGATCCGGACTGCGCAGGGAAAGAAGGCGCCATTGAGGAGGATCCAAAGACACGGAACAAGGCTGTAGTGAATGAAAAAATATCATGTTTGTCGCTGACTCAAAAAAACAGAATACAGAGGAGGTTGTAGCATGGCGGAACCGTTTTTCATCGATAAAGGAGAGTGTATCTCCTGCGGCAGTTGTGCGGAAATATGCCCTGAGTGTTTTAGCTTTAAAGATGATATGAGCCCCGCCGCTGTCATCAGTTTTGACTGTGAAGTCGACCTGATTGAGGAGACCATGGAAAGTTGCCCGGCCCAGTGCATTCACTGGAAAGATGATGATGAGCTGCTGGACTAGGAAAAAAAAGCGTTCATCTCTCGAACTTCGGACAGTTGGAGGTCTCTTTTTTGAAGTATCAGGCATCAGACACAAAACTGGCCTGAAAAATATCTCGACAGGGAGGATTTTATCAGTGGCTGGCTGCAAAACAGTAAAACTTCCCTGGGACGCCCTGTAGATATCAAGATAATGGCAAAAGACCATATTTTTATTTCCGATGATAAAGCCGGTGTAATTTATCGGCTGGCCCTGAAACGGACTCTGTAAATTGTGCCGGAATGAAGAAAAGTTCAAACAGAACATGCTGCCGGGCGACAATAAAGACGAATTGCCTCTTGTTCGTGCAGGAAGAGAGCTACTGAAAATAACAGTGAGTTACCCAAAAAAGGAGAAAACATGAAACCGAGAAAAATAAAAGAGAATATTTACTGGATGGGTTCGGTGGATTGGGACAGACGCTTATTCGACTCTCTTGTCCCCCTGCCGGATGGAACAAGTTATAATGCCTATCTCGTAGAAGGAAGTGAAAAGACAGTTTTGCTTGATTCCGTGGATCCAGCCAGGGCCGATGAACTGCTCTCTCAGCTTGAGTCTGTGCCCCGAATCGATTACATCGTCTCGCACCATGCGGAGCAGGACCACTCCGGGACAATTCCCCAGGTTCTTGCGAAATATCCGAAAGCAAAGGTGATAGCAACTCCCAAGGCGAAACCCATGCTTATGGATCTTCTGCCCATTGCAGAGGATGCTTTCATAACCGTCGAGGATGGCGAAACCTTATCCCTCGGAGACAAGACCCTGCAGTTTATTCGGACCCCCTGGGTTCACTGGCCGGAAACCATGGTAACCTATCTGCAGGAAGAGAAGATTCTTTTCAGTTGTGATTTTTTCGGTTCTCACATTGCAACAAGTGATCTCTTCGTATCCGAGGAAGGGCGCGTTTATGAGGCTGCGAAACGCTACTATGCCGAAATTATGATGCCGTTTCGAAATATAATTGCCAAAAACCTGGAAAAACTCGCTCCATATGATGTAGAAATGATAGCCCCCAGTCACGGACAGATATATACACGACCTGCATTCATTATGGACGCCTACCGAGATTGGGTTCATGGCTCTCCCCGAAATACGGTGGTGCTGCCCTATGTATCCATGCACGGCAGTACCCAGAAAATGGTTGATTATTTTGTTGCATCCTTGGTGGAAAAAGGCGTCAGGGTCGAGTTGTTCAACCTGGCGGTAACCGACATAGGAAAACTTGCCATGTCCCTGGTTGATGCAGCAACCATTGTCGTCGGCACTCCCACCATCCTGGCCGGACCACATCCTTATGCAGCCTACGCCGCTTTTCTGGCAAATGCCCTACGCCCCAAAACGGAATTTCTTTCCATAATAGGCTCCTATGGCTGGGGGGGCAAAACCGTGGATACATTAGCGGCAATGGTTCCCAACCTCAAGGTTGAAGTGTTGGACCCTGTTCTCTATAAGGGGGTCCCTTCGGAAACTGCTTTTAAAGCCCTGGATCATTTGGCTCATACTATTGCTGCAAAGCACAGGGAAAATGGCTACACAAATGAAGGGAAAAAAAGCTGAAGATGGATGGTAGTTACAAAAAAGACTGCAGGAGTAGGTGTTTAAATGCCGGTTCATAATGCCGATGTCGCCTTCATATTTAACCGCATCGCCGATCTGCTTGATATCAGGGGAGACAATCCATTTCGTATCAGAGCCTATCGTAATGCGGCGCGCACAGTGGGTGAGTTATCCACAAGCATCTCCGAAATGGTGGATAAAGGGGATGACCTGTCAAAACTTGCCGGAATAGGTAAAGATCTTGCCGATAAGATAGAGAAAATTGTTGCAACAGGATCGCTCCCTTTTTTGGAGGAGCTTGAAACAGAGGTGCCTCCTGATCTTTCAGAACTTTTTAAGATTCGCGGGCTTGGTCCCCGCAAGATAGCGATTCTCCATGAGCAACTCGACATTTCAACATTAATGGACCTGCAGAGATCGCTTGACAACAAAAAAATTCGGCAACTTAACGGCTTTGGCAAAAAAACGGAGCAGAACATGAGAGAGGAGTTTAAGCGGCTCGCCCGCAGTCGGCAACGGCTCAAACTTTCCATTGCTGATGAAATAGCCGGACAGCTTGTTGATTATCTTAAAAAAACAAAAGGCATAAAAAAAGTTAAAATAGCAGGTAGTTACAGACGGCGCAGAGAAACGGTCGGTGATCTTGATATTCTGGTAACCCATGGGAAAGACGCGCAAGTGATGGAGCGCTTCACTGATTACGAAGATGTGAAAAAAATAATTGCACAAGGCGAAACTCGATCCTCGGTAGTCCTGAAGTCTGATGTGCAGGTTGATCTGCGCGCCGTAGATGAGGAGAGTTACGGCGCTGCTCTTCATTATTTCACCGGTTCCAAAACCCATAATATAGCGGTGCGTAAAATCGCGGTGCGCAACAATCTGAAAATAAACGAGTATGGCGTTTTCAAGGGGGAAAAACGGCTTGCCGGGCATACGGAAAAAGAAGTTTATGAACAGGTCGGATTGCCTTTTATTCCGCCTGAACTCAGAGAAAACCGGGGCGAAATCGAAGACGCGCAAAAAGGAGAGCTGCCCTTTCTGCTCACCATCAAGGACATTCGGGGCGATCTCCATACCCATACCAGTAAGACAGATGGCCATGCCGGACTTGAAGAAATGGCCCGGGCCGCCAGCCGGCATGGTTACGATTATCTGGGCATCACCGAGCATAGCAGGCATCTGAAAGTTGCCGGTGGACTGGATGCCGCAGAGCTCCGCAAACACATGGATGCAATTGACCGTTTGAATGAAAAACTTGATGGGATTCTTCTTTTAAAAGGAATTGAGGTCGATATACTGAAGGACGGCAGTCTGGATCTTGGCGATGATATACTCAGAGAACTTGATTTTACCGTCTGTTCCGTGCATTCGGAATTCAGTCTCTCCCGTACCAAGCAGACGGAACGCATTATAAGGGCCATGGATAATCGATATTTTCAGATTCTCGGACATCCCAGCGGCAGGTTGATCAATGAACGACCTCCTTATGAGGTGGACATGGAGAAGGTGATTCAGGCAGCGGCGGAGAAGAATTGCGCCATGGAGCTGAACGCCAATCCGGACCGCCTGGATCTTAATGATATATACCTCAAATTTGCCCGGGAACTCGGGGTCAAAGTGGCTATTTCAACCGACGCCCACAGTGTGGAGGGGCTTAACAATATGCGGTATGGGATCGGGCAGGCGAGGCGAGGCTGGATTGAAGCTGAGGATGTGCTCAATACAAGGACGTGGAAAGAGTTGAAAGAAATTTTCAATCGACGCAAGGGGTTTCCAGTATGAGGAAAATAGCACTGAAATATGCATCTTTCACCGTGCTGATATCTCTGATCTGCGGTTTGATTCTTATCTTTGTCCTGCGCAATTGTGCCATCTATCCCGTCAAGCCGTTACGTGCCGGAGACGGATTCGATCTTTTTGTAGAGAAAGGCTGTGTGGAATGTCATTTTACCCAGAGCCGGGGAACAAAAGTCGGTCCCGGCTTGAAAGGACTCTTTCAAGGCAAAACTCTACCGATGAGCGGTAGAGAGGCAACAGAGGAAAACGTCAGGAAGCAGTTGAAGACGCCTTATAAGGATATGCCGTCATTTGCCAAGCGTCTGAGCGAGGAAGAAAGAACCAAATTGATTGAATTTCTTAAAAAACTGTAATTTCATATTTGTGCTGTTTGAGCCGGGAAGAAATCGCCGGTCTCAGGTCTTCCCGTTTTCGCGACTGTGAGATAATCCGGCAGTGAGAGCTATACGCAATGCATCTTCAACATTCATATCAATGAACTGCAGAGAATCCCGTCAAACATAGATGGTATAGCCGCCAATATTATAGCTCATCCTGTGAATCTTTGCCGTTGCCTTTCCTTATGCTCAGAAAAATCTGTCCAAAGAGGAGGGGAATAAAACTGAAACAGAGAGCCACAACCCAGCCGCGTATATCCGGGGGCTGCAGTTTCATAACATCCGCCAGCGGTTGAACGTAAAGGATAACCAGGGTCAGAAGAATACTGAGCGCAATTGCGATCCAGACATAGGTGTTGCGGGTTACTTCGTTAAAAAAAATACCGCTGTCTTTGCTGCGCACATTGAAGACGTGCAAGAGTTGGCCGAAGGTGATAACGAGGAAGCTAATGGTCTGTGCCTGCATTGCATCCATTCCCGTTGATTTCAAGCAGAAAATCAGTCCTCCGAGGGCTGCGGCACTTATGACGCAGGAATAAAAAATGATATGCAACCAGTGAGAACGTTCCAGGATCGGCAGCTTCGGGTTCCTTGGCGGTTGACTCATTATATTTTCATATCCCTGTCCCATACCCAGAGCCAGGGCGGGAAAGACATGAGTAACCGCGTTCAGATACAGAACCTGCAGCGGCAGAATAGGCATGGGCATATTCAGGACGGAACCAAAAAAAACGGTCAGAATCATACTGAGACTGATGGTCAGGAGGAAGAGGATAAACCGGCGTATATTCCCGAAAATGTTACGGCCCTCTCCGATTGCCGCAACAATGGTTGAGAAGGAGTCGTCCTTGAGGATCATATCGGCGGCCTCTCTGGCTACCTGGGTGCCCCGGAGACCCATGGCTACGCCGATATCGGCTTTTTCAAGGGCCGGGGCATCATTGACCCCGTCTCCGGTCATGGCGACAATATTGCCCTCCTGCTGATAGAGAGAAACAAGATCAAGTTTTTGTTTAGGAGAAACCCGAGCAAAGACGCTGCAGTCAAGAATCCTCTTTTTTTCTTTATTGCTCAGGCTGTCTATTTTTTTTAATTCGCTGCCTTCAATGGCTTCCAGTGTATTATCGACCATGTTCAGGTGTTCGGCAATGGAGCGGGCGGTTGCCAGCTGATCTCCGGTGATCATTATTGTCCTGATACCGGCGGTATGGGCGGCGGCAATCGCCTCTTTTACCTCTTCGCGGGGCGGATCAAGAAAGCAGGCAAGGCCGAGCAGGATCAAATTTTTATATGGTTCCACATCGCGCTGCGATTCTTCTTTCATGGCCAGAGCAAGAATGCGCAGACCTTCACTTGCCAGTCTTTCTGAATGCTCAAGCCATTTTTTACGTATCCGGCTGTTTATTTTTTCAGTGCCATTGTTACCAATATATTTCTGGCAGACCTCCAGAACTTTTTCCGGAGCCCCTTTGACTGCAAAGAAATGGGATTCGTCCTTCCCATGCACTGTGGCCATCATCTTTTTTTCTGGATCAAAAGCAACTTCATATTCCTCAGGTAATTCTTCCAGGAGAGATTCTTTACGAAGTCCTGCTTTTGCAAGCGTCACCAGAAAAGCTACTTCCATAGGATCGCCGACCCCCCTGGGATTGTCGCCGTCGTCCTGCTGCAGGTCTGCATTGCCGCAGAGTGCACCGGCCCGGAGTATGAGCTGCATCTCTTCATGATCGCCCGGCTCAATGGTCTCTCCATGAACTGTAAATTGACCTTCGGTTTTCAGACCCTCACCGGAGACCGACACTTCCATTCCTGGTAATATCAGGCGGTTGAGAGTCATCTGGTTTTCAGTCAGGGTACCGGTTTTGTCGGTGGCAATTACAGTGGCTCCGCCAAGAGTTTCCACGGAGGATAATCGGTTGACAAGGGCATTCCGGCGGGCCATGCGCCGCATACCCCGGGCCAGAGCAATGGTTGCGACAATGGGCATACCCTCCGGAATGGCCGCAACCGCCAGGGCTATTCCTGTTTCAACCACGAGGAGAAGATTTTTATTCATCATCCAGCCGGTAACGACGACGATCACCGATAAAATAACGGTCAGCCGGATAAAGGCACGGCCAAGCTGGTCGAGACGATCCTCCAAAGGCGTGCGTTCATCTTCAGCCTCTTGAATTTCCCTGGATATTTTTCCAAGTTCCGTTGCCGTGCCAGTGGCTGTAATAACTGCTTCTCCGCTGCCGCGGGTCACAGCCGTCCCGCTGAAAAGCATGCAGTGCCGTTCAGCCAGTGGACTCTCTTTACCTACCGGCGAAGTATTTTTCGCAACCGGCAATGATTCGCCGGTAAGTGTAGATTCATCGGCTTCAAGTCTTGCTGCCTCAATAAGTCGCATATCCGCCGAAACCGTATCTCCCGCTTCAAAGACGACTATATCTCCGGGCACAAGTTGCCGGGAAGGAATTTTTTCAATGCGTCCTTTGCGCCGTACCTTGGTCATGGACTGGCTGAGTTTTTCCAGGGCTTCCATGGAACGAATGGCGCGCAGTTCTGTGATAAAGCCGATCAGGGCATTGAAAACAACCACGACACTTATGGCGATGCCTTCAATCCACCGGCCGATGCTGAAAGTAACCAGTGCCGCTGCCGCCAGCAAGACAACGATAACACTCTTGAACTGATTTACGAGAATAGACCAGACGCTCTTTTGCTTCTTTTGTCTGATACGGTTGCTTCCGTGTTGTCGACATCTTTTTTTTGCCTGGGCTCTGGAAAGACCTTGATCCCGTGTAACCTGCAGGTTACGCAGAATGGTTTCGATTTCCTTGCTCCAGGGAATATTTGGCAGTTCAGGCATATTTTTCCAATAGTGATGGGTGCTGCGCTACTTACTCTTGATTTCGATCTTTTTGCCTTTTACACCTTCGAGGCCGGGTACTTTGGGGAGGGTAATTTTCAGGACTCCTTTATTGAACTTTGCCTCAACTTTATCAATATCAATTTTTGCCGATAGTGGAATGAACCGCCTGAAAGTGCCGTAAGATATTTCACGATGATATTGCTCCTCATCTTCTTCTTTTTTCATCTTTCCTTTCACCCTTGAGGATGAGGTATCATCTTCAATCGTCACGGAAATATCTTTTTCCTCCATGCCTGGAAGTTCGGCGTTTACTTTAATTTGCTTCGATGTTTCCGAGATATTGCTGCATGATTCGAAGCTTCCCAGCCGTTCTTCCATTTCTCGGAAAGGGGCAATGTCAAAGTCTCTTAAAAAATTATCGAACACTCGATTTATTTCCCATTGAAAGGAAGTCATGGGAGTCCAGTTGCTTCTTCATTATTCCTAAGTCCGATCTTCTTTTCATTGTGGGAAGCAAATCAGATAATGCTATTTTGTTTCCTCCTTTTTGTTGGTTCTTGATTGTTGGAAAAATAATTTTCAGTTTTCCAGGCTGAAAAAAACGAAAAAATACTTTGTCTTGGTGCTTCACTGTGTTGATTGTTGCCCTGTGTCGTTGATTTTGATAAAGAGCAAATTTCAGGCCAGCCGATATATGTTGCATGTGTATCTATTCAGTGAGGCCTCGAAATGGGTCTCAACTCCAGGTCGTAACTTGAGATGTGCCTTAGATTTGGACAGGTAAGCGCAAAGAAGTGGAGACTCCGAGCAGTCCTGCAAGGCAGGTAAGCGAGCTTGCGAGACTCCGATAGCCCGTCTATGTGAGCAGGCCTG
>JAHLLM010000082.1 GCA_020444175.1 Desulfobulbaceae bacterium | reverse complement strand
TCTATGTGAGCAGGCCTGATCGTTCAAAGATGAGGTGCAGCTGAATGGTTACAAAAAATGAAGATAATGCATTGTCCTCATGCAATAGTAAGCCTGTATTTAAGTTTTTTAATTTGACGTGAGTGTTATGGTTAATGAGTTGAGAGATCTTCAGCAGAAGCGGAGTAAAGCAACTTTGCTTTTGATAGGAGAAGAAAATAACTTCTTCCGCGAACTTAAAGATATCCTGCTCGCTAATGATTTTCAGGTGCGGGAGAAAATCTTTGGGGGGGGGTATAAAGATTTTCCAGAAACTGCGCTGGTAGACGGGGTTGTTGTCTGTTCGTGTCAACATGACCCCTTGGATGGCATTTTTCTTTTGGAGCGCATGAAATCATGCGCCAAAGAAATACCATTATTTCTTGTAGCGCAATTTGGTTCTGAAAAAAAGGCCATTGCTGCTCTTCGGTCCGGAGCCACGGATTATTTTTCAAGATCACAAGTAGAATCTGAACTTGCTCTTCGCATTAAACATCATCTCCATGACTCAGTTGCAGCTTTTGATCTTTCCTCTCCATCTCTTTCTGATATCAGCAGCAGCGAACCGGATTTTATTGGCGAAAGCGTTGATATTCATGAGATTCGATCCTACCTGATGAAGTTGGCCAAAATGAGTTGCAATGTGCTTATTACCGGGGAGACCGGGACAGGCAAGGAGCTGGCAGCTAATTTTATCCACTGGCATAGTGGAAGGAGAGGCGAACCCTTTGTCAGAATGAATTCTTCGGCTATGTCGGAAAAATTGATAGAAAGTGAATTATTAGGCTATGAAAAGGGTGCTTTTCATGGTGCTGAAACCGCAAAACCGGGTAAATTTGAAGAAGCGGAGAATGGGATTCTTTTTCTTGATGAAATTTCAGATATGTCTCCTTTTGGGCAGGCAGAAGTTTTACGCATTATTGAGAATAATACGGTGCATCGTCTTGGTGGGAGCCGGCCGCATCCAGTTAATGTAAGAATCATCGCCACAACCAATCGTAATCCCGACAAAATGATCGAATCAGAACTTTTCAGAAAAGATCTTTTTTTTCGTCTTAATGTTGCCAGAGTCCATCTGCCTCCGTTGCGCGAAAGAAAAGGAGATCTGCCTCTGCTGCTGAAGAATTTTGTCAGATCTCTTAATCATCGTTTTGGTTTTACCGTGAGTGGCTTTTCTGAAAAGGCGTGGTTTTCTCTGCTCAAATATGAGTGGCCTGGAAATGTCAGAGAGTTGAAAAATGTCCTTGAGGCGACATACATCAGTAATCCCGGGCAGACCATAACCTTCAGAGACTTACCTAAACCTTTTCGCCGGACATTTCTTGGTGGGGATTTCAGGCCAAAAAGTGAACGCGATCAAGTATTGACAGCTCTTTTTGCCACAAATTGGAATAAGAGTCAGGCTGCTCAAAAGCTCAATTGGTCCCGTATGACCCTCTACCGGAAAATGGCGAAGCATCAAATCGTTCAGAACCGTAGCATTCGTACACAATTTGCCGATATATCCCAGTAACTTTTTGTTTTGGGTATTGCTCTATGATTAGCTTGCAGTAGGGTTATCTCAACTAGACATTGAGGTATGGCACAAAGGTATAAATGCGTAGATTGTGCCTCTCCCCACTAAAACGGGATCAGTTCTCTTATCTCCATGCGAACAAGGACCTAGCAGGCTGTTGAAAAACTACTGCACTTGCTGATACTGCGTCAAAATTCGGCTCAAAATGCTCATTTACTCCATGTAAACTGTGCTTTTTCGCCTCATTTTTCCTTGTCTCCGCTACGCTCGCTACATTTTTCAACAGCCTGCTAGACCGCATTGTTCGTTTCAACTCGGGAAGCGGTGAATCAATTACAGCATGGTTGACATAAACAACATTTCCTGCATCATGAAATGGTCGATCCGGTTTAATCCGCAACTCCTTTCCGCTGAAAATCCTGGTTTTTAAGCTAAACTCATCAGCAAAAAGATAGCAAGTGCCTCTCCATAAATGGCAATATTATTTTGGATGCAATCCGTAGGGTAGTCCCCGAAATAATGAAAAGCGGCTGTGACTTGTCCCAATACACTGAAGCAATAGGAGTTCGGGGATAATTCGTATCATTATCAGGCTTTTATTTTGTTCTATCTTAAGCCGAACTGCCATGTTTAATTATCCCGCAAAATTTCGGAATAATCCTTTTACAACCATTTCGCATTTATCCCCTTGACATAATGTGTTTATTTGCTGCACTCTTTTAAAGAGTAATTTTTCACTGCTTCCTTATATTCCGACTAACAGATGAACGTATTTATGAAAAAAATTACATGTTGTCTCTTTCTTATTCTGTCCCTGCTCATTTACTGCGGAGACGTTTTTGCGGTAGAGAAAAGCAAGAAAATTCTCTGGGTTGATTCGTATCATAAGGGCTATGTCTGGAGTGATGAAATTGGCCAAAGTATCAGAGAGTCATTAAAGGGGCGTGATGTAGAATTTGTAGAAACCCATATGCATACAAAACTGAATCGATCTGAAGAGTTTAAGCGAGAGGCAGGGTTAAAAATAAAACGGTTGATCGAAGAAATTAAACCGGATGTTGTTATTGCTTCAGATGACAATGCTGCAAAATATGTGATAGTCCCTTACTTTATGGACAATGTTTTGCCTTTTGTTTTCTGTGGAATAAATTGGGATGCTTCACGTTACGGTTTTCCGACTCGCAATGTAACGGGTATGGTCGAGGTTGTGCAGGTTCAGAAGCTTGTTGAAGAGTTGCAAAAACATGCAAAAGGAAAAAGAATCGGTTTCCTGGGGCTGGACTCAATAACTGATCGGAAAGAGGCCGAATTTTTCCGTTCTGAAATCGATCAGGTTATACGGGTTGCCTATGTTAAGACTTTTGAAGAATGGAAGAGGGAATTTGTCAAAATGCAGGATGAGGTCGACTGTTTACGCATCACATTGAATATCCGCGGAGCAACCGACTGGAATGTTGAAGAAGCCAGGAAATTTGTCATGGAAAATACAAAAATTCCAACAGGAGCCGCAACACTCCCCATGGCTCCTTACGCTCTTGTCACTTTCACAAAGGTGCCTTCCGAACAAGGAGAATGGGCTGCAAAAGCTGCTTTACAAATCCTTGACGGCAGAAGCCCGACACAAATTCAGGTTGTCAAAAATAAGAATACCAGGGTTTATTTGAATATGCCTTTGGCCAAGAAAATGGGAGTGAAGTTTTCCATGGATTTGATTGACAGGGCTCACTTCGTTGGTGAAGAAATTTTACAATGAATTTGAATTCCATCTCCAAGAGGTTGCTGCTTTTTATCGGGGCATCATTCATAGTTACTTTTCTTTTGGTTCTCTATCTTGCTGATAAGCAGTTTACGGCGATTGTTGATGCGAGTCAGCAGGCTGTCTATGCAGAGAAACTCGAATCAGTTATAAAAATTCTTGACCGAAAATATGAGCGTCTGCTGGCTACCCATATGGTTGCGGCCTACCAGGAAGATTTCAAGGATTCTGCTCTTAAAGAGCTTGAGGAACTCTACTACACCTCGCAGAGCCAGAACATTTATCCAATTATATTAGATAAAAAGGGAAGTGTATTGATGCATCCTTTTGGAGAGCATGAAGAAAAAAAGCTTTCCAATGCAGAATTTATAAAAGCCATAATTGCCCAGAAAGAGGGTTCTCTGCAATATACCTGCATTGATGGTATTGAAAAATGGTCCCTTTTTAAACAGTTCCTGCCTTGGGATTGGGTGGTCGCCTATTCTGTTCCCTCAGAAATTAAATACAAGGATATTCTACAGTTCCGGCGTTCTCTTGTCCTGATACTCTCTGTGTGTCTCCTGTTGGTCCTTTTCCTGCTCTGTTTTATTGTTTCGCGTTTTACAAAACCTATCGTTACCCTCACGGATGTTGCTTCGCAAATGTCGCAAGGCAGTCTGGATGTGCCAATTGATATCGACAGAAAAGATGAAGTTGGCGTCCTTGCCCGTAGTTTTGCCATGATGCGCATTTCGATCTGGCAGCAAATTGCCGATTTAGGCGAAGCAAATCGTAAGCTTCAGCTTGAAATTGGGGAAAGAAAATCCGTTGAGTCAGCCCTTCGTGAAAGTGAAGAGCGTTTTAAGGGACTCGTTGCCAATATCCCTGGAGCGACGTACCGCTGTCTCAATGACAGACAGAGAACAATGCAGTTTATAAGTAAGACAATAGAAGAAATTTCCGGTTATCCGCCAGCTTACTTTATAGATGGTAACTCAGGGTCATACGCCTCTTTGGTGCATCCGGATGATCTCGCTTCCGTGCAGAGTGAAATAAGTGAGGCTTTGAATATCCATGAGGATTTTGCTCTTGATTATCGAATCATTGATGCTGACGGAAAAGAGCGGTGGGTTACTGACAGGGGAAGAGGAGTTTTTAATAAAGACGGAAATATTCTGAACATTGATGGCGTTGTTTTTGATGTAACTCAAAGAAAGAATAATGAAAAACAGCTTGCCCGGCTGGCTCAGGCCATAGAGCAGGGGGCCGAAGAAATTATCATATCAGATAGCAATGGTTTGATCGAATATGTCAATCCTGCATTTGAACGCATCAGCGGCTATTCACGAAGTGAAGCCTTTGGAAAAAATTTGCTTTTTATGGAAAAACAAGTCCATGATGAGGTTTTTTGCAGGAAAATCTGGAAAACCGTAAAGGGGGGAAGAGTTTGGCGCGGTCGACTCAATAATGTCATTAAGGGAGGAAATCGTATTGTTGTGGAGACCACTCTTTCGCCGGTCTTTGATTCTCTGGGGAAAAATATGGGATTTGTTTCCATAAAACGTGACGTGACGGAGCAGATTAAGGTTGAAGAAAGAATGAGACAAACACAGAAAATGGAGGCTATTGGAACCCTGGCAGGCGGTATAGCGCATGATTTTAACAATATTTTGCATGGGATCATAGGATATTCAGAGTTGGCAATAAAGGATTTGCTGCAAGTCCCTGTTCCCCTGCGCCGCGTTGAAAGAATTCTCGACGCAGCGACCAGAGCAAAGGACCTGGTGAGTCAAATCCTTACTTTTTCAAGACAGAAGGATATCAAAAAGAAGTCAGTACAGGTGACGCTTATCTTTAAAGAGGCACTCAAATTGTTAAGGCCTTCAATTCCCTCGTCCATCAAGATTAAGCAGAACCTTGTCTCCGATTTGTCAGTCATGGCTGATCCGACCCAGATACATCAGATTTTTATGAACCTTTGTACCAATGCTCTCTATGCCATGAAAGAAACAGGAGGGACGCTGGAAGTAAATCTCACTGAAGTTGATTTGGCTGAGGATTTTACAAATCACTATCCGGATATAAAACCAGGGAGATTTCTGCAGCTGAGTGTAAAAGACACCGGCTGCGGCATATCTCAGGAGGTGAAGGAGCGAATTTTTGAACCTTTTTTTACCTCAAAGCCTGAAGGTGAAGGAACGGGCCTGGGGCTTTCAACCGTCCATGGGATTGTAGCAAGCCTTGGGGGAGCCATTACGGTTGAAACTGAGCCCGGAGTTGGAAGCACCTTTACTGTTTTCATGCCTGTCTTTGAAGGGAAGGAAGACAGCTCGCGGACTGAATTTGCAGATCTTCCCAAGGGTCATGAGAGGATACTTGTTGTTGACGATGAGGCGTTTCTTGTGGAAATGCTTTCTGATATGTTGACTGATTTGGGCTACAGTGTTGATTTTACCTGCAGCAGCGAAGAAGGTCTTGATATTTTCCTTGATAATCCGGCAGCAATTGATCTTGTTTTGACCGATATGACCATGTCCCACTTAAACGGGTTTGAGTTGGCTCAGAGAATTCTCGCCCAAAGGCCGGAGATGCCGATTATACTCATTACAGGTTATTCCATGCAGATTAATGAAGAAAAAGCCAGAGCCGCCGGTATCCGAAAATTTCTCATGAAGCCAGTTCTGAAAGAGGAGCTGGCTCAATGTGTGCGATCTGTTTTAGATTCGAGCCATGCAACTTGATGATGTCGAGATAAGCCCGGAAGTCTGACTGCAGTCTCATCTGTTTAAACTGTTTTCACTATTCCCCGATAATTTTGACAAGCACACGTTTTTTTCTGCGTCCGTCAAATTCTCCATAAAATATCTGCTCCCATGTGCCGAAATGGAGTTTGCCGTCAGTTATTGCAACCACAACTTCCCGCCCCATGATCTGCCTTTTTAAATGTGCATCGGCATTATCTTCGTAGCCATTATGGCGATACTGGCTGACCGGGTCATGTGGGGCGAGTTTTTCCAGCCACACGTCGTAATCATGATGAAGTCCTGATTCGTCATCATTAATAAAAACAGAGGCCGTTATGTGCATGGCGTTGCAGAGCAGAAGACCTTCTCGAATGCCACTTTCTTCAAGACATTTTTCCACATCACGGGTGATGTTGATCAGTGCCCTGCGCGTTGGAATTTCATACCAGAGTTCTTTATGATAACTTTTCATGAATTCTCCTTTATGTTGTCGCTTGGGGAAATGGGGATGCAAGGATGAGTATCATGTTATTATTACAGGTATTATGCCCAAAATCTACCCCTTAAAGCATAATGGCAGATATTAATTCAATCCACTATCGCAAAAAAAAATTAACACTCTTCTTTAGGCTGTTGCGCCTGGCAATGTGGGCATATTTCCGTTTTCTTAAGAATTTTTCTGTTACAGGAACAGCATCGCTTAAATTCCGGGATAAGTTTGAAGAGCGCTAGAACCATGACAAGTGCGCCTGAAATAACAGGGATCGGGGCAGTAACAACGGCACTGTCATAGGTCAGGATTCCCATAACGAATGAAAAAAAACCTATCCAAAAAGCAATGGCTCGTAATGTCATTTTTTTCTACTCCGGTTTTTTTTATCTTTTAGCTGGAATCGCCTTTTAAGGGATAAGAAACATGCCCTCTGCTGACTGTCCTTTTATTCCGCTGGAATTAATTGTGCAATGATGTTTTTTCTTTTGTTGTCGGGGGGGCATACTTGCTGTTGCAATCTCAGATTCAGTTATGGGGTGAAATGAAATAAAAAAAGCCTGAAAGAACGTTCATTCTTTCAGGCTTTTTGCTTGAATTATACAGTTAAAGTACAGGTCTACCTATCACTCTGGTTCATCATGACAGATCGAACAGTCCTGAGAGATAGTTTCACCAGCACTGTTCGAATGCTCATCATCATGACAGCGCCAGCATCCGAAGCCATCGTCAGCCCATTGATGGCCGAGGTGGGATTTATAGGTTCCCCACTGGATACCCATCGATGGCCAGACATTGCCTTCGTATGACTCCAGGAGATAGGTGCCGGCTTTTATAATGTCATTTTTATATTTTTCAGCTTGCTCTGGGTCACGTTTTTTCTGCAACAGGATGAGATCGTTGATCATGGAATCAGCTGCCTGCTCCCTTGTCTCATATTCTGTTGTGATAACCTCAAGGGAGTCTTCCCTGATACCCGGAATATCGGGATTAATTTGTTTGCTCAGGAGTCCGAAATCAACCCTTTCTTCAGGCATATGGTAGATATGGGTTGGACGGTTATGGCAGTCAATACAATCCATTACACGCCAGTGTCCTTCCTCACCTTCAGGGAGTTCAAGATCGTTTGAAAATTCATCCGAGGTTCCGTCAGGTCGTTTTACGCGCACTTTTGCAATCTGTGTCCGTTTGTCGTCCAAGGCCAGGTAGCTGACCTCAACCTGGTCACTTACGTGCCAGTGAATGCCTTCAAAGGCGCTTGTCTCAGGATTGTGGCCGCCAATATGGAGAGCAATCTCTGTAACTTCTGGATTCACCTGATCACTATTTGAGAAAGAAACAAATTTCTTTACACGCTTGCCAACAAATTTTTCAGGCCAATGACACTGTTCACAGGTGTCACGGGCCGGGCGTAATTCATGTACAGGAGCCGGGATGGGGCGGCTGTAAGTGTCCTGTAAAACAGCGGCAACCTGACGCAAACCGGAAAATTTAGCGCGTACGTACCATTCGGCCCCAGGTCCGATATGGCATTCAACGCAGGCTATTCGAGAATGAACTGAACGCTGGTAGGCAACATACTCTGGTTCCATTACTGAATGGCAAACAGTACCACAGAAATAGGGGGAGTCTGTAAAATGGTAGCCTTCATAGCTTATAAAGGCAAGTATGGCAAGGTTGACCATGGAAAGAGCAATAAAACCAACCAGAAACATTCTGTGTTTTTTGCTGCTTAGATTGAGCGTGAGGTTTTCGCGGTCAATCCCATGCTTATGCCATTGCCAACGTCTTATGTAGGCGGCAAGGGGGATAATAAGAAGACCGATCAGCATGCCCGCGGGCAGTACTGTGAACGTAAGAAGTGATGCATAGGGATTTTCAATGAGCCCAAGCATCTCGATAATACTGCCTACCATCATCAGGGTAATACTGATGGTAGTGAGGGCTACACCGAAAATTCCGAGTGGAGACCGCCAAAGCCCGGCAAGCAGTCTATCCATGGCTGTTTTTTCTTTGTGAGGTTTGTTTGGATCAACCTCATGGTTTGAATCTTTGTTTTGGTCCGTCATCTAATCATTCTCCATCTATTATAATTTATAGAAATGCACCTCCGTGGTGCAGTTTTATTCATTTTTCGTTGCTCGCTATTGAGAGCGTAATAATTCCCTAAGCCACTCCATTAGTGGGAAACAGCACTCTGAACTCATCATTATTGGGTAATGATTCTAGATAGTGCCTGTCCATAAATGACCCTTTCGGAGTCTCGCGGGCTCGCTTACCTGCCCGATATCTGCGTCATCCTCAAAAAATTATCCTCGGAATATCGTATATATGCCTCCGGTAATTTTTTGAGCAATCCTTGATCTCGAACAAAATGACCTATTTCTGGACAGACACGAGATAGTTA
>JAHLLM010000019.1 GCA_020444175.1 Desulfobulbaceae bacterium | reverse complement strand
TTTATTGAAAGAATTGAAAGGAAAGGAAATTTACAGAAAAGATGTTGCTTTATCAACGAGAGCGAGGGAAGAATTTAATTCTCCTGCCAACTTGTAACCTTTTCTGGTGACATGTTTTTGCTCTATTATCAATATAAGCCTGGTAAAAATTATCTGTTTACCCATGCGTCTTTGCAGAGGAAAAGGGAAGGGGATATAAATATCTTATGGTTAAATCGTAATATCTATATTCCGAATACTCCTCCCAATGGTGTAGACGTTCTTTTTGAAGTTGATACAGGACTCTTTCGTTTAATGAATTATCAACTCAACCGAAATTTCAGAGCAATTCCGAATAATCAGGTTCTCTCCGGACCCACAAATTTATTTAATATTGTCGGGGTGAATCGTATCCCTGTTTATAGGGCATCCTGTGTTTCCAATTTTTAGCGGGTTAACCCGGTTAATTCATGAGGAGGCAAAAGAGAGCTGATTTGATTCTGGCTGGAATTAAACTATGAGGGGATGGGAAGGTCTTGAAGTTTGAGAACCTTTGCGATTACGCTTGCAGGGCAAAGCGCTCCTATCACGCCGTCTTGACAGGATTCTTACGATATGCAGTGCTTGGCTCGCCGTCAATATAGATGCCTTCCAGATAGGAGAGCTTTCGTGGCAGCTGTTTTGCCGTGCCCCTGGCAATCAAAAATGTTGCCTGCCGCCCGACCATAAGCCTTCCCAACTTCTCCATGCCGAAGAATCCGACTCCATTTTCCGATGCGCAGTGGATGGTCTCCTCCAGTGAGTAGCCGGCCTTGATGAACAGTTTCATCTCCTCGACCATGGACTCGCCATGGAGTATGCCGACACTGCCGGCACCGGTTCCCACCGCCGTTGTCACGCCCAATTTTCGGGCAAATCGCAGTTGGTTAAGTTGTTCGGCCAGCATCTTTTTCCAAAAGGCCTCCGCGCCGGGGACCGGCTTTCCCGGTGCCACATAGCGCTGGGAGAAACGGCAACACACATCCCCGCCGGAGCCCGCACCGTCCAGGCCATTCTTGGCTCGCAGTACGCTGGGAATCCACAGCACACCCTTGTCCGCCATTTTGCGGAGATTGTCTTCGCCCATGGCATACCCCTGTTCGATGGCATCGCACCCCGCCTCGAGCGCCTCTTCCACCTGTTGCTGGCCATTGGCCACAACCACCGCCTTTTTCCCGTCTCTATGCTGCAGAACGCGGCACAGGCCTTCATAATTCATGCGAGGATATGGTGTTTCCTCGTCTTCGATATCGCCGGAATAGCCGATCTTGAGAAAATCACTGCCTGCCGAGTCGCCCCCTGCGCAATCCTGCCCGCTTCGGCAGAGACGGCCGGATGTGCGAATATCAATTATGCTCTTTTGCTCCATCCTCCCCAGATAACGTGCCACCAGGCCGGTCATATCATCGCTGTCGGCAACTCCCAGCACTCCATGGGCATGGCAGTCGTTGATATGCCGAGCAAGCATTGCCTCCTTTTTCGCAAGATCGGCCTCTTCAGCGCTGAACCGCACCCTCCTGTCCACGGAGGGTGACCGCGACAGGGAGACGCTGCAGTCAACCAGCGCCGGCACAATGGTACAGTGCGACAGATCATCGATTGCGGCTCCTTCATTGCGGGGCAGGTCTGCTGCGGAGCCGATGGCGGTAATAATGCCGTCTTTGACTTGCAGAAAGACATTTCTGCCCACATCGGCGCCGCTGCCGTCGATAAACCTGCCTGCCACTATGAATCGTGTTTCATCCATGAAGCTTGTTTCCTTCTGTATGCGATTATCCTGACCCCTCTCTTGCCTTTATGAAATAAGAGATAAAAAAGAGTGTTAGCCGGGATACTGCCCACTTGTCAAGCTTGACCACTCATCCGGGGATTTTATACTCAACTGAAGATGCCCCAAATTTTAACCTGCAGAGCATAACCCCTGGATCATACTACAGGATCAAACTGTAACTTCAGACAGCAAGAACGAATTATTCTTCATTTGTTATTTCAAATTATGATTACCAACGAATTTCAGGTTATGATATATTATTGGTTCATTAACAGTTTGATTATGTAGACATAAAAATGCAAATGGTGTCATTTCGACCAACGGGAGAAATCTGTCACCACAGATATTAAGATTTCTCACATCCGTTCCGGTAAGCGAGCTTGTGAGACACCGAGATGACAGGAAAAACTAAGAACTCTCTTTGGGCTGGCTGAAATACGTTGGTAATCACTTTTCAAATTATTACGGAAAGCAGCAGCGCTAAAGCTTTAAATTTTTACGCATTTTTTTAATTGAAAAAAGAGCAGAAGGTGACAACCATGAAAATGGAGTTTAAAAAATTCAAACACATCCTAAGCGGTGTCCTCATAGGACTGTTCTTTCCAATTGCTTCCCAGGGAGCGGTTGTTACCTCGCTGCCAGGGCTCAATATCAATGGTACGCTTTATGATGCAACTCTCCACACTACGGGTTCTTTTAATACCATATGGGACTGTGATGGGGATTTAACATTTGGCGAGGGGGACAGCAGCCGCATCAACAAGGCTCCGACGTTCTGGGGCAACAGCTCTGAAGCCCAGGCTGCCATTACTGCGGTGGTGGCCGCATTGGGAGCAACAGACTGGTGGGGGATAAATACATCATTTAACCCTTTTGACCCTTCTAGCTCTCCTTATACCGACCGAGTACTTGTCCCATACGGCACAATCACTGTTGCCGGCCAACTCTATATTGCAAACAGGTCTGAATCAGAGGAATCACCAAGTTTTGACCACATTACGGGTCAGGTACACCTTGCCTATGAAGACTATCCGGTTCAGGCGTATGTATCATTTGAGCAGAACACGGTGCCCATTCCGGGTGCGGTGTGGCTGTTCGGCAGCGGCATTGCAGGACTTGCTGCCTTGCACAGAAAGAAGAAAAAATTCATTTAGTTTCCCAAAGGCTTGACACCGGATGTTGCTATACATTTCGACCCAAATGGCACGGCTGTCCATGGAGTAATCATTTCGCCTTAATATACTGATTTTCTAAAACAAATTGCTATTTTGTTATTTTGACCAGCAGAATACCTCTTCAGATTCAACGTCAATGATTTCTCTCATCCGTTTCAGATGACACATGAAACGAATCATTCATTCTTAAAGACCGAAGGTCCTCCGTAAGCAGGCGAGAACCAAAACAAGGGCCAACTGCCCCCACCTGCGGCAACCAGCCTTGCCTGGTTTAAAGAAGCATTGGCGTCATATCGTTTCAAATTTATCCATCCCTTTGTAACATATTGTATTGATTCTACTTTGCATCTCCTTTATCATTGGCTTTTCGTAACTTTCCAGCTGCACAGTACGGAGCCTGCGCATACCTCTTCGTGCGGTCAGCCCTGCTCACAAAGAGATACGTCTTTACAAGAATTCCAGGAGGGTTTTCACAGTGATTGACGCCAGGGAGCCTGCTTGCCCATGACACCTATGATTAAACTGCAAGGCGTCACGAAAAAATTTGGAGGTGAACCTGTTGTCAAACAGGTGGACCTTGAAATAGAAAAGGGAAGCACGTTTGCCCTTCTTGGCCCAAACGGAGTCGGGAAAACGACTCTGGTTAGAATGATGCTTAGTTTTTCACGACCGACAAGCGGCGTCATCATGATTAACGGCGTTCCCGCCATGCGTCCGGAAGCGAGAAAAAGTACAGGGTATTTGGCCGAACAACATCTTATTCCTCCACATCTCTCCGGACAGGAATATTTACGCAGGACTGCAGCATTACTTGGTCTTTCCCGGGAAAGGACAAGCGAAGAGATGAAACGTGTGCTTTCTCTCTGCCGTATGACTGATAAGGGACATGTGTCTGCAGCGAAATACTCCAAGGGAATGCGGCAGCGAATAGGGCTGGCCGCAGCCATCATGGGAAGTCCGGAACTCCTTATTCTTGATGAACCTGTTTCCGGCCTGGACCCGGTTGGCATCAAGGAAATGCGGATAATCCTCGAAAACATGCAGCGTAGCGGAACCACGATTATGCTGAATTCTCATATTCTTTCAGAAGTGGAAAAGATTTGTGATACGGTTGCCATCATGGATAAAGGGCAGATACTGGTCAAAGGCCTGTTACGTGATATTGTGCCTGAGAATGAATCTCTTGAGGATGTTTTTGTGAGATATGTTGGTATCGACCATGAATAAATTATGGATAATATTATCAGACACCTTGCAGGACCAACTCAAGCGCAAAAGTTTTTATGTGCTGCTGACATTATCTGTTCTGATTGTTTTGACACTTCGCGGTTGCTACAATGTCAATTACACCGTTAACAACCAAACAATTGATCCTGCCTCCATTGCCCGGCATGCCTCGCTCTTTGCTTTTCACCTGATTACCGTATCCGTGCTCTTAATGGCCGTCTTGCTCTCCATGCGAATGTTTCAAAACGACCGGCAAGACGGGACGATGATAATGTATATGTCCAGGCCGATATCCCGGTGGCAATATGGCTTCGGACGTGTTGCCGGTGTATGGCTGCTGACTTCCTTATTCATGTTCTGCCTGCATGCGACAATTTTTGCTATAGCCTGGGCCAAGTCAGGCGAAATTTTATATGGCTATCTCGTTGCATCTGTCATCTGCACCATCAATATATTTTTTGTCATTCTTCTCACATCATTGCTGTCTTTTTTCATGCCGGGATTTATCTGCGCCATGACAGTAACGGCCTTGGTCACAGTGGGATTTTTGTCCGATGGCGGACTCCGCATTGCCAATAGCCAGATCGTAAAATCCATGCTCACGCATCCCTCAACACAAGCTCCATCAATATGGAGAATTTTCTATCCAAAGCTGCTCATGGTGCAACAATATGCAGCCACATTCTTCAACAGGGATAACTTTCAGGCCATTGGCCCTGTGCATCCTGTAGTGAATGTCTTTTTATACAGTCTCGCGCTCCTTATTGTATTCCTGCTCGTTGTTGATCGACAGGAAGTTTGACGGTCTCGCAAATGAAATGATGCCCCTTGTTTATGCCAATCCGGATTCCCGACTTGGCGGCAATGACGTACCCTCCTGATTCACTTTTCCACAAATAAAAAAAGCCTGAATGTACCATTACGGCGCATTCAGGCTTACAATTTTATTATGTAAAATTACATATTAGATACCGGTTACGGCTGTAAAGAAGCCTCTGGCCATGGCCAAGGGGCCGCCGCTTGCCACAAGACCACCTGCAAAACAGGCCACTGCCCAGAGACCTGCGACTGCAGGAACAACACTTGCCGCGAGCATAACGCCTTTTGAAGTTTCAACTTTGGCTTCAATACTTGCGTTTACTTTTTCCTGATTCCTGGTTTTTGCCTGAACGTTCATGTTATTCATGATGATCTCCATTTATTATTTTTTTGCAGGTAGCGTTTATCAACTCTTTGGACTCTGTTAAATGCTATTTGCGTGCCAACAGAAAAAACCCTGTAAAATCAACAAAAAGAAGATTTACCTCCCTCATTTCCTTGCCAGAATGACATTTTTTCATGCCATAGTGACATAAATTCCAAAAAATCCATCAATGTCTCATTCAAGCAGTACTCACTCACACCCAGAATACGAATAGCACGGGAAAAGCGTCATTGTCTACAGATCGCTTCCAGTTTATCCATCCCTGGTGTAACATATTGTATTGATTCTGCTTTGCATCTCTTTTATCATTGTCTTTTTTTAGGGAATTCAGGACACTTTTGCAAAGTGTTGACGCCAGGAAACCATTAAATTTCTTCTCATTTTTTTTTAAGAGGCTCGCTATGCTGAGAAAAAAGAGTTGTTCGGAAAGCAATGCCAGGGACATGCTGGATATGCACATCAACATGGTTGGCAACGTCCTGAATACATCACTGAAAACAATTATTCTTTACCTGCAGGATGACATTGTAAAGGCCAAGAAAAACGCCCGCCTGGTGGATAAGCTGGAAACCGAGGCGGACAATATTCTACGCGACTTTACGCGCTGCCTTTGTGCAGGCGCTTTTCTGCCCCTTTTCCGAAAAAATATCTTTCAGATGGTGGTGTCCGTGGATGATGTGGCAAATGCTGCTGAAGCCGCCTGTGACTTCTGCCTCTCGCAACGTCCGGAAATCCCAAAGGCTCTGAGGGGAGCCTTTGACGACATCACCCACGCCAACATGGAAATGTTTCCGCTTCTGAGCGAAGCGGTGGAAAACCTCAAGCTTGGCACATTCGGCAGGGCAGCTGATGATGAAATGCTTTTTCAGAAGGTTGTCACCAATATAAGCATGCACGAGTCAAATATCGATGATCTGGAATGGAAACTGACCCGTGATATCTTTAACACGAATCTTCCCCTGGCGAACAAAATGCACCTTCAGGCCTTGTTAAGTCATATCACTAAAGTTTCCGACCTGATTGAAGACGTCTCCGACAGGCTGTACATTATGTTTACCAGGGAGGCGCTCTAGCTGTATGTGGAGGATCAGCAGTGGAATACTTCTCGGATTCGGTTTAGGAAGCAATGATTTTTCTAATATTTTCGGAACAAGCGTCAGTGCAGGCCTCATCAGATACCGGACTGCGGTTATCCTCTGTTCCACCTTTCTTTTGCTCGGTGCATTTCTGGAAGGCCCCAAATGCTTGGAAACAGTGGGCAAACTTGCCGAACTCTCCTATTCGACCGCCTTTGCCTGCACCCTGGCCTCGGCAATCGTCATTGGCCTGCTCACCTATTTCGCCCTTCCGGCCTCTGCTTCCCAGGCCATTATCGGTGCCATCGTCGGAGTGGGAGCCACTGCGGGGGCAACCGATTATCTCAAACTTTTAAAGATATTTACCTGCTGGGTCTTAACCCCATTTGGCGCGCTGCTGTTCAGCTTTCTGCTCTATTTTCTGCTCAGTTTTGCCTTTGATTATATTTTGAAAAGCCTGTACTGGCGGCGGACCATAATCCTTGTCGGCGTACTGCTGGCAGGATGCTATGGGGCCTATTCCTTTGGAGCAAATAACGTTGCCAATGTCACCGGCGTTTATGTGGGGTCGGGCGTCCTTTCCCCGGATACAGCCTGTATTATCGGCGGACTCAGCATGGCGGCCGGAGTGATCGGTTACGGCTACCGGGTCATGGAAACCGTGGGTAAAAAGATTGTGCCGCTTGATCCTTTCTCCGCCCTGGTTGCCATGCTGGCCAATGCCGTTGTTCTCCACTACTTCACCCAGGTAGGCGTTCCGGTTTCTTCTTCCCAGGCGGTTGTCGGGGCGGTTGTCGGGGTAGGACTTGTCAAGGATTACAGGACGGTGAGCCCGAGGATGATTGCCATGATATGCGCCGGCTGGTTTTTCACTCCGCTGTCAGCCGGGCTGCTTTCATTTCTTCTTGTCAGGATTTTGTGATAATCCGAAGGGAAACTCCGAAGGGAAACGCTGATTAGTCTTTATCCTTATTCTTCTCAAAGAGAGCGGCATATTCTTCGGGATAATGTTTTTTCATGCATTCAGGGCAAAGACTGTGGCTGATGTCGGCATCGAAATGATTTTGAATGTAGACATCAACCTGCTCCCAGTAGCCTTTGTCATCGCGTATTTTCTTGCAGAAAGAACACAAAGGCAGGATCGACCGCAATGTCTTGATCTCTTTTAATGACTTCCGCAGCTTGTCAATGAGGATTTCCTTCTCAGTTTCAATTTTTTTCCTGGGAGAGATATCACGGACAAGGCCATCATAGGCATAGAGTTGATTATTGGCGTTATACCGCCTGACGATTGTATTTTTGACCCATCTGATTGAGCCGTCCTTATGATAGATTCGGTGCTCAATAGATGAGGAATCCTGGTGCCCGTCAAGGATGTCGGCAATCTGCCGGAGCACAAGATCGCGGTCTTCGTCATGGACCATATCCAGCCACAGATAGGGCTGGGTTTCATATTCTTCAGTGGAAAATCCGGTAACGCCGATACAGGCCGTATTATGCGTTGTCTTTACCACGGCACCATTGTCAATGGTAACGGTATAGGTGTAATCGGTTACAGCCTTGAGGAGCTCGTTATATCTCCTTTCACATTTCTGCAGAGCTAAGATTAAATCTCTTTTCTCTTTGGATTGTTTTTTTGAATCAGTCATCCCTCTGCGCCTTATAATTTTTCGATGAACACGAATGGAACTGATGGTTCTTCATTTTGCCCATAAGGTAAGAGATTTGCTGCTTCACAGTTCATCCAACTCATGTAACATTTCCACAAATTCCTCATCAGAATCCAGCCTGAAGCATTTCCAGAGATCGACGTCGATATTCTGCTTACTTTTCAGATCCGGCATGTACTCCCTGGTCAAAAGCGCCACCTCTTGATAGGTAGAAAGGGGATACGACCCCATTTCTACAATTCCTCCGGCAATAGCCTGTATATCTTGAAGATCATAGTTCATTTTCTCGAAATAGAAGGACATGCAGCTCACTTCAGCGAACTCCAGCAGTTCATCCTGCTGCTCTGCATTATTACTTGCAGGATATTGATTCTTTGTTGCTGCACAGGCAGTCAGGCAACAAAGAACAAGAACCAAAAATAATCTAAAAGCCGGCATAACCATTGTTTGCAATTTTTTTTTTAT
This sequence comes from Desulfobulbaceae bacterium, assembly GCA_020444175.1. Classification (GTDB taxonomy): domain Bacteria; phylum Desulfobacterota; class Desulfobulbia; order Desulfobulbales; family SURF-16; genus JAHLLM01. The sequence continues at coordinate 88,960 of JAHLLM010000019.1, read as the reverse complement.
AACTATGAACAATTCTCGGCAGGATGGTTGTCCATGGTCATATTTTTTTATGATTACCACTCATCTTCAGCCTTTTTATAAGTCATTCCCGCGAAGGCGGGAATCTAGGCGGACTAGCCAGCTACTCTGTGGATTCCCGCCTTCGCGGGAATGACTTTTGTGGAGACAGTATTTTTTGAATTATTAATGCATTACAGTACCAGCTGCAAGGCTGGCTGAGTTTCAGTAGTAATCACATATTTTTTACTTATTGATTCTATCAATATTTATCTCCGAAAGATATGGCATTATCGTTTTTTTCGCGGATAAGACACGACCGGGTAACACAGAAATGAGCATGCCGCTAAGCCTGGCTGATAACAAAGGAAGTCTTAAAGCGTGCTGGGCTCTTGACTGTGCCGTGCGCTCCTTTTTTGCCTTCAGATTCTTCCTCTTTTCTGCCTGATTTTTTTGCCGCTTCACGCTTGGGAGCTTTTTCCTCACTGATCAACTTTGTTTCCGGAGGGGCATTGGTAACAGTTATTGTGCCGTAGCTCGCCTTGGAGACTCCGGCAGGATTTTCAAAATCAGCCCTCCTGAATTCCTTGCGCGTCCCTTTGGAGTCGGCCTTTACCATGGCGCTGCCGCCCTTGCCGGTCACAGCTTCATAGTCAAGATCAACGCTGAACGATGTCGGTATACGGCTCTGCACCGAAACACTGCCTCCACCGGAAAAAATTTTCTTCTCAAGCTTTTTCAGCTTGTCGGCCTGACCTGTCTGGGCAAGTTCGCTTATGGCCCGGTCTATTCTTGTGTCATATTCCTTGATCTTGTCGTCTATCTCTTTCTCACTTTTCGGAACAGTGGGCGTGCGGGCAAGTTCCTTTTCAAGATTCCGGGTGAGATCGCGGGGCTGCTGCAGCTTCTCAATATGGCTCCGTAGCAGCTCTCCCTGCCGGGCCAAGCGCAGGTCTTCCTTATGGAGAGGTATTTTTCTGTATTTCCTGCCGTAATCGCCAATAAGTCTGGACAGACTGCGTTTCCGCTGCCCCAGTGAATTTATTAGATTCAGGCCGGGGTCTGCCGTTCTCAGTCCTTTAACAAGATCGTCAATGGGATCAAGAAGTTTTCCTGCCTGATCAACCTGGGCCCGTGCCTGCTGCCTATCGCGCAATGTGGCGGATGCCTTTTTGAGTCCGGACCTGTTAGTCAGGTTCCAGACCAGCAGATCACGCTCTTCTGTTTTGCGAAGTTTTTCAAGTTTTGATTTCTTGGCATCGCGCGCCTTTCGGAAACGCTCAAGCACGGCCTGGGCCTTTTTCGGGTCCTTGGGCAATCCTTTCTTTATGCCCTCAAGTTTATGTTTTTTGGCCAGATTTTCTTCCTGCTGGGCGCGCAGCTTGCCTTTTTCAGACTTGAGCCCGCCGGAGGCCACCTTGAGGAACTGCTCCATATTGATGCTGTAGCTGCCGCTGCCGTAATTCATTGCCACCCTAATATCAAGATTGGATTTTTTCTTATCCAGCGGCAAGGCGGCAGGCTCAACCGTCACCTGGTTTCGCATGAATTTCTCAATACGGCCGTATACCTGACGATTGACGCGAGCCTTCATGGGAACCAGATTATAATAGGCATCAGGCCCTCCGAAACTGTGACTGATCAGATGGCCGCCGTCGTAACCGCCGTCACCGCCCCGGAAACTGCCCTTACGGAATGATGCCTCGCGGTTGCCCATGCGGCCGACGATTGCCGACGTTCCGGTTCGCGCTTTTTGGCCGACCTTGCCGGCTATGTAGCCGTATATCGTCCCACTTACCCTGGACGGGCGGGCAGGGGAGGCGGGAAAACCGCTGAAATATTTATTAAATTCAATCTCCTCAAGGCTGAGTCCATGTTTCTGCAACTCTTTTTCAAGCACCGCCTTCAAACTTTGCGGATGGTCTGCTGACGAACTGATGGTTCCGAAGGTAAACTCTTCCTTTGGTTTTACCTTGCCATACTTGGGCTCGCCATGCTTGCCGGTTGCGGCCGCTTTTGCCTCAACCAGCTTGCCTTCCCGGTCCAGACCTATTTCATGGGCAATGGCAACCTTGATCTCGGCAGGATTCGAGTTGATGACCTTGACATCAAAGTCATTGTCCATCCTGATATCCCGGACCTGATGTTTTTTCTTTAATTTCTGGATGATGGACCTGAACCTGCCAAGGGTTATGCCGCGCGCCATAATGGTGCGAATCTCCTGTTCACAGGCCTTCTTGTTCTTCTCACGCTGCTGCGGGGTCTGTTTTTGAGGCGGCTGCGCTCCTCCTTTACCAGTCACTTTGCCGAGCAGTCTCTTGCCCTGTCTGTAAATAACATCAATAACCTTGTTGACGGCGGCATCGATGGGCTTGCGGATTTTTTTGATCACCTTCTGCACGCCTTTGCCTATGCCGCCAAGACCGAGAAGCGATGCCAGGAGGCCGAGGATAACCGGGATACTGCGGGCCAGGGCCTGCTCCACTGCATTGGCGGCCGCACCGATCTGACCGTTTGCCAGGGCGTTCACGGAATTCCAGATTGATTTGGCAAAGGCAACGATCTGATCCCAGCGCTCGACGAAAAACATCACCAGGTCATAAAGCATCTTAATTGCTTTTACCAGTGCCGAGGCCGGATTCAACATGCTGATCAGCCAGACCACACCCGCCTTGACAACTTTTTCAATCACCATATTGCGGATGCCTTCCATGACCTTTTCCTTCAGGCTGGAAAGCCCCTGTTTGACACGATCCCACAGGGCAACCGGTCCCTTGGCGATAAGCTCTTTAACTAGCACAAAGCTCTTTTCCAGGGTGCTGACGATCTTCTCACCCTTTGGACCAAGTTTTTTGACCACCTTGGCGCGGATATTGTCGTAGGTCAGGCCGAGGATCTGGGTCACCAGTGAGAAAACCCCCTTTACATCAAACTTCTTGGGCAAGGTGATCTGCACATCCCCCATGGCACCGGTCAGCCAGGCGATAAGGCCGTTAAGCAGATGCTGCTTTATTTTATCGACAAACTGGTTGATTCCCTTTTTAACGCCCTTGGCCACATTATTGAAAAAGGTGCTTGGCGACTTGAAAATCCTGCCCAGGGACTCTCCCGCCTTTTCCATGAAATTCATAATGGATTTCGGGTTAATGCCGACAATATCGCAGGCCGCGTAAAAGGCTATCTTTGCCGCTTCGGCAAAATCACCGGTCAGTACGGCGCCGGCAATCTGCACGGCAGCCTTGAGAGCGGTCTGGAAGACGCTGAGAATCTTATCCAGCACCTTGCCAAGGGCATTGGCCAGGGCCTCCACCCCTTTTTTCAGGGCCTTGGCAACCTTGTTTACCCCTTTAATCGCCTTGTCAACGACCGTATCAATGGCTTTGTTGATCTTCCTGGCCAATTCCGGAAAGATCTTGCCTATCAGGTTTGAGACCAGGCTTTTTAACAATGTACGGAAGGTATTGAGCAGGCCGACAACAAATTTCCGGCCCAGCTCGATAAGGGCAAGGGCTGCTTTTTTGGCCGTGTCGATGATAAATTTCACCGCCTTGCGCAGGGCGTTGAATATGCCGTCAATTGCCTTGGTCAGAGCCTTGACTGCGCTCTTCACCGCATCAACAACCCGGTCCCACCAGCTTTTCTTTTTCTGTTTTCTTTTCAGCTCTCTCTTTTTGGCCGCCGCTTCCGCCTCTTTCTTCTTTTTCTCCTTTTGGGCGTCCTGTTCCGCTTTTTTCAGTTTTGCTGCCGCCTTTTTCTCGTCCTCCTTGACCCGTTTTTTAACGCTGTCACGCAGTGTCTTCTGCTCCTTGTCAGCTTCCTTCCGGTATTTTTTAACCTGGCGGTCCGCCTCATCAAGCCCCTTTTTCTGCTCTGCGGCAACATCGCTCCGAGAGGCGGCAACAATATTCTGCTGATCCTGGTCAGCCTTGTGGTTCAGGTTCTCGACCTCGGCCCTTGCCTTTGACACCTCGGCCTGCTTGTCGGCTTTGCGCTTGGTCGAGGCCTTTTTGACATCAGCCTTTGGTTTTGCCAGGCTTTTTTCAAGAAGGGGCGCCATATCCTGATCCGCTTTTTTACGGACATTCTCAGGCAGCGGCATATGGACATAGTCAGCCATGTCATCCTGTTTGCCTGTCTCAACCTCGACAACCGCGGCTTGGATACGCACCTTGTTCTTCTGCTCCACAGGGGCAGGCTGAATGCGTTTTTTGCCGGGATTTGCCATTACCCGCGCACGGACCTTGTCTTTCTGGCTTTCTGTCTGCCGGTCGCCATCCTGCCGCTGGCTCTGGGCACGTTCGGGGTCGGCATCGCCCTTTAATTCCACTTTCGGCGATTTGCCGGGGCTGGTGTTGACGCCTTTATCCTTGGTGCAGATAGACGACATGAAGCTCAAGGCGCGCTGCTTGAACCAGGAAATCCAGCTTCCGGAAGGTGATTGATCCAGTGCCTTATTGTTTGTGGCATTCTTCACCGGCGGGGCCGGATTTTTATGTTTGGCGATTGTGTCCTGCAAAACAGGTTTCGGCTCTTTTTCTTCAATAACCGCCTGCTGTGCCTGGGCGCCCTTTTCCTTGTCCGGTGGAGCCCTGGCCTTTACCTTGCCTTTTCCAGCACTGGCAACGAGATCAGGGGCGGAATCCGCCTCCTGCTTTTTCTCGGCCTTGAGCGCTTCAGATATTCCCGTGCCGAGAGTCGGATACGAGGCAGCCAGTTTCGAGGCAGGCGAATTCATAACCTGCTGCAGCATGCCATCAGATCCCTTAGCGGGAAGCGGCACGGATCGAGGTCCGGCTTTTTCCTTTTGGGAGGCCTCCTCCTCTTTTTCTTTGCCATTTTCAGCAGCCTTGACAGCGCCAGGTTTGCCTTTTTCTTTTCCTCCTTTATCCTTATCTTGGGCAAACGGGGCCTGCTCCATCTTTTCCTTTGCAAGGCCGGCCTCGGACTCGGCCTCCTGCTCCACCTGTTCAGGAGACTTTACCTCATCCTCCATGGCAGGCTCCAGTCCCGGCATGGGTGCGCTGCCCAGCACCAGGGGCTTTCTGTCTTGTCCCTGATTTTCCGTTGCCGCGTTCTGGGGCCGCGCAGCAGAAGATTCGACCGGCTGACGCCTGATGCCGCTGTCCTGCTGAACAACATGGGTCAGCTCATGGGCCAGCAGGTGTGTGCCGGACGATGTCTGCGGGGCATACTGTCCCTTGGCGAAATAGATGTCAGAGCCCGCTGTAAACGCCCGTGCCCCGATACTGCTGCTCATCTCGTCTGATGCGCTGTTATTGTGGATGCAAACGCCTGAGAAATCGCGGCTGAAATTCTGCTCCATCCTGCCCCGCACGCTGTGTTCCATTGGCACGCCAGTAGAACGCGACAGACGGATATCAGTTTCTGTTGCATTGGCTTTCCCGTCCGATTTCTGCTGCATCAAAGCCCGCCTGCCGGCAACGGAACTGACAGCAGAAATACGGCCGGCAGCCGATGATGCACGTTGCCTGTTTCCTGATGACACAAGGTCGGCAACCCGGTCCGCTTCCTGCTCATGACGATCATTTACTCCCGCTGACCACGATTTTTGCTGGGTTCCCATCCTCAGCAACTCAGCATAACCTGCAGGACGTTCATTTGAGGTGCCATGGGCTCCCCGGTTGGAGGGAATACCGGGAACCTGGACAATTTTCGCATGGCTAACTCCTGCACTGCGTGCCTGCCTGAGACTTCTCTTCACCTTCTCCCCGCTGCTGCTTTCATAGGCCACGATCTGCTCATTCACAGCGTTGGCGGCATCGTTCTTGTTTCTGGCCAGCGGCCAGATATTATCTTGCCGGTTTTGTCCGCCAAAATTAAAGTCACGGACATGGTCGGCCTCCATGTACCGTGAGGGATCAACACGGCCGAGCTCGCCTCCGCGCCCTCTTACCTCCGGCTCCCTCTGGCCGCTGTTCCTTTCGGCTTCTCTGTACAGCCTGGTGATCTGTGTGGAAACTGACTGTTGCGTACTGCGCCCCTGAGGCGGACTGAGGGGCCATACAGAACGGCTGGCAATGGGATTGAAGTATTCCGGGGAAACTTGAAGCCGTTCCCCGGTCCGGGTAACCGGCGCACTCTGGCCAATCCTGTAAGTGTTTTCTTCAAAAGGCGAGAGAAAGGTCGGGTAATCACTCGCTTGTTTTGTCCAGGCGATAAGATAAGGATCATCCGAAGACGAAGCGTCGAACTCCCTGTCTGAGCGATCTATAAGGGTGATCTCAGCTTGATTTTGGGCTGTAAGCACTGATCTGGAAACCGCCTTCACATGCTTTCCTGAGCCGGAAAGACTTCTCAATGAAACTGTTCTTCTGCTTCCGTCGTCCTCCAAGGCGGTTACGACTTGCTGACTCTGTATAAAATTACCCTTGGCATTCAGAGCAGATGACAGCGGCCATAAATTATTGCGCCTGTCCGGGCCACCAAGGACCAGATCTCTTACGTGGTCGATCTGGAAAGTCCCTTCAGTTGGTTGGCCGAGAACATCCGGTCCTCCACTGACCTGGGGCAATCGACGGTTTCCAGCCTCTGTAGGTGCAGCACCGATTAAATCAAGTTCCCGTTGCGAGAAAAATTCTGCGGACGCCCTGCGACTGCTTTGCAAAGCCAAAGTCGGCGCCGTTGCACTGAGGAAATTTGACGGACTGACCCGCCTTGCTATGGTAATTGTTCCAGACTGATTTGGGGGCGAGACAACCCGCTCAAAACCTTGAGTCGGACTTGCACCAAAAATTTGAGGATAGTCACTTTCCTTCTTATACCAGTTTATGAGGACAGGATCGCTACTGGTGCCCCTCGGGTGATACATGTCGTCTTCAGCGCCGTGACCTAGGATCGTTTTAATTGCCTGCATCTCCCGCTGCACTACGCCTTCGTCAACAGTTTCGCCTCTGCTTGCCTTATTTACTTCTGTCCGCAGCGACTGGTACTTCACCTGAAGCAGGACCCTCTGGCTGCCAGCCAGAGGATTCCCGTCAAACCTGCCGCTGCTTATTATATCCGCAACCGAAGTCGGTACACTTCGCACCTTAAGCTGTGGATTGCGATCCGATCCCTCAAAATACAGGGAGTGACTCCTGCCTTCGGCGGAACGGAACGGAACCCTCCTGCCGAACCAGCCGGCCACAGCCGCTACGGCTCCTCTACCGGCCCTTATCAGTCGCCGCGCCTGCCGGACAATCCAGTCGAGAACCCTGTCGATTGCCCGATCAATGGTGCGCTGCACACGACGCAGAATGCGCTGAATAGCGCCGGACACATTGCCCAAACCTATGAGCCTGGCCAGGAAACTGATGATGACCGGCAGAGTGCGGGCCATGGTCTGCTCAACATAGTTGGCTGCGTCATTGATTTTGCCGTCAGCTATATTGGAGATGGAGTTAACGACAGACTCCACAAGAGCGATAATCTGGTTGATCCGCTCGATAAAGAACATAATGGTGTTGTAGATGGCGATGATCGCCTGGATTACGGCACCGGCAGGGTTGAGCATGGTGGCAATCCTTGTCACGGCAGCGGTGACGATCCGGGTAATGATAAAGTCCTTGATGCCGTCAATCACCGTGTCCCTGAGGCTGGCCAGGTGCTGCATGAGATGTTCCCATAGACCGGCCGGCCCTTCTGTCACCAGGATGCGAACGACTTCAAAGCTCGTTTCAAGTATTGACACGGCCCGCTCGCCGAGGCGCCGAACAAGCTTCTGGCGCACCCGCTGCCAGGTAATTCCCAGCACCTGCATGACAAGGGACAGAATGCCCTGGAAGTCGAAACGCTCAGGCAGTGTTATGCCGGCACTGCCGAGGGTGCCGGTGAGCCAGCCGATCAAACCGGCCTGTAAGTGCTGCAGGATATTGCCGGCGAACTGCCGAAAGCCCCTTTTCACGGCATTTATCAGGTTGCCGACAAAGGCGACGGGATCGTTGATGATCTTGGTAAAGGCGCTGCGCGCCCTCTTCAGAATGGCGAGTACCCGGGCGCCGGTGGGGCCGAGCACGCCTTCAAAGATAAACTCCAGCACCTTCATGCCCACTTCAATGGCAAAATCAATGAGCATCTGCACCGGTTCGGTGAAAATGGCTACCACCCGGTCAAAGGCGCCAACGGGATCGGTCAGGTCGTTGATGCTGAACGTTTCCCACATCTGCCTGAAGGCATTGGCAAAGGCGTCACCTATCAGGCCAAGTGAAGTGATTGCCTCTTCAAGCCAGGCAAAGGCCTTGTCAATGGCTCCTGACTCCTGGAGATTTTGAAATTTTTCCATGCCGCCGGGCACAAAGCTTAAAAATCCGCGGATAAAATTTTCAGGAGTCCTGGGCACCTCTTGGCCGGTTAAGGGGTCTTGCCCCAGGATGACCGTGAGAAGCGGGTAGCCCGGTATTCTGTTGGCGTATTGCCTGAGCAGCCCCAGCAGCCAGTCCTTGATAAGACCAAGGACCCGCATGGCCACATTGATAACAAATCGAAAAAGCCTGGTAACCGGTCCGGAAAAGATATTGTAGAGGCGCCTGAATGTGTCAATGGGATGCAGGACGGCATTAATATCAAGGAGCTCCCAGGCCTCAGTGAAGACATTTGTCACGGTTTCAACGCTGATATCAAGCCTGTCTATTTCCGCGTCAAGCCAGTCCGACAGCTCCTGCAGTTTCCCGGATTCATTGAGCTTGTTGAGATATTCCTCACCGGACTCGGTGAGCATCAGGAATACTGAAACAATGGTGTACAGGCTTCTCTCCACCTCTTCGCCGGTGACAGGATCCTGGCCGAGGATAACGGTCAGAAGCGGATAGGCCCGGGTGCGCTGCCTGATGAAATCAACCAGCGGTGTGAGCATGGTGGTGCGGACAAGCTCCACTGTCTTGTCAATGACCCGGTCGGCAAAGGTCTGGACATCGTTCCAGAGTGGCTGCAGGTGCCGTCTCAGAACCCGGAGGTTATAATCGAAAAGATCCCAGCGGTAAAAATCCATATCTTCCCAGGCTGCATCAAGGGCATCCCGCAGACGGGACCAGGAAAGATTAAGCTCGTTGAGCTGGCCGCTGAGCCAGGAGAAGGCATCATCGATCAGACCGTTATGATTCAGTTTATCGTAAAGTGCCGTGCCGCCGACCACAAGCCCCATGAAGCCGCGCAGGAAATTCTGCGGTGTTCGCGTCACATCCTCGCCGGTCAAGGGATTCTGGCCGATAATAACCGTCATAAGTTCCCAGCCCGGGATATGACGGGCATAGCGATTAAGCGTGTCGCCGACAAACCCTCCCTGCAGGTCGTACTCAGTGCTCAACTGTACGGGAGGACCACGTGGGCCTGAAGCAGGATTTACCTGATTACGGGGGGATGCATTCTGCTGGACGGTATGGGTGAGTTCATGGGCCAGGAGACGCTGGCCTTCGAGGTTTTCAGGATCGTATTTTCCAGAGGCGAAATAAATATTGTTGCCGGTTGCAAAGGCCTGGGAACCGAGGATGGCGTTCATCTCGGCGGCTCGGGTGTCCGTATGAAGCCGGACATTGCTGAAGTCTGCGCCAATGGCTGATTCCATCCGGATTCTGGTTTCTTCCGGTAAGGGCAGACCGCCCCCTCGACTTTGACGCAGTTCATGGTCAAGGCGGTCTTCAGACACCGCGGTTCTGGCCCTGATCGGCGGGGCCCGGCATTGGATCGGGGAAGGACGCACCTCTGCGTCTTCCTGGAATGGAACAGGTGACGATTCGCCCTGCTCGTCAACCTGGCGCTGCAATTGTATCGTCAGTTGCGGGCTGTTTTGCTGCGGCACAGCCAGACATTGCATCATGAAAGGCGGTGCACGGGTGGCAGTGCCACCTCTATTTTTTCTCTGGATCGGAGGAGCGCGGCTTACAGGGCGGCCGGATATCCTGCTGCGCCCTGCTGCCGCTCTTACATGTTTTGACTGCAGGAAGGTACCAGCGGTTTGCTGCTGGATTTCTATTTCTCTATCGTTTTCTTCGGCAACTGACTCATCCTGAAACTGCATGTCCATGCCCTGGACAACCTGTTCCTCTTCCTGGAACTGATTGTCTTCGCGGACACTTTCATCTGCCTGCTGCTGAATCACCGGCGTAATGGCAGGAGGGCGCTGGAGCTGCGGTTTATTTGAAGCGCCTTGCTCAAATGAAGGGGTACGCTGCAGGCTCTGGCTGACCACGTGATCGGCAACACGATCCGCTTCCTGCTCGTGTTTGTCTCCCGGTTTTCCAATGTTGAGCTTGGCCTGGGCATTCAGTACGGGAATTGATTTGGGCGATAACAGAGTCTGGTGGGACGTATCCTGCCGCACCTGCGCACCACGGCCTGCCGCAGTAAACTGCGCGGAACCGCTTTTCTGTTGTCGTTGCCCTGCCTGCATATTTTACCTGCCGGGATTTATCGTTTTACACCAAATTCGTATATGATTCCCAACGCTCTTCAACTTTTTTGCCGTCATTCCCGCGAAGGGGTAGGGTAGGTTGGGTAGAGCGGATTTGGGAGACAAACTTTGTTGGGTTTCGCTACTGTCCAGACGCTTCACCATTCCAGAATGACACACAAATCAAGCGAAACCCAACAATTTCGAGGAAATATCCGCTCTACCCAACCTACCCTGCTACCTACCCACGCGTCATATTTGCCCTCTACTAAAAACTGTTTGGGGCGTAAATAATTGAAAACAGGCTGCAGAACTCCTTTCTTGAAAGGGCGTGCAGCGGAAAACGTCCGTAAGGCTCCTCCAGGCTGATGGTTTTGGCATCAATGCCGGTAATACTGTACGCATGCTGGGACAGAAAAAAACGTTTGCCGTCATAGTTCACCGAGGGATACCAGCTGCCGTACACCGTATGTCCGGTTCTCCAGGCAGCCAGGATGTCGGTGCCTGTTGCCAGTTGCAGGGGACTTTTAGCCTGTCCCTTGGCGTATGTTTTGCCGGACAGCAGAAAAAAGGTGTCCCAGCTTATCTGCTCTGCTTCTTTGGGAACCTTGCATCGCGGCACCACGGTCACGCCATACTCGTCGGCATGAACAACATGGTAGGTATGGGTGAATGAGGCTGGAATTTCATGCCCGTCCCTGGGAGTGACCGTCATGGGTGTGCCAAGGCGGAACTTGTTATATATCTGGTTAAAAAGCCGTATTGCCACAAGATTTTCCCCATCTTTGGGAATCAGGGCATTGCCCATGCTGCCGAGCAGAACCAGAAAGGCCGTGCCGGCGTCACCGCCCTCCACACCCTGCCAGTCGCCGACCACGGTTGCAAAGGCCTTTTCTATGGCCCAGGCCCAGGCCACCTGTTTATAATAGTCGCCAATCAGCGTGGCATAGGGAGGAATGGGGAAATAAGTTCTCAGCCAGCCCTGAACTTCATCATTTAAAGGATAAGGACCCTGGAGAGGAACATTTGCCTGCCATGAGGCACGCATGTGCGGCACTGTCACATGGAAATTTCTGAACGTATCCGGCACCCCGCCTTCCAGGATCTGATAAAACTTGACCACAAAGGCATCAGGCGTTTCTGAAACAATCTCCCGGATGGTTGCCAGGCCTTTGTCCGTGTTTGTCAGCGACAGAAGTACGGCCAGCAGGTAGCAGGAATTGATGCTGCTCTGCATAATATCGTCAAAACGGGGCTCCTCGTCAAAAAGCACGGTACGCAGCGCCTTGACATCCCATATATCCGAGGTGACTTCGGTCAATTCGGGTGGAGGAGCCATGGGTTTTGATTTCTCTTCCAGAGACGCGGCATCAAAAGAGATAATTTTTTTGTTCCCGGCACCCTTGGGGTCGGTTTCGGCAAAGGCGCTCCGCTGTGCGGCATGGGCTCCCAAGCCCTGGGGATCCCTCTCCGCAAGGGACCGCGTATCCTTTTTTTCCCGCCTGCCACAGACCTCAAGGGCCCAGTTTCCTGCTCTATAAGCGGTCTGCCCTTCGGAAACGTCTTTGAGCTGCACCGCACTCTTGGCATTGCCTGCTGCTGACGGCATGCTGTTTAACAGAGACTGAACCGATTTTCCCTGCACAACCCGGTCGGCAACGGCATCGGCATGACGCTCATAAGGATCCCCTTTTCTGCCTTTACCGTCCTTGAGCCGGACCCCTTGACGCTGTTGGATGATATGGGCAGCTTCATGGGCGGCGGTGTGCAGGTCCGGATAGCCCCGGAAAGCAACCTTCTCGCGGGAGGCGTAGGCCAGGGCACCCAGCCTGCGATTAGCCTGCTGGGCATTGGAATCACTGAAGACCTTTACGTTTGAGATGTCGTGGTTGCCGAATGCTGCCTGAATTCTGTGCCGGAAGGGATAGGAACCGGGGTTACCCTTAAAACCGCTCTTGGCCACGGACCGGATCAGACGGTTGGAACGCTTGCGAACCGGCTCGACTTTTGGCTGGGCCTCTTCCTCTTCTTCTTCCTGGAGCTGGGTCTGCGCCTCCTCTTCTTCAGCAGCTTCCTGCAGCTGGGTTTGTACCACCTTTTCTCCCTCTTCCTCTTCCTGGAGTTGAGTCTGCACCTCCTCTTCCTCCTCAGCTTCCTGCAGCTGGGGCTGCACCACCTCTTCCCCCTCTTCCTCTTCCTGGAGCTGAGCCTGCACCTCCTCTTCCTCCTCAGCCTCCTGCAGTTGGGTTTGCACCATCTCTTCTCCCTCTTCCTCTTCCTGGAGTTGAGCCTGCACCTCCTCTTCTTCAGCAAGCTGGACCCGGTTCTGAGCCTCCTGCTTTTCAAGCATCTGCATATGCAGCACAGAGCCTGCTGCCTGGGATTCGGCAGAGCCGAACACCCTGTCCTGCTTGCGGCTTTTAGCGGCAGGGATCGTATGCCGCTTTCTGCGATATCGCCAAATAATCCTGGGTGCCATTAGTCCGCGCTCCTGCCTTCTTTATTAAACTCCCGTAAAATTCCCTGCTCCAGATCCTCATAGGTGATTTCCGTTGAATGGCGCTGCAGGGCCATGAGCGAGCAGTAGCGAACCACATTCATGATCGCTCCGCCTGCCAGCTCGAATCTGTCGGCAATTTCCCTCAGATCAATATCTTTGGACAGTTTTGTCATGGGGCTGAAACTCTGACTCCAGAGTTGGTGACGAAGCTTTTTATCCGGCATGGGGAAATGAATAACCGCCTGGAATCTCCGTGAAAAGGCATCGTCTATGTTTGATTTCAGGTTGGTGGCCAGGATGACCACGCCTGGGAAGATCTCCACCCGCTGCAAGAGATAGGATGTCTCCTGATTGGCAAAACGGTCATGGGAATCATTGACCTGGGTTCGTTTACCGAACAGGGCATCGGCCTCATCAAAAAACAGCAGCCAGTTTTTTTCCTCTGCCTGGGCAAAGACCTTTTCCAAGTTCTTTTCCGTCTCGCCTATGTACTTTGAAATGATCATGGAAAGATCGATGCAGTAAACCTTGCGCCCGGAAACCTGGCCAAGCAGGGCGGCTGTCAAACTTTTGCCGGTGCCGGGCGGGCCATGGAACAGACAGCGGTAACCGGGCATCAGCTTTCTTTCCAGCTCCCATGTTTTCATCAGGGTCTCTCCATACTGCAGCCAGGCCTTCAACTCCTGGAGCTGCTCATGGGTATAGGGATCAAGGACAAGCTCGTCCCACCTGAATCTGGTTTTAAGCTGCCTGGCCGGAAATCCCGGCCCGAACTGCGGGTCCAGAGGGCGGGCAAACAAACTGCGATGCAGAAACTCCTCACCCACGTCGATTCGCCGTGCGCCTAAAGGCTCGTCTGTTTCCACTTCGGTCAGATGCAGCACCTTTTCCTGAAAAAAGGCATGCTCCGGATCAAAAAGCTGCATCAACTCAAAACGCCTGTTCAGATCCTGGCCGGCCAGAACAAAAAGAGCAGTATCCACGGTGGGCAGAAAGCCGCTGTGGGCCTTGCCCTGCAATCCACCGAATTCGGCAAACCCACGCTGGGTTTCCTTGTTCTGGGTAAAAAATACGTCAAGCATCTGGGGCCGAACATGGGGGGCCATGGCCAGCAGCAGGATAACCCGTTCCTCGTCGCTTAAATTCGCCCGGCGCACAAAGGCATGAAAGGCGTTTTGCGAATCATGGGCCAGGGGCGGGGCATGCATCTCAAAAGGCTTGCTCTGAAAATAACTGTTCAACCGCTGCTCAATAACCGTGAAGAGCCAGTCAAATTCAGCCTCAAAGACATTGTCCTTTTTCTGCCTGGTCCTGGTCACCATTCCACAATAACCGGTTGCTGCATCCAGGGATGCTTGATTATCGAAATCGTCCAGGGCAGGGTGTCAAGCAAGACATCCACCGAGGTGCGTTCAATTCTGAGCAGCCGGCTTGTGCCTTGATACGTCAGGATTCCCTCATGCCTGAGAAAGGTTTGCCGAAAAACAGGCGCCGAGGTGCGCTTCAAGGCCGTCCAATGTTCAAGGGCGGAATCGATGACCTCCTGGGCAGCGCCGCGCTCCGCAGCCGTTACGTCGATGTATCTTTCCAGGGATTCATTCACTTCCATGCCGCAGAGAATCTTGTTCAACACCAGCGTGGATTCCGGCGGGTGCTGCTTATCAGTCACCAGAAACTGGCTGAAGTGTATTGCTCGTACCCGCATGTCCTCACTGATAAAATCGCGCTCCTTGTTCAGGTAGCCGAGATTCTTAAAAACCTGGCCAAAAAACGGGGCCAGCAGGACCAGACCGGCATTGGTTACATGAAACTCCTCTGTTTCATAGCTGCTCATCCAGGGCAAACCTTCCGCAGGTTCGCTACGGTTGAAAGATGAATCACCAGGGGCAAAGCCATGGTCTGATGATGCACCGTGCTGATGCTCTTCCCGGGCAGGCTGGCCAATGTGCCCGGCAAGGTCACGGTCCTGCTCTCCGGCATGTCCACCCTGTTTTTTCGGAGGCCCTTTTCCCGCGGAGTCTTCCGAATAGTCCCGAACCTTCTCTGCTTCACGCATTCCACGGGAAATGTCCCGCCGCTTATCGTCTTCAAGGGGAAAATTTTTATCCTCTTGCCGGGGGATACTTTTTTCAGGCGGCTCAGCCCGGTCTAATGCACCATCGTCTGGTTCAGACCAGTCTTCTTCAGGCTGAATACTGCCAGGCTGTTCTCTTTTTTCAACTGTTGCCCTTTCACTGCCGGTCAGCATTTCTTGCTCCGCGCTTTCTGCAGCGATGCTACTGGTGTCGACAGCATCCGCTGCGGCTTCCTGGGCAGTCGAACCGTCCGCTGTTCTTTTTTCTTCTGCACTATCCTCCGGCTCACCCTTTTCCGGCGGCAAAACCGTTTTGTCAGCCGGCAACGCCAGATCGCTATTGTCAATGTACCTGTTGCCCGAAAGCCGAAATGAACCAAGGGTGTTGTCAAAGGCTGTCCGCCAGTGCATGGGCAACACGGTCTCTGTTTCAATGTCTGCCAGGCTGAGATCAGAGAGAATACCATGCACATTGATTCCGGAAGCAGTGGCAAGCTTTGCAATCACCTTCTCCAGCACCAGGCGAAAGAGGCCGTTATCAAGAGAGCCTTTCTGCAGAATATGCCTGCAAATAATCTCCCTGACCGGCAATCGGTAATGCGCAACAAGGCTTGCCCGCCTGGCCAGGGCCTCCATAAAGGTCTCCATGAAAGCCTCAAGAGCTTCGATAAGACTTTCATCATTTCCAGAGAGAAGGGCAAGAATCCTGCGCCTGGCTGGTGCCGGCGTCTGCAGGAGAAAACGGCGCAGCACCTGGTCGTATGTGCTAAAGACTGCGGCAAGATGAAACCGGAATGAATGCTCTGCCTCTAGCAGTAGGGTGACCTCGCTGACAATATCGTCAAAATCCATTGCCACGGCATGCCAGGGAGGGGTGCCGTATTTCAAAATATGCAAAAAGACATCGGCAGCCTGATAGGGAATATCAAAGGTTGCTGTTTCATGTTCTGGAGTCTTCCCGCTCCCTGCGGCAGCAAGGGCTGCTGCAGCACCGACATCCTGAACCGCGGCAAGTTGAAAGCCAAGTTCGTTCCGCAGGCGCTCAGCAACCTTACTGCGGAAATCAGCCACATCCTTGAATGGGGGGAGGGTAATCTCAAGTCGCTCGATACGCAGATAGCGGTCCGCAGCAGCAGAATCAAAAACGTCCTGCAGAACATCAGGGAGCTGGGTGCGGCAGAAGGTCGAAACTTCCTGCTGCAGCGCTCGTGCCTGCTCCTGATCAGTAACCTGCAGATCAACCTGCAAGCGCTTTATCTGATGCACGGAAACCATGGAGTTCCTTTTTAGAGTTTATAAATGAATCGGCCATCCGCCACCTCGTTCTGCCAAATACACAAAATTCGTAGGTTGGGTAGAGCTGTGCCTTATCGCAAAACTATGTTGGGTTTCACTCTTGCCCGTGCCGCTTCATCATCCCAGCATGAAAAGAGTGAAGCGAAACCCAACTAAATACACAATCGTAGGCTGGGTAGAGCGGGGTCAGGGCTCCATATTGTTGGGTTTCGCTTATCTCTTTCCATGCCCAGAGGATGACATGCCAGAGGGCAAAACGAAACCCAACAGAATGGGATGGGTTCAATTCAGCTCTACCGCAACCTACCCTTTTGCTGATCAGCTATCCGCCACCTCGATTATCCAAATACACAATCGTAGGCTGGGTAGAGTGGAGTCAGGGCTCCATATTGTTGGGTTTCGCCTATCTCTTTCCATGCCCAGAGGATGACATGGCAGAGGGCAAAACGAAACCCAACAGAATGTGGTTGATTCAATTCAGCTCTACCCAACCTACCCTGAAACAATAATTTCTCATTACAGAGACTTACCCAGAGCCACGGCGTATGCCCGTAAGCTCGGCATATCTTCGAACCAGGTAAATGGTACAAGTTCAAAACCCTGGGTCGGGAATTTCTCGAACGTCAGGTATTCATTCAGCATTGCCGTCAGTTCGGTAAGTTTTTTAAGTCCATCGTGCAGTTTTGATGTTTTGGCCAGATCGGCGCTGCGCTTGCCCTGCAGGTTGACAAAGTTGCAGATGGACAGGCGATAGACATCGATCAGCACCTGCAGGGTTGTTGGCTGCAGGCCGCGGCCATTTTTATACATCTGGTTGCCAAGGGAGAGAATTTCATTGATAAGGCCGATGAACTGGAATTCCTCCATGGCAAAGGCGGTAATTTTTTTCTCGTCCCCTGATCTGACAATTTCCGCCATCTGCCGATAAAAATCCTGCAGATAGGCGCCGTTTACGCCAAACTCGAGAAGCAGGCTCTTGACCTTTGAGGAGCCAAGCATGTCGGTCAGATTTTTAAGCGGCGTGAAAGGCACCACTTCCGGCTCTTGGGGTGTGTCAATGACAGCGGCAACGGTTTTGGTGAGACTGCTCTCACAATGAGGGTTGAGCCCCCTGAGAGTCACCTGGTAGCTCCCTGCCTTCTTGTAGATATGGGTGATGTTATAGCCCGTAGACTCGGAGCTTCCATCACCGAAATCCCAGACATACTTCTCCGCATAGAGCGACTGGTTGGTAAAGGAGACGCTCACTCCCAACTGGGCGGACGATACTTTGGGGATAAAAGCAAGCACCGGTTTTTTATAGACAACGGCAAGCAGGGTTGCGGCCCGGGAGCCGAGAATATACTGGAGGGTCACGGTTTTTTTGCTCAAGGTGCCCATATCCACCAGAGCGGGTATGAAACGGCTATCCTTGACGCCCGCTCCGGCAAACTTGCCACCAGCCGGTGTGCCGACAAGCTCGATGCCGGTCTCGTCCGTTTCGCAGAATTTGCCATCCGATTCACCGCCAAACCCGAGCACAAGCGAACTTACGCTCAACTCCTGCTCGACCGAGGCCTGGCAGGGACCATTCAAAGCGGTCAGGGTGACGGTAAAATTCGTTCCCGCCGCAATCTTGTACTCATGGGTCGGGTCAGGACGACTGCTCGTCTCTCCGTCGCCGAAATCCCAGGTATACTCACTGCCATGGACCGTCTCATTGACAAAGCGGACAAAAATACTCTGCTCGCCGGACTCCAGAATTTCCGTGCTGAACTTGGGCTGCGGGCTGGCGTAGACATAAAGGGCAAGAACGACCTTCTGTTCATTCTGCTCATAGGTGAGTTCAACCGAGGCCTTCTGTTCTCCGGCCAGGTTCACCCTGTCCGGATGGAAGGTGCTTGTTTCAACGTCGATGGCAGGATTATCGCCCAAAACGCCTCCCGCCGGCTCGGCAATGAGAGTATAGGCATTTGCATCGGCACTACAGAATTCTTTCACATGCTTTTCAATATAAAAACTGACAGGCACCAGACTCATATCCTGAGCCGTTTGATCCCTGCAGGCTTCGGTCATGGCCGTCAATGTGACCTTGAAACTGTTTTCCTTGCTGATATCAAAGGTATGGCTCGGCGAGTCCTCACTTGACGTGATACTGTCGCCAAAATCCCAATGGAACTCATCGGCATCAAGGGAGAGGTTGGTAAACTGGACAATGGCTGCCGTTGCAACTCCATCCTCGCCAACAACAAATTCCTTGACCTCATATGAAAAGCGGGCCTGGGGCCGGGTGGCAACAGAGGCCACCAATTGCACTTTTCTGCCGCCGAACTCGTAGGTAAAAAGCTGCTCTCCCACCAGGCTGTCGGCTGGAATAAAGTAATAGGTTTCGCCAATCTTCTTGACACCGTTGCCGGTGACAACACCGCCCGGAGGATAGACGCCGAATGCATAGCTGTCCGAATCATCGCTGCAAAAGGCCAGTTTGGGCAGATAGAGCTTGAGCTCGGCTATGACAATATATTCAACGGATGAACAGTCGCTGCAGCAGATATACTGGTGACAGAAGTCAAAGAGGATCATCTCTTCATCGCTGCTCGTTTCGATCTTCGTAAGCAACCCGTTCAGCAGGGCACTGCGCTCCCTGTCCAGGGTAACCGCCGGAGCCGCAGTGGCCTTGGCCAGGGTCTTGTCATCGATACGCTCCTTGTCGATCCGTTTTGCCCAGGTAAAGGCCTTGCGGTTAAAGTGACCGGCGGTGCGCAGCACGTTTTCATAGACATTTCCCCGCAGCTCCTTGTAAACAGCCAGGGGTGCTTTGACAAACAGGGAGCGGGTCAGCTCCTTTATCCTGCTGATCTCGCGCACCTTATCAATATAGCCGCTGACCAGAACAAGGGTGCCGCCAATGTGGACCCCGCCGCAATGATGGATTGAAGGATGTTTTTTGATATACTCGGCCAGGATGGAGGAGTTTTCCGCAGCCTGCCATTCGCTGTTATGGAGCTCAACGATCCTGCCCAGCCGCATCTCGATACAGGCATCGGCCAGTTCAAGAAGTTCGGCAATAAGGGCATACTCCACCCCCTTGGGGGCATAATCCTGACTGCCGAGAAGCTCTTCAACAATATCTTTCAGGGCCAGGGCCTTGTCCTTGATAACCGCGCAGGTCTCCTCCACGGCATCAATATCAAAAAGATGCACCTCTTCCGGCAGTTCCTCTAGGAGTTTGACAAGGCTTCCCACCAGTTCGCTGAGCAGGCGGTCGCCCAGTTCATCCTTGGCATATTTGCCGTAATCCGTCACCGGCGTCTTGGGAAAGGCAAAGGCCACATCCCGGGCCTTGATGGTAAAGGAGGTGCTGTCTTCCTCCACCGGAATCTCTTTTTTGACGGCCTCGGCCTTGGGAGCAAGCTGCTTTTCAAACCCCTCATCCTTGCTCACCCTGGGAGTTGCCGTCTGGCGTCCGACAATCTCCTTGACCCCGAAGGGAACTTCGACCTTGTCAAGCTCGGCCTCATCAAAATCCTTTTCAAAGCGGCTCTGCTTCCTGCCTGCATAGGGAATGGTGGTGTTGGTGGATTCATAAACAACCGAGCGGGCCGAGTAGGCCTTGGGCTGGGTTATGGCAAGATCCGCAGCGCTCATATCCATGGCCTCGGGCGAGGCTTCCTTTGTTGACACCAGGAGATTCAGGGCTCCCTGCTGCTGGGCCTTGCGCTTCTGGGTCGCAAAGACCTTGTTGCGGCCAAAATCGATGACCTCGGTGTAATCGAGTTTCTTGGAGGCCTCTATACGGGTCGGCTGCCGCTCTTTTTCACGCTCGGCCTGCTCCTCTTCCTCAGTGTCAAACTCCAGATCATCGGCCACAATACTGTTTAAGAAGCGGATCTTATCCTCCACAAAGCAGAGGACATCAAGCCGGGTGATTTCATAAAGGATGCGCAGGCCGCCGATACTGCAGCCACCACTGGAAAATTCCGGCACCGAGCCAAGTTCCAGGCACTTGATTTGAAAGGGCAGGTTGTAGGAGGAACGCAGCTCTTCAAGCTCTTTGACCACGTCCCCTTTTTTGCGGTACATATGGCCTTCAACGCGCAGATGATTAAAATCCACCAGGTTTTCCTGCAAAATGGTGTTATCCGGGCGGTGATAGCTAGGAATCAAATCCTGCTGGCAGCGCCGCCTGGCGGCAAGGCTCCAGGCGTCCTTGACAAGATCGTGCTTGAGATAATGGGGGATGGCCCGCTGCCCGAAACTGCTGCCAAGCTCCTGGGGTGTAATGCGCAAGGTTTCAAGGCCCGGTTTCCAGACAAAGCCCTTGATAAGCAAAAGAATACGCTGAAACAGGGTATTCACTTCACCCGGCAGGTCACCGTAAAAATAATCCTCACAGGCCGGGGTAAAGGAGTGACGAAAAATGGTGGGCCGGCAACCGGTCAGATTTTCAGCAGGCCCCAGAAACAGGTGGTGACTGAAGGTGCCCCTGACAAATCCGCAGACAGAGGTGAGCATAAAGGCCTGGTCGATAAATTCGTTATAGGCATGGAAGAGCTCGTCAAGAAAATCCCAGAAATACTGGAGTCCACGTCCGTCGCCAAGCCTCCGGTAATGGGAGTAAAGCGTCTCCAGGGCCGGGTTGACATTCTCCGTGCCGACCAGCGGTTTGTAGCAGTTGTGGGCTGCGGTCAAGGCCTCCTTGAAACGATTCACTTCCGCCCGGCAGACATCGCTGTAGTTGCGGCTCAGGGTGGAAAACCTGACCACATTGTTTTCTCCGAGAAGTGGGCGGCGCAGGGTGAGTTTCCTGAGTTCGTACTTGGCATGCAGAATCGCCGTAACCTCTGCCTCATCAACAGCGGCTCCCAGACGGGTGTCGGCGTTCTGCAGAACCCCCAGGGCATCGTCGCGCTGCAGCAGCAGGACGCGCCACTCAAGACGCTTTTCCCCACCCTGGTTATCACAGTTTTCAGGCAGGCAGGAGGTCAGGTCGAACTCATAGTCATTTAAAAAAATGGCAACAACATACTCTTCCAGCACCAGATCAGTAAGAGGGGTCCATGACCCGTCATCTGACTCATCGGTTTCGGCAAGCTCAAGCAGTTCAATATGATCCGTGCTGTTTGAGGCCAGAAAGGGGGTATACTGATCTGTTGGCGTAAAAGAAAAACAATACTTAAACACCACGGCATTGGGAATGGAAAACATGAACCCTGCCGAGGTCAGGCCAACCCCGGGCAGGATCTTGATGGAATTTTTCGAGACTTTCACTTCAAAACCGCAAAGAATTCCACGTCCGATTCCCAGCGTCCTGGTTGCCCGATCCTGGGGTTCCAGGTAAGTCAAGATCTTATTCAACTGCCCGTCGGAAAGGACCTGATTGGGCTTGAATACTGGATATTTCTCAGTCTTGATCATCGCTTGCTCCATTCATTTCGCCCAGGGCTGAATCACCCAGAACCGTTGGGGTTATATTTTTAACATCCGTACAATCGTAGAGGTGCACCTGCGGATAGACGCTGCGCAACTGCCGCCAGACACTGATAAGACGCTCCAGGGCATCAAGATAGACAGTGGGTTCCGGTAGAGTGCTGCGCATGGCCAGGGCTTGCTGCCATGCCTCGAACGCCTCACCAAAGTCGTTCATCTGCGGTAACGAAATCCAGCAGATCTTGGCAAAGATATGGGCCGGGGTCTGTTCCCGGATAAAGCGGGACAGAAAATTACGAAAATTCATGTCCTGAAAACGTTTCGGCCATGACGGCATGACAACGGTTATCCTGAAGGAATAGGCATCATCGGCACCGCAGTCGCAGTCCTCATCATCAAAACAGGGGGGCAGCAGATACAAGGCGTCGTTTTCCGGAACATAGGCTTCGGCGTCAATAGCTTCACCCAGGAAACAGGGACGCAGCAGCATATGCTCCAGAACAAAAATTTCGTTTTGCGGAAAAAGGGTGCGCAGGAAGGTGACGCATGCATCCCTGGCATCCCGGCACTCTTCAAAGGTAGCAAAATATTGAATCCTGCGGGCAATCATGTCGCCGTCCTTGTCATGCAGGGTAAAATGCCAGGTAGCCGTTTTTGTTTCGCTGATCCTGTAGTTGGCCGGATCGGTCCCCATAAACAGGGAGGTGCGCATCTCAAGCCGGGTCTCCTCACGGGTCAGCATGCGGCGGGTGCTGCTCAGGAGTATGTTGCCGCTGTCATCGATAATGCGGAAACGGAACTCCTCTATGCCGTCGCTGTCATGCTCCTCATAGACCTGGAAATGCTGTTCCTGGAGCACGGATATATCGATGTCGCTTGTATAACCGAGCAGAATCCTGAGTCGCCTCTCCAGACCGGATATGGATCTGGCCGCGTCCTGCATGGAGTAATCATAGGCCTGGAAACGGCTGAAACTCAGCGTGGCAAAGTTGTTTAAAAGCCTCTCCTTGTCCGCGATAAGCAGCGGCAGGGCCTCTTCATCATAGGCATTCTCAACCAGCATGCTGTATTCCCGGTACTGCTCGGCAAAACGGGCCAGCAGGTGATCGAGAAAACGGTTGCGCCTGTTCAGAAAGGTTTGCGCATCCTCATAAAAGGAGGCAATTTTTTCGGCATCAAGGATAAACTCATCAAAAAGCGGCACAAGCTCCTGAAAACGCAGAACGAATTTCGCAAAATCCGGCACGTCCTTCTTGGGCAGGACATAGGCATAGCTCTGCTGCACCGGCAGTGGCGACAGTAAATGAACGGCATGCTGCACCTGCTCGTTAAAATCGGCCAGGAACTGCTCGAAAAGAAGCAGGTAGGCCTTGAACTGCTTGACCGCGGCCTTGCGGGCCACCGAGGCCTGGGGACTTATGCCGTCAGGGCCAACCCCGTAGTTTCTCGGAAAATGATGCTGGATCGGTGTGTAATTTCCCCTGGAAACATAACGCGGTTTGGGCGGCTCGGGGCGCAGATCCTCCTCTTCAATGGGCGCCTGCCGGTGACGGGTGCGAACCTGGGCCAGGTAGTGTTCAACAGCGGCCGGCCTGGAAATATAGGGTATTTTCTCCTTAAAGAAGCGAAATTTTGATTTTTCGCGGCTGAAACGGGGCACCCTGTTTTCAGAGAGGGTGACGATTGCCGCTTCATCCAGTTCCACGACCTCGTCGTTCAGGTAGGTGGTAAACAGCAGGCGGCGGACGGCAACGACCTGGGGAATATCCATTAACAGATGGACAAGGTCTGAGCCGTGCAATTCGCCCCTGTTATGGGTGATTGACAGATCCTTGTACTCGATAAAGCCATTCCTGGGCAGGGGACCGTTCAGAATATCCTCGACACGTCCGCCCTTATCGATCATCTCTTTCAAGGTGTAGCGCCGCAGGGTGGGAGCGATAAACTCATCCAGGGTGTAAAGGATCTCGGCCTTGACCTCATCAACATTGCTGTCCAGGGTCACTTCCACATCAATACAGACCGAAACCTCTTCGATCTCGACCTCCCGAATCTCGTTAAAATCTTCACACAGGTTGCGGCTCGACATGAGCATCCGGCGGATTTCCTTGATGAGCAGGGCTTTTTGCTGATCAACCACGGTCTTGTCAAACTCGACTTCCACATCATAGAGGCCCCGGATACAGAGACGGTCTTTCGCATCTCCTGCAAAACTGAGCTTGTCATTCTCAACATCGGCATAAATCGCCGGATGAACGCCCTTAACCGTATGCAGCCAGGCATTGCGCACACCCGGCAGATCAATGAGCAGTTTCCGATAATCCATGACAGTGACCGGGCCGCAGGGCAGAATTTCATGGGCCTCGGCAAAATCAGGGCGTAATCTCACCCGCTCACCCACCTTTTCAGCCAGATGGCTTTCCATGGGCAGCCCCACCCTGGCGGCAAGATCGGTCAAGGCATAGCACAGAAATTCCAGGGTTGTTATACCCGGGTCGTGGACATTGTAATCCGTCCAGTTGCTGCTGGAAAACTCCTCGATCAACTCTATGCCTTTTGCCAGCAGGGCGTTATAATTCCATATGATCGGCGTGGTCATTTCGGAGTGACTCCCTGAATTGTGTGGGTCGCATTTGAGACCAGGATAGAGCGGTTGCTGGTGGCAATCACCTCGTCAACCTGTTTGCCTGCCGTGTCATCGGGGCCGATATAATGGGTAACGGTAAATTCACTGATATAATCGACATAGGGCAGCTCTTCGACAAGATTCAGAATAACGGAGCTGTGTATCCTGCCGCCGAAATGGATGTCTTTTTCACCCCGCTGCCATGGGGTGAGGCCATTGGTGATGTCCTGCCACAGTTGATTCTGGTAGATGCCCTGATCATAGCCCTCCCGGAAATGGGCAACACCGCCAACGGCAATGCGTTCATAATAGGGGTTGACCACGTGGACAGCCACATGGACTGAACAGCGTTCCTGGATATATTTCTTCACCTGTTCAAGAACAGATTGAGCCACTGCCGGACGCAGGGGATAGCGGTTGTTGCGATTCCGCAGGTCAGGCATGAGAACGAGCATGACATTGCCGGGTGAAAATTCGGAATCAGGACAGGTATGGTTGAGGCATTTCACCTTGTGAACCTCGGGAAAGCGTTCCAAAACCAGGTGCTCATAGTCCCACAGCGTCACCGCCCGATCCTTATGCCTGAGCCGCTCGCTGCAGCGGGTATGAAATTCACTGTCGCTTTCCGCCTCGCGCCCCCCGTAGGAGGCAAAGGGCTGACTCACTGTTTTAATTGCAGTGTCGCGGGCAAGCATCTTGGCAACACTGCCTGCCGGCAGCGCGGTGGCAAGATGTGCGGCCTTATGCCCCTCATCCCTGTAGACCGCCACCCCGGCCTGGGCAATAATGGCCAGCACATCGTGCAGGGCTGCCGTGTTGTCGCTGACCACAGCACGGAGCCAATGAAAGCCCTTGGGCATTTCACTGTTTTTATCCGACATGGATTTGGGCAGGGAAAATTCCATAATTCCCGACTGCAGGAAACCCAGGGTGCCGTCCCGCAGTATTTCCGCATCCGTGAACTGCTGCCAGCCGCTGTCCGTGAGATACTCCCAGCTCACCTTTTGGGGAGCAGTCAAAAAAGGATCCCCACTGCCTTCGGCAAGCTGAATCAAAAGCGACAGATTTCCGGGCAGGGCAAGACCGCTAATGCCTATAGAGAGACTGCCCTCCACATTATAATTGGCGACCAGCTCCCCCTTGTCCGGTTTGCTGTGGCCAAAGGGACGCAGAAGCAGCATTTCCAGGGCGGCATCAGGCACGGAAAGCTTGAATTCCTTTGCAGCCCGATAGGAGAGCTCAAAATTTTCGAACATGGGCGTATAGGGAAGCTCCAGGCTGTCGAGCAGGCTGGAATCGGGCGTATCAGGATGCAGGGCTTTAGCCACGGCCTTGCTGTGCAGCATGGGATAGGCCTTGTGACCAAAGGCAAAGGACGGCTCTTTCAGTCGCAGCCGCAGGCCGCCCTGGGGCAGATTGTCCGAATACTGGGAAAATGCCTGGGCTTCAAAGGACGGATCATAGTTTGCCACTGCCAGCGGAAAAAGAACATTAAAGGGAGATCCCTGGGCTGGAGGATCGCTTTTACTCAGGGCAAGCTCCTCGTCGAGACTGTGATCCCAATTATAGTTCTCCCGTAGATCGACCTCGGCAATAAACTGAAAATCATCCGCCGTGTAATTGCTGTAATGGGATTTTAAATCCTGGGGCGGATCAACCCATTGCCAGGAGAGGGTTACTTCGGTCAATGGTTTGGCAAAGGATTCGCCGTGACCGATAAAAAAGCTTGAACCCACTCTGGGCTGGCTGCCAAATGGCAGGAAGGGCTTATCAGGTTTCAGTTTAGCCGCGTCACTGGCCAGTACCAGGCTGCGCACCTTTTCCACCTGGATTTCCAGTAGCAGCCTGGTTGCCTTCATCCGGCGCAGGGCATCGTAGGCCCCGGGCTCGTCCTGCTGATTGACCGTTATGTGAAACACAGGCCAACGAACCGGCAGCAGGGCCTTATCCGCCAATTTTTCGGCATCGTAGTCAACGATGGCAGGCACATCCATAGCAAAGGCAAACTCCAGAATCAGGGCTCGATTTTCCAGGTCAACGAAAATATCGCACAAGCAGTCATACCAGCCTTTAGCTGTTGACACCTGTACGGAAAAAAAACCGGGGAGCTGAACTTTTTCTCCGGAACCCGCTGCAAAAGTCGCGTCAAACTCCTTTTCATAGACCTCCTGCAGCGGCGTAAGATCATTCACCGCAAAGGTCATGGTAACGTCCCGTTCCCCCTCACTGAGCCTGAAAAGCGGAGAGGAAACAACAAAGCCAAGATCAGCAAAGGGATAGCCGGAAGTTCCGAATCCCGGCCATTTAGGGCTGTCTTCAGGCAGAGGCTCACCCAGTCCATCCAGGGAATTGGCCACGCTGCCGGTATGCACCGACTGCACGGTGCCGGATTCCCGGGCAACGACATGGATATTTTTAAGTTCCGCAACCGCAGCTCGACTGACGACCACCTCATTTTTAAGATCGTAAAGCCGCTCTATCTTGTCTTCGTTCTTGCCGCCCTTAAAGGCCGTGCCGCAAGCCAGGCGATGGCGATCAACTTTTTTTGCCGGTTCAAAGATCAGGTTGACGCTGTCCGGCTGACGGTCTTTTGGTTTTAATTGCAGAATGTCCCGCAGATAAAAATCAAGATGCCTGGCAGTCAGCTTATTGAGATGGTCCCGATTGTTTTCAAGAAGCCGCAAAAAGGCGAGAAAAAGGCCGATGTGGGCCTGATGGGTGTCATCCTTCAGCAGACTATCGACGCTCTGCCGAGCGTTATTGACGATTGCCGCATATATGGTCTGCACCTCGCCGAAAAGAAAACGCAGGGAGCGAACCACCTCCTCCTTGCCCATGGGCGGCCCTTCCTGTACCGGTGCGCCGTCCTTGTCAATGTTCCAGTCCTTCAGGTGGGTTGACACATACTGCCAGAGCTTATCGTCGAATATCCGCAGGCTGTAGAGGGCCAGAAGCTGTTCGACCTTGCTTTCCAGCTGGCTGATATAAATTTTAAGATCACGGGCGCCTTTTGACTCGACGGCAAGACTGCGCAGCCAGCCAGCCACTTCCACGCAAAGATCGACAACCGTGTTAAAAGCGGGACACACCTTGCTCTGCCACTGGCTGTCCGTGTCATGTAAAGGGTCAAGTAGATCAAGGGCGCCTTCAAATTCGCGACTGAACTTGACCGGCGAGCACCTGCTTATCAGGGCCAGCGAAAAAAGCTGCTCATGGCGCAGTAGCTGCTGCCAGGTGCCGGAAGGCAAAATATCCTCATCCTTTCCGGTCTGCACGGCCTCATAAAAGACGAGTTGATCGCTGTACTTCCAGGCAAAGGAGAGCAGGTCAGTCATGGACCTGTCATCAATACGGGCAAACAGCGGCTCAAGCTCTTTAAGAAAGCGCCCCGGCTGGGTGAGCCCGTCGTTCTGAATCAAGTTCCTGATAACTGGTCGTTTCATTGTTTCACGTCTGTGCCTTCATCTTTATAGAACGGGAAGACAAAATTCCGGCGGCTGTTTGTCGTACGAATGACGTATTCCACGTCGATGAGCAGAGTGCCCTCATCGGCCTGAGTGGTCAGGGAAAGATCGGTGAGCTTGATCCGCGGTTCATGGTACAAAATGGCATTGCCCACCAGATCACGGATATAGGCCACAAGCCCCTCATCCAGTGGCTCAAACAGATAACGTCGCAGATCACAGCCATATTCCGGCCGCAGAAAACGTTCGCCAACACTGGTTGTCAACAGAATCTCAAGACTCTGGCGAATATCCTCCTCATCGCTGACCATGACAACGGACTCAGGTCCCCTGGTGAAGGCCGGAGGGAAAGCCCAGCCCGTGCCCAGAAAACTGTGCTGTTCTCTCTTTTTTTCTCTGCTTTTCTTGTCGTCTTTCATCCAATAAGTACCGTGGGTTCACCCACTGCGGCAGTTGCTCCGCATACGGCGGTATCACCGACGCGCACTGCAGGCACGCCGCCGATCATGACAGTGGCGCTCCCCATAACAAAAGGAGAAGTCGTTATATGGGGAGTCAGAGGCGGAATCGGACAGACATGGCTATCGCCCAGAACCGAGGCGGGCATGCCGCCGATCATGACAGTGGCCACTCCCGGCCCGACTATAGTACCGCCATGGACAGTTGTATCGCCTACTCTTGCTGCTGGAGGCATAAGGATCTCCTAAGTGAGGATAGTCAGCCCTTCATGGGCCAGTTCCAGGGTTTCAATGGCCACCTCGTTGCCGGTGGCCTTCAGTCCCGGCCCCTCCATCTTGACGGGAAAGCAGTTATTCGCCTTCCAGGTCATCACCGGTTCATGTTCCTCATTAAGCAGGCTGATCGTCACATCACGGCGCTCGGCCTTGTTCATCTTGGTCTTGTTGAGCCACTCGAAGAATTCCTTGTCGCCGTCGACAATACCCCGTTTCAGGACAATGTTGGCCGTCTTGGGCAGACCCGGCATCTTAATGGTATTAAAATCGCTGCTTGCCCCGTCGCGATATTCGATGGCCTGGATCTCCATGGTCAACCCGGAGGCCTCGGAAAAGCCGATATTGGTGCCGCCCCATTCTACTTTGAAATGGAAGCCAGGAAGTGGAAGTGCCATAATTCTATTCCCCTGTTGTCAGAATTTTATCTCTTGTGCCTTTTCTTTATTGTCACAAACTCCACGAAAAACTTAAAAGTGTCACAGGTGCCGGAGATTGTCGTGATCAGGGCGGCAAGCTATACAAGATGAGTATGCTGGCTGGCCTGATCACGGCAAGATTCGGTGCCTGTGATGCTTTTCAATTAGGATTCCTGCATCTTGTGCATGAAGCGCAGGATGATAAATTCAGCCGGGCGGACAACCGCCATGCCGATATCCACGATCAGCCTCCCTTCGAGGATATCCTGCTGGGTCATGGTGGTTCCCAGTCCGACATTGACAAAAAAGGCCTCGTCAGGCTTGGCTCCGGCCAGGGCACCCTCCCGCCACTTGAGGGTCAGGTAGTTTTCGATCATGGCCTTGATCTTGGTCCACAGGCTGGCGTTATTTGGTTCAAAAACGGCCCAGTTGGTGGATTTTTTGACTGATTCCTCCACCATGTTAAAAAACCGGCGCACAGGAATATAGCGCCACTCATTGTCGTTGCCGGCCAGGGTTCGCGCTCCCCAGACGAGAATGCCGCGTCCTGCAAAGGGACGGATGGCATTAATGGATTTACCGGCGTTGACGTCAACATTCAGATCGGCCTGTTCCTCGTTGTCTATTCTTTCAGTCAGACCGGCCACGCTGCTCAAGCTGACATTGGCCGGAGCCTTCCAGACGCCGCGGGTCCTGTCCACATAGCAGTAGATGCCGGCAATGGCGCCGCTGGGCGGCACCACGGTCAGATCATCATTCACAGCGGCAACAATGTTTTTATAAACCGGCATCTGCTGGAGAAGCAGTTCTTCCTTTTTGTTTTCCAGGCTCTCTGCAGACTGCAGAAGATCGCTCACTGCGTCATTTAATTTTGAAAACTCTTTGCGGATAAAGGGCTCGGCACTGCTCAGCCTTTCTCTGGCCGAGGCACCGCTGTAGATGCTTGTATCCTCCGTGACATTGGCACTGTCAAAGAGATCGGTCCATTCGGAGGCAGTCCAGTCAAAGGTCTTTGCAGGCGTTGTCGAGCCATCGACCTCGGTGGACCAGTTAACAGCATCCCAGGAAAACGAGGTGTACATCTCATTCAAATCAACATGGCCGCCATTCTTAAGATAGGCATTCAGGGTTTTGGCAACATCGCAAAAGGTGGTATTAAAATTACTGGCAAGAAAATAGTGAAGGCTTTCCGGGCCGGTTCCCGTAAGGGGCCCGCCGCCGCTGGCCAGGTCATCAAAGACCAGCCTCAGAACATCGTAGCACAGGGTGCACAGATCTTTGAAAGCAGCGCGAATGGCTGCGGCGGAAGAAGCGGCATTGTTGATCACATCCTTAAAGGCGTTCAACTTGGCCTGATAGGCCTCCTGCAGAGAATTGCTGTCGCCCTTTATGGTGTTGACGATACCCTGCAGGGTCTGGGCATCATCAATGATATTTTCAAGCGAGGTAATCGTTGTCTGTATCTCCGGCTCCTCGGTCAGGGAAGCCAGCTTGATGTTGCCGCCATATTTTAACAACACGTCTTTGGTGTTGCGATACGTGACCTCACGGGACAGGCCGGCCTTGAGATACGGCGTGTAGGCCGCGCCGTAGGCAAGGTTGTTAATACCGACATTGTTGCGGAAATCGGTATAGTTTTCCTTGGCCGTTGCCCCCTCTTTTTCCAGAAGATCCATGATAACAAATCGGTCTCCCAGGTCGGCGGCCTGTTTGAGAGCGGCCTGCTGCAGATCATAGAGCCCGGTGCCGGCAAGCCGCGTGGCATCTGGAAAGAGCAGCATGGTTGGCTCATCTTCCCTGGCAATAACCTTGATCCCTTCTTCAATGTCATCTTTGGCAATATCATCCTTGGGACTCTTGCCGTACTGTCCCACGGAAACGATATAGCAGCGTCCGCCGCCATTTTTGTAATAGAGGCGGATACTGTCATAGAGGAGATAGCTTGCATTGGTTTCAACCTTGCTGACCGTATTGCTTTCCGTAAGAATAACGGATTTCAGATCGATATCCGGCCCCTTGCCGAAACGTTCTTCAAACTCAGCAAGGGAGGCCACCTCTACAGCTTTTCCGGCCAGATTCCTGCCCTTGAATTTCGCCTTTTCCGTATAGCCGATAAAGGCCGGAACAGCCGTTGCCACTTCGGCAACGGACGGAGGAAATACGGATACCTCCTCGACATAGACACCTGGTGTTTTGTAGTTCATTTTTCCTGTCCTTTGCTGAGGCTTTTTTTGAGTATTTGTTTAAGGTCGGCATACCTCTGCCGACCAAAATATGTCTTCAACTTGCCATGGCGGAAAGGGTTTTCCGCCCTACGTTTTCATTTTTTGAGTGTTTGTCAGGTACAGTAGGTCGGCATACCCATGCCGACAAAAAATTCTGCCGCCAAATCATTAATTGATCATCACGAGTGACCCTTCAACCTTGGTCTGGCCGCCGCTGCTCAACTCCGCACCGCCTGAGCCGGAAACCGTTGCGCTGGCGCTGGCCTCCACCGTTACATTGCTGCCGCTGGCCGTCATATCCCCTGAAGCAGTGAGCTCGATATTGCCACCGGCCTCGATGGTTGCATTGCCGCTGCAGGTGAGGGTGAAATCAGCCGGACTGTCCATGGTGATGCCGTCACTGTTCAAGGTCACGGTATTGCCGTTTAGTTCCACAATGCGAATTGAGCTGTCATCTTCGTCAAGAAAGAGCTGATGCCCGCCCGGAGTTTCAATGGTGATGATTTTTTTGTCATCATCAAAATGGAAACGCATCTCGCTTTTAGAGACATAGCCTTTTTCAAAATTATCATCCGAGGCTTCGATGGGCGCTGGATTTGCCGCGCTGTGCAGGCCTCCAAGGACAACCGGGGAGCGCGGATCACCGCCCAGGAAACCAACCACCACCTCATCATCGATTTCTGGCCGCCAGACAAAACCACGATTATTTCCCGCATCCACCGATGCCCACCTGGCCCACAGGCCGCTGCCGTCCGGGGTTATCATCGGAATATGCACGAGAATGCGCTCTGCCCCGTCCGGGTCGTCCTGGAGCTGCAGCACCTTGCCTATATGCAGGCCGCTGATGGCAGGCAGCAATTCCGCCCGGCAACACGAGTCCATATCATCCGGGAAAAGATTTTCAGGCAGCCCGATGGCGATATCACTGGTCCAGCCGCCATCGTAAAGCTCGTGGCGAATACCGCTGACAAAGGCATTGCCGTTAAAGCGGTCGCCAAGTCCGGCAAGCTCCACGGTCATGCCGGGTTGCGGGTCGGCGTTGCCTTCAAAACGAATGGAACCGCGGATGCGGGCAAGACGCTGCCAGTTCAGACGGGCATCGGCCCAGGCCTGCAACGCCCCCTCATCGCTTAAGCCCGAATCATAAAGTTCCACTTCCTGGGAACCCGCCGCTTCGGCCAGTGCTGCGGCATCGATATTGCCCTGTTCCGGAGAATCCGGGTCAGCCGCTTCCGCTTCGACAATCTCCTGATCCGCCTGGGACCAAGCCTTTGTTTTCAGGGAGGTGGCCTGGTATCTCGCATCCATTTCCAGGTCAACTTCCATAATATTGGCGCCATAGGTCAGGGTAAGAGCAGGCGTTTCGTTGACAGATGGCGCAGCGATCTTCAGTTCGCCATCGCTGACAAAAAGCAGCTTGCCATTGACACGGGCCCGGGCC
Organism: Desulfobulbaceae bacterium; assembly: GCA_020444175.1. Classification (GTDB taxonomy): domain Bacteria; phylum Desulfobacterota; class Desulfobulbia; order Desulfobulbales; family SURF-16; genus JAHLLM01. Next base: position 56,394 of record JAHLLM010000019.1, on the reverse strand, counting down.
ATGACAAAATCCCAGTCCGTTGCCCGGTGCTGCACCATTCTGAGATGCGTTGCTTCGGTGGCCTCGACATCAGGGGTCAAATCGCTGTAATTGCCGAGCACCTCCTCCATGATATCGCTGTCCGTAAGCTCTTCAAAAAGAACGTTTTTAGGGTTCAGTGTCATTTTAAAGGCTGCGTCCCTGGCCTCGACAAAGAGATAAGACTGGCCGCCGGGCCGTACTTTCAATCGGTGACTGGTGATAATGCCCTTAAAAATCCGCGTCTCGTCGCCGCTGTCGCCAGCCTTGACAACCAGCTCCTTGCCGGGGATAAAGGTTTCTTCATTGCTGACCGCAAAGTCGCTGGTGTTTGTTTCGCCGTCAACAATGATGACCCTGGCCCAGGGAATACGGTTGACCTCACGGTTGACAACCACGGAGGTAAGCTGCAGGGCCGAGGACACGGCCTGTCCGTCAACTTCAATGGTGAAAGAAATCTGTTCAGGCATCGTGCGTTAGCTCCTGTAAATCCTTTAAGGGCGGGAAGGAGATCCAGGAACCGGTTTCAAGGTTTCTGAAATCAATGATGTCGTTGTACCTGGCAACGTTGAGGTAATGGCTCATATCTCCATAGATTCGAAAACACATTAGGGGCAGCTCGTCGCCGTCATGGACCTGCCGGCGATGGGTCATGTCGGGAGAATTCCTGCCTTCGCGCGCTCTGCGCAGCTCATCGTCGCTGATCTGGGAAAAAGTGGCATTGATCTTGGCACGCAGCGGAAAGCCGTTGGGCCTGAACAGGGTGTAAGTGACATCGGCCTTCTTCATGATGCAGTAGAGGACGAACTGTCCCCAGTGTATCTTCAGATAGTACGGCCGGTGCAGCTCCCCGTTGAACTCGTAGGTCAGATCCAGAAAGGCGGCCACCTCCTCTGATACGTCAACAGCCTCCCCCACAGCGGACTGATCCGTGGAATCACTTCCGGCTCCAACCGGCGGAGGTGCCGTTCCGGTCCCGTCAATGAGAAACTCAAAGGTGTATTCCTGGGGTTTCATTCTGCCGAAACTCTGGGAAGAACCGGACGTTCCCTGGGCCTGGTCCTCGTTGTATTCAATTTCGTATATCTGAGACAGGGTAGGGGGATTGAACATGACGAAGAACTCATCGACTTTATCGTCGGCAAGATATCTGATCGAGGAATAGGCCTCGATTTTGAGTTTCTTCAATTCGCCTTCGTTACCAGGCATCAGCGTTCCTCTTTCTGACGGATGATTTCCATCACCTGTTCAACGCAGTCACGAACAAGCTGCTCCCTTTCGGAGGCACTGCCGGCGCCTTGTCCGGATTCCTGCCCCTGCTGCGGCTCAACCTCGGCCCGGATGACAAGCTCTCGAATTTCAATGGGCATAAGCCCTCCTTCGTTTTTATGTTTTTACTCCCCCATAGGGGGGACTGCATAATCTTCACCCAAAAACGCGAAACAATAATTATCATGTCTTCAGCTCAGTCATCATTTCTCAACCTTGGTGAAATACCTGTAGGCAAGCTCCAGGGTTTCCACCACAACCTCATTCTTTTTGGCATCAAAAGAGCCAAGGCTCCATTTTACCGGCCAGGCGGCGACAAAAGTCCATGAAACAAGCGGATTATGCTCTTCATCCAGAAGTGAAACCAGCACGTCGGCTGGCTTGAACTCAAAATTCTCAATGGCATCCTTAATCCATTTGATCACCCCGGATTCGGTGAGCATGCCGCGCTTCAAAACCAGGTTGCCGAACTTTCCGCGGGCCGGCAGCCGGTGCTCAAAACGGTTTTCACCGCCTTCAACAACCTGCTCAACACCAAGCTCACGTGTGAGTCCGGAAACCTCCTGGAACCGCACATCGTTTTCATGGAGGTCGTCAAGACCTATTTCGACCTTAAAGTGAAAGGCAACCGGGGGATAGTAGCTCATGTTTTTTTATCCGAAAACAGTTGGCTGAGACATTTCAGAATCACACATTTTCATGCTTTGCTTGTGACAGAAGACCAAAATCTGGTCCAGCCATGCTGGTTAGTGTCTGTCCAGAAATAGGGCATTTTGTTTGAGATCAAGGACTGCGCAAAAAATTACCGGAGGCATATATGCGATATTCCGAGGATAATTTTTTAAGCATGACGCAGATATCAGGCAAAATGGCCATTTATGGACAGACACTGGTTAGGTCAGAATAGCCAGCCCCTCATGGGCCAGCTCCAGGGTTTCAATGGCCACCTCGTTGCCGGTGGCCTTCAGTCCCGGCCCCTCCATCTTGACGGGAAAGCAGTTATTCGCCTTCCAGGTCATCACCGGTTCATGTTCCTCATTAAGCAGGCTGATCGTCACATCACGGCGCTCGGCCTTGTTCATCTTGGTCTTGTTGAGCCACTCGAAGAATTCCTTGTCGCCGTCGACAATACCCCGTTTCAGGACAATGTTGGCCGTCTTGGGCAGACCCGGCATCTTAATGGTATTAAAATCGCTGCTTGCCCCGTCGCGATATTCGATGGCCTGGATCTCCATGGTCAACCCGGAGGCCTCGGAAAAGCCGATATTGGTGCCGCCCCATTCTACTTTGAAATGGAAGCCAGGAAGTGGAAGTGCCATAATTCTCGTCCTTTATGTCAAAAATTTATCTGCTTGCTGTACGTTCATTTTTTGCCACGAAGCGTGTCGCAGGTCGGGAGATAGCGAACAAGGAGAGACTTCGCCCCTTTCCCGACACTGAAGAGTCGCCATGGGTATGGCGACCTACACGACTTTTTTTGCCAAGAAGCTCCACAATTATGACTCCTGCATCTTGTGCATAAAGCGAAGGATGATAAACTCGGCAGGACGGACAACCGCCATGCCGATATCAACGATCAGCCTCCCTTCGAGGATATCCTGCTGTGTCATGGTGGTTCCCAGGCCGACATTGACAAAAAAGGCCTCATCCGGCTTGGCACCGGTCAGGGCTCCTTCCCGCCACTTGAGGGTCAGGTAGTTTTCGATCATGGCCTTGATCTTGGTCCACAGGCTGGCGTCATTTGGTTCAAATACGGCCCAGTTGGTGGATTTTTTGACTGACTCCTCCACCATGTTGAAAAACCGGCGCACAGGGATATAGCGCCATTCATTGTCGTTGCCGGCCAGGGTTCGCGCCCCCCAGACGATGTTGCCCTTGCCCGAGAAAAAACGAATGGCATTAATGGATTTACCGGCATTGACATCAACGTTCAGATCGGCCTGTTCCTCATCATCAATGCGTTCGGTCAGCCTGGCAACATTGCTCAGGCTGACGTTGGCCGGGGCCTTCCAGACGCCGCGGGTTTTATCCACATAGCAGTAGATACCGGCAATGGCGCCGCTGGGAGGCACTACGATCAAATCGTCGTTTATGGCCTTGACAATGGTTTTGTAGGTCGGCATCTGCTGGAGAAGAAGAGCCTCCTTTTCCTTTTCAAGACTGTCTGCCGTCAACTGCAGATCACCGACTGCACCGCTTAACCGCTTAAAAAGGGTGCTGACAAATGGCTCGGCAGCGCTGAGTCTTGCTTTGGTGGAGGGGTCAGCGCCGTAGATGGTGTCATCAGCTGTGACATTGGCGTTGTCAAAGAGATCGGTCCAGTCGGAGGCAGTCCAGTCAAAGGTCTTTGGGGGAGTAGACGTACTGTCGGTAACGGTTGACCAGTCGGCAGCATCCCAGGTAAAGGTTGTGTACATCTCGTTTAGGTCAGCGTGGCCTGCGTCTTTGAGATAGCTGTTCAGCTTTTCGGCAATATCGCTGAATTCTGCCGCAAATTTAGAGTTCAGAAAGTAGTGGAGACTTTTCAGTCCTTCTCCTTTTAAGGGACCTGTGCCGCTGGCCAGATCATCAAAAACCTGTCCCAGGATGTTGTAGCACAGGGTGCACAGCTCCTTGAAGGCAGCACGCACGTCGGCGTCACTTGCCGCCCCGTCAGCAACAACGTCCTTGAAATCGTTGACCTTTGCCTGATAGGCTTCCTGCAGGGAGGCGGAACTGCCTTTGATGGTATTGATTACAGTCTGCAGTCTGCTATCATCGGCAATGAGATCTTCCAGGGACTTAATGGTGTCCTTGACACCCTGTTCCTCGGTCAGGGAGGCGAGCTTGACCTGGCCGCCATACTTGTAGAGCGAATTCCTGGTATTACGGTATTTCACCTCCTTGGGCAGCCCTGCTTCAAGATACGGCGTATAGGCAGCTCCGTAGGGAAGGTTGTTAATGCCGATGTTGTTGCGGAATTCCTTGTACTCTTCCTTGGCCGTTGCCGCCTCTTTTTCCAGGAGGTCCATGATGACAAAACGGTCTCCCAGGTCAGCCGCCTGCTTGAGGGCAGCCTGCTGCAACTCGTAGAGCTTAGTGCCGTCCAGGCACGTTGCATCGGGAAAAAGCAGCATGGTGGGCTCATCTTCCCGGGCAATGACGCCAAGGCCTTTTTCGATATCTTCCTTTTTAATCTCATCTTTTGGATTTTTACCGTACTGCCCCACGGAAACGATATAACACCGCCCGCCGCCGTTTGAGAAATAGAGGCGCAGACTGTCGTAGAGCAGATAGGTGGTAGACGTTTCTACTTCGCTGACAGCGTTGCTTTCGGTAAGGACAACCTTATCAACAACAATGGCCGGCCCCTTGCCGAAGCGTTCTTCAAACTCAACAAGGGAGGATACTTCCACAGCTTTTCCGGCCAACTCCTTACCCTTGAACTTCGCCTTTTCGGTGTAACCTATAAAGGCCGGGATGGCCGTTGCCACTTCAGCAACGGACGGAGGAAAGAGTGATATTTCCTCGACATAGACACCTGGTGTTTTGTAGTTCATTTTTCCTGTCCTTTCCTGAGGCTTTTGGGGAAAACAGTTGGAATCATCACGTCTCAACCATTATTCGTTCTCTCTGCACAAATGGATCTCTACACATAGACATAAATTTCCGAGTAAAAATTTCCGCTGCCGGCCATGACCTGATCCGGACCCGGGTTTGGCAATTCCTTGATCAAATCCGTATGGTTTCGCTTTAAGGCCAGCCCTTTAATCGGCTCCTGCTGATGGGGGATGACATCTTCGGATTCAATGGCAAAAGCGGCCTCTCCGGACATGGTCTGAACCGCTGTTGCGTTGCCGAAGGTGTACCTGTCATCTCCATCTTCTATGGAAAGCTGACCGGCCTGCAGACTGGTGTTGAATTTGGGAACGACGACATAGCGCCACAGGCTGCTGCGCCTGGCAATCCGGCAGGTAAATATCTTTGGCTGGGGTATGCCGCCTGCATCAATAAATGCGTATGTTTCAGGCACCGAGGAACCGGCATATAAATCAACTGCGGCAAGGGGAGAGCCTTCGGTCGGGGATGCACAGCAATAAAAAATTTCCGTATCTTCTCCGGCAGTAATGCTGACAAGCCCCGGATCAACCTCGCTCATATCAATCCGACACTCGACATTTCCCTGATAGGGGCGGCAATACTCCGACCGAATAACCGTGCCGTCAGCACTCTGCACACGCACAAAAACCGTTTTCGTCTCCTCTTTACTGTATCTCCAGGTAGGAGGAGCCAAGGTCTTCAGATCATTTTCATCCGCCGCGGTGGCGGCAGGTGCCCCGGCATTAAGGTAGAGGGTGTCGCCATCCCTGCGATCATGAAGATTATCAAAATAAAGAACCTGATTGGTTGAACGAAAAAGAGGCAGGGCGGAAACAACCCCCAAGAAGGGCGACACGGAACAGATCCAGAACCTGAGGCCAAACTGCTCGGGTAATTTCCGTAAAGGCACCAGTGTCTCGGTCTCATCCCTGACTGCCTGATACAGAATGGCAAAACCATTCCTGGTGCTGCGAAAGAGCAGTCCGTATCGCGACAGCAGCCGCTGGGTCTCTTTCTGGGGTTGAAAGGTAAAGGCACCTTGCAGGCTTGCATAATATTCGTGCTGGAATACAAAACGGACAAGTTCAAGGTAGTAGCTCTGCATCACAGAATCCCCTTGCCTTTAAAAGTGGTTTTATCGATAATCGCCCCGCCGCGCTGCTGCAGGGCTTCTTGAATCGTAATGAGCCGCATCTTATAGATGACGGACGGGCGATAATTGGTGCCTAGAATACCCCAGATATAGCTGAGCTGCTCAAAGCCGTATGAACCGAGTTCAAAGACAATTTTTTCAATATTTTCATCAAGCTCGGGATGTTTGGCAGGAGTAAAAACATTATTGGACTGGAAGAAGCTGATAACAGCCGAAATATTTTTTACGGAATCATCGTGGTCCTTGAAATTGGCCACAAAAAGAAGGTGAAGCTGCAAACGGATCTCAGGATTTGCATAACCGACTGCCCCGTCTTCACCGCGGATGACCTCCCGCAACTGGGCACGATTGACCTTCTCTTCCTCGATGTTGATGAGACTCATGCCCACCGTGCTCTGGGCCACGGCAAACTTACCCTGGTCATCAACAATATCCGTCAATTCAAGATAGGTGTCATGGCCGGTGCCGCGATTGCGAAGACGCAGGTAGTTGTTGAGTGATGACTCAATAAATTGAAGAGGTTTTTCAAGCAAGCCGAATACCCCCACCAGCTTTGTCTGATAAGCGCATTGGGGAGCAGAGCCATAAAAGGAACTGCCAGGCAAAGCACTCATCCGGAGCCACTTTTTTGGCGTCCATGTCAATGGGAGATCCGATTCCCCACTTCCACGTCAAAAAAGCTGCCGCTCTTTTTGAAAAAAAATGCCACATTGAGATAATATTTTTTTACAACATTCCCTTGTCACTCCGAAAGGTTACACCCAAAAAAAGTCAGGAAGACCGGCAAACATTTCGGAACCTCAACAAGATAGAAGGAAGACGCAGAATCGTCCCTGTAGCCGAAAGGCGACTCTTCATGAACCCCGTTCCCGGGTTTAAACCATCCATTCAAGACGAAGACGGTTGGCGACTTCCAGCAAAACCGTTTTCATTTTTTGCATTTAAACCATTTTATGCTTATAGATTTCTGCATAGGCACGAGGTCATATTTAGAGCACTGTCCCACAGCAGAAAAGCATTCACCCGTCATCAAGCGCAGTAAGCCCGGGTAAAGAACTCCATCCCGTTCGACTTATGAGGAGGTATTATGAAGTCAGCCGTTATCTTCCATCTGACCCTCAGACTGTTCATCATACCTTTCCTTTTCTGCGGCCTTATCATGCCGCCGCAGGCCCAGGCCCAAAACGACCAACTTGAACCATCCGAAAAATATAGCCGTGAAGAGCTGGCCCAGATGCTTGCGCCCATCGCCCTGTATCCTGATGCAGTTCTGTCCCAGGTCCTGATGGCGTCCACCTATCCCATTGAAGTGATCGAAGCTGATCGCTGGGTAAAAAAAAATTCAAAACTGAACGGCAAAGACCTGGATGCAGCACTCCTTGACAAGGACTGGGATCCCAGCGTCAAGGCCGTCTGTCATTTCCAGTCAATCCTTGCTTTGATGAGCGAACGTATCACCGAGACCACGAATCTCGGCAACGCCTTTCTCGCCCAGGAGGACGAGGTTCTGGACATGGTGCAGGAATTGAGATCCAGGGCCTATGCCAAAGGCAACCTGGCAAGCTCCGACAGACAGAAAATCATTGTTGAAAAAGAGACGATTATCATCAAACCGGCAGATGACAGAATCATCTACGTGCCATATTATGACCCTTTCCATATCTATGGCCCCTGGTGGTATCCTGCCTACCCGCCTTTGTACTGGGGACCTCCGGGGATAAGCCTCCGGGCTGGCATCTTCTTCTGGCCCGGCTTTTACTTCGGATTCGCCTTTAACGACTGGAGCTCTTTTCATTGGCACTCCCATTCTATTTACATCGATGCCCGCAAGCGACCGCGATACATCAGACGCAACCATTGGCTGACAAAGCCAGGGCGCTGGCATCACGTCCCTCGTCACAGGCGTGGAGTGGCCTACAGGGACAAGTATACTGCCCGGAAATATGGTCAGCACCCTCGCCGTTCAAGGGAGTTCAGGCGCGATACCCGCGGTTTTCCGGAACAGGGGGTTTGGGACCGCACCAGAAACCGACGCATTGACGAGCAGACAAGGATTGAGCGACAAAAACGTGCTGCTGATCGCGCCAAGGTTGAACGCAGTCGCCTGGAACGCGAACGGGCCGAGGGCGAAAGAAAGCAACGCGTCCGCGCCAAGAGTGATCAGCAGAAACGGGCACCAATTTATCGCGAAACCCGGGAAAGACAACGAGTTGAGCGGGAACGGCAGATCCGTCTGCGTACCGATCAGGAAAAGCGGAAGCAGCAACAGCTTAAGCGCAGGCCAATAGTTCAGCCTGAAAGCGTGCCTGTGCAGAGCCGTGACAATGTCTTTAATCAGGTTGACAATGGCCTGCGAGAACTGAAATCAAGCAAACGCGGACGGGTCAGCCGTCGGCAAGGTCGAAGTCGTTCGGACAACGACGGCCAGGGCAGTCGCTTCAATAGGAGCCGTAACAGATAATGAATATTTCCTTGACTCCATTCACGCAGAGAGGAACATAAAAATGCCAGCTAAAGTAAATACATATAAGATGTTGCGGTTGTTGCCAGGTATCGTGTTCATATTAATTACCGCGGTTATGGCGGCTACCCCAAGCCTTGCTGCGGCCAGGGAGCTGACGGATCAGACGGGTTTCGCATCCCCCGGACAGGCAATGGACGCCCTGGTGACTGCAGTACAGGACAATAATGACAGCGAGCTGCTTGCCATCCTGGGTCCCGGTTCGGAGGACCTCATTTCCTCCGGCGACCCGGTCGCCGACCGCAACGGCAGAACACGATTCCTCAAGGCCTATTTGGAAAAGCACAGGCTTGAGCAGGTGAACGAAAATGAGGTGGAATTCTTTGTCGGCTCAAATGATTATCCTTTCCCGATCCCCGTCATTCGGCAGGACACTGCCTGGTTTTTTGATACTCCGGCCGGGCGGGAAGAAATCCTTAACCGGCGAATCGGCAGAAACGAGCTGCACACCATTGATGTAATACAGGCCTATACCGATGCCCAGCGTGAATATGCCTGCATGAAACCAAACGGCACGACGGAGTTTGCCCGGAACATTGCCAGCAGCCAAGGGAAAAAGGACGGCCTCTATTGGCCCGTGGAGGAAGGGGAGCAGGAAAGCCCTTTCGGCCCCCTCATCGCCAGAGCGACAAAGGAAGGATATACGGGCGACCTGGACGAGGTTCCTCCGGAACCTTTTCACGGCTATTATTTCAAAATTCTCAAGGCTCAGGGAGAGCATGCCAACGGCGGCGCCTTTGACTATGCGGTGGACGGCAAAATGATCCTCGGCTTCGGCCTGGTGGCCTATCCTGCCAAGTACGGCGCTTCAGGCATTATGACCTTCATTACCAACCAGGAGGGAGTGATCTATGAAAAAGACATGGGCGGGGACACGACTGCCACGGCATCAGCCATGACCGTCTTTGACCCGGACACAACCTGGCATAAATACCAGGAAGCCGACGAGGAGTAACAGACACTAAATGGTGACGCCAGGAATAGCAAGCCCAATCAGGTAGGAAATCAGATAGGCAAAAAAACCGACTCCGAGCATCTCAAAACCTGACTTGAACCAGTTGACTCCGGTGACGAATTTTTTCAGGGCGCCTGCGGTAAAAAGACCGAAGACAGTGATACAGGTGGCAATATAAAAAGTAGTCTGCGGCGCCACTCCCAGGGGTAGGCAAAACAGGTAGGGTAAAGTGGGGAAAGCAGCGCCGGCAATAAAGGCAAAAAAGATTATCAGGGAAGACTTGAAACCGTCTTCTTCGTCAACCCCGGCCACTCCGAGTTCGGCCATGACCATTTCCCTGGTCCAGACCTCTTTATTCTCAGCCAGTCCGGCCACAATTTCATCCAGAAGCTCCCCTTCAAATCCCTTGCGTTGATAGATAAGGCGAAGCTCCTCTTTTTCCACGTGGGGGCAGAGCTCTATTTCCAAACGCTCCTGCTCAATTTCGTGGCGGTAGAAATCTCTTTCGCTCTTGCTGCTCACATATTCACCCGCAGCCATGCTTAAGGCTCCGGCAATGGTGGCGGCAAGCAGGGTAATAAGAATTGTCTGCGGTTCCTGACCGGCACCGGCAACGCCGGCCAGCAGGGCAAAGATGGAAACAACACCGTCATTAAGCCCGAATGTGGCCTGGCGGATAAGTTCCCCCCCCTCCAGGTGAAATTTTTCCTCAAAAGCCATTATTTCGTTACCTTACTGTAAAAATGAGGGTCATGGCCGCAGATCGGGCATATTACCTGGGGAGCGGTCTCCTGGTAAATCACGTTACCGCAGACCCGGCACAGATAAAAATTCTCAGAATTCATGTCCTTGCCAGCCTCGATACTTTGCCGAGCCAGCCGCAGCAACTCCAGGTGACCCTTTTCCGCCTCCATGGCCCAGGACATGGAAAGAAGCGCTATTTTTGCAACAAAATCAGAGCCGTGCCTCTTTTTGACCTGCTTGATAAATGAAGGGTACATTGAGGTTATCTCCTCATGCTCTCCTTGGATTGCTGTAGCAATATTTTCGACAACCGTTGCCGCCACTACAGGTTCGGCAATGGAGATCTTTGCATCCCCTTTGCCGTTATTTTTTTCAAGGGCGCGTTTGTGGTTGGCAATATGGACGGCCTCGGCCCTGGCAAGCCCTGTAAAAAGCCTGGCAATGCCGGGAAAGCCTTCCCCAATGGCGTGCCGGGCAAAGGCATCGTAACGTTTTTCGGCAAAAGATTCACCCTGAATGGCCTGACTCAACAGTTTGGTGATAATATTCATAATATTTGCTTCTAAAAAAATAATGGGGAGAAAAATATGGAAAGACTGGTGAACCGGACCAATAAACCAGCAGTTTGGGGACAGTCACCATCAAATCCCCTCCAAGCGGGATCAATAGTAACCGCATGTCACTACAATTTCAACAAAAGCGGGATGGCGGACAGGAGACGGGAGCCTGGAGACTTTTCACGTCAGGCGCTAACACAGTACCTCCTCGCCTTTTTTCGTAAGCCTGTACGTTGGTTTTCTATCTCCATCATATTCGATGATTCCGTCATATATCATTTCACTGATAGCCTCTTCAAAGGCTTTTTCTTCCTTGGGGCCTAATGTGGGCAGATAAACGTCATGCAGCCATTGCCGGGATAACATGTCTCCCTGTCTGGCACCGGAGGATCTGAACTCAGCAATCAATTCGTCTTTAATTGCTAACTTGACTGCTTCTTTGTGTTTTCCCATGTTTTTTTACCTCGGAAAAAGAAGGCGGGACCCTTTAAGCAGCAGGTCCCGCCAGCAAAATGGATCTTTTATTTTACGGCAATAGCATAAACTTTCAAGTTTTCCATTTTCTTCGGGCGCAAATAAGACTGAACAGACCGGAACCCAGCAACCAGACGGCACCCGGAATCGGCACGGCCTCAATGTTGATTTCAGCCACCGCTCCGCTGCGCCAGTTATTTTCAACGGGAATGTCGGCAATACCCATAATGCCGGGGTGCCCATAAATAGTAAATGAGCCGAAGTTGAAAATCCGGCTGACCACTCCCCCCTCGTCAATACTGCCCATGCCGCCAAGGGCGGGAACGTTTGCCGCAAGCTCGTCATTTACTTCCGTACCGGCATCCCATACATCCAGAGGCATTATGGTGTACGTCCCATATGAGGGCAGCCCGCCGTTAAAGAGAGAAATGGCTCCATCCCCGGTGGTGCCGCCGATAAAGCCGTCATTACTGATAGCCAGCATGCTCATATAGCTTAAAAGAGAATAGGCTGGATCCGCCGAAATCATAACGGAAGCTGAAGCACCGGGCCCAAGGGGTGCCCCTGAGGCAACGATATAGTCAAAAACATCAGTTGAAGGCGCGGCTGCGGCAAGTCCGATAATACCGGGGGCATCACCGCTTTCCGCCAGGCCTTCCACCTCGGCTGAAGCAGCTGCGCCCTGGGAAAAAAGGTCAAAGTTGGAGTTGTGGGTGACCAAAGGCATCGGAGTCAAAACATTGGGACTCAGGTTTGTTATGGATACCTTAAAGATCGTGGAAGCCTGGGACGTTCCGGCAAAACCCAATCCGAGACCAGCTACACAGCACCATAGAGTCAAAAACAATTTTGTCTTTTTTTTGTTCATGTGCATCCCTCCTCATTTTGTTTAAAATTTATCCTTTCAACTATAAACAATCAATGCGCCCCCATTCCAAACGGAATATGGCAAAATCCCCCACATCCACACTGCCGTCGCCATTCAGGTCTGCAGTACACGGATTTGCCAGGTTGCAGTCTATACGCCCCCATTCCAGGCGGAATATAGCAAAATCACCCACATCCACACTGCCGTCGTTGTTCAGGTCGGAGCTACATAGATTTGCCGCGGTTTCCCAGCTCTCTTCCGACATTGCATAAGGAACAATACCCGGAACGGCAAGACCGCTGCCGTCCAAACCATGATTATGGTACCAAAGCTGCCAGATGGTATCTCCCCAGGCCTTAAGTCCCTGGAAAAACGGATCCGTTTGAATGATATATGTTTCCGTCCCGCCCGCAGGATTCAGACCGCTGCCGGGATCAAGGGAAAGGGTTGAGGCCGTCCCGTTTATTTCATCCTGTAAAAATTCAATATACTTTCGAGAAGTCCCCTGGTAATACAGGGTTACCTCAATCTCATCCGCGCCCGGGGGAAAGATGCTGTTCAGAGAAACGTCATCAAAGCCCCCGTCATATTCTTCCGTTGTGAAATAATCTGGAGCGCTTGCGCCCTGCCAGACAGGTTCGCTCAGGCGGGAAGCCGCCTCGGCAACAGCAAATCCTTTAGGCGGAATTCTATTGTCCTTATAGCGGTCCGTTGCCAGGGCAAAATGAAAGGTTCCGTCCAGTTCGCCGGTAAGATCGCTTTTCAGTTTCGCTTCATAGACAAGCTCGTCAACATAAGCCTGGTTGGCTGCAAGCGTGGGCGAGACCACCTGGTGCGTTCCTGCTAAAGTCCCGGCGGCATAATCATACGGATTGACTTCAAAAATCAAATTATCGTTGTTGTATGCCTTGATATTAACAAACATCCGCCGTCCTTCGGGATAGCCGGAAATCAATTTATGGCCGGTGTTGTTCTGCACCTTGAAAGAAAGGTCTCCGGTGGCAGGATTGTAGTCAACATTCTTAATGGTCCCTGCTAAGCTTAATTGCTCCAGAGCCCGAGCCGAGGCATCCATCAAGGCTGCGCCGTTTTGCGTTGGCGATTGACCGGCATAAAAATTCAACGTCAATGCCTGTGGCCCCTGGGTCATTAAATTAAAATTCGTTTGATCAAAAGTCGGCAAGGTATTGTCCGTTGAGCCGAGAATATACGTTATCCAGGCGTTTCCACCTTGCAAATCATGCAGAGGAAGCCCGGAATTCGGGTGCTCGGTACTCTCATCAGGCCGAATGATTGTATGGTCCTCCCGGGATCCTTTCCCGCTGATATCACGCATGTGACAATCCTGACATTTAGCTGCCCAGGTAACAGGATCGGCCTGTTGCTGCAGCTCAAGATTCGTTGCAGCACCTCCTCGTCCGTATGCGGAAAGCATAAATTCTGAAAATGTCCGCTCCACATGGAGATAATTTGAAGCCGGATACTGTTCCGTGATGAGATCGGCGCCTCCGGACTGATCAGCTAGACCTGACAGGCCCAGGTTTGCCAGTACCGGATTGGAAACATCATGACAGTTTGAGCAGAAATACTTCGATTTATGGTAGCGGCTATACAGCACATCGTGATTCGGAGTCGTGTCTGCAAAACTCGCCCTTTGGGGTCCCAGCCCCGCATTTGAGTCAACAAAGTATTGACCGGCTCCATTTTCAGTATACGTGCTATATGCCGGTTCATTTACATTAAAGAAATTTTGCCCTGAGAATTTAAATATCTGAGCTGAAAGGGTTCTATCCGCCAGTAATGTTTCATATGCCGCCACCTGAGAGGCCGTCCCTGAATCCGGCGGAGGGGGCCCGAAATTTCCAGCCTCATCCCAGTATCCAAGCCAGTCTGCACTTTCTCTGGTACCGACAAAAGAGGTTTCAAAAAACGGGTCCCATAGACGATGACAGGAATCGCAATGCACCCCGTCAAAATCACTCCCGGTCATGAGAGACGCATTCGGGGGATCGGATCTGCCCCCTAACCATCCTTCCGGCATATGGCATCGCAGACAGATATCAGCGGCATTGGGATTGCCGAGAACCCATATGGAATCCTGCATGGAAACGGTCATTGTTGCCCAAAAAACAGGATCCCTTGCCGCCTGAGCCATCATGGAGCCGGACCAGAACCCTGTTCCCAGAGTCTCATTTGTCTTTGGGTCTGTTTGGTGACAGGAAAGGCACCGGTCAGCCTCCCTTAAATCAATACGTTGCTCCGGTTGCGTCCCCGGCATCCGGACAAGCGGATCGTCAGCAACAGGTAAAGGTGTAAAAGCGAAAAGTGAAGTCCCGCTCCCCAGGAATGTCATAAATGCAATTGCTGCACAAAATTGAGATTTTCGTCCCATCCTGTTCCCTCCTCAAGCAAAAGGCGGAAGAACCGCCTGGATATTGTATTTTATGTCCCTATTATCAGGAAATTATATTTTTGCCTCTCCTGGCCAGACCGGCCAGACCGGCTAAACCGGAACCGAGAAGAAAAACAGCGCCCGGCAGAGGCACGGCAGAGACATTTGCAGACTGAAAAGCGATAACATTGTCATAGTTAAATCCTGTTTCACTTCCAAAATCTATGCTGAGAGGACTTTTATCCGAGGAGGTGAGGGTAAAGGAATCGGTTGCCGTCATCGTGATCGAACCAAGCAGAATAGTGCCGGACAGAGCAGGATCAGTAAAATTTAACAATCCTTCCATAAGCACATTTCCCGAGCTGATCACAGGAGGAGCCAGTACAAGCGTCCAGGGAGGGTTGGCAACGGATGCGGCAACAGCCTGCGCCACGAGAGGGTCAAAACTGACATTAAGCCCAAAGCCTATGAGGCCGCCATCGGCAAGATCAATGCCGTCAACATAAAGATCAGCAATAATGGGATTTGCAAAATCCGCTACCTGCCAGTTCGTGTCAGCAGCCATATCGCCGTTAAAATCAAAATAAACGCTTTCTGCCGAAGCAAAGCCGGACGGCCCTATAATCGCAAGACTCAGAGCCAGCAGTGAAAACATCTTTTTCATTTTTCTTCCCTCCAAAAGATCATTTGCTCATTTATAAAGATATTCACAGAGTTTTTTTCGGTTTATCCCAAGAAGTTCCACTCTGAATATCCTCCCGTATCCGGCTCACTGAAAATGATAATAACTCTCAAAAAGCACTATGCGTGCCAGGCCAGTTGACCAACCATATAAAAATTCAAAAGGCATGAAGAGCCTGTTTCTGAAGAAAAGGGCAAGGTAACCCAGCCTTCTTTCCTTTTTTCCCAGCACACCTCAAGTCCTGCCAGGCGGGATTTGTCCTGCGGGAAAGGAATCCTCTCAACTGTTCCTTGAATTGAACCTCCTAACCCTCTAAAGTGGAATAAAATACAAAATTTAGGGACTAATAAATTTCCTTCGCCAACACATTGTTATAGCATTTATGACAGCAACCATGCGATATGGTTGTGCCGCTCTTACGGTGCAGATATTCTTCCACAGACATCCATTTTCCTTTGCCTGGTTCCACGCCGGTATCGTCTCTGATATTTTTGCAGTACATACAGATTGGTAAAATGTTTTCGTAGATTTTTATTCTGTTCAATGCTTCCTGCTTTTCAAGACAACGTTTAATCTTTAATACCAGTTCTTCCACATCACATGGTTTAAGGAGATAATCATCAGCACCTGAACGCAAGGCATCAATTGCCGATTCCATATTGCCATACCCTGTGAGGATGAACACACAACATGTAGAATTGTTTTTTTTTATCTCCCTTAAAACATCCAGCCCGCTTACTCCCACCATTGCCAGATCAGTAATTGTCAGGTCGAAAGGAGTGGTACGTAATTTTTTGATTGCCTCTTCACCGCTTGCGGCAGTCGTTACATCGTAACCATTTTTTTTCAGATAGTTACTGACAGACTTTAAGATGGTCTCCTCGTCATCAACCAGCAGAATTGTCTTCTTGCACATTTTTAAATCCCCGTTGTTTAACGGTAAGAATGGAGGAGTATTATGCCGATAGCTGTATTTACGCCTGGTTACGATTTTCTGTTTGGGAAAAGATGTCCCATAAGCCTGATATTTAAATTTTTTCCCAGCAATTTTACTGTTTCAGGAGCGGTAATATCTTCATCCAATTCCTCCAGCATGATCCAGCCGCTTTGAATATTTACTGCTGTGTTTTTGTCATTGAAAATGATTGAATATATCGTGAAATATTTGTCAAAATAACCGCAGACATCACTCGTCCCAATATGTTCGGGGAGATTGTCGATATAAAAAACGTTTATCTTTCTTTCCAAACCGGGAGGGTTGCTCATACTTGTATCAGACATTGCGTTTCTCATATTCATGGATACGGTGCAGACTTTTTTTGGAAGAAACAACAAACTTATTATTTCATTATGCTACAAATATGAGAGAGGGCAATACTGCAGCGAGGCGGTGAAATACGGTATAAAAATACAGTATTAATGAAGTGATGTGATGAATTTCTTTAGACTTTTTTTCTGATTCTTTATCCCGATTTTTTCTCTGATATTTTCTCTATACGACTCAACGGTTCGAGGGGAAAGGCCGAGGAGATCGGCTATCTCCTTAGTGGATTTGTTCTGTCTGATGTAATGGATGACCTGCAGTTCCCGAGGCGCCAGATGGGCCAATTTTAAAACGGAATCAGGAGATTGCTCGGAGAAAATATGCATCAGATTTAATTGGGCGGTTTCCAGGTAATCCCTTGCCGTGCCAGTCAGTTTACACTGCGCTTTTTTCAAAAGAGGGGTTACCAATTTTTCTGTTTCGGCTGCTATTTCCCCCCTGATACCTCCAAGCTCCTTGTCCCGCCTCTTCAGCATGACACTCAAGGCTGCGTTTACATCGCAAAGTTCACGGTTTTTTTCTGCCAGTTCCTCTTCTTTGCTTCGCACTGTTTTTAAAGCAGCTCTGAGTTTGTTTACTGTAGATGTCAACTCCGCAGTCCTTTCATTGACCTTTTGTTCCAAATTGTCCCGGGAGGCCTCCAGCTCCTTTTCAATAATTTTTCGAGCGGATATTTCACTCTTGAGCTTCTCATTCCGATCGCGAAGCCTGGCAATTAAATCCTGTTTTTCAAAACTGCGGTTGGCTTTATTCAACAGGTCTACAATGTCACAGGGTTTCTGCAGGTAATCGTCGGCTCCCTGCTTTAATGCTTCAACAGCGGAACTGACCTCAGCGTAGCCGGTCAGAATAATGACGCCAATGTCAGGATAACGTTTTCTGGCCTGTTTTAATACCTCTATGCCATCCACCTGCGGCATGACCAGGTCGGTAATGACCAGGTCATACTGTTTTTCCTGGAGATGGGCTAAAGCCTCATGGCCGTTCTTCGCAGTTGTCACATTAAATTTATTAATTTTCAAAAGCCAACTTATGGATTTAAGAATTGTGGCCTCATCATCAACCAGAAGTATTGATTTTTCAGTCATTCTTTGCTTCCTTAACAGGTAAATATACGGAAAAAGTTGTTCCTTTCCCTGGCTCGTTTTTTACATTGATTTTACCGCCATGTTTTTTTACGATGCCATGGCTCACAGACAATCCGAGTCCAGTGCCCTGCAACTGGGATTTGGTGGAAAAAAAAGGCTCAAAAATATGGTCAATATTTGCAGGGTCAATGCCTTTACCGTTATCCTGAATATGGACAACAACATATTCCCCGGCCACTTCAGTCTTAATTGTAATTATACCACCGCCTGCACAGGCGTATGAGGCATTGTTAATCAGATTGAGAAAAACCTGCTTAAGCTGGTCAGCCACCCCCATAATAGGAGGCATATCGTCTATGTAATCTTTTACAACCTTTATTTGCCGCGTTTTCAAATCCTTTTTGCTGATCAAGAGGAGCGCATCAATATTGGCATGGATATCCACAGGTGCCGATATGCCGCTGGAAGGTCGATTAAAATCCTGAAGGCTTGCTATGAGATTCTTCATCCTGTTGCATTCTTTAATTGCCAGACCAACTAATTCTTCAGACTCCGCATCAAGGTGAACGTACTGTCCAATCCCTTTAATAACGGTCATGACCCCCTGAAGAGGATTGTTGAACTCGTGGGCAATGGAGGCGGAAAGACAGCCTATGGCTGAAAGTTTTTCCGCATGAAGCAGTTGTTCATGGGTTTTCTCCAACTCTCTGGTGCGCTCTCTGACCCGTTGTTCCAGTTCAACACCCGCACTTCGCAGTGCGGCTTCAGTCTCTTTTAAGTCGGTAATATCACGACCGACCGCCTGGTATTCAGTTATTACATTCTCTTTATTAAACAATGCCCTGCCGGACCATTGCTGCCAGTGAATCCTGCCGTCCGGTAAAATCACCCGATGCTCTACAGTTTTTTTGGGTTGCTGGGGAGTCAGGAATTTAAATTGCTCTTTCACCAGTTTTATATCTTCCGGGTGGATATTGGGAATAAAGTTGGTTCCAAGAATTTCATTATATTTTACCGAAAAGCATTCACAATAGGCATCATTGACAAACGTAATCCTGCCTTGCGGATCAAAGCGGCAGACAAGATCGTATTGGTCCATGACTATGGTGCGATACCTCTCTTTGACCCGATATAAATCGTCTTCCGCCCGCTTCCGCTCTCTAATATCCACATCAAAACAAAAAAGCATCGGCTCATGATCCGTCTGTCGAACAATTGCATGACTGGAGAAAACGTCCACAAGAGTTCCGTCTTTTCTCATCAATTGCAATTCTTCAGCAGGCGGCATTTCACCTGTCAGGACGGCTTTTGCTATTACTTCCCTGACAAAATCCCGCATTTCCGGGGGAATGATCAATTCCACCAAGTCGTTCCCAAGAGCTTCTTCCTCCGTATAACCGTAAATCAATTCATTTGCCTTATTCCAGTAATAAATGGTCCCGTCAGGACCGTATCCCTGGACGGCAATATTGGGCAACTTTTCCAGGAGCAAACGAAAATGACTCTCACTTTCCTGAAGCAGCAATTCATCCTGCTTGCGCCGCGAAATATCAATTATTGCTGACCGGAATTGCCCATAGTCTTCCATGGGTTCCATGACACTTCTCAGGTAAACATAAAAAATGCTGTTGTCCCCTTTTCTTTGCATGCGCAGCTCACAGGTCTGCGACTCGTGTGTTTCAAGGAGTATTTTTCGGTGGTGGTCATAGACATCCTGATCGGCAGGAAGAATAAAGGCGCTGAAAGGCCGTTCATGGAGAAATTTTCTTTCCACCCCCATCATCTCCGCTGCAGTCAGGTTTGCTTCCAAGATCAAGCCCTTGCCCTTGCTGCTCACGGTGACATAGCCAACCGGCGCAAAATCATAGAGGTCGTTATATCGGTTACGGGATTCGAGAAGATCCTGCTGTGCCTGGCGCAGATCCTCGTTTTGCAGTTCAAGTTCGATCTGATACGTGTCGAGCTCATGCACCAATTTTTTAATTTCTTTTTGGGACAAGGCAAAATCTTCGGAAGGCATCGACAGGAAAGCCTGTGCCCGTCTGCGCAATTCAGTGAACTTGATATGGTCAGTTTCCCTTCCCATTGCAACATCCTTTCAGAGTAGGCGAAAATACACGATTTATACGATAGACACCATCAGCTCGCCTTCCTATCAAGCCTAATCATCAGAATACCATGCCAAGCGCCCATATAGCAATGAAAAGAGTACTGGTAACTATTCAGCCGCACCTTAGATTTGAATAGTTACGGCCTGGAGTTGAGGCCCATTTCGAGCCCTCGCTGAATAGATACGAGCTCAACTTTCCGACTTGACATAACTCGTTGTTATTACATTGTAGGTTGGGTTAAATTCGTTTCATGCTACCAGAATTGTTGGGTTTTCGGTAGCAAGCAATAAGTAAAAAAGTTGAAAGACCTATAACCCAACAAGAACAGAGGTTATTGGAAATTAACCCAACCTACAAATAACACCATAAATTAAGGCAATACATGAAGTCGGAAAGTTGAGATACGAGTACTGTAGCTTTATTTTAAAGCATGGGCGGAAAAGCAGATTCAAGAAAAACTCATCCCACCTCTTGCTTCTGCATGGTAGAGTGATAGAATTGCCTCTATCATCCATAGCTTTCTGAACTTTTTGGGTTTCACGTAACTCTTTTTTCTTTGAACACTGTGTGTGGAAAGATTACCCACGGAACCAGGCATTATGAATTGAAAGCACCCGCTCAACCACAGCCCTTTGCACCTTTTTCGCAGTGGAAAAAATTTGGCTGAATAGTTACTTTCGGAGCATGAAACATTTGAAGTCATCGACTCTCTCACTTGTTGCAATCATCTGCCTTTGCCTGCTGGGGCAGGGCTGCAGCCCGTCCCATTATCGGCAGCAAAGCGACCAGACCGCCTATACTCTCATCAGGCAAAAGCAGCTTGAAGCTTTAGGGCGTACAGAGGAGTTTTCCATCGAATCCGCCGAGGAAACACTGCGGCGACGCCTGCTGCGGAACCAGCAGCTGCCCTATGCCGCTGCCTCTTCCCTTGGCAGCAATTTTCTGGAAGAAATAGATCACTGGCCTGAAAAACGGCAAAATCCGTTTTCGGCAGGCCCGGACAACACGCCTGCCACGGCAAAGACCGACACTGTCACCATCTCCCTTATCGAGGCCCTGCAGATTGCGGCCCGCAACAGCCGGGAATATCAGAGCCGCAAGGAAGATCTCTTCCGCACCGCCCTTGATCTCGACTTTGAACGGGATGCTTTCCGCAACACCCTGACAGGACAGCTTTCCGGCACCTACACGGAGGACCGAACCAATGCCGACAGCGATAACGGCATTACTCGCGGAACAGAAGGCAGCGCCGCTGCCGCCCTATCGCGCACCCTGCTGAACGGCGCGACATTTACGGCCAGCATCGGCCTCGACCTGGTACAGATGCTGGATCCATCCCGGCTCTTTTCGCGGTCCATTTTCGGTGATGCCAGCATCACCATCCCACTGCTGCGCGGGGCAGGGCGGCATATTGTCACCGAACCGCTGACCCAGGCGGAGCGCGACATGCTCTATGCGGTCTGGGATTTTGAGCGCTACAAAAAAGAATTTGTCGCGGGTCTCATTGACAGCTATCTTGCCATACTTGAGTCAAAGGATCAGGTTCGCAACCAGGAAGAAAACTATCGCGGACTGATCCAGGCCTCTCGCCGGGCCAGCCGACTGGCTGAGGCGGGAAAAACCCCGCAGATACAGGTCGATCAGGCCATCCAGGACGAATTACGGGCCAGAGACCGCTGGATTGTGGCGCGCCAGAGCTTTGAACGGAACCTGGATCAATTTAAAATACAGCTCGGCCTTCCCACAGATGCTGGGATTGAACTTGATCGGGGAGAATTTGCCAAACTGAAAGACTATATCAAAAATCGTCTTGCCGACTTATTCAGTAATGAATACAGGCCATCAACCGTTTCATCGGGTTCCCCTGAAGCCCTGGCCCCGCCGACAATTAAAGAGCGCGGGCCCCTGGAGCTTAATCAGCTTGATGCCATACGCATTGCCCTTGAAAATCGTCTTGATCTGCGTATAAAACAGGGGCAGGTATATGATGCCCAACGCCAGGTGGTGGTGGCTGCCGACCAGCTGCGGCCGGAACTTTCTCTGCTGGGATCTGTCGATGTTGGAGAACGGCGCAGTCTGGGCAGCGCTTCGGCTGACAACAGCAGCCGGCTTGATTTTTCAAACGGCATATACACAGGTCTTTTGACCCTTGATCTGCCCTTTGAACGCACGGCAGAGGCACATGCCTACCGTGACAGCTTTATTATGCTTGAGCGGGCCGTACGCGATGTACAGGAACTGGAAGACCAGATTAAACTGCAGATACGAAACAACCTCCGCAACCTTGAGCAATCCAGGGCCAGCCTGAAAATTCAGTTCCAGGCTGTCAAGCTTGCCGAACGCAGGGTGCATGGCGCCTCTCTCAACCTGGAGGCCGGACGGGCGGAAATACGTGATCTGCTCGAAGCCCAGGAGGCCCTGCTCAACGCCCAGAACAATCTGACATCGGCCATGGTCGATTATCGTCTCGCCGAAATCAGGATGCAGACCGACCTCGGCCTTCTGCAGGTTGACGGCAACGGTCTCTGGCATGAACAATTAACAGGTGAAAACACTGATGCAATTACCCAATAACTTTTTGCGGCAAGCCCTGCGCTCCCGCGGATTCCAGATACTCACTGTGCTTTTCGTGCTCTTTGTAATCGGCTACCTGGTTTTCAACAAAGAAGACAGCCAGGGTACGGACCCAGCCAACCAACCTGTGTTTATTGTCAAGCAGGGTCCCCTGACGGTTGGAGTCACTGAAGCCGGTACCATTCGTCCACGCGAACAGATCATTCTGAAGAGCGAGGTTGAAGGGCAGACCGTTATCCTTTTTCTCATTGATGAAGGCAAGGAGGTCAAAAAAGGGGATCTGCTTGTCGAACTCGATGCCAGTGAACTTGAAGACAAGCGGGTCAACCAGCAGATCCAGGTCATTAATGCCGAGGCGACTTTTATCAATGGCCGGGAAAATCTGGAGGTGGTAAAAAACCAGGCCCAGGCCGATGTGGACCAGGCAACCCTTGATCTAGAATTCGCGGGTCAGGATCTCAACCAGTACAAGGAAGGGGAATATCCCAAGCTTGAAAAGGAGGCCACGGTCAAAATCACCCTGGCCGAAGAGACCCTGACCAATGCCAAAAACACCTATGAATGGTCCAAAAAACTGTTTAGCGAAAAGTATATTTCCGAAACAGAGCTGAAACGGGATGAACTGGCCTGGCAAAAGGCAAGTCTCGATCTGGAGCTGGCCAGGGATGATCTGGATCTCCTGCAGAACTTCACCTTCAAACGGAAGATGGCGGAGCTGGAAAGCGGCCTGCGACAGGCGACCATGGCCCTGGAGAGAAAGAAAAGAAAGGCGGCGGCAGACACTGCCCAGGCCGAGGCCAAACTGAAGGCCAGCGAAGCTGAATACCTTCAGCAGCAGGACAAGCTTGACAAGATAAACGTCCAGATCGAAAAAACCAAGATATACGCTCCCATGGACGGCACGGTCATCTACGCCAGCAGTACAAAGATGAGCTGGCGCAGCGCCGATGAACCCCTTGACGAAGGTCAGGCGGTACGGGAGCGCCAGGAGTTGATCTATCTGCCTACCACCTCTTCCTACAATGCAGAGGTTAAGATTCACGAGTCAAGCCTGGAGAAAATCCGCACCGGGCTGCCGGTTCGGCTGACCATAGACGCCCTGCCGGACAGGACGCTCACAGGCACCGTAGCCGTTATTGCCCCCCTGCCTGACCCGACCAGCATGTTCCTGAACCCTGACCTCAAGGTTTATAATTCAGTCATTCACATTGCCGGCAACGGCCAGGACCTCAGAAACGGCATGAGCTGCCAGGCCGAAATTATTGTCAACCAGTTTGACAATGCCGTTTTTGTGCCCGTGCAATGCGTCATCCGCCTGAGCGGCAAGCCCACGGTATATGTGGCCCAGGGCAATGATTTTATCCCGCGGCCCGTAAAAATAGGACTGGACAATAACCGCATGGTGCATGTGCTGGAAGGCCTGAAAGCAGGAGAAAAAGTACTGCTGACCCCGCCCCTTGCCGCAGGCGCAGTTGATAAGTCTTCCCGGGTTATGTCTCAGGGAGAGACAGACAGCCCCAAGGGGCTTAGCCAGAGACCAGAAAGAAGTGGAAAGCCTGAAAAGATGCAACCGGCGCCGCGTGAAGGGAGCGGTCGAAAAAAACGCGACAGCGGCCACGCGGGCAGTCAACCGGGAAACTGATGCCCATGACCGCAATACAGTCCAACAGAAAGCCCCGGGGCAGGGAGCCGGAAGCCCTTCTTGAAGATATCCGCAAAATCTACACCATGGGTTCAACCGAGGTTCATGCCCTGGCCGGTGTTTCCGTTGTTTTCGAGCACGGCTCCTTCTGGGCCATTCTCGGCACCAGCGGATCGGGAAAAAGCACCCTGCTCAACGTCCTTGGCTGCCTGGACCGTCCTACATCCGGCCGCTACCTTTTACAGGGCAGGGATATCAGCAGCCTCGACGATGACGCCCTCAGTGAGATCAGGTTACGCAATATCGGTTTTATCTTCCAGAGCTTCAACCTTATCCAGCAATCCACGGTTGAAGAAAACATCCAGCTGCCCCTCTACTATCAGGGCGTTGATGCCGAATCGAGCAGCAGGCGGGCCAGAAAACTTGCAGCTCTGGTCGGCCTGGAAGACCGGCTCCACCACCGGCCCATGGAACTCTCCGGCGGCCAGCAGCAGCGGGTTGCCATTGCCCGCTCCCTGGCCAATGACCCTGGCCTGCTCCTGGCCGACGAACCAACGGGCAACCTTGACTCGAAAACAAGCGCTGAAATCATGCGGCTCCTGTGTGATCTGAATGAACAGGGCAAGACCATCATCATGGTGACCCATGAACCGGACATTGCCGCCTTTGCCCATAAACGGCTTTATATGAAGGACGGCGCCATTGAACGCCTTGAGGGATAAGCTGCCATGCTTCTAGCCAAAAACATGCGCGAGATAAAGCTCGGCATCAAGAGCCTGATGCAGCATAAGCTGCGCTCGTCGCTGACCATGCTGGGCATGGTCTTTGGGGTGGGCAGCGTCATTGCCATGCTGGCCGTGGGGGAAGGGGCCAGCAAACAGGCTTTGGAGGAAATCCGCAAGCTGGGCAGTAATAACATCATTATCACGGCCCAGAAACCCATGGACGAACAGGGCCAGCAGAAAACCCGCATCCTGATGAGCATTTACGGTCTGCTCTATGAAGATGTAGAGCGTATTGCCCAGAGTTTCGCACACGTTCTGCGGGTGGTTCCGGTCAAGATTATCCGCAAGCAGGGACGCCTGACGGAACGGGCCATGGACATGCGCATTCTCGGCACCACACCCGACTGGTTCAAACTGGTGCAGCGCCCGCTTATTGCGGGACGAACCCTGGCCCCATACGATCTTGAAAATTTCAGCAACGTTGTTGTGCTGACCGAATACGGCGCCCGGCGGCTGCTGGCCACCAGAAGCACCCTGGGTCAGACGATCAGACTGGGCAGCGATTATTTTGAAATCATCGGCATCATTCAAAACGAGAGCAGCCAGGGAGGAGCCCTGCAGAGCCCGGACCAGCAGATTGACGCCTATATTCCGATCAACGTGGCCAAGGCCAACTTCGGTGATGTCTTTACCCAGTCAAGCGCCGGTTCCCGCACCAGGGAACTGGTGGAGCTGCATCAGATTATTGCCGAGGTGGATCAAACGACCAACGTGGAGTCAACCGCCGCAGGCATTGAGGCCATGCTTGAAAGATTTCATAAGAAAAAGGATTACGTGCTCTCCGTGCCCCTTGCCCTGCTGCGCCAGGCCGAGGCAACCAAGCGCACCTTTAATATTGTCCTGGGCTCCATTGCCGGCATAAGCCTGCTGGTGGGCGGTATCGGCATCATGAATATCATGCTGGCCTCCGTCACCGAGCGCACCCGGGAAATCGGCATACGCAGGGCTATCGGGGCCAAACGCAGCCAGATCGTGCGCCAGTTTCTCATCGAAACCGTGGTCCTGTCCACCACAGGCGGGCTTATCGGCATTGCCATCGGCCTTTTCATTCCCTGGATGATCACCACAGTGGCCAAGATGCCGACAGTGGTGACGCCGTCAAGCCTCATTCTCTCCCTGGGGATCAGCATGGCCATTGGCATCATTTTCGGCATTTACCCGGCAGTCCGGGCTGCCGCTCTTGATCCCATCATTGCCCTGCGCCATGAGTGAGAGCAGCAGTAGGGTAGGTTGTGGTTGAGCGGATATTGGCAACTCATCATGTTGGGTTTCGCCAGGGACTCTTTCCTCCCGCAATCTGCCGGGGAAAACTGTTGAGCGAAACCCAACATAATTGATCGGTGGCGCTCAACCGCAACCTACAGCATCTTTGGCGGCATGGAATGCGGTCTTATTCATGGTCAAAAACATATCCCACCGAGCGGCAGGTCTTGAAAAAAACCGGGTGCCCGGCATCTTCCTCAAAGTATTTTCGGAAACGAACAATAAAATTATCAACCGTTCTGGTCTTGATGTCACCGTCATAGCCCCATACCATTTCAATGAGCTGCCTGCGGGAAAGCGGTTTGCCCCGGTTGACGATAAAGAGCTTTAACAACTTCACTTCGATCTCGGTGAGCGTGATGGTGCCGCTTGCACACTGGGCCGTGTGGGTGACGAAATTGATGCTGTTTCTGCCGAAAGTGTAGATCGGCCCTATTCCCTCATCATGATCCTCCTCCCAGGCAATGCGGGTAAGCAGGCGTTTGACCCGCAGCAGAAATTCCTCCAGATTAAAGGGTTTGGTCAGGTAATCGTCAACCCCGAGGGCAAGCCCTTTGATCTTGT
The DNA here is from genome assembly GCA_020444175.1 of Desulfobulbaceae bacterium. Lineage (GTDB taxonomy): Bacteria > Desulfobacterota > Desulfobulbia > Desulfobulbales > SURF-16 > JAHLLM01. The sequence continues at coordinate 29,831 of JAHLLM010000019.1, read as the reverse complement.
CTTCAATCATGGCCTTGGCTGACAGGATCAGCACGGGCAACCGCTCATCCTCCAGGCGGATATTCTGCAGAACATCCAGCCCATCTATGCCGGGCAGCATGATATCAAGCACGATCAGATGGGGTCGCCACTCCTTCCAGCGCTCAAGACCGCTCCTCCCATCTCCGGCCACCTGAACCTCATAGCCCTGTATGACCAGATTAAGCTGCAGTCCCTCGGCAATATGGCGGTCGTCTTCTATGATCAGGACACGCTTTTTCATTGCACCTCCTCTGCTTCCGCTTCTCTACGGGGCGAGACTTCGGACGGGCTGTCCGCCTTGTCAGGATCGAGTGTGATGACAATCGTCGTGCCCTGGCCCGGCCCCTCGCTTTCCGCCTTTACCCGCCCGTTATGAATCCTGACGATATTGTCAACAAAGTAGAGCCCCAGTCCGCTGCCCGCCTCCCTGGACGCCTCTTTTTTTCCCACCTGATAGAATTTTTTGAATATTTTTTTCCTCTCCCGCTTCCTCAGGCCAAGTCCGTTATCCTTTATGCTGAGTGTAAACCCTCTTTGCAGAGCTGTAAAAGTGATATCAACGGTGGGTTCCTGGGAATCATTGTATTTAATGGCATTGGTCAACAGGTTTATGAGAAGCATCTCAAAAAGAGGCAGGTCCACCGGATAATAAAAGGCCCTGCCGCCTGGATTATGCACTTTGATTGCACACCCTTGAAAAAGGTGGCTGTTTTGCCTGCAAAACCGCTCAACTGTTTGCACCAGATCGACCCGAACGGGATTTAATTCGTAAAGCTTACTCTCCAGTTTGGCCAGGCTGAGGATACTGTTAATATTGCCGGTCAGGCGGGAAACATCGGCAAGCATATACTCGATGTATTTCAGTTGTGTAGAGCGCGGCAAGTCATACTTCTGAAAAGTCTCCAGATAGAGCTTCATTGAAGTAACGGGTGTTTTCAACTCATGGGTGAAATTGTTGATGAAATTGTGCTGCAGTCGGTAAAGACGCACAATTTTGACATTATAGGCAAAGATAATGAAGATGCCGACCATGATGATGGCCACCAGAATGGAAAGAACAACGATGACCACCCAGGTTTCCAGCTCCAGAAACTGGCCCGGATCAAGATCGAAACTCTTGACCACGCCCTGCAGCCGGGCACTGACCTCTACGTACCAGTAGATATAGAGGAACAGTGACAATCCCAGAGCCACAAGGGAAAAGACAAAAATAAAGATAGGATGCAGATACCACCTGATCTGTCGCATGAAGCCCCACCAAGGAAGAGGAAAAGTATGCGTAAATGGTGAACCCGGGTTCTTGCCCGGCAGTATTGTAATCCCTTACGGATGGATTGTAAAACTTTTGTAAAACACCTCCCCGCCCTATATCGCCTTCCTGGCCGATCCGTTACACTGATTTCACGCCACTTTGTCGGAAAAGGTTTTCCGACCTACAAAATAAGGCAAAAGAGATTTGACAAGGAGTATAGTCCATGCACGATAGCCACCCGACCCATCCCCTTAAAACAAAAGCAAAAGTGCTGCTGTCCAACGTCTTCGGGCCCTATGCCCGGGACGATGAATACGGCAGCAGACAGATAAACCCCATGGAACTGTACCACAATCAGGTGACCCGCGCCCAGGGCGTGTTCTCCCTGCGCATGTTCCACCGCTCATTCGGTCTGCTGATGATTCAGGCCAATATCGAGGCACCGTCAACCTTGCTTGACTTTCCGGATCTTGAGCGCTTTGAAGCGGAAATACGTGAAAACGAGTACGATATCGTCGGCATCAGTTCAATTATTCCCAATGTGGGCAAGGTCAAAAAGATGTGCGAACTCGTTCGTAACCATTTGCCAAACGCTCTGCTTGTCATAGGCGGCCATGTTGCCAATTTGCCGGATCTTGCTAAAAGAATATCCGCCGATCACATTGTCAAGGGCGACGGCATTGCCTGGTTCCGCCGCTATCTGGGCCAGGACTGCAGGAAACCCATTCGTCATCCCCATGTTCTGTCTGCCCATGGCACCAGGATCCTTGGTCATAACCTGAGCCAAAAACCGGGCGACACCGCAGCCATTGTCGTGCCCTCGGTGGGCTGCCCCATGGGCTGTAATTTTTGCTCAACCTCCAATCTCTTTGGCGGCAAGGGAAAATTTATCAACTTTTATGAGACCGGCGACGAACTCTTTGAAATTATGTGCGAGCTTGAGGAAAAACTTCAGGTCAGCTCCTTTTTCATGATGGATGAAAATTTTCTCCTGCATCGCAAAAGGGCCTTGAGGTTGCTTGAGCTGCAGCAGAAACACAACAAAAGCTGGTCGCTTTACATCTTCAGTTCCGCCCGGGTCCTGCAGTCCTACAGCATGGAGCAGCTTGTCAGCCTCGGCGTGTCCTGGGTCTGGATGGGTCTGGAGGGACAAAAAAGCAGGTACCGCAAACTAAACGGCATAGATACCCTGGCCCTGGTCAAACGATTACAGGCCCATGGCGTGCGTGTTCTCGGCTCTTCAATAATCGGACTGGAAAATCATACACTGGAAAACATTGACCAGGTCATTGATTATGCGGTGAGTCATAACACGGATTTCCACCAGTTCATGCTCTATACCGCCCTGCCCGGCACACCGCTGCACAGGGAGCTGCAGGAGGCCAATCTTCTATTGCCTGAATCCGAAATGGCCCATGCCGACAGCCACGGCCAGTACCGTTTCAATCATCGCCACCCCCACATCAAGGGCCATCAGGAGGAAAAACTGCTGCCAGAGGCTTTCAGGCGCGACTTTGAAAAAAACGGCCCGAGCCTCTATCGCCTCATCAAAACCATGCTCAAAGGCTGGCTTTGCTACAAGGACCACCAGGACACACGCATCAGGAAGCGCTATACAGAGGAAATGAAACCGCTGCGCACCACCTATGCCGCCGCAGTCTGGGCCATGCAAAAATGGTACAGCGACAAGCCATCACTTTCAAAAGAGCTGCTTGCCCTGCAAAAACAGCTCTACACGGCTTTTGGCTGGAAAACCAGGCTCTATGCACCCCTGGTGGGTCGCTATATCCATCTTGCCATGCGCAGGGAGACAAAAAGACTGGCCCAGGGCTGGACACCGGAACCCGTGACCTTCTGTGAAAAAATGCCTGCCCGTCAGTTAAAGGTAAGGGAACAATCAGCCCTGTCAAAGGAAGAGGAGGGGAATCAACTTGTTGAGTCCCCGCTGCTTTTTCCCAACTGACCTTACCTTGTTTGGAAAATATTCTTGCTAAAAGACTAGCAAAAAGAAGAGAAATGACTCACCATGGTGATATTTCGATTCAATAATTTATGAACTGCATGGAGAGTCAATGTGGAGGAGCATACCTGCCAAAACTGTGGTACCAGAATTCCTGCAGGCGACGTCTATTATAATTTCAGTGCCAAATTCATTTCAGGCTTTGACAACTACATCCCGGATGCCAAACCTGAAACAGACCCTGAAAGATTGATCACGGAAGCCTGCAAGGTTATTCTGCAACGCTCCGAGCAAGAACTTATGGATGAGGTGTACGAAGAAATCTCGCTTCTCCTCTGTCCCGGCTGCCGCAATAAGGTGCGCAGCTACCTTTTGTCCTTGAAGAAAACGGTAAAAACAAAATCCGAAAAGATTCTGCCTTTCCCGACGAAAGAAAAAAGATAATCGCCTTATTAAACCCTCGTATTGACGACATTCCCTCCCAGTTCATTTATACGCTCATCAATACGGGCAAGGGCAACTTCGATTGTTTTATAGCTGATATCCGGAAGTGTTCCTCCCCAGATCTGTTCGGCTTCACGAAACCCTTTAAGCATCCCTTCCCGGCCTGCTTTCAACTTGTCGAGATCATCACCGCCACCCTTAATCACAAAATCTGAGAGACGTTGGGCTGTCTTTGTGATTCCAAAGTAACCATCCTCACTGACGAGCTCGGCTGCCTCTTCCTGGGAAAATTCAGTAATTTCCCGTCCGTTATACTGCAATTGGGAAAGATCAAATACCGCGTCTTCTGAATCTTCCGCCTTGCCGATAAGGTCCATAAAACCATTCTGCAAGCCGATATTTTCTTCAGATTTTCCCTGAACCTCCAGGCGGAATTCAGCAAAAAACACTTCCTGCGTTTTCACGGCATTAACCTGAACGTTCTGTCCCTTGTCGATACGTTTCACATGTTGGGTGGATGCGGTTTTAAGGCTTTCCAGAATACCATATACTTTCATTGTCATATCAAAACCTCCGTGTTTTGAATAGGAAAGGGTGTATCTCGTTTGGCTATCTTATCGGCAGACAAACCGAAAAGAATAATAAATATTATTCCGCAAAAGAAGAGGGGGTTTCGGGGTTATGGGACAAATAAAAAGGATACAACGGCTCAATGTTGCCGCTGTATCCTTTTTTTGATGTTACTAACTGCCCGACTTTGGCTACTGAACGTCGCCGGTCAGTCCGAGGTAATCCTCAAAAGCCGGATCACCGTCTGTTTCTATGGTAAAAAGTTTCGGGTTCTTAAACTCGACAAAGTCCCCAAGAGTAAGACCTTGAATACAGGTCGGTGGTGTAAATCTGTTGGCATTTTCAAGGACCAGATCCATGGTGGTATCCTGTCCCGAAGTGTTGGCTATCAGATCGTCATCACCCGAAGTAGTTGCACCGCCGCAGACCACACCCAGAGACCGGATGGTGGGCTGAACGCTGATCACCCGTGTGACGAAGCCCGGATCACCGCTATCGCAGACATCAACGCATGTCCCGCCCACGGAAGCGCAATCCGTATCAGTGGTACAAAGGATGGCTGAATCGTTTGCACACTGCTTGGTGGCAAGCTGCATGCCCGTTTGGATGTTCAGATCAAGACAGGCTCCGAAGAAATTACAGTCACCAACGGTTGGCGCCCCTTCTGCCAGGCATTTATGGGCAGCGGGAAGCTCACCGGCGAGCTGTCCATCACCGTCGCGGTCCACTATAAGAGCAAAGGACATGTCATTTAAGCGCACCGTTGTTTCAACATCCGGCGTGGCTGCCTCGTCATGAATAAGCAGTCGAGGAGGCACATCCTGCCGGGCACAGAACAAGAGCGGTTGGGAAGCATGAATGTTGATGTCATCAAGCTTCTGTTCCGTTGCGAGACAGACAAGCTTCTGCCCGAGCGGCAGAGTACTGCAGTCAAAACCCTTGAATGCAAAGCAGGAGCCCTTGGCCACGGCTGTCTTCAAGGCATTTTCAGTACAGGTGCCGGAGCAGTCACTGTCAGAGGAACAGGAAACCGTGGCATCTTCACTGCATTGACCAACAGAAAGAGTCTCGCAATCAATGGGCAGCAGATCCCCGAGGGTTTTACCGGTGTCTTCGCAGCCGGTCTTAAATCGACCGGAAACCGCCATACTGGCAAAGAACTGGTTAAATGTGTCATCAGCAAGCCCCATGAAAATCTCTCCCGCACCGGCAACCGGTATGGTAGGAATCGGAGCCGGTGTTGCCACGGCTCCTGGGGTTGTTTCAACCTCTGGATCAATACTTAAGGTCTCGAATTTACCGACAAGCCCCGCAACCAGGCCGTTCGGGGTAATGGAAACGCTGCTCAGCACCCCTTCAAGCTTCTGCCCGGTCCCCTGGACCTCCTGCTCATCAACCTTGATTTCGGCCAGGTTGATCGGATCAGGTACTGAGGATCCGAGATCAGCCTCGAAGTTGACGTCAATAGTCTGTCCAAAGCCGAGTACCGGTATGAGACGATCACCGGCAATGGCATTAACAATGGCTGCAAAGGGAGTCAGGAAGAAATCACACACCGAGGCAAGGCAACCGATGGAAACGTGTATATTGCCGGTGGGCGGTTCAGATGCAGTGGGTGGGAAGTAGAGAGGATCCGGCGGATCTGAAATACCCAGCAGCTGACCTTCCGTAATTGTGAACTCCAGACGCGAAGCAGTGAGGTCGGTACTCGTGCTGCCGCTCACATTGGTCTTTGCTATGCAGGCTCCAAAAATGGGATCTTCTACACGGCAACTGCCTCCCACCGAGAGGTCTATATGTACGGCGGGCAGGTTCATGCTCACCTTCATCTGGTCGTTCTGGAAATCAACCGGACAGGAAACCGCATTGGGGTCAGCCGAGAAACCGCTGATCCTGGTTTTAACGGTTGGATCGCAGGAACACGCCGTTACCTCTACCTTGCGCTCATCAACCACGGTATTAACTATTTTGGCCTGCAGGTTATTGACAAATTCCGTGCCTGCAGCCTTACATCGTTTGTCAAAAAGGTCCTGAATGGCATCCTTGCTCATGCCGACGACAAAGGCATTGTCAAGCTCCTGTGCGGCTGATTCCGCGGCAGTCTTGACCTTGTCGTACAATTCACCTTGCAGGGCTGCTTCAAGGTCGGCCTTCAAGCTCGGCATCGCTGTATTTCCCACAGCAAAAATCTTGCTGTCAAAACTCCTGTTGCCGAGATCGTCAGTAACCTGGGCACTCAGCCGGTTAGATCCTTTATCAAAGGTACCAAGCTTGGTGTCTCCCGAGGTTACGTCCGCAGACAGATCGGTGATATCATGGATGGCATCAATGTCTACCTCGTATTTATCGCCGGAGGTCAAGCCATCACCCATGGTGAAAACCATACCGCTCAGGTCAACCAACTTGCCGTTGACTGCAACGTCTGAAATCTCCCGACCGCTGCAGGCATAACCGGTAACATGCACAGAGCCTTCAGCAACAACCTCCATATCATCCGGAGAAGAAATATCTATGGAAATACCGCTTGACGTGCCAAGATCGGCAATGTCATCGATAAGACATTGTTCATCAGGAGTATTGGGAAATGACCACAGACGGCGCACACCCGTAACCTTGAAAATATGCTCACCGCAACCAAGATTGCCAAGTTGCATGGTAACCGTATTTATACCGGGAATCCCCACAAAAGAACTCTGAACGACAATATCCGTAATCTCAACAGCACGGCCGTTCATCATCATCGTGCCACCGCAAGGGGTGGTTGGAAAACAGGAGGCAGGGTTACTGATTCCCAGGGAGGCGAAGATATCGACTCCATCAACCTGCACATCAACCGTGCTAGGAGCAACCAGGGGAATAGCGGCTTGAAGTCGCGTAAAATCACCTTCTGATTCAGCCACCACCTTGCCTTTCGGTTCCATGACCTGAAGAAAGGGGATATTTGAACAAAAGGCCTCGGCCTTCTTCTTGCCGTCATCCAGAGCGACATGGAGCACCGGTCGAGGAGCAAACACCTTGTGATTGATGCCCAGCGACTCTACGTACCAGTCTTCTTTGTCAATGCGGCTGCCAAGCCGGGCATAGTCTCCATCCTGCACGGGTATGGAGGCGAGAATGGTGCCGTCTTTATCCATGGCCCACAATTCAGCAGTAAGCGTGACATCCGGATTTTTCTCAAGATCTACGTTGGAAAAAATCCGGATCTTATGCAGGCCAACGCAGCTGTAGAATCCTGCCCACCAAGGTTCAGCATACGGCAGAGAGCAGGAAACGGCAAAATCAGCCGACGAACAGTCAGGGTCATCAATATCCGCGAAGCCGTCACAGTCGTTGTCAATGCCGTCTTCGCAGGTTGGACCAGTGGGTCCTTCGGCAGAGGCCAGATTCGGCGTGGCGCTGCAGGTCGTATACAGCCCATCGGGACTGCAAATCATAATACCTTCATTCTGGCATTGTCCGAGCCCGGAAACACACGGCTCGCCCAAGTCATCGAATCCTTCGTCTACAAGTTGATTCCCATCATTATCCTTGCCGTCGCAGATTTCAGGCGCAGAGCAGCCGGAATCGGCAACATCAATAAATCCATCGCAATCGTTGTCCTTATTGTCCACACAGACACCGATTCCCGGGGTGTTTTCACTCTGTGCGGTTCCAGGAGAGGCACTACATAGGGTTGTAGTCGGCTTATCACAGACAAGAACTCCCTCCCTTTCACATTCACCTATACCAGCGGTGCAGGGATCTCCGACAAAAAAGCCGTTGTCCACCTCGCCGTCATAGTCATCATCAATACCATTACACAGCTCACCCTCTGTTGGAGAGCAGCTGCCGTCCAGGCCATCAATCAGGGTATCGCAATCATTGTCAATCCCGTCGTGACAGGTTTCGCTGTAAGCAACTTCAAGCACGGGCTGTTCCAGCCCGGTCTCCGGAGTCGGACAAATAACACCGGTGCCTTCGGCATTACAGACCAATATTGAATGGGTAAGGCAGCAGGGCTGGTCCGGGGTAGGACCTTCACAGTTATCAGGAAAACCGATGGTGCAGTCCAGTCCGGCACCGAAATCTATGACGTTATCACAGTTGTTGTCTATGCCGTCACCGCAGAACTCCGCGACGCCGGGTCTGATGTTGGGATTTGCGTCATTGCATTCGCCGCATGATTTTCCATCCGGCAGTTCACAATCATTACAGACTACATATCCGTCCTTGTCATTATCCGGGCAGAGTGCGGCATTTGCCAGGCCGGAAAAAAGCAAGAGAACGACGGAAGACAGGAGCAGCGAAAGGAGTGCATGAATACCCCCTCTACTCTTGCTCTCATATTCCTGTGGTAGTCTGTTCGTTTCTTTCACAGGTAAACTCATAACAGACCTCCTTTTGAGGATAAAAAACTGTGCAGTAAACGAATTTAAGGCAAGCCGGCATTAAAAAATGCCATCACTCCACACAACCTCAAAAGTCAGGTGTCCACTCAGGTATGTTATAGTCTACTATATCGTTGGGAGAGTTGTTTTCTACAGTGGTTCTCCTCATTTCAAGAAAGCCGTCGTTGTTAAAAATTCCTCCGCCATCCATGGCATCATTCCACTCTATAGTTGCCTTGACAAGGGTCATGGAGTCACTGTCTCCATTCCAGATACCGCCTCCCATGCCTTTTGCCACATTGTATTGAATTTCCACGTTTCGAACACTCATGAGGGAATCATCACTGGCAATGGCGCCACCATTCTCATAGGCGTTGTTCCAGAGGAACTGGGACGGCGGTGCGATAACCAGCTTTTTTGTGGGAGCTGGATTTGGATCGTCTTCGGTAGGAATGCCTGTAACCTCCTCAAAACCTATGCTTGTTGTAATTCTCAAGACCGAGTCCTCATCATTTTCAACAGCCCCACCGTTGCCAATAGCTACATTTTCGATAAAGTCACAGTCCGTCATCAGCATAAGGCTGTCATTCTGGTTCTCCACAGCCCCACCGTCACAAAGAGCGATATTATCCGTAAACTCCATGTCTTTTAACTGAACGATTCCACCCCTGTTGAGAAGCGCCCCCCCATCTGCACCATCTATAGGTTTAAGAATGGGACATTCAAGCTCAGATGCAATAATAGTCTGCTGATTGTCATCACGTCCAACAACAGGCAGCACCTCTCCTCCGGTGAGAGTCATACCCGATATCATCACGATACTCGGATCATGAATATCAAAAATACGGTCATGCAGTTCAGTGGCATCTATGGTGGTCACACCTTTTCCCTTGCCTGTAATGGTCAGCTTGTCAACAATATCAAGATCACCCGTGGACCCGAGTGTTTCAGACGACTGAAGTCCATCGTTAACAAGATCCAGGTTATATTGGCCGCGACCTAGAGTAATTGTATCCGCTCCGGGATAGGCATTGGCCTCCATAATGGCGGCACGGAGGGTGCATGTAAAGAAAATCTGCGCCCGTTCGGTATTAGGATTGATGATTTCTGCCCGGCATATGCCATCACCGGGGTTCATATCAGGAAGATCACTGCGGTTGTTGACTCGGAAGGTGGCGGCGGCAGCGGAATCAGCCGAGGATAGTAAAACCGGAACCAGGATAAGCGACGAAAGGGTGAAGGCGATAATTGGTGCATTCATTCTCTTGATCATTTTTTTCTCCTCCTGCATTTTTCATTTTTGATAGTGAGACAGGGCAGTATGAGCCGCTCTCTCATTAAACGCCTAAGTGACAAAAAAATCGGATGAAAGGACATCCGAAAATAACAATTAAAGCCACATCGCCCTTGCCAAAGACAACTCTGTTAAATCAGATTCCCCAATAAGATTTAACAGTCATCGACAGTCAACCTTGGGCGCGTTTGGCCACCTAACCACCTCTTGCTTTTTTTCATTTGTAGAGGTTTTTTAACGACCTCACCATATTATATAAAATAACTGCTTTATCTTAGAAGAAATCGATGCCGCCTGAGGAAGCAGTAGCAGGCAATGACGCATTAAATCGAAACATCCCTTTTACGGAAATTACGGCGGTGCTGCCGGGAAAGAATAGAAGGACAGATAAAACCATAAGCAACAGTATCTCCTCTCATTATGATGAGTTTCCGAAATCAATGAAAAATACTGTCTAATTTCCCCCGATTGCCCTTGTTGTCCGATACTTATCCTTTTGCGGTAAGAGAAGGGACTGCAACTCAAAGATCAAGCCTGACCATTTTAGTCACCTAACAACAAAGAGGCAAACAATCCTCTCCCTTTTGGCTATCATAAACAAGGAGCGAAAGTCAAGACCTAATAAATGGATATATAATGATAAAAAAACACATCATGGAAATAACCTTAATTGCCGGCAGGATGCTTCAAAAAATTGTTTGGCACGTATTTTCGTTTCATCGCAGCGGATGTGCCAGACAATGACATTGTGTCTTAGTTCCAACTCCCTTGCAATCAGCAGATGACGGTGACATTTTAAGGGGTCTTCTTCAGCGCACATCAAGGCAATGACCCAACCGTCGGCAAGGCCTTTCAACAGACGATCTATCCCCTGCCGGAATTTCTTTGATTGTGCGATTTTTGCATAATCAGCTATCCCATTTTGATCAAGAAACAGGGGATCAGAGGGCTTGCCCCCTATGGCATCCCCCATGAAAATATACCTGAAACCGGCATGCTGCAGGGCATGCTGAATATCGCCTTTGTTAAACTGCGGCACATACCGGGAGTAAGGTGCGGACCGCACATCAACAACAACCTGGATGGTATTTTTCTTCAGCAAGTTGAAGAAAGCATCCACACTCCTGTTTGAATGGCCTATTGTAAAAATTGAAGAGGAAGTCATAACAATAAAATCACGATCAGATGTAGGCGCCAATGTCCGCCCAGACAAATTGTTTAGCGCCGAGTAGCTTCAGATGCATCTTTTGCCAGGCATTGTCGCTTTTTTGTGCCATTTTTACCATAGCTCTTTGAATTCCAAGGGGAATGTGGTCAAATAAGTCGAATTCCTATTTATGCCCTTAAGGATAAAAAGCTCTGAAGATGACTGCCAATCAATAATAAAAATGAAACAGCCAAACCCTATCACGAAAATCACCTGTGCCCCTATCGGCCTTACCGCAACACTGCTAAGGCTGTCCGCCGGCATAATCGGAGCTGCTATGGCGGGTTATTTTGTCATAAAAATTCATGGTGTAAAATGGAAAAAAAGAAAGATGTAAAAAAAATTTCCGCTCTTGTTGACGCATTGAACATTGAAATGGTTGTCAATCAGGCGCTTATTGATCTCTTGGTTGACAAAGGCATTCTCTCCCATGACGAGATCCAGGCCAAAATCAAAGAAATCAAAGTACGTGAGGGTATAGTTTTATCGAGTGATGCGAGCAATAAGGCTTCCAACTAGCAAGATTAAAATGGGAGCTGTCAAAAGACTTGTTGCAATAGCTAAAGGTCGTTTTTTACATTTTTGTTATTTTTTCCCATCCAACAACCCCCAAAAAAAGACCCCTGATTCTGACATCTCCCTACTAACACAGCGCTTGCCACAATGTCTTGCCACCATCATCTCTTTTGTGTCGTGCTGCAGGCACCACTTCCCCCAAAAAACAACAATCTACATTTTCGAACTATTTTAAAATTAAAAAATTACATAATTGTAGTTTTCCAATTTCACCGCAACTCCGCCACAGCCACACCCCATCAAGACTTTCTTCTTTTATATTAAAACGTTACCTAGCCATAACAGCTTCATATCAACACATGGCATGCCTTATGCTCTTGTACTGAACCGGAATTCAGCTTCTGCACTTTACAAGAATAACCCTAACGTACTTCAAAGCACCATTGCACAAAGGAGAAAAAATGAAATCAAAACTACTCTCTCTCTCACTGGGTTGCGCGCTCATGTCCGGATCTTTGTTCGGCGGTCAGGCTCTGGCCGAGGACACCATCAAGGTTGGGGTGCTGCACTCACTGTCCGGCACCATGGCCATCAGCGAGACAACCCTGAAAGACACCATGCTCATGCTTATTGACGAGCAAAACAAAAAAGGCGGCTTGCTTGGTAAAAAACTTGAAGCGGTTGTTGTTGATCCGGCATCCAACTGGCCTCTTTTTGCAGAGAAAGCCCGCGAACTCATCGAGAAGGACAAGGTCTCCTCAGTTTTTGGCTGCTGGACCTCGGTTTCCAGGAAATCGGTGCTCCCGGTCTTTGAAGAGTTGAACAGTTTGCTTTTTTATCCGGTGCAGTATGAGGGTGAGGAATCGTCAAGAAATGTATTCTACACCGGTGCAGCGCCGAACCAGCAGGCAATTCCAGCCGTTGACTACCTGATGAACGACATCGGCGTAAAACGGTGGGTTCTGGCCGGCACCGACTATGTTTACCCGAGAACCACGAATAAAATTCTTGAGGCCTATCTCAAGGCAAAAGGTGTGGCAACAGAAGATATCATGATCAACTATACGCCATTCGGCCACTCAGACTGGCAATCCATTGTTTCCGACATCAAAAAGTTTGGCTCGGCAGGCAAAAAAACCGCCGTGGTCTCAACCATTAACGGCGATGCCAACGTTCCCTTCTACAAAGAACTCGGCAACCAGGGCATTACCGCCGATAAAATCCCTGTCGTTGCCTTCTCCGTTGGAGAAGAAGAGCTCTCCGGCGTAGACACCGAACCCCTTGTCGGACACCTTGCAGCATGGAACTACTTCATGAGCGTGGACGCAGCGGTCAACGATGATTTCATTGAAAGCTGGCAGAAATTTATAAAAAACGAAAACAGGGTAACCAATGATCCGATGGAGGCCCATTATATCGGTTTTAACATGTGGGTCAAAGCTGTTGAAAAAGCAGGCACCACTGATCCAACTGCCGTACAGGACGCAATTATCGGCGTCACTGTGCCCAACCTTACCGGCGGCTATTCCGCCATGATGCCAAACCACCACATCACAAAGCCGGTCCTGATTGGTGAAATCCAGAACGACGGTCAGTTCGAGGTTGTCTGGAAAACCTCCGGCATGGTGGTCGGCGATGCCTGGTCTGATTATCTCGAAGGCTCCAAAGACCTGATTTCCGACTGGAGAACACCTCTTTCCTGCGGAAATTATAACGTCAAAACAGGGAAGTGCTCCGGGCAGCAATAAACATCCATTGGCTTCGGGGCCGGCCGCTTCTCCCGGCCCCGAACTCTCTACCTGACTAAACACGCAACCTCTCAACAGAGAACATACCCATGTGCCTGTCACCAAAAAGTACGCGCTGCTACAGGATTCTTCTTATCCTCACACTGCTCTCTTTTCTGCCATTTGCCGCACTCTGCCATGCAGAGGGCAGCGAGGTGCAGTTTCAAGAGGGAATCAATCTGCTGACCCAGAAAGATTTCACCAAAAAAGAAGCCGCTATCGAAAAAATTGCCGAAAGTGGTGACAAACGGGCGGAAGCCGTTCTACGTGCCCTGCTCGAAGGAACTCTCTTCCGCGTCAAAAAGGACAACTCGATTGTCTACGGCAGCAAAGAAGGCTCAAAGATTACAATCACTTCAATTCTGACCGGCGAAGAGCTTGGCTCTGTAAAAAAAAGAAAAGCTAAAAAAATCACCATTAATAATGCCTTACGCACCCAGATCAAGAACGAGCTGGCAAAGATTGAACTGAGCAATCCCGACGCAAAAGTGCGGCTGGATGCGGTGAACAAACTCATGCCGACACTGACCATTGAGTCTTCAGATCTCCTGGCGAATCTTCTTAAAAAGGAAACCAACAGTGAAGTCAGTGATGCCCTGAAAGCCTCTATTGCCATTATCGGCCTGCGCAGTCCGGAAAAAGAAAAACGCCTGCTTTCCTTGACCGAACTGAAAGGCAACCTCAATCCTGCCGTGCGTAATGAGCTCAACCGACTCATTAATGAAGAACAGGACAAAGCCGTACTGCATAAGGCCAAATCCGCTTTATCGACCATTGAATCAAAAATCGCCTTCTTCGGTCTGGTGGAAAAGGGCTTCTTCGGCTTAAGCCTCGGTTCCGTACTGGTACTTGCCGCCATTGGCCTGGCCATCACCTTTGGCGTCATCGGGGTGATCAACATGGCCCATGGGGAGTTGATCATGCTGGGAGCCTATACAACCTATGTGATACAACAGCTCCTGCCCGATTCCATCGGCCTGGCGCTCTTTCTTTCTATTCCGGCGGCGTTTCTCGTTTCAGGCCTGGCAGGCATTGTCATTGAACGATCCGTTATCCGTTTTCTCTACGGCCGCCCTTTGGAAACCCTGCTGGCCACCTTCGGCATCAGCCTGATCCTGCAGCAGGCGGTACGCTCCATTTTTTCTCCGCTCAACCGAAGCGTCAGCACCCCGGCCTGGATGAGCGGCTCGCTGCAGTTAAACCCGATTCTGTCGTTGACCACCAATCGAATAACCATCCTTGTCTTTTCCCTGCTGGTCTTTGCCGGGCTCTATATGCTGCTGAAAAAGAGCTCCATCGGCCTTCAGGTCCGGGCAGTCTCGCAGAACCGTGCCATGGCCAAGGCCATGGGAGTCCGGGCCGCCCGGGTTGACGCACTGACTTTTGGTCTTGGTTCAGGGATCGCGGGTATTGCCGGCGTCGCCCTTTCCCAGCTTACCAACGTAGGGCCCAATCTCGGCCAGGCCTATATTATCGATTCCTTCATGGTCGTGGTGTTCGGCGGGGTAGGGAACCTGTGGGGCACGCTGCTTGGCGGCCTGTCGCTTGGCGTGGCCAACAAGTTTCTTGAGCCCTGGGCCGGCGCAGTGCTGGCCAAAATTTTGATTCTTGTTTTTATCATCCTTTTCATCCAGAAACGTCCCCAGGGATTGTTCCCACAAAAGGGTCGCGCTGCGGGGTAAACTATGTTCCTTTTCAGACTTATTAAAGATGATCGCGGCGGAGCCGCTATGCTTGGCATCCTGGCGCTGGTAACCGTGCTGGTGCCGATGTGCAATCTGCTGATCCCACAGGCAAGCCCGCTGCACATCTCCACCTTCACCATGACCCTGCTCGGCAAATATCTCTGCTATGCGCTGCTGGCTATTTCCGTGGATCTGGTCTGGGGCTATCTTGGCATTCTCAGCCTTGGCCATGGCGCTTTTTTTGCTCTGGGCGGCTATGCCATGGGCATGTACCTGATGCGTCAGATCGGCAGCCGCGGGGTCTATGGCAATCCGCTGCTCCCAGACTTTATGGTTTTTCTCAACTGGCAGCACCTGCCCTGGTTCTGGCATGGTTTTCAATGGTTCTGGTTTGCCATGCTCATGGTGGTTGTTGTGCCGGGATTGCTTGCCCTGGTCTTTGGCTGGTTTTCCTTTCGTTCACGGGTCACAGGTGTCTATCTGTCAATTATGACCCAGGCCCTGACCTATGCCCTGCTGCTTGCCTTTTTCAGAAACGAGATGGGATTTGGGGGCAATAACGGACTTACTGATTTCAAGGATATCCTGGGATTTTCCCTGCAATCAGATGCCACCCGGGCAGGTCTCTTTATCGCCTCGGCCATGGCCCTTGGCGCAGGTTACCTGAGCTGCCTCTACATCACCCGTTCCAGGCTTGGCAAATTATGCACTGCAATCCGTGACCAGGAGGATCGAACCCGATTCATCGGCTACCGGGTGGAAAACGCCAAGTTGTGGGTCTTTACTTTTTCCGCCATACTGGCGGGGATTGCCGGGGCATTATATGTTCCCCAGGTCGGCATCATCAATCCCACGGAATTTGCTCCGCTGGGCTCCATTGAGATTGTCATCTGGGTGGCCATGGGAGGACGAGCAACACTGTACGGCGCTGTGGTCGGCGCACTCATGGTCAACTACGCCAAGAGCTATCTTACTGCCGCCATGCCCGATGCCTGGCTGTTTGCCCTCGGCGCCCTGTTTGTTCTCGTCACCCTGCTTCTCCCCCAGGGCATAACCGGATTACTGCGCAAAAAAGAGGTGAATAAATGAATGTTCTTGAAGGCGTGCGCACTTTTTTTCGCCGTGACCAGGTGTTCGACTTTCTCATCCCGGATATCCCGCCGGATCTCGATCTGACCCATGGCATCATTCTCTATCTGGAGGGCATCTCGGTCAGTTTTGATGGTTTTAAGGCCATAGACAACCTGAACCTCTACATCGACGACGGGGAGTTGCGCTGCATCATCGGCCCCAACGGGGCAGGCAAGACAACGATGATGGACATCATCACCGGCAAAACCACTCCGGACAGCGGCTCCGCATGGTTCGGCCAACAGATCAACCTTTTAAAAATGGATGAACCGGAAATCGCCATGGCCGGTATTGGCCGCAAATTCCAGAAACCAACGGTTTTCGAACACCACACGGTCATTGATAATCTGGAACTGGCCATGACCGGCGACAAGAGGATGTGGCCGACGTTAAACGCCCGCTTAAGCGGCGAGCAGCGCGACAGCATCGATGAGATCCTGAACATAATAGGACTGCAAAAGCTGTATCAAGACAGGGCCGGCTCCCTTTCCCACGGGCAGAAACAGTGGCTGGAAATAGGCATGCTTCTCATGCAGAACCCGAAACTGCTGCTGGTTGACGAACCGGCGGCCGGCATGACCCATCAGGAAATGGATCGCACTGCCGAGCTTTTGACATCACTGGCAGGAACCCACAGCGTCATTGTCGTGGAACATGATATGGACTTTGTCCGTTCCATCGCCCGCAAGGTAACAGTTCTGCACCAGGGCAGCGTGCTGGCTGAAGGGACTATGGACGAAGTACAGAACGACCAGAGGGTCATTGAAGTCTATCTCGGAGAATAACGGTATGCTGCAGATTGAAAAACTGAACCAGTATTACGGCGAAAGCCACACCCTGTGGGATATCGACCTCAGTGCCCCCGAAGGGAAATGCACCTGCCTGATGGGCAGAAACGGCGTGGGCAAAACCACCCTTCTTAACTGCATCATGGGCCTGCAGGCCCTACGTTCCGGCAGCATCCTGCTCGCGGGTGAAGACATCACAAAACTGGCGGCGGAACGCCGGGCCGGTCTCGGTGTCGGCTATGTGCCCCAGGGACGCCAGATTTTCCCCCTGCTCACTGTGCAGGAAAATCTGGAAATCGGCCTAGGCAATGGCCGGAATAAAAAGAAAAATATCCCAGACCTTGTATTTGACCTTTTTCCTGTATTAAAAGAGATGTTGGGGAGGCGGGGAGGCGACCTTTCCGGCGGTCAACAGCAGCAGCTTGCCATTGGCCGCGCCCTGGTGCTTGATCCGTCGCTCTTGATTCTCGACGAGCCGACGGAAGGCATTCAACCAAATATCGTCCAGGAGATTGGCGAGATCATCAACATACTGAAAAACAAACTGAATATGACCGTACTGCTGGTGGAACAGAAATTACCCTTTGCCCGTTCCGTGGCCGACGGCTTCACCATTCTTGACCGTGGACGATCAGTGGCCACCGGCCCCATGGCTGAACTGGACGACCAACTCATACGGCAGTATCTCACTGTGTAATGGTGAACGAGCCTGCTGTGAACATAACAGAGGGCAAGGGCTGGACGGCCCGGCTTGAGCTGGGTTATGCCCTGCGGCAAGAACGCACAGCTCTTATTTCCAACAGGCACATTGGTCCCCTTGTCGTACAGCGCCCCCTTTACCCTGAAGGCGGAGTGTGCCACACCAGCATCCTTCATCCTCCGGGAGGTGTGGTGGGGGGCGACCATCTGGAAATCGATGTCCAGACCAACGAGGGAACCTCGGTGCTTGTCACCACGCCGGGCGCCACCAAATTTTACCGCTCCGCCGGAGAACCGGCCATGCAGAAACAACGCCTTACAGCCGATAACGGGGCCTTGCTTGAATGGTTTCCCCAGGAGAACATCTTTTTTCCAGGGGCCAATGCCGAAATAAGCACCAGGATTGATCTGGCGCCCCAGGCAAAATGCATGGCCTGGGAGATTATCTGTCTTGGCCTGCCGGTAAACGGTGAGCGTTTCACGGACAGCCGGCTGCGTTCAACCCTGGCCATCTATCGGGACAGGGTGCCTCTGCTGCTGGACCGGCTGCGGGTGAACAGCGAGCGTGACCTTGACCGCCCAGCCGGGCTGCGCAGTTTTCCGGTCAGTGCCACCTTTATTGCCACCTGCGCCGCAACTGAAATGCTTGAACCGGTGCGGAATCTTTCCGCTCCTGAAAAAGACGCCCTGTTCGCCGCCACCCTGATGGACGATCTACTGGTGGCCAGGTATCTGGGCAGCTCAACCTTTGCGGCCCGCAACCTGTTTACTGAGATATGGTCATTCCTGCGGCCGCAAATTGCAGGACGAAAAGCCTGTCTGCCCCGCATCTGGGCAACCTGAAAAAGGCAGGCAGAAAAAATATAAAGGCGCGACCAACGGGCCGCATGAACTGTGGATAAAAGAGGGGAAAACCCATGGAACTGACACCAAGAGAAAAAGACAAATTGCTGCTGTTCACGGCAGCTCTCCTTGCCGAGAGACGCAAAGACCGCGGCCTGAAACTCAACTATCCGGAGGCCGTTGCCTTTATCAGTGCGGCCATCATGGAAGGGGCACGGGACGGCAGGACCGTGGCCGAGCTCATGGCCGAAGGCCGTACCCTGCTCAGCCGAGAGGATGTTATGGAGGGAGTTGCGGAAATGGTGGATGAGGTACAGGTTGAAGCGACCTTTCCGGACGGCACCAAGCTTGTCACTGTTCATAATCCCATTGTCTAAAGGAGGAATTCCATGATTCCAGGAGAAATAATGACCCCGGAAGGCGAAATAGAGATTAATGCAGGACGCGCCACCATCAGGATAGAGATCGCCAACAGCGGCGACCGACCCATCCAGGTCGGCTCCCATTACCATTTTTATGAGACCAATCCCGCCCTTGTTTTTGACCGGGAAAAGACTAAAGGTTTCCGGCTCAACATAGCGGCAGGAACCGCGGTTCGTTTTGAGCCAGGCCAGACCCGCGAGGTGGAACTGGTGGCCTATGCGGGGGACAGGAAAGTGTACGGATTTAACGGCAGCGTAATGGGACAACTGGAGGACATAAAATGACAACAATAAGCCGCAGGGCCTATGCCGAAATGTTCGGCCCCACCGTCGGCGACAGGGTTCGCCTGGCCGATACCGAACTGTGGATCGAAGTAGAGGAAGACCGCACAATATATGGAGATGAAGTCAAATTCGGCGGGGGCAAGGTCATCCGCGACGGCATGGGCCAGAGCCAGCGCGACAGCAAAGATTCCGTTGATCTTGTCATCACCAATGCCCTGATCCTAGACCACTGGGGCATTGTCAAGGCTAATATCGGCATTAAAAACGGAAGAATTTCCGGCATCGGCAAGGCCGGCAATCCTGACGTGCAGCCGGGAGTGGACATCATCATCGGCCCCGGCACCGAGGCCATAGCAGGCGAGGGCTCCATAATTACCGCGGGCGGCATCGATGCCCACATTCATTTTATCTGTCCACAGCAAGTGGAAGAGGCCCTGACCAGCGGCATCACCACCATGCTTGGCGGTGGCACGGGTCCGGCCACCGGCACCAACGCCACCACCTGCACACCAGGCCCCTGGAATATTCACCGCATGCTGCAGGCCTCTGAAGAGCTGCCCATGAATCTCGGCTACCTTGGCAAGGGCAATGCCAGCTTGCCCGCCTCTCTGGAGGAACAGGTACGGGCCGGGGCCATGGGACTGAAACTGCACGAGGACTGGGGGACTACGCCGGCAGCCATTGACAACTGCCTGACTGTTGCCGAGAAAATGGACGTACAGGTGGCCATCCATACCGACACCCTGAATGAATCGGGATTTGTCGAGCACACCATGGCCGCCTTTAAGGACAGAACCATTCACACATACCATACCGAAGGCGCGGGAGGAGGTCATGCGCCGGATATCATCCGGGCCTGCGGCCGGAACAATGTTCTGCCATCCTCCACTAACCCCACCAGGCCCTACACCATCAACACGGTGGACGAACACCTGGACATGCTCATGGTTTGCCACCATCTGGACCCGAAAATTGCCGAGGACGTAGCCTTTGCCGAGTCGCGCATCCGGCGGGAAACCATTGCGGCCGAGGATATTCTCCACGATCTCGGGGCCTTTTCCATGATCGCCTCTGACTCCCAGGCCATGGGCCGGGTGGGCGAGGTCATCATCCGCACCTGGCAGACAGCCCATAAAATGAAAACCCAACGCGGCAGCCTCTCAGGCGATCCCGACCATCACGACAACCTGCGAGCCAGGCGCTACGTTGCCAAGTACACCATCAATCCGGCTATCTCCCACGGCATAAGCCATGATGTCGGCTCGGTGGAAGTAGGCAAACTCGCAGATCTCGTCCTGTGGAAGCCCGCCCTGTTCGGGGCCAAACCGAGCCTGATCCTCAAAGGCGGCATGATCGCCTCAGCCCCCATGGGGGACCCAAACGCCTCCATTCCCTCGCCGCAGCCGGTCCATTACCGGCCCATGTTCGGAGCCTTTGGCGGGGCAAGGGCCGCCACCTCACTGACCTTTCTGTCACAGGCTGCCGTGGATGCCGGCATTGCCGACAAACTCGGGCTGCGCAAGACCATCGGCGTGGTCAAAGGATGCCGCAACATCGGCAAGAAAGATATGGTGCTCAACGATTACCTGCCCCACATTGAGGTTGATTCCCAGACCTATGAAGTGCGGGCCGACGGGGAATTACTGATCTGTGAACCTGCCGCGGTCCTGCCCATGGCACAACGCTATTTTCTTTTCTGATCATGCTTCGTTTAACCCGAAAAATAAAAAACTGTCAGGAAACGGCTGCCACCCTGACCCTGCCCTGGTCTGATCGCGTCAGAAGCAGGCTGCGGGTGCAGCTTGACAGCGGCGAGGAAGCAGGACTCTTTCTTGAACGCGGCATCGTGCTGCGCGGCGGGGACGTCCTTTCCTCTGATGACGGCTCTCTTGTCCGCGTCATGGCGGCACCAGAAACGGTGTCCACGGTGCGCTGCGACAATCCTCTGCAGCTTGCCCGCATCTGTTATCATCTGGGTAATCGCCATGTGGCCCTGGAAATAAACAAAGACCAGGTGCGCTACCCCCACGACCACGTGCTCGATGCCATGCTGCAGGGCATGGGTCTTGACGTCAAAGTGGAGGAGGCTCCCTTTGAACCGGAAACAGGAGCTTACGGCGACGGACATGGCGGACATCACCATGGATAAGCGCGGGCACTTACTGCGTCTGCTGCAGCTGGTCAGCCCCAGTCTGCCCACCGGTGCCTTCAGTTATTCCCAGGGCCTGGAATGGGCGGTGGAGGCAGGATGGATACATAACGGCCCCACTCTGCAGGAGTGGCTGACCGACCTGGCCGAACAATCCATGGTCTATGTGGACATTCCGCTTCTGCGGCGCATGTACGAGGCCTGTGACCAACAGCGCCTAGAAGACCTTGCCCACTGGTGCTCCATGCTCCTGGCCTGCCGGGAATCATCGGAACTCCGTATGGAGGAATACAACCGGGGCCGAGCCCAGACCGCGCTGCTGCAAAGCCTGGATGTTCCTCTGGCTAACTGCTGGGAACAGACTCTTAGCCGCAGCCAGCTAGCCGGTTTTTCCCTGGCGGCGTCAAGTTGGCAGATCCCTCTGCAGGAGGCCGCTTTTGGTTACACATGGGCCTGGCTTGAAAACCAGGTGCTGGCCGGGGTCAAGATCATTCCCCTGGGCCAATCCGAGGGGCAGCGCATTCTCATGCACCTTGCCTCCCTGATTCCTGACACTGTGGAAAGGGGACTGACAATAAGCGATAATGAAATAGGCGCGGCAAGCCCGGTCCTGGCGCTGGCCAGCAGCCTGCACGAAACCCAATACACCAGACTCTACCGATCATGAAGGAAATAACTATGCAAAGCAATCCCTCACCCCTGCGCGTCGGCATCGGCGGCCCGGTGGGCTCCGGCAAGACCGCCCTTATTGACGCCCTGTGCCGCAAAATGCGCGATATCTACCAGATCGCCGTTGTCACCAACGACATCTATACCCGCGAGGATGCTGAATTCCTCACCCGCAATGAGGCCCTGCCCGCCGACCGCATACAGGGTGTCGAGACCGGCGGCTGCCCCCATACCGCCATCCGCGAGGATGCCTCCATGAATCTTGCCGCCGTGGACGACTTTATTGACCGTTTCCCCGGCCTGGATGTCATCTTCATTGAAAGCGGCGGCGACAACCTGAGCGCCACCTTCAGCCCGGAACTGGCCGATCTGGCCATCTATGTCATTGATGTTGCCGCAGGGGACAAAATACCCCGCAAAGGCGGTCCCGGTATTACCCGTTCCGATCTCTTGGTGATAAACAAAATCGATCTTGCTCCCATGGTGGGAGCGTCGCTGACAGTTATGGAAAACGACACGACAAAAATGCGTAAAGATAAGCCCTTTGTTTTTACCAACATGAAAACCCTTCAGGGTGTTGACGAAGTGCTGGCCTTTATCGAGCGTGAAGGCATGCTGCACCAACAAGGTTCTAAAGAAGTGGCATGATTTCGCTTTGACATACAGCTCCCCGTTTTTATTTACCTCCCTCCTGCAGCTGCCGGGTCACTCCCTCCCTGTTTCACACTTCGACCCGGCAGCTCTTTTTTCTTGTCTAACCATACTGAACCTGCTTCTATACGGCCATGAAACTTGATGAAATCAAAAAAAACACTCAAGCTGACCATCCACCAAGGAAACACCAACAAGGTACATACGTGCCGGCGGCGGTTGAATGTTTTCGTAATGAAACCGTCAAAATAATACGCGCCAAAATCCATGATCTTTTCATAGACCGCTTTGAGGCCGGGTCCGGCGAGACCTGGTGCCTGGTGGGCGCGAATAGGTCCGGGATCGACAGTTTTTTCAAACTCCTTGCAGGAGAACTTCAGGATGTGGAGGCGGAGGCACTTGTGCTGCCTACAAATCCCGGAGTAATTTCTTTCAGGCGTCAACAGGATATATTTGAGGAAGAGCTGCGAAAGGATGACACCGATTTCATGGACATGATCGACCCCGGCACCCCGGCCCGCTCTTTTCTACACAATCCAGATGAGCACAGGGATCTCATAAGAGCATTTAGCATGGAGGATTCCCTGGACAAGGGCTACCGCCAGCTCAGCACCGGCCAGTCAAGAAAACTCATGCTTCTTTCCCGCATCACCCAGGGGTGTTCCAGCCTGGTCATACAGACCCCCTACGACGGTCTGGACCAGACGAGCTGCCGGGAACTTGACAAGGCCCTGGCCGCCTGTTGCAAAAGAAAAATCCTGATTTTTATTATAGTGCACAACAGAAGCGATATCCCGTCCTGGTGCAGCCATGTAGGGATTATTGCAGGTGGACGCCTGGCCCACTCCAGTCTCAGGGAAAAAATCATGGCGCCTCTTGATACGATCTTTGCGGGACAAACACCGGATTTCAAGGCCTCGGCCCGGGAACTGGCCGGAAATGGGGAACGGCTGGAGAATAGGGAAGAAGAGCTGGTGCGGCTCAAAAACGGATCAGCAGGATACGGCGGCAGAGATGTATTTTCGGATCTGGATCTGCTGATCCGGGCAAGTGACCACACCCTGGTTTCAGGTCCCAACGGCTGCGGAAAGTCCACCCTGCTGCAAGTGATCACCGGCGACCACCCGGCCTGCTACCGTAATGACCTGCGCATATTCGGCATTCAGCGGGGCAGCGGCGAATCCATCTGGCAAATCAAACAACACATGGGCATCGTCAGTTCGGAGCTGCACAGAAACTACTATGTACCGGGCAGCACCCTGCACTGTATTATTTCAGGCCTTTATGATTCCATCGGCCTGTACCGTCCATATACATCCGCGGATGAAAAAAAGGCATTGAAATGGCTGGAGCGCACAGGCCTTGCCCATGAGGCAGACACGCCTTTCCGCAGGCTGAGCTTTGCCGATCAGCGCCTGGTCCTCATTGCCAGGGCGCTGATCAAGATCCCCAAACTGCTCATACTCGATGAGCCCACCCAGGGACTCGACGAACCAAACCGCCTGGCAGTGCTGGACTTTCTGGAACAGGTGGCAGAAGAAGAACTCTGCACCATCCTCTATGTCAGCCACCGCCAGGATGAGTTTCGGGATTTTTTCAAGCAGCATCTTCAAATGTAACCAAAAACTGAGCCCCTGTATTGACCTGTCCAGATTAGTAGACTACTTTCCTTTACAAAGAGTGCGCTGTTCAATAAATACGCCAGCCAACTCAAAGGTATTGATTTTCCAGGGACAACAGGACGAAGAAAACATGGAATTTTTCGAATTTGCCGACGTTTTAACAACCGCGGAAAAAATAAGGGATAAGGTATCCATAGACACTCTGCCTTTCTTTTGCGCTGCCATTGAGGCGGTGGATGAAGCTGGAGAGATGGGCAGGGTTATTTATTTCCTGCACTGGGGACGCTTTCACATCCAATGCACAAATGTGCTGGGAGGAGTGCGTTTTTACGTACCGGACTGCCCCAACGCCCTGGCCTGGACCGTGACCACAGGCTATCCACCGCACCCGGAAAAAATAGTCCTGCATGCCACCATCAACAGGCTTGAGCATGATGAGGAGTTTATTGCCGCCACAAAGGATCTCATCGCCTGCCTGAAAAACGGTCTGGAGAAGAATTTTAATAGCGAGTTTTCGGCAAGCAAGGCGGAATCCGCATCCTTTGTGCTTACAGATCTGCGCAAAAAGTAAAACGCCACAGCCCATATCCTGCACTTTACGAAATAGACAGTCGATGCGAACAAACTGCCAAAAAAAACTTTCCAGAAACAGGAAAAAAAGAATAAAAAAGAGCCAGAGTTTGCTTTCGCTTTTCTTAATACATTTATTTGCCTCTATACAATTCTCAGCAGCCTACCTCTAGACTCCCGCCTCCGCGGGAGTGACGGCGGGCTTGGTTATGTCATTCCCGCGGAGGCGGGAATCCAGTATTGGAAACTTGGCGACAGGAAAGTGGCAATTTTTAACTGAGAATTGTTTATAAGCATATACATTTATAATCGCTTTATTTATATTTTTTGATGGGAGACAACCGCATGGCTGGTCCGCGTACCCTTGTAGTGGAAATTCATAAACTGACCGAGCAGCTTTACCGCGTTCTGCAGGAACAGGTGGGCGCACCGCTCACCGAATTAGTCGAGCATGTTTTTGACCTGTCCAAAGCGCGCAGGGACGGCGATATTAAAGCAGCAAAGGAACTGGAAAAATTGGTGTCCGTTCTTGACGAGAGCGAGGTCGAGGTGGTGCTGGCAGCAGTCAGTCTCCGTTTTGACCTGATTAATATGGCCGAGGATCGCCACCGTATCCGCATGTTGCGGGACCGGGAACGGCGAAGCGGCGACAGACCTCGCCCGGAATCAATTGGGGCAGCCCTTGCCTATCTTGGGGCCGAAGGCTACTCCGCTGAACAAATCCAGGGTTTTCTTGACAAACTGAGCATCGAGCCGGTTTTCACCGCCCATCCCACTGAAGCAAAACGCCGTACCGTGCGCGCCAAGCTGAAACGAATTCAGCAATGCCTGTCCCGGTTGGAGCAGCACGATATCTTACCCCGGGAAGAGCGGCGCCTGGAGGACATTATCCACTATGAAATGGTGGCCCTCTGGCAGACCGAACCCCATCGGCCCGAACGCCCCACGGTCATAGAGGAGGTGGAGCGGGCCCTGTTTTTCATGCGTACCCTGTGGGATGTGGTTCCCCGCCTTTACAAAGACCTGCAGGAGGGCTTGCAGCGATATTATTACGGCAATATTTTCACCCGCACCCGTTTTTTGCATTTCGGCTCCTGGATAGGCGGAGACCGCGACGGCAATCCTTTTGTCACCAGCAAGGTGACCGCCCAGACCCTGACTATTTTAAGGCAGGCCGCCCTGGACGCCCATTTGACTGAATGTCGGCGTATGTACCAGAATCTCAGCATGTCGAGCCGTATTGCCGGAGAGAGTAAACCACTGCAAAAGCGCTTGGCTGATATGATGGAGCAGTGGCCGCAGTTGAAAGTCCATCTTGATGGTGTACCGCATCAGGAGGAGTACCGTCGTTTCATGAAAGCGGTTGAATGGCGTCTTCGTCAATGCAGGGTCGCCATTCCCTTTGCCGATCCTCCCAAAGGGGCCTACCGGCTGGCCGCAGAACTTTATGATGACATTGAACTGATTCGGCAAAGCTTATTGGAAAATGGTGCCCAGGAGGTGGCGGAGAGCACGGTGGAAAATTGGCTCTGCCGCATCCGGGTTTTCGGTTTTCATATGGCCTGCCTGGATATCCGGCAGGAGTCAAGTCATTATGAACAGGTGGTGGCGGAACTGCTGGCGCTCCAGAAACTCTGCGTCAACTATATGTCCTTAGGAGAAGTGGAACGCCAGGATATACTGTGCAAAACCATGGGCATGGTGGAACCTCTGGAGGATGAGTTATTGTCTGAACAGGCTCAGGAAACACTGGCCCTCTTTCGTCTGCTGGCGCGCACCGTGAAACTCTATGGCCCCGAGGTGCTGGGCGGACACGTGATCAGCATGACCCACCAGCCAAGCCATGTGCTCCTGGTGCTCTGGCTGCTGCGCTGGGCTGCAAGCGAGGCGGGGGAAGATGAGCTGCTCGGTGTGGGACCGACAGGCATTGTGCCGCTTTTTGAGACCATTGACGACCTGAAGCGATCCGCTTCCATTATGGAAACCCTCTTTTCCAATGAAGTATATGCAGCTCATTTGGCAGCATATGAGATGCAGCAGACTATCATGGTGGGCTATTCCGACAGCACCAAGGACGGCGGCTATCTGGAGGCCAGTTGGAGCCTCTATCGCGGTCAGTCCGAGCTCGAAGCAATTTGTAAGGGCCATGGGGTGAAAGCCGTTTTTTTCCATGGCCGGGGCGGTTCCCTGGGACGTGGCGGCGGCCCCACGGCCCGCAGCATTATGTCGCTTCCTCCGCACACGGTGGCCGGAGCCATTCGAATGACGGAACAGGGAGAGGTGCTTGCGGCCCGCTACGATGACCCGGAAATCGCCTTTCGCCATCTCGAACAGGTAACAGCGGCAACCATCCTGGTTGAGGCGGAAAGCGCTGAACAGCCGCGTGCCGAGTGGTTGCACTGCATGGAAACCCTGGCGGATAGAGCCTATGAGGTGTATCGCGAACTCGTCGAACAACACGGTTTTATCGAGTATTTTCGCCAGACCACCCCAATCGATGAGATCGAGGCCCTGCCCATAGGTTCGCGTCCTGCCCGCCGCAAAAAAAATGTGCATACCCTGGAAAATCTCAGAGCTATTCCCTGGGTATTTGCCTGGACCCAGTGCCGGGTAATGCTGCCTGCCTGGTATGGTCTGGGCACGGCCATGGTTGAATTTGCAAAGGCGGATGATGAAGGATGGGCAAAGCTGTGCCGGATGTATGAAGAGTGGGCCTTTTTCAAGGGAACGGTGGATAACGCGGAACTGGCCCTGGCCAAGGCCTCTACCAGCATAGCCTATATCTACGCGCAGTTGATGGACAACAAGGAGCAGCGCCGGGCCATATGGGGCCGCCTTGTCAGCGAATATGACAAGTCATGCAAGGCGGTTCTCTATGTTACCGGCAGCAATGACTTACTCGATGACACTCCCTGGCTGTCACGATCAATTGAGGAGCGGGATCCCTATGTCGACCCGCTCAATCTGATCCAGATGGAACTGTTAAAACGGGGACGGGATATAGCAGGCAAGGACGGCCAGGTTCCCGACAATATCCGTGCCCTTGTTCGCCTGAGTATTCAGGGGATCTCGGCAGGAATGCGGACCACGGGGTGATGGCGGAGGCAGAGTAGTATTACTCGCCACATCCGGAAAAAATTCCAAAGGGAGGTTCCCGCCAGCAAGGCGGAACAGGCTTCCTTTGTGATCAGTGATTTGCGGAAAGGGTGAAATTATTTCACCATAAGTCATCCCTTTGTCCCTCAAGGGGGGTACAGTAATTCCACAATTTTTGTATTCTCTTCACCAGCGCTATTTTGATACTAATTTTGCTATATCTCTCATTCTTTCAAGGACCTTCGGTACCCTGGCCTGACTTGCCTCATCCGGAGGCATATTGCCAGGAAGTGCCTCCCGAAAGCGTGGGCTTCCAAGCAATTCTTCAAATCGTTTGCCCAAATGGGCTCGTAATTCGTGTGATGCCTTGTCAATTTCTGTCACTACCTCCGGCCTGCCATCCAAAACTGCCACGATATCTTCAATATCATGACTCATCATGAAATCACCCTTCCCATATAACGCTTTCTGATTTCCAGCGACAAACTGGCGCATCCTCGCTGCTGTCTTCGGTAAATCCTTTGGAGCGCAATATTTCCGACAATCGATAATATGCGGCCCTGGTCGCCACCTCGGTAATGACATCGACATCTTGAGTCACGCGAATCGGCGGCGCAGCAGGATCGGTAAGCAGAAGACCGGTTGCACATCCGCCGAGGAATACCAACCGCTCGGCGAGATCATCCAATTGCAGGACAGCAATCTCCAGAATTTCAAGGTTGGGGTTCGTTATTCGACGCATATTTCTCCAAGCGTTGTCGTATTTCCCTTATTGCCATTTCACGCTCCCTTGCCCGGCCACCTCTGATAGCATCAACCAGAGTCAGCAACTCGTAGAATTTTTGGTCTCTTCGAGATGCTTCGGGCGCCTGTTTGTAAAGAGGAGCAAAGGCCATGCCTCGGACATCTCCTTCAGGATCTGGCCATACCGACGGGGGCTCATCCGAAGACAAGGGGATAAACATTGTATCAAGTGGTGGCGCTGAAGATGAGGTAGGGACTCCCCTCGTCATGTTGCCATGTTCTGCCCAAAAGACATGTTTCAGGCCATGAATCAGAAAATTTTCCAAATTCCGGAAATGGGGGCCAATCATGTCTTCCTGTCTGACTGCAAGCTGTGCCTCCAGGGCGCGCTTTACCGAAGCATGCACCTGAGACGGACTCATTCTCAGCTCAACAGCCAAATCGGCATAAGACCATGGTCGATCACCAACAACGACAAGCTTGAGAAGCACATATATATCCTGGGGTTTTAACACAACGCCTATTCTCCATTCTGGATTCTAGAATAGAGAATATGCGTAACGAACAAAAAACGCAACTTTTATTTACCTTCTTCAAGCTTCGAATCGGTCATATTGGGAAATAACAGCGACATCAACTGGTCTCGAAAAAATTTCAGAAGCGAGTTTCCCGCCAACAAGGCAGAATCGCCTTCCTTTGTGCTCACTGACTTTCGGAAAGAATGATGTTGTTTGAGCAAGGTTTCCCCTTGCGATTTCATACCTATCAAATTATTCAAGGATAATTGATTGTTATAAATCGAATTTTCCCTTAATAATACCCAGATAAAAATTGCAAGAGAGCCGCTTTGTCCGTCCCTGATTTCCAATCCTTTTTTCTGCCGCTTTTATAATTTTCCGCTGATGGAGAAATTCACAGAACAAAGGAAGCATACTTCTGCCATGGTGGCTTTTTCAGGCGAGGTGGAGTTTGACCACAATGATCCCAACAGCGCAGGCCTGCTTGGTGCATATTCCAATGAATTCGGCCACTCATTCCGAAGTTATCCGGCCGGGTAAT
>JAHLLM010000018.1 GCA_020444175.1 Desulfobulbaceae bacterium | reverse complement strand
AATCATTTACTTTTTCCTTTTGGAACAACTATAAGTTACGACCTGGAGTTGAGGCTCATTTCGAGCCCTCGCTAAATAGATAAAATTTGTTTACATAATTTTTCATTTTTTACTTCCTTATTACTTAAGAAACCGGATTTAGCCGGCAGTAGTCGATGTTATATAAAAAAAGAGGGAAAAATTTTGACAGAGAATAAGAATGATTACGGTGCGGAACAGATTAAGGTGCTTTCCGGCCTTGAAGGAGTTCAAAAAAGACCGTCAATGTATATTGGCAACACCGGGGAAGGTGGGTTGCATCATTTGGTCTATGAAGTTGTTGATAACAGTATTGACGAAGCATTAGCCGGTCACTGTTCCCGTATTAAAGTCACATTTCATAAAGATGGTTCCGTATCTGTTGAGGATGACGGCAGGGGTATACCGGTTGAAAAGCATCCCACTGAAGAAGTGTCGGCATTGGAACTTGTTATGTGTACTCTCCATGCCGGGGGTAAATTCGACCATTCTACATATAAGGTTTCAGGAGGGTTGCACGGTGTGGGTGTTTCTGTTGTCAATGCTTTAAGTTCATGGGCAAAGGCAACAGTAAAAAGAAATGGACATATTTATGTGCAATCCTACAAAAAAGGCATAAAGGATGGAGATGTTCAGACAATAGGGGATACAAATTTAACAGGTACCTGTATCACTTTTTTAGCGGATCCTGATATTTTTAGTGAAACAACTGAGTTTAAATATGACATTATTCAGGCCAGGCTACGCGAACTTGCCTTTTTGAACAGGGGTGTAAAAATACTTCTTAAAGATGAAAGAAGCGGAGCTGAGGATGAATTTCATTTTAAAGGCGGCATTGTTTCTTATGTAGAATATCTCAACAGAAAAAGAACACCGGTAAATGCAAATCCTATATTTTTCGAGGGAGAAAAGGACAATGTTCAGGTTGAGATAGCTTTCCAGTATTATGATGGTTTTTCAGAACGTCTTTTTTCTTTTGTAAATAATATAAATACAAAAGAAGGGGGAACCCATGTAACTGGATTCAGGGGGGCCCTTACAAAATGTATTAATCGTTATGCCACGGACGACATTGTCCCAAAAAATTTACAGGCAAAAATGGGAGGAGATGACGTTCGAGAAGGTATTACCTGTGTCATTTCCGTCAGGGTTCCCAATCCTCAATTTGAAGGGCAGACAAAGACCAAACTTGGCAACAGCGAAGTAAGGACAATTGTCGAATCTATCTGTAATGAAAAACTTACCATTTTTCTCGAAAAGAATCCCCAGGAAGCAAGGAAAATTCTTTCAAAGGCGGTTGACGCAGCCAGGGCACGTGAAGCAGCCAGAAGGGCAAAAGAGTTAACCAGGAAAAAAGGATCCGGTCTGGATCTTCTTATGGCAGGAAAGCTTGCTGAATGTCAGAGTAAAAAACCGGAAGAAAGGGAAATATTTCTGGTGGAGGGTGACTCGGCAGGTGGTAGTGCGAAGCAGGGAAGAGACAGGGTCTGTCAGGCTATTTTACCCTTACGTGGTAAAATTATGAATGTTGAAAAAGCCCGTTTTGATAAAATACTGGCAAGTGAGGAAATCAAGCAGATAATTGCCGCCTTGGGCACGGGCGTTGGAAAAGATGATTTTGATGCCGAAAAACTTCGCTATCACAAAGTAATTATTATGACTGATGCTGATGTTGATGGTGCCCACATCCGTACACTGCTTCTTACTTTCTTTTACAGGCAGATGCCTACGCTTGTTGAAAATGGCTATGTTTATATTGCCCAGCCTCCCCTCTACAGGGTTGGTAGAGGGAAAAAAGAACAATTTTTCAGTGATGATAGTCATTTAGAAAATCATCTCTTTAACCAGGCAAGTTCACAGATTAGTATCAAAGTTAATGGGCAGAGGGAAGTAGCAGAAAGTGAAATGATAGATCTTTTAAAGAATCTTTCTAACTACAGGAAGCTTATAGAGTATCTGCAACGTATAAATGTCTGGGAAGACCTTGTCTTTTTTCTATTAAAGCAAGGTATACAATCAGCTGACCAATTTGAAGATGAAGATTTTGTCAGAAAATTAAGAGATGATTTAAAGTCGGATAATCTTATTCTTGGTAATATTCGCCCCTGCCGCTGGAAGGCAAGTTGTTATGAATTTGATGCGGCTGTCAAAGATAAGGCCCATATATTTATAACGGTAGGTCCTCAAATTCCTCTCATTCCTGAATTTCGTTCCGCTCTCACTCTTTTCCCTACAGTAAAGGAATTTATAACTGCTCGTTTTGTTTTGACATCAGGTGAAAAAGAAGTAGCTGCGGAAAACTGGCTGGAACTCCTTGATAAAATAAAATCTGAATCTTTTAAAGGCAGCACGCTGCAGCGTTATAAAGGTCTTGGTGAAATGAATCCGGAACAACTCTGGGAAACAACCATGAATCCCCAAAATAGAGTTCTTTTACAGGTACAGATTGAAGACGCCGAACAGGCTGATGATATTTTTACCACCCTCATGGGGGATAAAGTGGAACCACGCAGGGATTTTATTAATACCCATGCCCTTGAAGTGACGGAACTCGATATTTGACGGTTTCGCAAAAAAACTCTACCGCCGCCGCCGCAATATGAAAATTTTTTCATATTGCGGCGGCGGATGTTTAGCTTCGGGACCTGTGGTAACTCCATCATATTTAATGATGATAGGTTAATAAGCGCTTTATTTTTTAACCAATTAACCTCTCATCCAATTAACAAGTAAACAAAAAAAATATTATGACTGATCAAGAAGAAAACCAAATATTTCCAGGCATTTCCATTGAAAAGGAAATGAAAAAATCGTATCTCGATTACGCCATGAGCGTTATTATAGGCAGGGCACTGCCGGATGTTCGGGATGGATTAAAACCTGTCCATCGCCGTGCTCTTTATGCCATGCGAGAACTGAATAACTATCACAACCGCCCCCATCTGAAATCTGCAAGGATAGTGGGTGATATCATAGGTAAATACCACCCTCATGGAGACACGGCTGCCTATGATACCATTGTCAGAATGGCCCAGGATTTTTCTTTGCGCTATCCTCTGGTGGATGGACAGGGTAACTTTGGTTCTGTGGATGGCGATTCTCCTGCGGCCATGCGTTATACAGAAGCCAGGATGACCAAACTCGATCAGGAACTTATAGCTGATCTTGAAAAAGACACAGTTGACTTTATACCTAATTACGATAATTCCCTGAAAGAACCCCTTGTTTTCCCGGCGAAAATACCAAATCTTCTCATAAACGGCTCGACAGGAATTGCCGTTGGTATGGCAACCAACATACCACCCCATAATTTAAATGAAATTTTAGATGCTCTCATTGCCATGATTGATAACCCCCACATAACGGTTAACGAACTCATGGAACACATAACAGGTCCTGATTTTCCAACAGGGGCATATATATGCGGCAGGGCAGGTATAAGAGAGGCGTATGAAACAGGACGCGGCAGTGTTCTTATGCGGGCAAAAAGCCATGTGGAAAAAAGCAAAAAACAAAACCGCGAGTCCATTATCATCACAGAAATTCCATATCAGCAAAACAAGGCAAAACTGGTAGAAAAAATTGCTTTGCTCGTCAAGGAAAAAAGAATTGAGTCCATTGCTGAAATTCGTGATGAATCTGATCGTACCGGAATGCGCATTGCTATTGATCTTAAAAAAGATGAGATAGCCGATGTGTTATTAAACCAGCTTTACAAAATGACGCCCCTGCAGAAGAGTTTTGGAATTATCCTGTTAAGCATTGTCAATAACAGACCTGAAATACTTAATTTAAAACAGATACTTGAGTATTTTCTGCTGCATAGAAAGACTGTCGTTTACCGACGCACAGACTTTGACCTCAAAAAAGCCCAGGATCGTGCTCATCTGCTGGAAGGACTCAAAGTAGCGCTTGATAATCTGGATGAGGTTGTGGCGCTGATCAGAAGGTCGGCAAATGGGGCTGAGGCAAAACAGGGTTTAATGGAGACTTTTGAGCTCAGCGAAATACAGTCACAGGCAATTCTTGATATGCGCCTGCAGAAATTGACAGGACTGGAACGGGAAAAGATATTAACCGAACTCAAAGAGCTTCTTGAAAAAATTGACTGGTACAAAAAAATTCTCAGTGATGAAAATCTGGTTATGCAGATAATCAAGGATGAATTTGTTGAGATCAAAGAGCAGTATGGTGATGAAAGAAGAACGGAAATAATTGATGCACCTGATGAAATATTGCCCGAGGATATGATCCAGCAGGAAGATATGGTGGTTACGGTTACCCACGGCGGTTACATAAAAAGAAATTCCGTAGATCTGTATCGTTCACAGAGAAGGGGGGGTAAGGGAATTAAGGGAATCAAGGCCGTTGAAGAAGATTTTGTCACCAATCTCTACATGGCTTCAACCCATGATACCTTCCTCTTCTTTACCAACCTGGGGAAGGTTTTCTGCCGTAAGGTTTATGAGATACCTCTGGGTAGCCGTATTGCCAGAGGTAAGGCTATTGTCAATCTGCTTGAACTTTCAGAAAACGAAAAAGTAGCTGCTATTTTGCCTGTCCAGAGTTTTGATTGCACCCAGGAAAATTGCTACGTTTTCATGGTCACCAAAAAAGGCGTGGTCAAAAAGACTGTTCTTGCCGAATTTGCCCGCCCCATGCGCAAAGGTAAAATTGCCCTGAATATACGGGAAGATGATGAGATAATTGGTGCGGCACTCACCACGGGAATGAGTGAAATTCTTCTTGTTTCCCATAAGGGCATGGCGGTTCGCTTTAAAGAAGAAGATGTAAGAAGCATGGGCAGGACTGCAACAGGTGTTCGTGGTATAAATCTGGCTGAAGGGGACCATGTTGTCTCGTCTGTTGTTATTGACAGCGATGAGTCCATTCTTGTCGCCACTGAAAACGGATTTGGCAAAAGAAGTCCTGTTGAAGAGTACAGATTGACCAGGAGAGGCGGTAAAGGTGTTTTTGCCATTAAACCGAGTAAGAGAAACGGCAATGTTATTGGTGCCTGCCAGATAACTGATGAAGATGAAATTATGCTCATCACCAATAAAGGAAAAATTATCAGAATGGACATGAGCAGTGTCAGGGTTATAGGCCGGGCAACCCAGGGAGTAACACTGTTCAATCTTGATGATGGTGAGAAGGTGGTGGCCATGGATATGATCCCTGCTTCCTGCAAGGAAGAGGAGGACGAGGTTGTTGATGACACTGAAAATGAAGAGCAGGAATGATATGAGACTGTGAAAATGGTTGAAAAGCAACTATCCATAGCTGTTATCGGCGCGGGAAGCTGGGGTACCGCTCTGGCGAAACTGCTCGGCGATAAAGGATATCCTGTTCATTTATGGGCACATAATGCAGATCATGCAACCCGGTTAAACAGGGACCATGAAAACAAAAAATATCTTGCCGGTTTTTCCCTGGCGGATAATGTAAAGGTTTCTTCCGGGCTGGAACACGTTATAGAGGGTAAGAATTTTATTCTCATGGTTGTTCCTTCCCATGTCTATAGAGATGTTTTTTCACGTATTGTCCCATTGCTTGCCCCAAAGAGTATTGTTGTTTCAGCTACCAAAGGGATTGAAAACAAAAGTCTTATGACCATGAGTCAGGTTATGGCTGATGTTCTTAAAAAAGAGGAAAAAGAAGCTGAAATAGGGGTGCTCACCGGTCCTTCATTTGCCAAGGAAGTTGCTGCCGGAATTCCCACAGCTGTCACGGTTGCTGCCGAAAAAAAGGAAGTTGTATCAACAATTCAAGACATTTTTTTCACCGAACGATTCCGGGTCTATGCCAGCAGCGACTTAATCGGCCAGGAGCTGGGTGCTGCCTTGAAAAACATAGTTGCCATTGCCGCAGGAATAAGTGACGGTCTTGGTTATGGGACCAACACCCGGGCCGCTCTCATTACCAGGGGGCTTGCTGAAATAACCAGGCTTGGCGTCAAAATGGGAGCAAATCCCCTGACTTTTTCCGGTCTTGGGGGGATGGGTGACCTGGTTTTGACCTGTACCGGGGACTTAAGTAGAAACAGAACAGTTGGTTTGAAACTGGGACAGGGTCAAAAAATAAAAGACATTCTGCAAGAGATGGAAATGGTGGCTGAAGGTGTGAAGACAACCAAATCAGCCTGGAAGCTCGCTTTAAGGGAAGGGGTTGAAATGCCGATTCTTGAGCAGATATACCAAGTCCTTTATGAAGACAAACCCTGCCAGGAAGCGGTTCTTTCTCTCTTGACGCGAAGTCAGAAAGAAGAGATGGAATTTTAAGGTAACAATTCAGCTGCACCCCATCTTTGAAAGATAAGGCCTCCTCACAAAGGCGAGCCCTCGCTGAGTAGATACATTTTAAGCTGCATTTTTCAATTTTTTAAAGCCGATAACAAAAAAATAAACCAGCCCTGCAAAAATAACAATGGTTGCTCCAGCCGGAAAATCAGGCTGATAACTGAGAGCAAGCCCACCTGTTGTACTCAATAAACAGAGCAGTATCGCCACCACCATCATATGCCACAGACGTTTGACAATATGCCCTGCCGCTGCAGCCGGTAAGGTCAGCATGGCGACAACCATGACAATACCGACAACCTGAACAAGCAGGACGACGGTCAGGGCTATCATCAGCAAAAGAAGAAGTTCAAAGAATTCAACTTTCACCCCGCTTATTTTGGCGAATTCTTCATCAAAACAGACAGCGATAAGCTGGTTATAAAATATGAGGACTATGCCGACTATAATGATATCAAGCAAGCCGATAAGCATGAGATCTGCCCGGGAAACCATGAGAATATCACCAAAAAGATAACTCATGAGATCTTCATTATAGCCTCCGGTTTTACTGATAAAAAGAATACCTATGGCCATGCCGATGGACCATATTGCACTCAGTACCGTATCTTCACGCTGACTGCCGTAGCGTTTAACAAGAGCTATTGTCAATGCGGCAAGAAGTGAGGCCACAACCGCACCCTGTAAAGGCGTTACGGGAAAAGCATATTCTTTTTGTAAAAACCTGAAGATTCCCATTCCTCCCAGGGTACAGTGGGCAATGGCTCCGGCTATATAGGTGATGCGGCGGACAGTGACATATGAGCCGATAATACCGCACGAAATAGATGAAAGAACACCGGCAAGAAAAGCATATTGCAGAAAGGAATATGTTTGCAGGTCTTTTAGAAATTCAACCATGTATGTCCTTTTTCCGAACAGCGGTGATCATGATGAATAATGGAAAGATCCTTACCGTAGATATCCTGGATGGTCTGACCGTCAAGTTCACTTGTCGGATGGATCAGAACAGAACGGTTCACACAGACCACTGAACTGACGTATTTGGAAACAAAGCCCACATCATGGGAAACAATAAGAATGGTCAGGTCTTTGTTTAAACGGCTCAGCAGTTCATAGAGTTTACGTTCTGCAAAAGAATCAACATTTGCGGTGGGCTCATCGAAAAAAAGAAGTTCAGCAGAAGAAGAAAGGGCGCGGGCTATTAGAGTTCGCTGTCTCTGGCCTCCTGATAAATCGGCAAATGCTGTAAAGCGTTTATCATACAAGTCAACGTCATTTAAGGCATTGAGGGCGGAATCTCTGTCTTTTTTTGAAAAAGGACCTCCCCATGATTTACCAACTCGGCCCATCAAGACAACATCAAGGACAGAAACAGGAAAAAGTGGATCAAAAAGTCGATGCTGGGGAACATAGCCGATTCGATTGGAGGCCTGCTCGGGAGTTTGGTCAAGAATTTTTATGGTTCCGCAATCAGGCTGCAGAAGTCCGAGCATCAGGCGCAGTAATGTGGTTTTTCCGCCACCGTTAGGGCCGACTATGCCTACCATTTCTTTTTCTTTTATACGAAGATTCACGTCTGCAAGAACGAGATGGCTGCCATAGGAAAAACACATATCTTTTATTTCTATAGCTGATTTTTTCATAAGTTTTTAAAATAAACCATAAAATCTAACAGAGCCCAAGAAGTTTATCATTGAGAAAGTCGAAGTTGTCTGTTTAAAATAATATGGTCTGCCCGGAAATATGAGAGCAGACAGATACAGACTGTGAGACATTCTGGAAAAATATGTCAGCAAAAAAAGGCGTAAGATGAAAACTGACCATAAAATAAAACTGACAAGCACCGTTAAGGCAGCGGGTTGAGCGGCAAAATTGAGTCCAGGGGACCTGGATCAGATATTATGCGGCCTTTCTTTACCCACTGACCCAAACCTGATTGTCGGTACGGATGGTTGTGATGATGCCGGTGTATATCGCTTAACCGATGAAATAGCAATCATCCAGACCGTTGATTTTTTTACACCCATTGTGGATGATCCCTATCGCTTTGGTCAGATTACGGCAGCCAATGCCTTGAGTGATGTCTATGCCATGGGCGGCAAACCGCTGTTGGCCATGAACATTGTTGCCTTCCCTCTGGGGGACATGGATAAAAGTGTATTAAGGGATATTCTGCAAGGCGGGCTTGAAAAAATAAAGGAAGCAGGTGCCTTACTGGTTGGCGGACACAGTATTGAGGATAAGGAACTCAAATATGGCCTTTCCGTAACAGGCGTTGTTCATCCGGATAAGGTTCTGCTGAATTCAGGTGCAAAACCGGGAGATGTGCTTCTTTTAACCAAACCCCTGGGAACAGGTATATTATCAACAGCCATCAAGGGCGGACTGGCCGGAGAAGAGGTGGAAGAGCGCATCACACTCTGCATGATAACCTTGAACCGTATTGCCGGAGAAGCCATGGCCGAGGTAGGAGCCCATGGCTGCACGGATATAACAGGCTTTGGGCTTATCGGCCATCTTTTTGAAATGGCCAATGCATCCAACGTTTCCATCACAATTGACAGCTCATCTGTTCCTCTTCTTTCCGGCACTCTCGATTATGCGTCCATGGGTATTATTCCGGAAGGAGCCTATAAAAACAAAAAATTCTATCAGAAATGGGTGACGAGTAAACTTAGCCAAAAAGATCCTCTGGAAATGGTTTTCTATGATCCGCAAACCTCGGGAGGGCTGCTCATAGCAGCTCCCGGCAGCAAGGCAGAAAAAATTAAAGAAAAAATTAAAAGCCTGTCAGATTTTGAGTGCGAAATTATCGGTAAAGTGGAAAAAGGAGTTGCAGGGAAAATAATCTTGGAATAGTTTATTTTTTTAATTAATATATGAATAATTGCCAATTAATAATAAATCTATTATAAAATAACAAATGGAACTATTTGTAATGAAAAAGGAAGCTATTAAACATAACCGTGTAGGAGGAAGGACATGAAAAAAATATTTCCTTTATTGGCAGGTGCTGCATTGCTTGCAATGGTTGGAACAAGCGGCTGTGCCCAGAAAGGCGCAACATCAGGTGAAGCTTATAAAAGAGTTCCTGCTAAAGAACACGCAGATCATTATCCTCAGGGACATGATGGAAGTAAAAGTTGTTACTACGACGAGAAGGGAGACGTTTACTTCTGCGCATACTAAGCAGTTTTCGGGGTGTTTTCAAAAAGAGTTGTTGTTTAAGGTAAGGTATTTATTAGCAAAAAAATTCTTAACGCTGGTTTCGTTTAATAGCTTCCTTTTTCATTACAAGTTCCTGACCAGCACTTTTTTTATTCTGTACGCACTTCTATTGCCCTTGAAAAGGGGTGTAGAGTGGATCGCCTATAAGCACCATTTTCCAGGAAAGATGGGGTAAGCTATAAAAGTAGCTTTCAACCAGATTTTTTCCATTGACAAGGAATGAAAAAAAGAGCTCCGGCGGGGGAAAAGCCTGAACATAGGGCTCCCCAACCGGACCTATGGTTGCTGCAATTCCTTTTTCCAGCATCCTTTTACACCACACATCACTTCCCGTTTTTTTCAAAGTAGTACATTCACTGCTTGCAATATGATAGCCGACAGCTCCTGGCTGCCAGTTGAAAGCATCTATGTATTTCGCCAGGCTGTACCAGCCGCAGTAAAGAGCCGCATTTCTTTGCTCACCAGGAAGAAAAAGCTCCTTTTTTTCATCTAAAATGACCTTATCGAGCACCTTGCTTTTTTTAACAATGGTTGCTGCACGATGTATGGAGCGATCATAGACGCCATAAGCTTTTACATCTTTCAGCCCGGGGTCCGGCCAGCGTGCATCAAAAAAGGCATCTCCCTGCAGACCTTTTTTCTCCGTTGAGATGGAATCATCTATAATTTTTTTCACGAGAGAGGGTGTTGCTGCATCAAGACGACTCACCATGAGCACATCTTCCGAGCCGAGGGAAAAAGATTGCTCGTTTCCTTTAAAAAAAGGATTATGCAACCAATGGGAAAGAGGATGGACGCGTAAAACAAGGCAAAGTTCGGAATCAACAGATGCCCTCATGTCATGAATTTTTCTGTAATAGGAAATTTGATTTTTAATTTTCCTCATTTCCTTTTCTAGTTGCTTCAGAGAAAATTCATCCTCATTTTTGTGCAGGGAGAGGTTTAGTTCTGTTTGTCTCTTGCGAAGATCTTCAATCATCTCTCCTGCTGAAATATTCATTTTCGGTGAGACGATTTTAAGCGGTACTCCATACATGGTGACAAGGCATTTTATCTGCTTCGCGACGGAATTTTTTTCTAAAAAAGTTCGGATGGGAGCAGCTATAAAACGGTCATAATCGCTTCTTTTACAGCTTTCTGCCGGGTCGGTGTCTATGATTATAAGGTTGGAAGGAGGAATATGCCGTTTTTCCATGTAAAATTGGGCAAGGGCAAGGCTTTCCTTTTCCCGGCTGTTGGCTATGACGGCAATTTCATCGGCAGTCAATCCATAACAGTTTGCCACATTGAAAAAACAAAGAATGATTAAAATGAAAACGTGATAAGAAAGTTGCAAAATAAGGAAACCTGTTCAACTTGAGTTATTTCAATAGAGGCATTATGGAAAAAGGTGCTTCAAGGGAGAAAAAAGAGATATGTACTCCTTTTTCTCCAAGTTTGAAAAGACCATAAGTAAATTATGGGGTAGACTTATGTGTAAGCTGGTCAAGAAAAATAAAATTCAATCCCTTTCTCCTTCCTTTTGGTGGCGGGTTGTTTCTAACAATAACAAATTAATTATGTCATGAATAGTCTTCACAGTTTTAACAAAGAAAAAGAAAGCGTGCTGCCTCCTTTTGCCGGATTTTTACAGATTGATGTAAAAGCCGGGGCAATTTCAGAAAATATTACAAAGGTGAAAGAGTTTCTGGAGCGGCTCTCGCCTCCAAAAGAGAGTCTTGTTGTTTTGCCTGAACTCTGGTCAGCCGGTTTTTTTTATGAGGAACTTGACTTTCAAGCCGAACAGACGCCGCAGGTGCTTTTCGAAATAAAGAGGTTGGCGGAAAAGTACACAATAACTCTGGCTGGATCTCTTCCTGAAAAAGTAAAGCAGCAAAATGAGATAATTTATTATAATACGCTTTTTTTCAGCGGCCCTGAAGGAGTACTGGGAAAATACAGAAAACAGCAGCTTTTCGGACCAATGGAGGAAGATGTTTACTTCGTACCGGGTCAATCTTCCGGCCCGATTCATTTTCCAGAGGGGATTGCCGCAGGAATGGTTTGTTTTGATCTGCGGTTTCCTGATATCGCCCTAAGTCAGGTTGCCCTGGGAGCAACAATTCTGGTGGTAAGCGCTCAATGGCCTGCATCAAGGAAAAACCACTGGCGTATCCTGCTCCAGGCCAGAGCCATAGAGAATCAGTCCTACGTGGTTGCCTGTAATCGCTGCGGCTCAACCGGTGATACCGGGTTTGCCGGGCACTCCATGATCATTGCACCGGATGGGACAATACTTGCCGAAGCACAGGAAGAAGAGGAAACAACGTTTGTTGCACTTGACCCGTCTTTCTTGAAAAAAATAAGATCCCGTTTTCAAACAGCTGGAAAAACTCCCTATCGGTTTTCCGACCGGGACAAAATTTGTACCATTGAAGATCTGCTTGAAAAGAAAAGGGCCTACGCAGGTGCAGGCAGAAAAATGGTTTTTACCAATGGGTGTTTTGACATTCTCCACGAAGGGCATGTTTCCTATCTTGAAGAAGCCAGGAAAGAAGGAGATTATCTTGTTATAGGCTTAAACAGCGATGCCTCAATACGAGCCATTAAGGGGCCGGAACGTCCCGTTAACTCTGAAACAAGCCGTGCCAGGCTTTTAGCTGCTTTGGGCTGTGTCGATCATGTTGTGGTGTTTGGGGAAGAAACTCCGCACCGACTTATAACTGAACTTGTGCCTGATGTTCTGGTCAAGGGAGACGACTGGCCTGTTGATCAGATTGTCGGCGCAAAAGAGGTTCTGGCCGCAGGAGGAGAGGTCAAAACGATTAAGTTTGTCGGTGAATTCTCCACAACCGGTCTTATTGAGAAGATAAGAAACAGGTAAACACAAGGGTATCAATTCAGCGAGGTCTCGAAATGGGCCTCAACTCCAGGCCGTGACTATTCAGATGTGCCTTAGATTTGGACAGGTAAGCGCAACTAAGTGGAGACTCCGATAGCCCGTCTATATGAGCAGGCCTGATCGTTCAAAGATGAGGTGCAGCTGAATAGATACACACAAGGTATATAAATTACGGCACCATCGTTTTCAGGCGTTTACTCAGAGCTGGCTGCGATATGCCAAGCAGCTGGGCGGCAATGGTCTGGTTGCCTTTGGCACGTCTCATGGCCTCCGTGATTAAGTGATACGAATTTTCTTTTAATGAAGGCAACACGTCAAGGCCGGAAAAAATATTCTGTTGGTTTGCCGCCTGCGCCGTTTGCGGCTGACTTTTTTGATCTGTTGCCGCCACAAGCTGTTCCCTGAAAGTCTGCATGCTCAGCGTGCCGGATTGATGCTTGCTCACGGCGTCAATGACCATTGCTTCAAGTTCACGAACATTGCCGGGAAAGTGATAGGTGGAAAGCAGATCGATAAGCTCCCTGGGCGGGGTAGGCTTCTTTTTGTCCAGTTTTTCCGCCGCCTTTTCAAGAAAATGCTCAAGCAGCAGGGGCAGGTCGTCCAGTCGCTCGCGCAGAGGCGGCACGTTTACATGGTGGGTTCTCAGCCTGTAATAGAGATCGCGGCGGAATTTACCTGATTCATCCAGTTCCTTGAGATCACAGTTTGTGGCCGTCAGAATGCGTGCATCGGTCATCTGCGGCACGTCTGCACCCAGTGGCAGGTATTCCTTTTCCTGGATAAGGCGCAGGAGCTTTATCTGAGAAGGAAGACTCATGTCGCCTATCTCGTCAAGAAACAGGGTTCCACCGGAGGCTTCGCTGATCATGCCGCGGCGCTGGGTGTCAGCACCGGTAAAGGCGCCTTTTTTGTGGCCAAAAAGCGTGTCGGCAAACTGGGTGTCATCAAGTCCTGCAACATTGACAGCCACAAAGGGCCCCTGACGGTTGCTGAGCGCGTGGATGGCCTTGGCAATGAGCTCCTTGCCGACGCCTGTTTCTCCAGTGATAAGGACAGGTTCAGGTGAGGGAGCCACAGCTTCCATATACTGGAAGCAGGAAAACATTGCCGGATTTGTGGTAATAATGGAGGAAAAGGCCTGGGGATGTTCAATGGTTTTTGACAGCACTCTTTGCTTCAGAGCTTTATTTTCCCGGGACAAATCCCTGAGTTCCACAGCCCGTCGTACCGCTGTAACCAGACGCATGTTCTCAACCGGCTTGACAAGATAATCAAAAGCGCCG
Source organism: Desulfobulbaceae bacterium (assembly GCA_020444175.1). Lineage (GTDB taxonomy): Bacteria > Desulfobacterota > Desulfobulbia > Desulfobulbales > SURF-16 > JAHLLM01. Next base: position 84,632 of record JAHLLM010000018.1, on the reverse strand, counting down.
TTTTTCATGCAGTCAATGGCCACTTCGAGCCTGCTCTGTCCAGTGACAATGATTACCGGAATTTCCGGATACTGTTCGGTAAGCTGCGGCAGGAGTTCCTGACCGCTGAGATGGGGCATTGAAAGATCAAGGAGAATGGCATCAGCCTTCACTTCCGCCAGCAGGGGGAGGATCTCCCGGCTATCCTGTTTACGAATGATATTGTGGTAACCAGCTGTGTTGAGCTGCAATTCGAATGTATCGAGGACATCCACCTCATCATCAACGAGTATTATGGGATAATCTTGTTTTGTCGTCATTTTTTCATTCGATCCCATTGAACACAAATTCATTTAGGTGCTATGGACTACATTTGTTAGCTGATCCTAACAGTTTTATGGGGGTTCATTAAAAAGTAACTATTCAGCTGCACCTCATCTTTGAACGATCAGGCCTGCTCACATAGACGGGCTATCGGAGTCTCGCAAGCTCGCTTACCTGCCTCGCAGGCCTGCTCGGAGTCTCCACTTCGTTGCGCTTACCTGTCCAAATCTAAGGCACATCTGAATAGTTACGGCCTGGAGTTGAGGCCCATTTCGAGACCTCGCTGAATAGATACATTAAAATTAAACAAGGAAAATTTGAATGAAAATTCCTAGATTAAAGAAATTTTTTCACAGTTTACAAATAAAAAAAAGGGCCAGTTGTTACCGGCCCTTTTTCTTTGTTTCATTTCAAATTTTGACGGTTTCGTATAAACCCGCTCAATCACCGCCTTCACGTAAGTAACTTATTTATATTACGTTGACGGATGGTCTGCTTCAGCAGGTTGTTGAAAACCTACTGCGCTCGAAGTCTCTCTTTGTTCGCTATCTGCGGATACAGCGTCAAAATTTGGCTCAAAATGCTCATTTACTCCATGTAAACTGCGCTTTTTCACCTCATTTTCACCCTAAAGGGCATAAATCCTTGTCTCCGCTTCGCTCGCTATATTTTTCAACAGCCTGTTAGAGCTTTTATAGATGCGAAACCATCATTTGTTCATGCGTGGTGCGCATTAGAATGGAAATGCCCGTGTCATATTATGTGTCATGAGAATTTCCATTATAAGCGGACTCTGGGTCGCATGATTCGATTGATTTATGAGCCGATGGCTGGTCCTTTAATCCTTTTTTGAAAGCGGTAATGCCTTTCCCGATACCATCTCCCAGTTCGGGGAGTTTTCTGCCTCCAAAGACAAGAAATGTGATACCCATGATAATGACCAATTCCGGCATGCCAAGTCCGAACATGAATTACTCCTCTTTATTTTTCCAGGGTCTGATAGGTTTCTGGCGATGGAATATCATTTCCGTGACAGTCCTTGCAGTTGTGCTGAGAGGTGATGCCGTTAGCAACAACATTGTACAGAGGTTTATGTTTTGCTTTGAAGGTTCCATCTTTCCAGGCATTCAACATTCTGGTTGTTTCCATGGCAATGTCTGCCGCCACTCGAGCGCATCTTTCCGCCCGTCCGTCGGTTAAAAAGGACTCATTCGCCGTTTTCATCCAGCGACCGACCGAGATGTGACATACCGGGGTGCCGGCAATGCTCATATCGTGTATTTCGGTTTTCAGAATCTTTTGAGGCTGAAAATTAGGCATTTCGGTGTACGAATAGTAAAAGGCAAGATCATTAGCCATTGCTTCACCGATGTCGGTATCGTTGGTGCAAAGCCCTATGACAGTTCCGGCACCGGTCAAGGTACCGCATAATGCGCCCCAGCCAGCCATTCCGCCGTGTGCCCACCGCATGGCATCAATGGGAAAATCTTTCCACTGGCCGCCAACCTTGTCGCGCAACTGTTCTACAAAGCCGGCAATGACCGACGATGCACACCAGCGTTTGAAATAATTTTCATAGGTGATGGCACCGACCTTGGCAGGATCGAGTTTCGTGTATTTGAAGCCGGTATTGTAGCTGTATGCCGCAGCTTTTTGAGCATTTGCACCCAGAACTGAGGAGGCTATGGCAATGCCGGCCATTGTTTTACCGGATGTGGTCAGGAATGAACGACGTGATTCAGTCAATTTTTCTTGCATTTGCATTCTCCTTGCTTACTGATCATATAAAATTGAGTTAATATGATGCTGGCCAGCATTCAATGTACCACATTGTAGCCGTTTTGTTTTGTCGGTCAATGTGGCAAATTGTCGCAATCGCAAAAAAAGTTACATTAAAAGTTACATTGTTTTTTTGTCGGGTTCAGATAGGGGGGGCCTATGTTGTCTATTTTACGTCCCGATTTGTTTAGAGAAAATATGGAGCAAGTTGCCTGCAAAGCAGGGCTTTGATGATTTCAATTTTTTTCTGAAATCGGCTTATTCATGAGATTCTGCAGCCATTTTTTCTGGTGTGAGAGTCTTTGTTTCTTTTCCAGGACCGTCTGGATCGACTTACGCGCTTCTTGAAGGGAAATTTCTTTTGCAGGCCAAATTTTTTCACAGGAGAGAAGGTGCAGTCCCATTTCTGTTACAACAATTTTACTCACTTCCCCTTCTGCCATTTGAAAAAGAACCTGTTCCAGTTGTGGAAATAATTTTCCCCTTCCTACTCTGCCAAGTTCCCCTTTTTTTAAGGCAGAAGGACATTCAGAAGAGTTCGCGGCCAGTTCAGGGAAGCGTGAAGGATCCTTTTCAAGTTGTTGCAGAATGTTTTCCAATCTTTTTCTGGCATTTTCAGGGCTGTTTTCCTCAAAGGCGGGATTAATAGTAATCAGTATATGCCGGGCAAACCTTTGTTCCTGGGTGGTAAATTTTTCCTTATGGATACTGTAATACTCCTTAATTTCTTCGTCTGTTACTGGGGGAGCATTCTTCGCCACATGGGCAAGAACAAGTTCGGCCTTCAGTTCTTCCGTTAAAGCCTCTTTAAAGGATTTGTCAGTTAATCCGTTGCGATGTAGATCATTATCGAATGACTCACTGTCCTGATACCTGTTCCGTATGCAGTTGATCGCCTGGTTCAAAGTGCGGTCGTCTACTTTGACGTGTGCTACCTCCGCTGTCTGCAGGATTTTTTGCTGCAATTCATATTCTTTTTGTACATCATTCCTCACAACCTTGCGCTGTTCGTCGGTCAGTTCGGAAAATGGAACCTGGAAGAGTTTTAATGAAGTTTTAAAGGAAATATATATTTCTGAAGGCTGCATTTTTTTGTTTTCCTTAAGGGCTGACATAATTACTCCTGTACATTTTCGTAGTAAAGGTGACAGAAATGTCTGAATGCCACCATCTTAAAAGTGATAGAGTGGTATTCAGCAGTTACTATGCCAGTCTGCGCGCGATAACGAAAAGGTGAGTAGTAATTTGTTTGTAATAAAGATAGGATACAGCTTGTGACAGAGGCCTGAAGTCAATATTAGTGGCATTGCCACACGTAGTGCTAACCTTTTTCTAGAGCACAGATTTTTTGAAATTGAACTTTGTATTTAGCCATGGTTTACTGCATTTAGTTGACATTCAAGAGTTGATTCCGTAATAGATGATTCTCCTGCCTTCCCTCATAAAAAAAGAATTATAAAGGTTCCGCACCTTGACATTACAAAAGCATCCCAACTTCAAGTATTCCTCCTCAGTTGACGTCTCGCATAGTCTTTTCAGGAAACGGGTTATCGATACGATAATCAGCCGTAAAGGTACGGATAAAAAATGTATAATCATCGAAGCCCAGGCCGGTCAAGGCAAGACAACCCTGGCTGCTCAATTCCTTCACTATACAGGTACGCCTTTTTCATGGTATCAGCTGGACCAGAGTGACTCCGATCCTGTATTTTTCATAAGCGCTTTAATCGCCACAATTAAAAAATCTCTGCCTGGTTTCAGGGTACCGTTGCTTGAAAAAATGATTGCTCAAGGCGAATTGAGTCCGCATGAAAGCATCAGGTATGCAGAGATTCTGCTTGGGAGCCTGAACAGCTTTTTGGAAAATAATCTTTATCTGGTGTTCGACGATTTATATCTCCTGGAAGAATCAACTCCCACCTTGTCTCTGATCGCCCATTTGGTCCGAAAGGCGCCTATCCGGCTCCGTTTTATGCTTCTTTCCCGTCATCCAGCCTGGTCACCTGGACTGGATCCTTTACAGCCTGCCGATGTGTGTCACGTGAGCAACTGTGATCTTGCCCTGAATGGCAATGAAATTGCCGAACTTTTTAACACTGTCTTCAAACAGCCGGTGAGTGTCGCCCTGGTGCAGGCGCTGAGCAAAGCCACCGAAGGTTGGGTCATGGGATTGACTCTGGCACGGCGTCTCTTGCCATACTCCCCCAGCGTGGATGACACTAAAGAAGACATCCCTCTTTCTCTTCTCAAGAAAAAGGACTTTCGTCTCTATTTCCAGGAAGAGGTGTTGAATTTTGTGCCTGGACATATAAAAAAGGAAATCTTTAAGTTATCGCTGCTCCGCAAAATTCCATTGGACCTTGCTGAAGCAGTAACCGGGTGCAAAAATATTGGCAGAGAGCTGCAAGCTCTGGTGCAGCTCAATTTCTTTATCAGATTTCTTGGTGATGAAGAAAATATCTTTGTCTTTCATCATCTTTTTGGGGAGATTGTCAGGAATAAAGCTCTTGAATCCCTGACAAGCGATGAGGTCGGGGACATCTTGCAGCAGGCAGCTTCGTGGTATGAAGAACGAAAAAGATATGAAGAAGCTCTGGCATATTTACTTGATGCCAAAGATTATGACGCGGTACAAAGGCTGCTGCAGCAGTGCGGATCCATGTTCCTGGCCGGGAATCTCATTATAACCCTGCAAACGGCCTTGAAAAGAATCCCATCTGAGATAATAGGCGTTTTTCCATGGCTCTCGTACTTCCAGGGGACAGTGCTGCTGGAAACCGAGCCGCCTGCTTCCCTGAGCTGGTTTTCTGAGGCTCGGCTTAATTTTATCGAAAAGGGTGACATGAAGGGGGAACTGCTGGCATCGATCATGATCGTCTATTTTCATGCTGTGGTAGACTGCAATTTTAATATGGGCAACCGCTATATAAGAAGGGCAGAAGAGTTATATGTTTTGATGGAGCAAGAGCTTGATTTATTTTATCGTATCCAGTCCAACTTTACTCTGGCCGTGGGATACTGTTTTTTTGAGATTGAAATGGACAAGGTGGAGTATTTCTGTGCCAAGGCCGACAAGCTGGTCAAAGAAACAGGTATCCAGAATCTGGAGGCCATGGTCGCGGCCATTTACTGCCAGCAATATCTTTTTATTTCAAACTGGCGAAAACTGAAACAGGTGTGCGATGCTGCAGGCCCGCTGCTTTCCTCTCCCCACGTCTCAAGTTTTAATAAAACTCTTTTAAGAATAGAGTTTGTTACCATGCTGCAGGTAGAAGGCGATTTTGTCAATTATCAGTACAGTAAGTCTCTTTTTGAAAAAAGATTTGCGGAATACGATCTGGCCCTGCAAAGTGCCACTGGACCGTGGCTAATGATTTACGATGCCGACCGGGCAATTGCAGGAGCGCATTTTGAGCATGCCCTGGATATTATTGAACAGGCGTTAGGCGTCCCGGAATTTTGCTTTATACCGCATTTTGAAAGTTATTTGTTATGCTACAAAAGTTATGCCCTGGCTGTTCAGGGGAAAAGTATGGAAGCCATTTCCTGTGCAGAGAGGGCCTTGGTCCTCAGAGAGTATGTCGGTGGCCGCGAATACCGGATGCTTGGCTGGTGGATTGTCGGCGCGGCCTATGTTCAGCTGGCAATGGAAAAAGAGGCTGAAGATTATCTCGGCAAGTCCATCAATGAAGCCAAACTGCTTCAGGATGTAGGCGCCCATGGCGGTGCCCGCCTGCACCGCGCCTATCTGCGTATTAGTTTAGGGAAAATAGACAAGGCTTGTGAGGATATTTCGGCCGTACTCAAATACCTGCATGAAAACCGAAACGTCCGTCATGTTTACTGTGCCACACCCGGTATTTGGCAGACCGTGCTGACTGCTGCCGTAAAACACAACATCCTTGCGGATTATGCCGGAGAACTTGCTGGAGAGATTTTAGAGAGAGCCTTTCTGCCGGACGGCAGCACCATTCCTTTACTCAGTATCAGCACCATGGGGTGTTTTCGACTGGCAACATCGGAGGGCGCTTTGGTCGAAGCCCCCGATTTGACCCAGATCCAGAAAAAATTCCTGGCCCTGCTGTTGTCAAGTCCAGGTCTGGCCATGGAACAGGAGGTGATCCAGACCGATCTGTGGCCGGACAGCCCGCCGCAAAAAGCCCGCTCTACATTCGACAACCTCATGACCCGGTTGCGGAAAATTCTGGCAAAAGCAGTCGCCCCTTATGACATACGGCAATATTTGGTGGTAGAAAAGGGGACAGTCCGGCTCCGGAACTGCCGGGCTGACTTTATCGATTTTACGAAAAACGCACGAAAAGGCCTGAAGCATATCCGAAGGAGCGAGCCCTGGCAGGCGGGCAATGCCTTTTATCTCGCCATACGATTATGGCAAGGCCCGTATCTGACGAGTTTCCCCCTTGATAACAGGGGAGATGTTATGCAGAGAGAGTTGCTGGAGTTGTATCTCCAGTGCGTGCTGAACTGGGCTGAAATTTCCGCAGACTTTGGAGATCCCGAGGAGGCGCTTGAGGTTGCTGAAAAAGCCCTGCACTATGAGCCCATCCATGAACCGCTGGTGCGGCTGCTCTATTCGCTTTATACCCGCACCAATAATCCGGTAAAGGCGGACCGCTGCCTCAAGGACTATAAAAAAGCCCTTGCCGACGAAGATTTCCCGCCGGATGAAGTTGAAGAAATCATGGAGGCATTCTGGCACAGGGACTCCTGACACGGCGAATCCTTGATTTTTAACATAGATATTTTCAGCCAGATATATTATTGAGCCTCTAACATCGGACCTAACATACGATATCGATAAATATTCTTCTTTTGAAAACTCACTATAAAATGGTCGCGAATTATTATGGATAGCTGGTTTCTTCCCGCCCTTCTTTCTCTTGTTATTTTTGGCTTATGGGGCTTTTTCCCCAAGCTTGCAGTCAATTATATGTCGCCGCAGAGCTCTTTGATTTATCAGGCGATCGGCGGCTTTGTTGCTGTCATTATCGTTTTGGCTCCAGCCGGTTTAAAAGTGGAAGCACACCCCATGGGAATGCTTTATGCCGCTCTGACCGGCGCTACCGGCATTTTCGGCACCCTTTTTTATTTCATGGCGCTGCGCCACGGAAGTGTTTCCGTTGTCTCCACCATGGCGGCCCTCTATCCTATCATTACTATCCTGCTGGCTGTTGTTATCCTGCGGGAACCGATCACGGCAAAACAGGTTATAGGATTCGTCTTCGCCTTTATAGCCATTATTTTTTTGGCCAGTTGACGGCAATAAGCAATACAGCTCTCTGCCTTTCTGCCCGGTAGCCCCGCAGAAAGCACCACCCCTTCCTTCACCACCCGTATGACCCTGATGCGAAAGATTCGCGGAACCCAACGGCATAGGCCATTATTCCATTTTCCAGCTTCACTCCATCCGTCGGAACAAATTTTTTTGATTATTTTCACAGCATTTGCCGGCCTGTTTTCGCGATTTAAGAAATATGCGAGAAGGTGCTGTTATAGTGTAACCGGATTGTGATACTATTTTCCACGCACTCTGTTTTGTGGTCAGGATATAAATTTAGCTAAAAAAATTGACACGGCTATCTTGTTTTGTCAGGGTAGTTTAAGTGTTCAGTTTGATTATTCTTTAATAATCAAACTATTACATGCAAACCTGCACGAAAAAGGCAAACTCAAAGTAATTTGAGGACGCAAAACCAAGGGTCTCTTAAAGAGACAGCCTGGTTACCGAATGCAATGAATTTTTTACATTTGATATTTCAATTTAGCAAAGCACCTTTCCGACGCACTTTCTGTGCTCAGGGGGTGCTTTTTTTATTGGAAGGAGCAAGAAGCGACTTTTCACAAATTAGACCAAGAAGACTACAAGGTAAATATGAAAAAAAACAAATCGTTTACAATCGGTATCGGAGAAACTCTTTTATGCATATTCATTCCCTCTCTTCTTTTTGCAGCCGACCCCGTCCCAAGCACAGTTGATCCGGGCCGGATTGAAAAAAGATTCGAGCAGCCGATTCAACCTAAGTCCGTACTCGAACCGGTTATCCCAAAAATGGAAGGAGAAGGTCCGCCGCCTGAGGCGGAAAAAGTCAAATTCATCCTGAGCGGCATTAATATCAGCGGTTCCACTGTGTACAAGGATGCCGACCTCTCCCTTTTGTATGAAGAGTATCTGAACAGGGAAATATCACTGTCCGTTGTTTACGAAATCGCTGCCGCAATTACCGCAAAATACGGCAATGACGGCTATGTTCTGTCCCGGGCTTTCGTTCCGCCTCAGCGTATTCAGAATGGTATTGTGCAAATTACCATTATAGAGGGATTTATCGATAAAGTTATTATCGATGGAGACCATCTGGACAGCAGGGGGTTTTTTGAGGATTACCGTACCCTCATCCTGGCGTCAAAACCGCTTGACAACAAAATTTTGGAACGTTGTCTCCTGCTGGCCAATGACTTGGCAGGGCTTACGGTCAAATCAATTTTGAAGCCATCCGAGGATGTCCCCGGAGCCTCTTCTCTTATCTTGACCATTGAAACAAAAAATATAAACGGCTCAGTCAGCATTGACGACCGGGGCACCAAGTCCACCGGACCTTTTCAAAACAATTGGAGTGTTGGAGAAAATTCATTCTTCAGGCCATACGAATCAACGTCGGTAAGTTACATAATGGCAGGAGGACCTTCCTGGGATGAACTGAGTTACTACTCTTTTAACCATGAAGAGGCATTAACCAGCAGCGGCTTGAAACTGACTCTGTCCGGGAATTACAGTCGCTCCAAACCCGGAACGGAGGAACTCGAAGCAATTGAACTGAAAAGCAAGAATACTACCCTTGCGGCTCATTTGTCCTATCCGTTTATCCGCAGTCGGCAGCAGAATCTGACAGCTACTTCACGTTTTACCTACCGCAACTCCAAAAGCCGTATCCTTGGGGATATAAGCTCTGAAGATCGGCTGCGTATTTTGACTCTGGGCATCAACTATGACTATGCAGACCAATATAGAGGTATCAACCAGCTCGTCATTGAGTTCAGCCAGGGACTGGGCATCTTGAACCATACAAGGAACGGTAACCCATATAAAACCAGGGCAGACGGCCATAGTGATTTCAGCAAAATAACCGTTCAGGCATCCCGTACCCAGGAACTCCCGAAAAATTACAGTCTCTACAGCGCACTTATGATGCAGGGCGCCGCAACTCCGCTTCTATCATCCGAAGAGGCCGGTTTCGGAGGTGAGCAGTTCGGGCGTGCCTATGATTCTTCTGAAATTACCGGTGACCACCTGTTGGCAGCCTCCGTAGAACTTCGCTATTTACCGCAAATGGAAATTCCACGGGTGAGTTACCTGCAGCTTTATGGATTTTTCGACATCGGAGCGGTATACGAGATCAGCCCTGATCCGGGAATTCCGGAAGAAAAAAATGCCTCCTCCGCTGGATTTGGTCTTCGTTTCGGGCTTACCGAATATATCAGCGGTTCCCTTGAGATTGCCAAGCCTCTCACCCGACCGGTCACTGACGAAGGAGATGATGGCTACGATTTTCGCTCTTTTTTCCGTTTAACCGCCAGAATTTAACCCCTCCCAAAATAGAGGAAGAAAAAATGCCAAAATTAAACCACAAAATATATAAAATACCCGTTACCACCGAACTGGCCCTGAAACTGGCTGCCATGGCTATAGGCATAGGCATTACTTTTTCGTCAACCGCTCGGGCCAATCCGCAGAATGGCACAGTGGCAGCCGGTTCGGCAGCCATTGTCCATGAATCCCCCAGCACGCTGGCCATTCGGCAGCAGAGCGACAAGGCAATCATCAACTGGCAGAAATTTAATATCAACCCCGGTGAAGAGACCAGGTTTTACCAGCCTTCGAAAAATTCCCTCACCCTGAACCGGGTGACCGGCGGCGACCCCTCCAAAATCCTGGGAAAATTGACGTCCAACGGCGGCATCATGCTGATTAATCCCAATGGCATCCTCTTCGGTCCCGGCTCCAAAATAGACGTAGCCTCCCTGGTGGCCTCTACCCATGATATCCGCGATGAAGATTTCATGGCCGGTCGTTTCAACTTTACCATCCCCGGACGACCTGACGCCTCGGTCATTAATCAGGGCACCATCAGCATCGCCGACAGGGGACTTGCCGCCTTTGTCGCTCCCGGAGTAAGAAATGACGGAGTCATTGCCGCTCGGCTCGGCAAGGTGCAACTGACTTCGGCCAACGGTTTCAGCCTGGATATGTATGGCGACCAGTTGATCAGTCTCATGGTGGATGATGAAGTAGCTGTCCGGGCCATTGACCAGGAAGGCAATCTCCTGGATGCCTATGTTGACAACAGCGGAAGGATCACGGCGGATGGCGGCTTTGTGCTGCTCAGCGCCAATACCGCCCGCGATGTGGTTGATAATGTCATCAATACCAGCGGCGTTATTGAGGCCAGATCCTTTGCCGAGGAGAATGGTGAAATACTCCTTATGGGTGGTGATAGCTGCGTTACCTCTGTCACTGGAGTTCTGGACGCATCAGGTAGTGGTACAAATGAAGCAGGAGGTGCGGTTAAGGTTCTTGGCGATAAAGTCGGCCTTTTTGAACAGGCTGAGATCGATGTTTCCGGCACCAAGGGCGGAGGTACGGTTCTTATCGGCGGCAATTATCAGGGCCAGGGGCCGGAACAGAACGCCAGCGGCTCCTACGTTTCAGAAGGAGCAATTATTCGGGCCGATGCTCTGAAGAGTGGCAATGGAGGCAAGGTTATTACCTGGGCGGATGAGACAACCAGGTTTTATGGCAATATATCAGCAACCGGTGGAGCTACGGATGGTGACGGCGGCTTTGTTGAGGTTTCGGGCGGTTTTCTCGATTATCAGGGCTATGCCGATTTAAGCGCCACTCATGGCACTCATGGCAGCTTGCTGCTTGACCCCAATAATATAACTATTCAGGCTTCAGGTGTTGATACCAATATCAATGGGGCTTCACCCTTTGTGAGCAGCGACGATAACGCTATCCTGCTGACCTCGACTATTGAATCGGCCCTGGATAGCGGGTCTGTCTCTATATTTACTTCACTTTTGGGAGGGAATAGTCAGGATGGAGATATTATCGTCAATGACTCTATCACCGGCCCTGCCAATAACTCCGGTCTGACCCTAAAAGCCTATGATGATATTATCGTTAATGCTGATATTGATATGAGTGCGGGAACAGGACAAGTCGTGATGCAGGCTGACTTCAATAATAATGGAATCGGCACCTTTACCATGGCCAGTGGGGCAACACTGACCACTTCTAGAGATTTGTCAATATATGCCAACGATATCGATCTGCAGGGCAATATCAACAGTGGAATATACAGTACCGACATCTATCGAAGCAACACCGGTACGGTCGGCCTTGGCAACAGCAGCGGCGACATGACGATCAGCGGAGCTGAGTTAGGGCGAATTACTGCGGATTTTTTGACAATTGGTGCTTATGGCAACATCACCAGTATGACAGTTGATGCTATCACCGCCTCTAATGCGGCGAATATTGATAATGTATACCTTTCCGCTACCTCAGGGGCAGACGGTCAGGTGCAGTTTATCAACAACGCCTCCGATTTCGGCGACGTTTATCTTTTGGTCTATGCTAATAATGATATCACCGTGAACCAGGATGTCTCTGGCGAATATGTAACGGTGCTTGCCGACAATGATCAGAGCGGCGCAGGTGATTTTACTGTGGCCTCCGGTGCTACAATTGCTAGCGGAAACCTAACTGTGTATGCCCATGATATTGATCTGCAGGGTAACATCAACAGCGGAGCGGGGAATACTACCATCTGTCGAAATAATGCTGGTACGGTCGGCCTTGGTAACAGCAGCGGCGACCTGACGGTCAGCGGAGCTGAAATGGGAAGAATTACTGCTGGTTCGTTTTCAATTGGTCATGATGTCACCAACATGACAGTTGATGGCATCACCGCCTCTAATCTGGCAAATATCGATAATATTTCCCTTTTCTCTACCTCTGGAACAGACGGTCAGGTGCAGTTTGTCAACAACGCCTCTGATTTCGGGAATGCAGATCTGTGGGTCTATGCTAATAATGGCATCACCGTGAACCAAGATGTCTCTGGCGAATTTGTATGGTTGTCTGCCGATAATGATCAGAGCGGTGCTGGTGATTTGAATGTGGGCTCCGGTGCTACAATTAGCGGAGACCTAACTGTGTATGCCCATGATATCGATCTGCAGGGCAATATCAACAGTGGAGCAAATGTAGGCCTCTATCCAAGTAATGCTGGTACGGTCAGCCTTGGCAACAGCAGTGGTAACATGACAATCAGTGGAGCGGAGCTGGGAAGAATTACTGCTGGTTCGTTTTCAATTGGTTATGATGCCATCACCAACATGACAGTTGATGGCATCATCGCCTCTAATGTGGCGAATATCGACAATATTTCCCTTTTCGCCACCTCAGGGGCAGACGGTCAGGTGCAGTTTGTCAACAACGCCTCCGATTTCGGCGACGTTTATCTTTTGGTCTATGCTAATAATGACATCACCGTGAACCAGGATGTCTCTGGCGAATATGTAACGGTGCTTGCCGACTATGACCAGAGCGGAGCAGGTGATTTGAATGTGGGCTCCGGTGCTACAATTAGCGGAGACCTAACTGTGTATGCCCATGATATCGATCTGCAGGGCAACATCAACAGTGGAGCGGGTAATGCTTTTATCCAGCGAAACCGTACCGGTACAGTCGGTCTTGGTAATAGCAGTGGCGACATGACGATCAGCGGAGCTGAGTTGGGACGAATTACAGCGGCTCAAGTATCAATTGGCGGCGATTACGTTACCAGCATGACAGTCGACGGCATTACCTCCTCAGATGTTGGAAATATCGAAGAAATTAGACTTTTTGCATACGGTCAATTACAGTGTCTCAACAATGCTTCTGATTTTGGTAATACAAATCTGTTTATGAATTCTGTAAATAATCATATAACCGTTAGCCGAGATATCTCTGCAGAAGATGTAGAAATTGTTGCCGGCACTTCTATTTTTGGCTTCGCCGGTGATTTTTCTGTGACCTCAGGAGCAACAATAAATGCAGAGAACCTTACTGTATATGCTCGTGATATCGACCTGCAGGGAAACATTAACAGCGGAGCAGGTACTACTTCCATCCATCGAATTATTCCCGGTACTGTAGGCCTTGGCAACAGTAGCGGCGATATGACGATCAGCGGAGATGAGTTAGAGCGAATAAATTCTTCCCAATTATTAATTGGAAATGATTTCGTCAGCAACATGACAGTCGACGACATTACCATTTCCAATGTAGCGAATATTGCGGATATCGATCTCTTTGCCTACCTTCAGGTACAATTTTCTAATAGCTCCTCCGACTTCGGCAATGCCGATCTATCGGTATTTGCCAAAAATGGCATCACCGTGAATCAGAATGTCTCAGCGGCTGAAGTGTTGATGAATGCTGATTTTGATGATAACCAGACAGGAACATTCAGCCTTGCCAGTTCCGCAACCCTCACAAGCAGAACTGACAGCGTCACCATCATCGCTGCCGATACGGATATCAATGGTACCATTGTCGGCAATCTTAGCCTAACCTCGACCACCCCTCCTCCCCCTGCTCCAGCACCGGCTCCAGCACCAGCGCCAGCCCCGGTTGCTTCTCCTTATGAAGACGCCTCCTCAAACAATCTTTTTGATGCCATTAAGGACGGCGACCTCGTGCCTGATCCTGATAATCCCGCCTGGACCGCCCTTTATGAAAACGGCGAACCGACCCAGGAGCAAATCGATGCCTATGCCATGTGGGCAAGCTACAACACCTATCATGAAAGCGACGCAGATTCCTTGTTTGATGCCATTAAGGACGGTGATCTCACACCGGGTAAAGATAAACCGGCCTGGACCGCTCTGTATCAGGATGGGTCAGCTACCCAGGCCCAGATTGATGCCTATGCCATGTGGGAAAGTTATAATGCCTACCATGAGAGCGATGCGAACTCCCTGTTTGAAGCTATCAAGAATGGCACGCTGACACCGGGCAGCACTGAATTGTCCTGGTCCGCTCTGTACGAAAACGGCAACCCCACCCAGGAACAAATCGATGCCTATGCCATGTGGCAGGATTACCTCAATCCCCCTCCAGCACCCAGCTCCGCACCTCCGTCTTCCTCCTCCTCTTCAACATCGTCTTCTTCATCCGAAACCAGCGTCTCAACTCCCCCCGCAGTCAAACAAAAAGTACAAACCGAAGAAAAAAGGGTGGCTTCCATCACACCTACATTTGAGACGGTTGTTTCAGATACCAGCTCCCCCCTGCCGATCATCGGTCCGCAGATGCCCACAGGCCCTTTGATGGAAGATGGGACGTTTGTAAAAGAATCCACGGATAATGCTGATAACAATAACAACAGTGAAGCGTCAGATATTTCTGCTCTTAATCAAAAACAAATAAGAACAGATGACGCCACGAATAAAAAAACCATTATCGAACAACAGTCTGAAATTGTTGAGTTATTAAAGGGTACCCCTGAATTTTTAAAAAATAGCAGCATGACACATGTTGAGAGTTGGTTTGAAGAAGAGGGGATAGCTCTAATGTCTTTGGTTCTTTCTAAAATGGGGGATGAAGTTTTCAGCCCCCATTTTTTCAGTGGTCCTAACATGCAACAACTTTTTCCAAAAACGATAAATAAAATTTTAACCGATAAAGCTATACCTGATATTTCAGTTCAGGGAGCCAAAAATTTCGGTAAAGATTTCGGAATAACTCTAGTAAAAGAATTGATGAAAGAGGGATTAGCTTTAAAATTTGGAAAAGATACACCGAAGTATGTATGGACATCTTTTGTTCTTGAAGAGGCTTTAGTTTATGAGCAACTTGGGTTGCGTTATCAGCAGGGAGGGTATATAGGGGCTCAGTTAGGTTTGTACGAGGCCGTTATGCGACAAGGGGCATTGACCTTTGACCAAATTCTTCAAGCTCGTGAGGGATTTAAAGATAATAAAAAAGAGTGGTATACTGTTGCCCAGAAATTAGCAGATTGGAGAATGACAGCATATAAAAAAGAAGTCATTGTTGATGAAATTGCGGTAATTGATAGAGAGAGTGCCAATAAGCTAAAACGTATTGCTGAGGCAGAAAAGGAAGCGGTTTATGAAACATTAGAGGTTGCATTGGGCAAGTCTGATGTTGATAAGATTTTGAGTAAATTGGTAGATGCACGGCGATATTTTGACAAAGGAGATGTCGAAACAGGTAATAAATTTTATGAATTGGCCAGGGAGACGGCGGAAGCATTAGATACAGGAAAAATGTCTCTTCTGAATGCAAGCTATTCGGAGATTTTCCAAGTGATGGCCTATGAATTTCAACTTGACAAGATGACGTCCTTTATCTCAGATAAAGAAAAAATATATACAGGAGGAGAGTGGGCTACTTCAAATGATTCTGAAAAAAAACAGGCTGCAACTAGCGAAATTATAAAAGAAAAATTAACAGACGTTTCCGTCAATCTGGCAGAGAAGTCAATAGGAAATGTTGTTGATTCCGTATCTGCTTCTTCCCCTACCGCAGGCTTCGCATTGTCCTTGGAGATCGACAAATTGAAAATTGTCGGTGAGGCTCTGAGTAAGACTGGAGATATGGTGATTGAAAACAATTTGCATCAAATTAATTCATCCGCCAATACAGCTATTTTCACCAACGACCCCGGAGGGTTTGAGCAGACGCAAAGTGTCCAGAACCTTGTCAAGCAGACAATGGGAGGGGCAAGGATAAGCGGGTATGGCGTTGAGAAAATGAAAGATGTGGGTGATACAATCGACATGGACACCTCTTCGCTGCAGGACATCCCCCTTGAAGTTATTGTGCAGGATGCAGTTATCCAAGAATTAATAAAGGAAGAAAAGTTAACAGCGCAGAACATAGACAATTTTGCTGAGCAGGAAGTGTACACGTATGAAGAATCATCTTTTCTGGGACTCTTTAAAAGTAAAAAGAAGACTACGACAAAAGCAGCCGAGCGCTACTCGGATATTATCCAGGCGGTGAAGGAAGGTGTCAATCTTCAGACCATGATGCAAAGTCCGTGAGGTTGCATAATTTAAATACCAGCTACAGCACCACAATGGGCATCTATTAAAAGTCCTTCGGCAAGAAAATAGCTGTTTTCTCTAACTGTCAACCGTATGATTTTATTTGGTTTTTATGGTGGGCCGAATTGTGCGGTTCGCGTCCGTCATTTTTACTGTGCCACACCCGGTATTTGGCAGACCTTGCGGACTGCCCAATACCGGGAACCTTGCCGGAGAAATTTTTGGAAGAGCCTTATGACACAGGGCATCACTTCATTTCCCCGCTTCATTTCATCCGTCTGATCCATTTTTTTTGGATTATTTCCGTTAATTGGCTTGGCTGTTTTCGTGAATTTAAGAAATAAGCGAGAAGGGGTTGTTATAATTTGGTTAAAAATTCACCTTCATTCACTACAGCCAAGAGGAGAAAATGGAAATAGAAGATGCTTTCGCCCCTCTGGTGTCGGGATATACTCCTGGCAGAGGCAAATTACCCCCTGTCCTTCTTGTTGTTTCATTCATTATTTTTCTGTTCTTTCCCTTTACGCTAGCAGCCCAGACCATTCCAAAAGCGGCAGAACCAGGCAAGCTAAAAAAGCAGTTTCAGGAACAGGTCAGGCCAACGTCGGTTTTTGAACCTGTCATCCCTGATACGGACGGCAAACCGATGCCACCGAACGAGGCTGAAAAAATTACCTTTGTGCTGTCCGGCATTTCGCTGGACGGCAACACGGTTTATTCGCCGGAGAAGCTTGAGCCCCTTTACGAGCAATACCTGTGGCAGAGTATTTCTTTGCGGCAGGTATACGAAATTGCCGAGGCAATCACCACTCAATACCACAATGACGGCTACATCCAGTCCCATACGGTTGTGGAACCACAAAAAATTGAAAACGGTCTTGTCCACATACGTGTAATCGAGGGGTACATCAAATGATCAGAGCAGCCTGTTAGGAGAGCGATCTGCAATATACAAGAAACAAATGTTTTTTGATTATGGATTGATCGACATGACCTTGAAAACAAGGCGCGGCGGGAAATATTTCCCGCCGCGCCTTTGTTTTTTGTAGCTTAGAAGATGTGCTCGCGCCGGATTTCGTGCAGGTAAGCGGAAGGAAGTAGAGACTCTGAGCGGGAGAGTATGCCTATGTGAGCATGCCTGGTTTCCCACCGACTACTGTTGAGCAGACTGTAATCTCATCGATTTTCACATATCATGATTGACATCTCTAACAGGAGACATTAACTACAAAAAATGATCTAGGGGAACGTTATGAATCCTCAAGTCTTTTTCAAGTGATGGATTCAGGCACCTCTCCTTATCAAAGCCGTTTTGCAAATGAGTATGTAATGATATTATCACTCTGTGATAAAAAAATTATATATGCCGCAAGATCGATAGATATTGATTCCTAATCTCAGCCAGGAGAAAATTGATGAAGGCAAAAGATATTATGGATCCGGTTACTGATTTTTTGACCCCGGAAGAGACTCTTCAGGATGCAGTACAAAAGATGCGTATCAACAAGCGTTGGCACGGTCAGGGCTTAAAGGGCATGGTTGTTCTGGACAAGGAAGGAAAACTGCTTGGTGTTCTTGCCATCAAGGACATTATGCGCGCTACCATCCCCGTTTATATGGACCCGAGGATTTCGAAATTTTCCTGGGACGGCATGCTGGAGGCCATGGCCAAGAAGGTTGCCTGCCATAAAGTAAAGGAGTTTATGTCCACCAAGGTGGTCACTGTTTCTGAAGATGCGCCGCTCATGATGTGTGTGGATCTGCTCATAAAAAAAAACCTGCAGCGTCTGCCGGTGATTGACAAGGAGAACAAGGTGTTGGGAATTGTCTACATTCGCGACATCTATAACCTTATTTCAAAAATTTTTGTGGAAGAGGCGAGGTGTGAAATATGAGCCATCCCGCCATAGTTCCCCATCCCTTTGAAATGAACGCCGCTTTCTGGACTGCTACCTCGATTTTCATTGTTGCTTACACGCTTATTGTTTCAGAAAAGGTGCATAAGACCGTGGTCGCCATTTGCGGCGCAGCCCTGATGATCGTTCTTAAGATCCTTGACCAGCATGAGGCCTTTCATCTGGAAGAATTTGGGGTTGACTGGAATGTTATTTTTCTGCTTATCGGCATGATGACCATCATCAACCTCATGCGTCCAACCGGAATTTTTGAGTACATTGCCATTAAAAGCGCCAAGGTCGGTAAGGGGGAACCCATGCGGATCATGATCGTTTTTGCCGTGGTCACAGCAGTGCTTTCCGCCCTGCTGGACAATGTGACCACTGTCCTGCTGCTGGCCCCTGTCACACTGCTCATTGCCGATGCCTTGGATATCGACCCCATTCCCTTTCTCATTGTCGAGGCCCTTGCTTCAAATATAGGCGGCACCGCCACTTTGATCGGTGATCCTCCTAACATTATGATCGCCTCAAAGGCCAAGCTGGATTTCATGGATTTCATCATCAATCTGGCCCCGGTGGTGATTGTCATCATGGTGGTCTTTCTGGGAGTGATCAAGATCATTTTCGGCCGCAAACTGAAAACGACGCCGGAAAGGCAGCAGCATGTTCTCAACATGGATGAAAAGGCGGCGATTAATGATCCTGTGATGCTCAAAAAATCACTTTTTGTGCTGGCCATTGTTCTTGTAGGTTTTATGCTGCATGGTCCGCTTCATTACGAACCGGCCACCATTGCCCTTTTTGGTGCCGGCCTGCTCCTGCTTCTTTCCGGAACGGAAGAACCGCATCATGTGCTGGCTGATATAGAGTGGCCTACCATCTTCTTTTTCATAGGTCTGTTTATTATTGTCGGAGGCGTGGTCAAGGTGGGGTTGATAAAATGGATGTCCATGAAGATGTTGGCCATCACCCAGGGCAATATGCTGGGCACCAGCATGCTGCTTCTCTGGTTTTCCGCCATTGCCTCCGCCATTGTTGATAATATTCCCTATGTGGCAACAATGAATCCTTTGCTTATTGACATGGCGGGTCAGATCTGGCCCCATGAATCCGGTCTTGCCTTATTGCAGCATCCTGAACTGATGCCTCTCTGGTGGTCACTTGCCTTGGGTGCCTGCCTTGGCGGCAACGGCTCACCCATTGGAGCCTCAGCCAATGTCATTGTGGTTGGTATGGCGGAAAAGGCCGGAAGAAAAATCAGCTTTATGAAGTTTGTGGCCTATGGTGCACCGATCATGCTGCTGACCGTTTTTATTTCCATGATTTATGTCTGGCTCAGATACTATCTGTTTTAGCAATCTTCAGAACTCACCCGGATTGACACGATCCGGGTGAGTGGGGAGGCGCATAATGGGCAAACACTATCCCAAAATTCCGGCAGCGCGTTCTGAAGACCTTCATAATCTGGCTAATGCCCACAGGGCGGATCTTGTTCTTTTCATGGCCGGCAACCAGTTCATGGCAATGCCGCAGATCATTGCCGCCTTTGAGCAGAAATTTCCGGAGGTGAAAAATATCTTTTATGAAACTCTGCCGCCAGGCCTTGAGTTGAAACAGATTTTGGCGGGCGGGGCATATTTTCAGGGAAAACTGCTCAGAATTTTTCCTGACATCTATTCCTCTGTTAATGAGGAGGCAATGAAAACCCTTGAAAAAAATCAACTCATTGATGCGGGAGACTCTTTTCCATATCTTGGCAACAAACTCACCCTCATGGTACCTGAGGGCAACCCGGCAAAAATCGAATCGGTCACAGATCTCGGACGTGATGATGTACGCATCTCGCAACCCGACCCCCAGAATGAAGACATAGCGCATCACATCATCAACATGTACAGACAGATCGGCGGCGATGAGTTTGTTTATAAAATCATGGAAACTAAAAGAGCCGCCGGTACTACGGTCTTGACCACTGTACATCACCGGGAGACACCGGAAAAAATTCAAAATAAAAGCGTTGATGTCGGGCCGGTATGGGCTACGGAGGCCATTCATGCCAGGAGGTCGTCTGAGCTTGCTTTTGAGGTTGTCGAACCCGGAGAATTTATGGATCAGCGCGAAAATGTCAGATATTATATCTCTCCTCTCAAAAAAGGCGGCAATCGCCAGAATGCCGAAAAATTTCTGCAGTTTATCAAGTCAGCAGAGGCGCAAGGCATTTTTGAAAGGTTTGGTTTTGTGCCTGCATCGGGTAATCCTGACTTGCCTTGAGCAAGAAAAAGAATGTCCGCCTCCCCGAAGGAAGCGGACAAAAATATTTACCAGGACAAAAAATTAAGGAAAACAGGACAGAAAAACTGAACCTTTCTGCAAGTTATTCCTGGAAAATAAGAACATAAATCTCTTTATATTTCACCTTTACTGCATCGGAAAAAGATTGCAGTCCCTCCTAGTACTGGGTGACCATCATGCGAATATAATCCAGATAGCAGCCGCTCAAACCAACCGGACCAGTCGTTTCGAGCTGGATAACAATGGAGAGAGGCTGGTCTAATGATTCGTTAAAGTATGTTGTATCAAAAGATATGGAATGCTCCTGGAAAGTGCCTCTGGCAATGTCCGTTACAGGGATTGAAAAAACATCGCCCACTGCATTGGCAATATCCAGGTCATCTCCGGCAACAAAATAGACCGTGACATTGGTATTTGTTGTGTACCATTTGCCGAGATATGTCCTGCCCTTGGGATTGCCGACATGGAATGTCAGCTGATATTGGGTATTGGTTGTCAGGGACTGTATTGGCGTCTGGTAAATTGCCTGTTCTGCAACCGTATACTGGTTGTAAAAATACAGGACACCAACGTTATAGCCGTTTGTGGGTTTGGGAAGTTGTGAACGCCCAGTTGGGACATTAAACACATTGGCGGAACCTTGCCCTGTCTGCTCCCATCCCGGCATAGTGAGGCTCATCTGGCCATTAAGCAGATTCGGATCTTCAAAGCTTGCATTGGCAAGATAATCAGCCTGAGCCGGGTTCGTAAAACAGATAAGTCCCAGCAGCATTGCGGCAAAAGATGTGGCTCGTGTTTTGTGAAACCTTTTTCTCTCCATTTCATTCTCCTTTTTTATATTTTCCCCTCCATTTGATTCATCAACTGAACCTTCTAACGACTGAAATTTGAAAATGGTTTCATGGGAAAGCAAAAAAAATCAAGAAAGGTTGAAAAAACATAAAATACGTAAATTCAACGGGATAACTCACCAGAAACTGGTGGGTTGGTCACCAGTTTCTGGTGAGTTGCTTGAGCGGTTCAGCTTGGGAAAATCAGTTTGGTGCGACAATTTGTCACGTTAAAGTGAGTGGTGACAGGAGGTGCAAGGAATGGAGTGAAAAGGTTGACATAATGCGGCATGGGTTTTGCGCATTGTAAGGGGTAAGTCCTCTCGAAATTCGCGTTAGAAACGAATATTGATGAGTTCGATTATACCTTGGGGTGAACAGAAAAGCTGTCAATTTGCCGCGCGATATCTCCATGTGCAACTATTGGCAGCCATGAGGCGGAATTGTCTTCGCACGGGTATAAATTCGGGAGCGTCAATCTTTGCAAATGACAAAAATATATAAGGAGGACTTAACGTGAAGTGGGGTATATATAGCAGCGTAGTCTGCATAGCAATATTAGGTGCCTTTGCCTGTACAGGGTCCGCTGATGCGGTTGTTGTGCAATACCAGTCACCGCAGCACACCTTTTCAAAAAACGATCTCCTGGGGCAATTTGACGGGACAGGTTATGTTGCTGATCCCTCGATTATCTGTGAGAGCGACACCTGTAACGGCGAGCAGCCCAAGGTTGATATATTCACCGGTATAACCCTGTATCCCATTGATACCGAGTTTGCCTTCTGGACCACAGATTTTGTCGGCGCCGAACGCAAGACACGGGACGGTATCTATGATGACGGCTGGATCGGTGATTATGTCAATGCCAATAATAATCAGATCGGTGTTGTGGTAGCCAATCCGCAGACACCGTACTTTAAAACCGGTACTGTCCGGGGCAGTGTCTGCGCCGGTCTCGGAGGATCAAAAACAAAATGTTCAGCCGAGAAGTACTCGGTCATGGAACATGTCCTGACCTGCACGGAGAAAATTCCCTATTTCTACACAGACCCTTCCTGGGAAAGCATCTGTCAACCTCTGTCCGACGAAGTGTATTTTCCCAGTGACCCGAGCACTCCGGCCAACCCATTTGACCTGCAGACCAATGAATCGGATCTGGTCAATATCGTCAGCGGCCGGGACTACTCCATAACCAAGAAAGATGACGGCAAGTTGCTCTTCCGCTGGGGAACAATCCATAAGCGTCCCAGCGAGGTTCGCCTCTATACCACCTTTCCGACACCAAACGACTGGAAAGTGCCGGGCGCCAACTATCATGTCACCAGGGCGGAGTTAATCATCAACCATAAGATCACCAACAGCCCCAATGACCAGATCCGTCCTGAGGATTTTGAAAATGAGGGTGCGACCGGCCGTCTGCCTGGTTTTATAGACACCCTTGGCGTGCTTACTTCAGATAAGGACTGTTATGAGGGGGACGGTCATTTTATCCCGGCAGGAACCCTTTTCAAGGATCCTGCCCTTGCCGACCCGCCTGCTGACAGTGATGGTGACGGCCAGGTTGACAGCGGCGGCTGGTCCTCTGATCTTGCCAGCGGCACCACCAACGCCTGGTATACAACAACAGACCGCGATCCTTTTGAGGATGATCCGGTGAGCGGCAAAGGGCCGCGCTACAGGCTCCGTTCGGGTAAATTCGGCCAGAACATTCCGGCCGTTGATATCCCCATTGTCAATTGCACCGAACCGCCGATTTATAAATACGATATTAAATATCCGGCAGGCGCCTTGACCACCACCCGTGTCAGCCTGCTCGACTGGGCAGATGGCGAGTCTCCGTTGGCCTGGAGTGAGAACTGGGCAACCTATAATGACCTCAACCCCTATGATCCGACGGATACGGTGCCGGACGGCATCTCCTGGGTAGAGGGCATGCCCCTTACCCAGGATCTTGACCTGGCCCTGTTTGTCAAGGGCGAGTACAAGCCGACGGTTATTTACAACGCCACCCTGCTCATCGAGTATGAGGATCCGGCCGTGACCGACCAGATCGAGCTCTGTGCCGACGGTATTGACAATGACGGCGATCTTTTTATCGATTGCGCGGATACCGACTGTTACGGCGCCTGGTGTCCTGAAACATACTGTATGGATGGCTGGGATAACGATGGTGACGGCTATACCGACTGTGAAGATCCGGACTGCTCGGATTACATTGACTGTACCTTCCCTGATGAGAACTGCGTCAATACCATAGATGACGATTCTGACGGCCTCATCGACTGTATGGATCCGGATTGCCGGACGTTTGTCCAGTGTCGCGGCGGTGAAATCTGCTCTGATGAGCTGGACAACGATCTTGACGGCCTCATTGACTGTAACGATACAGACTGTGTAGACGCTCCAAGCTGTAACACGGAATTCTGTAGTGACGGTGTTGATAATGACGAGGACACCCTCATAGACTGCGATGATCCGGATTGCGTTGATGCCCAGGCCTGCAACCCTGAGCTTGTTTGTGATGACCTGCTTGACAATGACGGAGACCTGATGATCGACTGTGCTGATCCGGACTGTAACAACCTGCCTCTCTGTCTCGGTTCTTCCGAGGTCTGCGGTGATGGCAATGACAACGACGGTGACAGCCTGGTAGATTGTGATGACCCGGATTGCGTTGGTGCACTGGCCTGTACCGGCGAGATCTGCAACGATGGTGTTGATAACGACCAGGACGGCATGACGGACTGTGTTGATGATGACTGCGACGCCGTGGCCTACTGTAATCCTGAAATGAACTGTATTGACGGCCTGGACAATGACCTTGACGGCGCCATTGACTGTAATGACAATGACTGCTTCAACGATATCAACTGCCAGCCGATGCCGGAACAATGCAGTGACTTCCTGGACAACGACCATGACGGCCTGGTTGACTGTGCCGATCCTGATTGTGTGGATGCCCCTTCCTGTACCACGGAAGACTGTACAGACGGCATTGACAATAACGGCGACGGCCTCATCGACTGTGAGGATCCGGGATGCGCCCAGACTCCTACCTGCACTCCTGAGATCTGCGACGACGGCATTGACAATGACGGTGACGGTGCAATCGACTGCTCAGATACCGGATGTTACAATGATCCGGTCTGTCTGCCTGATCCTGAACTCTGTGCCGACCTTGTTGATAACGACGGCGATGGATTCGTTGACTGCGACGACCCGGATTGCGCGGATAATCCAGGTTGCCTGAATGAGATCTGTAACGACGGCATCGACAATAACGGCAATAGCCTCATTGATTGTGCTGATCCAGACTGTGCTGATGCCAGGGGGTGCGCACCCTCGGAGAAAAAGTTATGCCGTGACGGATTTGACAACGATGGTGACGGATTGACTGATTGTTCTGATCCCGATTGCGCCAGAGACAAGGCCTGCAGGTAAGTTTCTTTCCACAGCCTGAGTAAATCAGTGAAGTGATGAGGGGGAGCCAATTTGGCTTCCCCCTGTTTTTTTTCCTTCTTAGCTTGAACAACAGACTTGTGTGCGACAATTTGCCTCACCAGAAACTGGCTATTTTGCTCACCTTGGAGCACCCAATAAAAGGAAATTATAAGCCGTATATATGCTGTTGTGTGTGGCAAATTGTCGCACTTGGTGTGGTTGCTCAACGTATTGATGGATTGTAATTTTTTGCTTTTTTCGTACGGTGAAATCAGACAGAGCAAAGAATAGTAAAGGATCAGCATTGGCTGCGGGGTGTGACGGTTGGTAAGTGTTTCATTATATGCTTTAGCACTTTGTGGTACAAGTCTTGCTCATGTGCTCAGCAGTCCTCGAATTTCGCGTTAGAAACGAATCTCTTAAATGAAAAATAATAAAGAGGAGGACTAAAAAGAATGAAGTGGCGTATAAAAAGCAGCGTTGTCTGCGCAGCATTATTGGGCGCCTTTGCCTGTACAGGAATTGCTGATGCGGCTGTTGTGCAATACCAGTCACCGCAGCACACCTTTTCAAAGAACGATCTCCTGGGGCAATTTGACGGGACAGGTTATGTTGCTGATCCCTCGATTATCTGTGAGAGCGACACCTGTAACGGCGAGCAGCCCAAGGTTGATATATTCACCGGTATAACCCTGTATCCCATTGATACCGAGTTTGCCTTCTGGACCACAGATTTTGTCGGCGCCGAACGCAAGACACGGGACGGTATCTATGATGACGGCTGGATCGGTGATTATGTCAATGCCAATAATAATCAGATCGGTGTTGTGGTAGCCAATCCGCAGACACCGTACTTTAAAACCGGTACTGTCCGGGGCAGTGTCTGCGCCGGTCTCGGAGGATCAAAAACAAAATGTTCAGCCGAGAAGTACTCGGTCATGGAACATGTCCTGACCTGCACGGAGAAAATTCCCTATTTCTACACAGACCCTTCCTGGGAAAGCATCTGTCAACCTCTGTCCGACGAAGTGTATTTTCCCAGTGACCCGAGCACTCCGGCCAACCCATTTGACCTGCAGACCAATGAATCGGATCTGGTCAATATCGTCAGCGGCCGGGACTACTCCATAACCAAGAAAGATGACGGCAAGTTGCTCTTCCGCTGGGGAACAATCCATAAGCGTCCCAGCGAGGTTCGCCTCTATACCACCTTTCCGACACCAAACGACTGGAAAGTGCCGGGCGCCAACTATCATGTCACCAGGGCGGAGTTAATCATCAACCATAAGATCACCAACAGCCCCAATGACCAGATCCGTCCTGAGGATTTTGAAAATGAGGGTGCGACCGGCCGTCTGCCTGGTTTTATAGACACCCTTGGCGTGCTTACTTCAGATAAGGACTGTTATGAGGGGGACGGTCATTTTATCCCGGCAGGAACCCTTTTCAAGGATCCTGCCCTTGCCGACCCGCCTGCTGACAGTGATGGTGACGGCCAGGTTGACAGCGGCGGCTGGTCCTCTGATCTTGCCAGCGGCACCACCAACGCCTGGTATACAACAACAGACCGCGATCCTTTTGAGGATGATCCGGTGAGCGGCAAAGGGCCGCGCTACAGGCTCCGTTCGGGTAAATTCGGCCAGAACATTCCGGCCGTTGATATCCCCATTGTCAATTGCACCGAACCGCCGATTTATAAATACGATATTAAATATCCGGCAGGCGCCTTGACCACCACCCGTGTCAGCCTGCTCGACTGGGCAGATGGCGAGTCTCCGTTGGCCTGGAGTGAGAACTGGGCAACCTATAATGACCTCAACCCCTATGATCCGACGGATACGGTGCCGGACGGCATCTCCTGGGTAGAGGGCATGCCCCTTACCCAGGATCTTGACCTGGCCCTGTTTGTCAAGGGCGAGTACAAGCCGACGGTTATTTACAACGCCACCCTGCTCATCGAGTATGAGGATCCGGCCGTGACCGACCAGATCGAGCTCTGTGCCGACGGTATTGACAATGACGGCGATCTTTTTATCGATTGCGCGGATACCGACTGTTACGGCGCCTGGTGTCCTGAAACATACTGTATGGATGGCTGGGATAACGATGGTGACGGCTATACCGACTGTGAAGATCCGGACTGCTCGGATTACATTGACTGTACCTTCCCTGATGAGAACTGCGTCAATACCATAGATGACGATTCTGACGGCCTCATCGACTGTATGGATCCGGATTGCCGGACGTTTGTCCAGTGTCGCGGCGGTGAAATCTGCTCTGATGAGCTGGACAACGATCTTGACGGCCTCATTGACTGTAACGATACAGACTGTGTAGACGCTCCAAGCTGTAACACGGAATTCTGTAGTGACGGTGTTGATAATGACGAGGACACCCTCATAGACTGCGATGATCCGGATTGCGTTGATGCCCAGGCCTGCAACCCTGAGCTTGTTTGTGATGACCTGCTTGACAATGACGGAGACCTGATGATCGACTGTGCTGATCCGGACTGTAACAACCTGCCTCTCTGTCTCGGTTCTTCCGAGGTCTGCGGTGATGGCAATGACAACGACGGTGACAGCCTGGTAGATTGTGATGACCCGGATTGCGTTGGTGCACTGGCCTGTACCGGCGAGATCTGCAACGATGGTGTTGATAACGACCAGGACGGCATGACGGACTGTGTTGATGATGACTGCGACGCCGTGGCCTACTGTAATCCTGAAATGAACTGTATTGACGGCCTGGACAATGACCTTGACGGCGCCATTGACTGTAATGACAATGACTGCTTCAACGATATCAACTGCCAGCCGATGCCGGAACAATGCAGTGACTTCCTGGACAACGACCATGACGGCCTGGTTGACTGTGCCGATCCTGATTGTGTGGATGCCCCTTCCTGTACCACGGAAGACTGTACAGACGGCATTGACAATAACGGCGACGGCCTCATCGACTGTGAGGATCCGGGATGCGCCCAGACTCCTGCCTGTATTTTTGAGGATTGTTCAGATGGTACTGATAACGATGGTGACGGAGCCATTGATTGCTCCGATACCGAGTGTTTCAATGACCCGGTCTGTCTGCCTAATCCTGAACTCTGTGCCGACTTGGTAGATAACGACGGCGACGGTCTCGTTGACTGCGACGACCCGGATTGCGCAGATAATCCCGGCTGCCTGAATGAGATCTGCAATGACGGCATCGACAATAACGACAACGGCCTGATCGACTGTGACGATCCTGACTGTGCAGGCGCCACAGCATGTCTGGTGGAAAACTGCGTCAATGGTATTGATGACGACGGTGATACCTATGTCGACTGCGCAGATGGTGATTGTGTCAGTGATCCTGCCTGTTCCGCATCGTGCAGTGATTTTACAGACAAGACATCATGTCGTGATGCCGGCTGTTCATGGAGTAACAAGACTGGTACATGTTCTTGATCGGTAAAACAAATCATTATGTAAAGTAAGTGAATTGATTTCATTCACTTCGTAACCATGGGGCTGTCTCGATGCAGAGGCAGCCCTTTTTTATTGGTCTAGGTAATATGGATTTTTTGTAAATGGGGTGCGACAATTTGCCGCACCAGAAGCTGGTGAGAGTGGTGGTCAGATACTGGTGGGTCTGCTGTTCATTATAGGGATTTTGAGTAATTCTGTTGCTTCGTGCTGTTTTTACTGGTGCGGCAAATTGTCGCAGCGGTGAAGGCCGTGCTGGGCTACTCATTCAATTGTGTGTGGTGGTTTGGCAGGTTAGGGGGAGGGTTGGTATTGTTGCCAGTTGAAATGCGTTGTTTGCCGGGTGGAGCGGGATGTTTTTCATCCGGCCAAGGAAGTCATCAGTTGAACCGACGTGATGGGGCAATATGCCACATTTCACAATGTGGCATATTGTTTGCTAAATTTATGTCGTATCTAACGCGATTGAGAGGACGCTGTTTTGCTTTGAGAGTCTTATGCCATTTTTCCGGAAGTGGCGCAGTACGTTTTCTTCTGGAGGTGGTTAGGGACCCTACACACGAAATGAAATGATAAAAAGAGGAGGAGAAAATAGAATGAAGTGGCATATAAAAAGTAGCATTGCCTGCGCAGGACTTTTGGGTCTGTTTGCTTATGCTGATATGGCATCTGCTGCTATTGTAAAGCATGCATCAGCAAGACATGTCTTCTCTATGGATGATACAGTAGGTACGTTTACAGGGACAACCTATGCCGAAGATAACTCAATTATCTGTACCGCTCTGCCTTGTGTTGGTGCGGAACCATTTGTTGATCTTTATACCGGAATGACGGCCTGGCCCCTTGATACGGAATTCGGCTGGGATATCACCCACTTTGTCGGAGCGGAAAGAGCTCCCCGTGACGGTATCTATGAAGAGGGATGGATTGGTAACTATGTAAACGATCAGGGAGAGCAAATCGGCGTTATAGCCTCGTCCAGGGAAACAGAGTATTACCTGACCGGCGGCCGCAAGGGCAGTGTCTGTGCCGGTGTCGGCGGTGAGACCGTTAAGTGTGCTGCCGAGCAGTATACGGTCATGGAGCATATCCTCACCTGTACGGAAAAGGTACCTTATTTTTATAGCGATCCCATGTGGGACGCTATCTGCCAGCCATTGTCAGATGAGCTTTATTTCCCGGATGATCCCGCAACGCCTGTCAGTCCAAACGTGCTGACGCCCAATGAAGGTGATTTGGTCAATATCCTCATAGGAAAAGATTATGCCGTTAACATGAAGGATGACGGCAAGTTCCTGTTTCGCTGGGGAACCAGGCATAAGAGGCCCACTGAAGTGCGTCTGCTGGCAAAGTTTGACGTGCCGGATGCCTGGAAGGTTCCCGGTGCCAATTATCTGGTAACCAAGGCCGAATTGACAGTGAACCATAAAATAACTAACAGCCCCAATGACCAGATACGTCCGGAGGACCTGGAAAACGAAGGAGCCACGGGACGCTTGCCCGGTTACATCGACACCCTGGGAGTATTGACCTCTGACCGCGATTGTTATGAGGGTGACGGTGACTTCATCCCGGCAGGGACTCTGTTCAAGGATCCGGCCCTGGCTGATCCCCGGGTTGATCTCGATGGTGACGGCATTTTTGAAAGCGGCGGCTGGTCCACCGACCTGCAGACAGGAACAACCAATGCCTGGTTTACCACCATGGATCGCGATCCGTATGAGTCCGATCCGGTAACCGGTAAAGGACCTCGTTACCGTCTTCAGTCAGTCAAGTTCGGTCAGAATATTCCGGCCCTGGAAATACCAACTGAAGATTGTATGGAAATGCCCTTTGAGCATGAATTTATCAAGTATCAGGTGGGAACCGATACCACGACCACCGTCAATCTGCTTGACTGGAAGGATGGGCCATCTCCTCTGCTGTGGAGTGCAAACTGGAACGATCTTCTTGACCTGAATCCAGCTGACCCGACAGACACCGTAAAGGACGGCCTCTCCTATGTAGAAGGTATGCCTCTGACTCCGGATCTTGATGTCTATCTTTTTATCAAGGGTGAGTATAAGCCGACGGTTGTCTATAACGCCATCCTCCACCTTGAGTATGAGGATCCCGCTGTCACCAGCCAGGAAGAGTTGTGTGATGACGGCATTGATAATGATCTTGACGGACTTATTGACTGCGGTGACATTGATGACTGCCCCGATTCATGGTGTCCTGAGACCTCCTGCGGTGACAGCCTTGACAATGACGAAGACGGTTATATTGACTGTTTTGACCCGGATTGTCTGACCATGTCCGGATGTGAAACAGGAGCGGAAATATGCAACGACGGCATTGATAATGACGGGGACTACCTGATCGACTGTGCTGATCAGAACTGTGTGGATGCACCGCCGTGTACGGGTGTATTTCAGGAAGACTGCCAGGATCTGGTTGATAACGATCTTGACGGTATGATCGACTGTGCTGATCCGGATTGCGACAGTGCAACATTCTGTACCGGTACAGAGGATTGTAAAGATGGCTATGACAATGATGGTGACGGGCTTGTTGATTGTGATGATGATGAGTGTTTCCGGGCCAAGGTGTGTCGTTAATTAACTAAATCAGTACATTCTACCCAAAGGGAAGTCTGCAGCCTCAGGCTTCCCTTTGGATTTCCCCCGGATATAAAAGAGTTTTTTGGATAAGGAGCAGTTTTCCTGTAATGAGGAGTAGGTTGATGAAAAAAGTAAGGAGCGTTTTCGATTTCAAATTATTTGTTTTCTGCTTTCTGTTTCTTTTGCCAGTGTATGCCTATGCAAACGTGCAAGGGAGTGACATTGCTCTCACCGTACAGCAGGGTGATGCGCAAACTGTCCGGCAGTTGCTTGAGGAGGGAGCTGATGTTAACAGCAGGGCGGGGAGCGGGAAGACACTTCTGATGATTGCCGCAGAAAACGGTTATGAAGAAATAATGTCAATTTTGCTTGAAAGCAAGGCAGACGTTAATGCTGTTGTTGAAAAACAGGGTCTGCAGGGTTTGACTGCTTTGATGCTTGCAGTCAGCAATAATCAGGTTAAAGCCGTTTCAAAGCTCCTGGAGCATAAGGCGGACGTCAATGCTAAAAACAGCAAGGGACACACTGCGATCAGAATGGCAACGGCTGCGAGCAACCTGGAAATAATAGATATGCTCATCAGGGCAGGCAGTGATCTTAATATTCGCTATCTCGGCGATATGACCCTGCTGGCTGAAGCAGTGCGCAGTGAGCAGGAGGATGTGGTTGATTTATTGCTCCGGCACAGGGCCAGCCCCCATGCCCAGGATGCTGAAGGCATATCAGCCCTGATGTGGGCCGTAAAAAATGGCAATAATAATATTGTCAAGATGCTTCTGGAAAATGGTGCTGATGTTGGCGCCAAAGCGGAAAGTGGTGCAACAGCACTCATGTTTTTGTCCAAAAAAGGAGGAGCCCCTATCGTAGAGATGCTGATTAAGGCAGGTGCAGACATTCATAGTGTTGATAAGAATGGCAACAGCGCCTTAATGTTTATGGCCAGAAAGGGCCTTGATGACGCTATGAAAGTGCTGCTTGAACATAAAGCCAAAGTAAATACTAAAAACGGAGAAGGATTGACACCTCTTCTTTGCGCAGTACTGGGAATGCAAAGTGAAAGTGTAGAACTGCTGCTTGAACACGGAGCAGACCCTGAGTCACGATTTATGGGTGAGATGACTGCTCTGATGAGTGCCGCCCGCCGTGGCGATGTGGGAAGCGTGAAGACGCTTCTAGAGCATGGGGCAAAGGTTAATGCTGTAAACAGCGGGAATGTGACATCACTTATGAGCGCAGCAGGCCAGGGACATAGTGAGGTTGTGAAGATACTATTGCAACACAAGGCAGAGGTCAACGTGCAGAATAAGCCCGGCAGGACGGCCGTAATGTATGCAGCCAGTGCCGGCCATGTCGATACGGTAAACATACTTCTGGCCTCAATGGCAGAAATAAACGCAACTGACACCCGTGGCATGACAGCCCTCGCCTTGGCAGCAAGCCAGGGTTTTGCAGATGTGGTCATAAATCTGGTGAAGGCTGGAGCTGATGTTAACCTCAAGGCAAAACGAGGCGTAACAGCTCTTATGTGTGCATCCTGGGCAGGTCATGAGGATATTGTCCGCTACCTTCTCAACCATGGTGCCAAAGTAACGGATACCGACAAAGAGGGCAAAACGGCATTAACCTGGGCTACTGACAGGGGCAATGAAAAAATTGTCCGGATCCTGCAGGCTGCCAGTTAAAGCACCAGCAAGGAAAATCGAAACAAGGAAAGAAGGAATGCAAAAATGTGGGGCCCGTTAACGGGAAATACGGTGTTAACAGACTGAATTTGCTGCTAATGGGCTCTCTTGATTTTCGAGCCTCTTTGAGATAAAGGTACCTCCTTTTTTCTATTTTTTGTTTTTCTTGAGATGAGCCAGGGCTTCTTCCATGCTCATCCATTCCTCCACCGTATAGGTGAATCCCTGCACCTCGGAAAAATTCTTGAGGCGGTTTTCAACAAATTTTCTCTGCTCATTTGAAATAAAAGGATCGCTGAAGGCGAACATGGAGAGGGCGTGAATGTCTCCTTTTTCGTCAAAATGAAAAAAGGGTCCTTTTCTTTTTACAGTATTGGGAAGACGAGGAAGTTGTGTAAATGATTTGGCTGCGTCCTTAAGGTGATCCCGCGTAAAAAAAGCTTTGACGATCAAAATCATATCGTTTCCGGTTATTGCTTTGATTGCTGATAAGTTAAAAAAGCTGTTTGAAATTCGCAGCATGTATTGAAGTTGACAGAAAGAATTGACTCTTATCATGATACTACAATTTTTTATTCTGCAAGAAACTAATTTTGACGGTCTGGCAAAAAAACGTTCACACCTGCCAATGCGTGTACACATTGTTGATCGCGTGTTGTCTCCAGCTTTCCTGGCTGTATCGCGACTTTATTAATTTTACAGGGGAGATAGAACGTGGGGCCGTGGGGACATTTATTGGGGATTCACCGGCTGAAATTGTATAGTTTTATGAGTGTGAAAGCAAAGGACAAAAAAAGTCCGCCACATTGTCGTTTTTTGACAAAGTGGCGGACTGAAAAGGGAATGACGTCAAAGAGACCGGTGTTCCTTAGAAGTTTTCAAACTCCGCCTCGGCCATGGGGATTACTTTTTCCGGGAGCGGAATTCTGCTTTTAACAGCACTGAGGATTCCCCTGCTTGATGTGCTGCCGCCTTTGTATTCCATTGCAAGGAAATTGCTCCGTGCGTCGATTGCTCCAATTTGCTTGGAGCTGATCAGCTTGTTCAATTCTGCAACAATACCGAGCATCTCATCTGCCTGGGCACTGAGCTCCTCTGAGGCCGAGGCGGATTCTTCGGCTGCCGCCGTATTCTGTTGGGTTACCATGTCCATCTCAACCACGGCCTTGTTGATCTGCTCAATACCCTGTGACTGTTCATTGGATGCGGCTGCGATCTCATTGACCAGGGTCGCCACCTTCAAGGAACTTTCAGCTCCTTTTCTGAAGGCCTCGTTGGTGCTTGAGACAAGTTCTGCACCGTCCCTGACCTTCACCACTGTGCCCTCTATGAGAGTTGCTGTGCTTTTGGCGGCCTCTGTGGCACGCAGGGCCAGATTTCGTACCTCATCAGCCACCACGGCAAACCCTGCTCCTGCCTCTCCGGCTCTGGCTGCTTCCACAGCCGCATTCAGGGCCAGCAGATTGGTCTGAAAGGCTATCTCGTCAATGGTCTTGATGATTTTGGATGTTTCCTCGCTGGCCGTGGAAATTTCCTGCATGGACAGGGTCATCTTCTCCATGGATTCATTGGCCAGGTTGATCATGTCGTTGGTGCTCTTCATTAGACTGTTCGCCTGTCCGGCATTGTCGGCATTTTGTTTGATCATGGAAACCATCTCTTCAATGGAGGTTGATGTCTCCTCCAGGCTTGCCGCCTGCTGAGAGGCACCACCGGCAAGGGACTGACTTGTGGAGGCGACCTGCCCGGAAGCGACAGAGACCTGCTCAGCGCCGCAACTCAGGCCTTCAATGATGCGTCTGATGGAGCCGGTGAGATTCAAGGTCATGATTATACCAAGGGTAAGACCGACAACCATGCTCAGCGAAGCAAGGATAATCATGCCTTTCAGGGCTGTCTGCTCATGATGTTCGGCGCTTACCGTGGCTGCACTGGTGAAATTTTCAACCTCTTTCAGAAAGGCCCCGAGCTCTGCATTAAGCTTATCTTCCTCGGCCTCCACTTTCACGGACATCTGCTCGGCTTCATGTATTTTGCCCTGGTTGACAAGGGTAAATACCTGTTCTACATGGTGCTCAAAATTGGCATGCCGTGTCTCAATGTTGAGTATGAGGCTTGAAAGATGTTGAAACTCGGCTACTTCTCCTGCGCTGTGGTTATCCGCAATAACATGCTCGATAAGCTCTTCCGCCTCTTTGAGCAGGGCATCGACCTTATGAGAGTGCTCTCCGAATTTAGACTCCGAATGATGCAGGCCCTCTTGTGCCTTTTCCTGGTCTGCCTGCACGCCGCCGAAGCGCAGGGCACGTTCAAGCCAGATTGATTGTTCCAGTTGATTTTCATTGATACTGACGATCGTTTCGGTCAGAGGAATATCGTGTTCAGCAATACCCTCAATTTCCTCGCCAATGGAGCGCATCTTGGCAATACCGAACCAGGTGGAAATAAGCATCATAACAATCAACATTGAGATAATGCTTATGAGTTTTTTCCCCAATGTCATATTTTTCATCTTCCCTCCCTCCTCCAATCAAGATTAATATGCCGGACGTATAGAACTTTTTTAATTCAGAGTGTTAATTCAGGCCCATGATGTCATAGGGCGTATGGCGATTAAGCATTGCTATTTCCGTGGCGTTCAGGGTGCGATCAATATTGAGCAGAATTCTGACCATGCCTTCCATTTTGGCAATCCCCAGGATAAATTCCATATTAAGATCGGCACCAAAACCTTGTATTGCCTCTATATTTTCATTTTTGATATTTATTACTTCTGAGACGGAATCAACTATTATGCCCGTTAATAGAGTTTGATGACGGCCGGCTATTTCCACCATGACGATGCAGGTCAGGTCAGTGTATGCCGCATCTGCCATACCGAATTTTTTGCGAAGGTCAAGGATTGGACAGCTCTTGCCGCGCAGTCTGATCACACCTTTGACGAAATCCGGCGTGTGCGGCATGGCGGTAATCGGCACCATGCCGATAATTTCTTTTACTTTTAAAATGCTGACGCCGTATTCTTCACTGCCAAGCGCAAAGGTAAGATATCTATTGCCATCATTGGAAGTTACTGTTAGTGGCGCCTGACTCATGGATTTGAT
The DNA here is from genome assembly GCA_020444175.1 of Desulfobulbaceae bacterium. Classification (GTDB taxonomy): domain Bacteria; phylum Desulfobacterota; class Desulfobulbia; order Desulfobulbales; family SURF-16; genus JAHLLM01. The sequence goes on along the minus strand of JAHLLM010000018.1, from coordinate 49,088 downwards.
GGGTTGTGTCATAGGACGCTGCTCCCTTGCACGTGTTTTAACCCTCTATAATAACTCTATCTTTAGTGCGGATATAAGTTCGGATGGTTTACTACCTACCCTGTTAGAGCAAAATGGGTGCCACACTGGGGTGTGTGTGCTGATCGTCTTTATTATCAACAGGTTATGCTTTGAAAATGGGAGATTCGTAGAACATGAAGGGGCATGAGGTAAGTTATGGGATGGAGACCCTGTATCCTGGCAGGCCCTGTTGTGAAAAGGGAAAAAGGCCGAAATAATTTTTGTCATGCAATAACAAAGGTTATGGGTGGGAATAAAAAGTTAGGCGGCTCGCTGCACAGGAACGGTCAATCATGGCGCAAGCCTTTGAACAAACAAAAAACGTACACCATGATGAAGCAGCAATCTGCATTTTGCCCGGTATTTTAAATGGGAAAATTTATTAGAAGCCTTCAAAGTGCTCGTCTTTCTCATTCAGGGAGATAATCTTTTCGGCTGTAAGCCGAGGCTCATCCGTTAGAAAAACGGCATATTCGTTTCCGGCCGAGTTTTCAGGTTGCTTTTTTCTGGATCTGGTTCCAGCGTCCCAGAACAATTGAGCCCACAGCCGCCACAGCGCCGAATGAAAAGACACTTGTCACAAGCGGTATCCCGTTCGCCTTAAAAAGGTCAAAACCAAAAACCTTGAGTGCACCCATAACGCCGACTGCCAGGGAGGTATAGAGTATTTCCCGATGTTTTCCCTTTAAACCAAGGATCATGAGCACAATTGCCCCGATGTTAATGAGAACCGATTGCAATCCCATAAGCGCGTTTTGAAGGCTGTCTGTAAATGAGGCAAGTATATAATAACCACCTATCTGCAGCATGCAAAAGCTGTTTATGAGGGCTGCAAAAAGTATGAAAACAGCTGTTCGGTCTGCTGGATCAACTTCAACGAAAAAACCAGTGCGGCAGGACAGGGGGCGTTTGCGGCTTAAGTAATAATGAAAACCGCTTATAAGCGCCAGTGAGCCGGCAACCACAAAGGCTGATACGGGTGCCGCCTCGCCAGGGGAGAAAGCGCCATAACCAATCGCCATTCCACAGGAGATTGCCTGCATCAGATACGAGGCAAGGCGAATTCCTCCTATTTCACAGTTATCGGATGTCATTAATAGTCCAAGAGCAACTGCGCTTAAAAACGGCAGCGCGATAAAAATATTTCCTATGGCAGATGTACTGGCAACAAGCAGCAATGTGGAGCCGGCAAAGGTGAATGCGCATATCCCCGGTCCTCCATGTCGGCTGAATTTAAAGATGACCCATGCGGCGACATAATGAATAAAGGCTAATAAGAAACCGGCAAAACCAACCAAACGGGCATGTCCAAACCATGGATTAATGACAGCCCAACAGGCCAAGTAGGTTAAGGCGGCATTGACGGTGGGAAGAACAATTTCAAATATGCCTAAAGCATCCCCCTTCGTATAAGCGCTCTGAAAAGAAAATCTCATATAAGTGAAGGCTAAAAGAAGTGTAACAGGAAGAAACCAGGCAGGGGAGACGCCGGGGGCAACATTCATACCTTTTGCCAGGGGGCCGTGGATTTTGATGGTCCATATGAACCAGAACAGGATTGTCAGAGAATACAAAGAAATCTGTATCCATTTCGCTTGAGGCACTTCTGAAAAATAAAAGGCTGTGATATTGGCGGCATATATAAATATTGCAAGCTGGTAAAACATGGGGTGGGGAAAATCGATCATCAGGGCCGCCACGGATGCCCCAAGCAACCCTACCGCATGAAAAATACTTTTTTCGAAACGTTTGCCAATGATAACCAGGCTCATCATTGTAACAAACAGGACAATATAGGAAGTCAATGCGCTAAAAGAGGCAAACCGGAAGTAGGTTTCAAGGACAATTGTGTACATCAGCATGGCACCGCTGATGGGAAAAACTCCTGCTATTTTACTTGACTTGCCAAGCAGTCTCCAGCCAATGACAATAAGGGCAGCCGCATAGCCAACCCCGAGTAATGACCCGGTAGTATGATTCAGTGCCCCGCTGTCAGTCAGGGTTCTGAGGGCAAGGGCGAAGACAAGAAGGAAACAGATTGTGGACAGTTTTGGCAGAAAAGAAGTTTTTGACACCTTGCCCAGTATTTCCAAAGAGGGCATTTCCATATCAGGAGTATGGATATACTTTTGGGTCGGCTGGTTGACTGTCTGTGCCTCTAATTTTTTTTCAATAACACTCAGCCGGGAATCAAGGTTTCCAACTGTGTCAAAAAGAAGATTAATCTTGTTGGCAAGATCCTTGTTCATTTCTTCCAATGAATTGCTCGACATTGTCATTTTGTTTCCTTTCATGCGTAATAAATTATGCGACTAAGCCTTTTTCGGTTTTCAACCAAATTGGTTGACGGGTGACAAAAATGTAAAGAATTTTTTTTGCGAAGCCAAATTTGTCCATAATAACAGCAATGATTGCGGCATGTTACTTCTTGTATTTTTGTAGGCCCTGTAAAAAAAATCTTCCAACAGCGAATAAATTCTTGCCTACCTATACCACCACGTGGTATTAGGTGTCAAAAAAACTACCTATACCACCGCGTGGTAGGAGATGTCAAAAAAAATATTTGCCCGGGTTAAAGTGGCTCAAGGGAAACCACATTTTTTTACAGCGAAATCAAATGTGGCTGTTTCTGGTCCGGGAAAGATATTTGGTGCAAAGAATATTGCGATGGTTTGCGCAAATGAAAAAAATCGACCCCCGATGGAGCGTTTTCAGGATGTTGTGACGACGTGAGGAGCGAAGGGCCGGTTTGAGATTTTTTTTGCCGGATCAGCATGTTTTTGTTTTCAGTTGAAGAAGTCTTTTGGTTTTTTGTTTTATTCAGTTGATGAAAGGAGAGAGGTATGAGGAATCATGTGTTTCGGCCACTCATAGTGGTCATCTGTGTTGTTGTCCTGTTTCTCATCTTCAGGCAATCGGTTGTGCCTGATGATTTTGGGGTCAACGGCAAAAATTTCACCTACGGCTTCCACAGGGCTGGAAGTATTGATGATTGGAAAGCCGTAACTGTAAAGTACCGAGGCAAGGAGTACTGTCAGGAATGTCACGAGGACAAGTATGAGGAGAACATGAACTCCGCCCATGCGATTATCCAGTGTGAGAATTGTCACGGTCCAGCCCTGAATCACCCTGATGATCCTGAAGCCCTTACCATAGATGGAAGTCGGGCACTCTGTCTCAGGTGCCACGCTGATCTTTCATTTCCTCGCGGCCAGGGGGATATTCCAGCTATTGATCCTGAAGAGCATAATCCGGATTCAGAATGCCGTGAATGTCACAACCCGCACAACCCTAGTCTGGAGGAAATGTAATGAGCTGTACTCGTCGTGATTTATTGAAAAAAACTTTTTTGGGGACCATAGCTGCCTCAGTGCCGCTGAGCGCATTTAAGTTTTTAAGTCCAGCCCAGGTGAAAGCTGCTATCGGTGATTCCCGGGTGAGGTGGGGTTTTGTTGTTGATACAACGAAATGCATTGGTTGCGGCTTTTGTGTAAAAGCCTGCAAGAAAGAAAACGAGGTTCCGTACAATACCCCTGTTTCCAGAACCTGGGTTGAGAGATACGTTGTTGATAAAAATGGGAAGACGCATATTGACTCTCCCAATGCAGCCCGTGACGGTTTTACGGAGAGTAAAATCGAGGATGAAGAAATTAAAGCTGCTGATGTTGCCAAGGCGTATTTTGTGCCGAAGCTCTGCAATCAATGCGAAAAGCCCGCCTGCGTTCAGGTCTGTCCGGTGGGTGCGACCTACCAGACAAAAGACGGGGTTGTTCTTATCGACAGAACCTGGTGTATCGGCTGCGGGTACTGCATTATGGCCTGCCCGTATGGGGTTCGTTTTTTCCACCCTATTCACAAAACGGCAGAGAAATGCACCTTCTGTTACCACCGGATAAGCAAAGGAATGAATACCGCCTGCGTGGACGCCTGTCCCGCTGGAGCGCGTATGTTAGGCAATTTAAAAGATCCTGACGACCCGGTTACAAAAATTGTCATGAGCGAACGGGTGGCAATCCTGAAAGATGAATTTGGAACCAAACCACAGGTTTTTTACATCGGACTTGATACGAATGTGAGGTAGGCAAAATATGGAAGATTTAATTGTACATGGAGTTGAGTGGACGGCAAAGCACCTTTTTGTCTATCCGAATGAGTTTATTTACTGGACTATCCAGATTGTCATGTATCCTTACATGACAGGTCTGGTTGCCGGTGCTTTTGTTCTGTCGTCTCTGTATCACGTGTTTAATCAGAATGATATTAAAGACATGGCCAGGTTTTCCCTGGTCTTTTCTCTGGCGTTACTGCCGGTGGCAATGATGCCGTTGATGTTTCATCTGCAGCAGCCGATGCGGGGTATAAATGTCATGCTTACACCGCATTTTACCTCTGCCATTGCTGCTTTTGGAATTGTCTTTTCAACATATGGCGTGATTGTTATGAGTGAGATATGGTTCGTCTACCGGGCTTATTTCATTGAGCAGATTGGCGTTTTGCAGGGGCTGGACGGCATGGGCAACCGCATGAAACTTTTTGTGTATCGCATCCTTTCCCTTGGCGCCAATGACGTGAGTGAGGAAGCCATCAAAAAGGACAAGAAAGCTGTCAAGATCCTCGCGGGAATTGGTATACCCGTTGCCTGTTTTCTCCATGGTTATGCCGGATTTATCTTTGGATCGGTAAAAGCAAATGCCCTTTGGATGTCGCCCCTCATGCCTGTAATTTTTATTATGTCTGCGGTTGTATCAGGTATTGCTCTCTGTATGCTGACATATATCATTATCATGGAATGGAAAAAATTCAGGGCTATTATGGCCAGAGGCAAGGGCGATGATTCGGTAACCACAATTCGCGGGGTTGAGATGGATGTCATCAAGAAGACATCAAAATATCTCCTGGGTTTCCTGGTTGCGGCAATTTCTCTGGAGCTCCTCGATTTGATATTCAGGGGCTACACTGCCATGAAATCCTGGGATATTCTACGCGAGGTCATGTATGAACATGATTTTGTGAACATTTTCATTCTTCAGTACGGCTTTGGAAACCTGTTGCCCTTTATCCTGCTGATGCTGCCGAGACTGACCATTAAACGGGCTGCCGTTGCTCTTGCACTGATTTTATTCGGTGTATTCATGATGCGTTGGAATGTTGTTATTGGCGGTCAGGCCTTTTCGCTTTCTTTCTCTGGTTTTATGCATTACCACATCCCGGTTATACCGCACAGCATGGAAAGCTTTAAAGAAGGGATTTTCGGGGCGCTTACCGTGGGTGCAACACCCTTTGTACTCTTTTGGGTGATCAATAAGTTTGTCCCTTCTCTTGATTATAAATAAAGAGAGAGCAGGCCGGCAAGCCGATTTCTACAAACACCCAAAAGGCCATCAGTTAAAAAAAATGATGGCCTTTTGGGGTTGGGGATAATTTATATCAGATTCCCGTGAAGGTCTCTTGTGTTTCACGAGACCGAGCCGGTCGTCTTGCTTGGTGCCGTTCAAACAGCAGAAAATTTTAATTGAGTCTCAATAAGACATGCCAAATGCTCTCAACATTAAACATCAGCGCCCCCTTCTGCTTAAAATGTGCAGAAGGGGGCGCTGTTTATAGTGTCTATGTGCCAAGCGAAATAGACACTATAAATTCACGGGATGAAAATGATTGTCAATTACTGCAAGTATTCCCTGAGTCCGTCTGCACTGCTCTTATCCAGCATCTTTTGTGCTATGGCAGACAAAACAGCCACATGCCGCATCATTGGTTCCGGCATTACAGGTGGTATAATCCCAACGGAGTAAATCGGCATATTCCGTCCCATGGGCACGATGGCAGGAAAGGCAAAGCACAACAGCATTGCCTGCTGTCGTGACATTATTTTCCACCAAAGCCCCGTTTGAGCTACCCACAGGTGCCAGGGGATTATACGTTGTGTATGAAGCGTATTCCGTGCCTGTCACCAAAGCATTATTCATATCAATATCCGTGGGGTGCCTCAACCAGGCCGCACCGAATGAACCGTCTGCATCAATACCGAGATCGCCTGCTCCGGAATGGAAATCGCCATGGCATTCCGCACAAAGATAGTTGATGGATGCCGAGTCGGCAGTAGCTTCTGTGTCTTCTGCTCTATGGGCGGCATAGTACTGGTTATGGTCGCCAGCAGCTACTGTATCCTCCCAGTCGGAATCTTCAATACCTTTAATGCCGAGCAGGAAGCGATAGCTTTTGGCAACTGTAGAGCCGTCAATGGTGCTGTCATCAGCATGATGTGAGCCGGTGACAGCTGAAAAATCACTATCTTTAGTATGGTCACCATGGCAGCCATAGGTGCCGGCACAGGTCAATTGGTTACTTGCCCAGGTGGGGCCAACCACACCGTTTGCATCAAAAGCGACATTCCATCCCGGAGGTACCTGGCCGATAGTCGCATCCGCAGTGGCAATACCAACAACATTATGACCTTTAGAGTCAAGATTGCCGCCGCTGTCATTTACCCAGTAAAAGGATCCGCCAGCCAGCGTTCCGCCATTGGCCGTGGCTGCGGGTGCACCAGTATGCATAACCATGGGGATATTGGTCTGGACGTTTTCCGTGTTATTGGTGCTGGTGTGGCAACCGACACAGCCATTTGCCTTGGCGATCAAGGCTCCGTTAGGAGTGTCTGTGCCAACGACATTTCCTCCATCCTGACTGTTATGCATGGTATGGCAGTTAACGCAAGGACCAGCAGCAGCACCTAAGGCCACGGTTGGAAGCATAAACATTCCGGCAATTCCTACCCCTAACACAATCGCTTTTGCAGCTTGTTTTGTATTCAGCATTTTTTTCATCCCGACCTCCTTTCCTCAATTTATTGAGGATTCATGAAACGTGATGGTCTCGCAAAAAAGCTCTGAAGCTGACCATCCGCCGACGTAATATCAACAAGTTACATATGTGTCGGCGGCGGTTGAGGGTTTTTTACGAAACCGTCAAACTTGTATGGACCTTTTATTTACAATCATGTTTCTGCACAGGTGCGGCCTGTTTGATCTTCTTCAGCTTTATTCTGGCTTGGCGTTGTATTCTTCATTAGGGGGGAGCAAAACTAAGATAGTGGCCTTTATGTCAGAGGGCCTTGCTCTCTTATTTGCTTTTTGGTCCTGTGCAACTACATGTCCAATTATCGCGGTGTCTCGTCTTTGTCACTTGTCTTTTAATATAGCAAGATAAGGGCCAAAGAAAATTTTTTTAAAATTATCTTAATATATCAGCAAGGTATGGAAAAAAAATAAAAAAATGACTCACTATGAAGGGGTATACCATAAGTTATGGATATAAGTGTGCAAATTCACGGGAATCCTTTGCTGAACAGGGAAAGAGGGCTGAAAATAACCTTTGTCATGTAATAACAAAGGTTATGGAGGAAAAAAGTGTAAGAAGAGAAAAAAGGACGGATTTACGGCATCATTGTTTTCAGGCGTTTACTCAGAGCCGGCTGCGATATGCCAAGCAGCTGGGCGGCAATGGTCTGGTTGCCTTTGGCACGTCTCATGGCCTCCGTGATTAAGTGATACGAATTTTCTTTTAATGAAGGCAACACGTCAAGGCCGGAAAAAATATTCTGTTGGTTTGCCGCCTGCGCCGTTTGCGGCTGACTTTTTTGATCTGTTGCCGCCACAAGCTGTTCCCTGAAAGTCTGCATGCTCAGCGTGCCGGATTGATGCTTGCTCACGGCGTCAATGACCATTGCTTCAAGTTCACGAACATTGCCGGGAAAGTGATAGGTGGAAAGCAGATCGATAAGCTCCCTGGGCGGGGTAGGCTTCTTTTTGTCCAGTTTTTCCGCCGCCTTTTCAAGAAAATGCTCAAGCAGCAGGGGCAGGTCGTCCAGTCGCTCGCGCAGAGGCGGCACGTTTACATGGTGGGTTCTCAGCCTGTAATAGAGATCGCGGCGGAATTTACCTGATTCATCCAGTTCCTTGAGATCACAGTTTGTGGCCGTCAGAATGCGTGCATCGGTCATCTGCGGCACGTCTGCACCCAGTGGCAGGTATTCCTTTTCCTGGATAAGGCGCAGGAGCTTTATCTGAGAAGGAAGACTCATGTCGCCTATCTCGTCAAGAAACAGGGTTCCACCGGAGGCTTCGCTGATCATGCCGCGGCGCTGGGTGTCAGCACCGGTAAAGGCGCCTTTTTTGTGGCCAAAAAGCGTGTCGGCAAACTGGGTGTCATCAAGTCCTGCAACATTGACAGCCACAAAGGGCCCCTGACGGTTGCTGAGCGCGTGGATGGCCTTGGCAATGAGCTCCTTGCCGACGCCTGTTTCTCCAGTGATAAGGACAGGTTCAGGTGAGGGAGCCACAGCTTCCATATACTGGAAGCAGGAAAACATTGCCGGATTTGTGGTAATAATGGAGGAAAAGGCCTGGGGATGTTCAATGGTTTTTGACAGCACTCTTTGCTTCAGAGCTTTATTTTCCCGGGACAAATCCCTGAGTTCCACAGCCCGTCGTACCGCTGTAACCAGACGCATGTTCTCAACCGGCTTGACAAGATAATCAAAAGCGCCGTTTTTCATGCAGTCAATGGCCACTTCGAGCCTGCTCTGTCCAGTGACAATGATTACCGGAATTTCCGGATACTGTTCGGTAAGCTGCGGCAGGAGTTCCTGACCGCTGAGATGGGGCATTGCAAGGTCAAGGAGAATAACATCCGCCTCAATCTCAGCCAGCAGAGGGAGGATTTCCCGGCTATCCTCTTGACGTATGATATTGTGATAACCACCAAAGTTAAGCTGCAATTCAAATGTATTGAGGATATCCACCTCATCGTCAACAAGCATTATGGGATAATCTTGTTTTGTCGTCATTTTTTTACGAAGATCTCTCAGAAGTAATAATCCATTAATGTGTTAAGGATAATTATCGTTACTTGATTTCAGCAGTTTTTACCAAGAAAGTCAATTAAAACCTTGTATTACAAAGTGACATTTTGAATGCGGTATCGATCTGTGCAAACTGATTGAAAGCTTGCTGCATTTCTCTCCAATAAAGGAGGATCTCTTCAGAGATGAGGTGCAGCTGAATAGTTACATTTTTTTTCACAAGACGGCGTGGTAATTTGCCGTATTCCAAACCAAAGATTTTATTTTCACTCTTTTTAATTTTCCTGGATACAACTAGCCCTGTGTAACACATTGAAAAAGATGGGTTTTTATCAAAAGGGATATGGGGATTTCACAATGAATGCATTTTGCACCGGGAAACATAAAAGAGAAAATGTTTGACCAAAATAACAAGGAGTTGTTAAGAGCCTTGTTTTGCGTTTTTACGCGCTGCAATTGACAAAAATTTTTTTTTACGCTCTGATTGACCATGGACAGTGACTTAGTAATTTTAGATTTTCATTATAAAAATAAAATTTTTGATGAACGAAAAATCGCCGGCGGCCTTGACACAAACAAGATGTTCGATCTGCTGCCTCCAACGATTATTGACAAACGGACCTTACAGGTCATCGAACTGCAGGAACTTTACAAAACCCTCAACCACACAAAAACCTTTGTAGGTTCGGCCAAGCTGTTTCAGTCTCTGATGAATCCATGCGAGTCTCTGGAATTGATTGAAGCCAAACAGGATTCCCTCAGCGAGTACGAGGGCAACGACAAACTGCGCAGTGCCGTGGAAGAATATATCGGTCTGTACAGTGAGAACGAGCGGGCCTTGTTCAAACTGCTCAATGCCCACATAATGCCCGTTGTTCCTTACCGGGATTTCAAAAAAGCTATGAAGGCCGTTGAAATCATGGCAAGAGCGGCAGGGGACATTCCCCAGCCGGACACCCAGTATCTTGATTCACTGCTGCAAAGCATTAAAAGCTTTCACACTGCGCCTATTTTTGACCTGGTGACCCGTCCGACCTATAGAACTCTGCATGGCATCATGTCAAGATCCGAGAAGAAACGTTTTACTCCGGCACTGAAGTTCCGAGCGACAAGGCTCACGGCAGGAACTATCTTTCCGGCCCTGCCGGCACTCTTTTTTTCAACAGCATGGTTTACCGGACTTATGAATCCGGCATTGGCACAATCTTTTTCCCTGCTGACAGGCGGGGGGGTGATTCTCGGGGCATCCTACGGGGTATTGGTAAAGCCATTTTTCGATTATATGTCTGCAATTCTACCAATAAGAAAACGCCTTTTCGATTCATCTCCATTTGCTTCAACAATTGAGTCTGTTGCCGGGCTGGATGAGCTTAGTTCTTTTAACACCTATGCCAAAAAATTGAAATACCCAACCGTTCTGCCGGAAGTCACCGATGAAAAATTCCATTATTTTGTAGCAAAGGAACTGCGAAATCCTGTTCGATCAAAGACTGAGGAAGATTTTGTCGGCAATGACGTCTCACTGGAAAAGGGCGGGGTAACGTTTATAACCGGACCGAACAGCGGTGGAAAAACAACCTACTGCAAGACAATCGTCCAGAATCAGATTCTTGCCCAGATCGGTGCTCCGGTTGTTGCCAAATCAGCAAAAATAAATATGTGCGACCGTATTTTTTACCAGGCTCCCATGTTTGATTCCATCACTGACCAGGAAGGCCGCTTCGGCACCGAGCTGAAAACAACACGGGATATTTTTTTTAATACCACTCCCAAAAGTCTGGCAATACTTGACGAAATTGCCGAAGGCACGACAATCCATGAGAAGATGGCCATGTCGCTTGATATTCTGAATGGTTTTTTCACTAAGGCCAATACAACTCTGCTGGTTACCCACAGCTTTGAACTGGTGGAGCGCTTCAAAAAGCAGGAAAGGGGGCAGTACCTGCAGGTGGAATTTGATGGAGAGATGCCCACGCATCAACTGATTCCGGGAATTTCAACGGAAAGTAAGGCCGAGCGCGTGGCCGAAAAGATAGGCTTTTCTTCTGAAGATATCAAAAGGCATCTCAAAGAAAAAGGGTATATCCGCGAGGATTAAGCTCCATGGTTGTACCGTCAATTGTGAAGAGGTTGACCGTTGACGCAGTTCTGATCATCTTGTCTTGTTTCATTGCAGCACAATTCCTTCCAGCCGCAACAGAGATCGTTAAGTGACAGTCCGAGATCTCCGGCAAAATCTTCCAGGGTCTGCTGATTGCAGTTCGGGCAGGTAGTTTCTCCTCCTCTTGTCACATAGCACACCTCATCTTTAAGAAAGGAGACAAGGGCTGGAGCTGTTTTTTTTCGAACGCGGTGAATGTCTAGTTTTTCTCTTTCGGCAAAAATTTTCAATCTCTGCCAGTTGACAGCACTTCTGGCCAATCCGCGGTAAAGACTTTTCTTTCTGTTTTCAGGATTGAGATCTCTCAGGATAATAGTTTGGAAACGGGTAATAACCGCCTGTTTCAGAGGAAGAAGATCCTCTTGTGAGAGTCTCAGCCCCGGACCATCAGGGTCGTAGCAAAGAAAGTAAAGAGAGCTGTGCAAAGCCACTTCCGGCATCTCACCTGAATCCTCAATAATAAAGACTTCATCTTCCAAATAATCTTTTTTGTTACTCATGGGGGGTTACTATAAATCCCTCTGCAGAACAGAGCAAGAGGTGCTTGGCCTTTTTGTCATACCTTTGCCGGTGATGAGAATTTTTTTTAAAGAGAATGGCAACTTATACCGATATTTAGTTTTACAGAAAATGTGTTGACCCGTCTTGGGGTGCTTCAACCCTTAATGACAAGAGTATTTCTGCTGTATGTTACTGATCTGGAAAATATTTTTGCTTGTTATCTCCCCTTTGGTTGATAACGAAACAATAACTTCCGTCTGTACGAATATGGCCAGACTATAAGGACAAAAAAATGTTTTCGTCACCTAAATTGATGCTGTTTGTGATTTTTTTTCTCGTGACTCAGCCTTTTCTTGCTCATGCATTTCAATCCTCACAAAAATTTCCGGTCTATCTTGAGCCGGAATTGTCCAGGCAGTCACCGGATTTAAAAAAACATGGACAGGGGCTCAAAGAAGCAGTGCATTTACTGGCTGATGAATTGTTTCAAAACCTTGAAGAGCCGGATCCGCAAGTAGGATCGCTGGCAGACGGACTTCTGGTGGCGACTTTTGTCGAGCAGAATAAATTAAACAGAACTTCGTCTTTTGGCCGTTATCTTGCGAGTCAGCTGATGGGAGAGTTTCAGCGTTATTCATATTCAGTTGTTGACATGCGAAAACGAGTCAGTGTCATGGTGCAGGAAAAAAGAGGAGAGTTCGGTCTGTCAAGGGATCCGGATGAAATACCTTCCAGTCAGACGGCAAGCGCCATGTTGACTGGAACATATCTGGTCGGTGAAAATGAAATCATCGTAAATGCCCAGATCCTTGATAATAAAACCGCTGTCATGTTGTCCAGCGCCACCGTCATTTTTCCTTTGAACAGTCTGGGAAATTTGATGCTGAAAGACAGTGCCTCTGCCAGAAAACGTCAGGCAGAGGTCATTTATATGAAGCGGCTGGAGATGTAGCTTTTTGAGTAATATATGAATTTTTAACCCTGAGTTGAAAAGCGGGGAAAAAACATCCATAGTAAAAGGGGAAATATGATGAAGGGAATAATGAAGAAGGTTGTTTTTCTGTGCGCTTTTTTGGCGTTGAGCAATTTTGCAGTCCCCGGCGTTTATGCATCTGAAGGGGAAGGGGAAATAGTTGTGCCGGCTATACACGAAACACAGGCTTCTCCCAGTGCCTATCTGCACATTGAAGAAAAAGAAGAGCAGCAGTCTGGGCAAAAAAGGCTTGCCTCGACCAGCGGCACACCCCGTCATCGGATCTATCATTATATGCCGGACAGATCCACCTCCCAGGGAACTGAAAGTCAACTTTCCGATATTTCACGGGAAGTTGCCGGTAAAGTTTTTTATGAGCTGAAAGAAGATGGAGAAAAGAACTATTCAGCGCGAGTTGCCGTTGTTGCCGCCGTTCCGTTATCTGATTTAAAAAGGGAAACCGAGTTCGGGCGTATCATGGCCGAATTTTTGTTAACAGATATGGCTGACCGGGGATTAAAAGTAAATGAACTTCGACTGGGCAGGGAAATTAACATTCTGGCCCAGACCGGAGAGTTTATATTGTCCCGTAATATTGGCGAACTCGCCTCGGTGGCGCCGGAACTTGATTACGTTGTTGTTTCTACCTTTACCAATACCAGAAAGACTCTGATTATTCAGGGGCGTCTTGTCAGTTTAAAAAACGGTTTGGTCAAAACATCATGGCGTTATACCATGCCTCTTACTCGAGAGTTGCTTGGCTTATTTTATGGAAACGAGCAGCCCTTTACCATTGCTGTTAAAGGTAATGATTAACCCCCTAATAAAATAGTCCGGTGGAGTATGAATATGAAAAAAGTAAAAAAAATTTTCGGGGTTCAGGCAAGGTTCGGACTCTTTTTCGGTTGTCTGTTTCTGATTGCAGCTGCTTGCGCCCAGGCGAATGATGAATCCGGAGCAGAATTGACCATAAAAGAGTTTCCCCAGCGCATAAGTTATCACAGCTATTCAAGCCTTACAGAGCTTGTAACATTGGTTTGCGATGATGCCATGCAGGTTTTCAGCAATTTTTATGGGCCGACAAAAGTGGCTGTTTTTCCTTTTACTGTAATAAGTGATTATAAAATTGGAAAGATGACCATGCTGGGAATCACCATGGCCGATCAGATGACCGCAATGATTAACAGCGAACCTGCTGCCGATTTTTCGGTGGAAGAGAAGTATGAACAGAAATTGGAAGGCGTCATAGAGGAAATGGATGGTTTTCTGCGAGTGCATATCAGCGGCAGAAACGTCAAGGGTGAAAGGCGAGGGCATGTCGTCAGTGTGGAGATGTCGGAACCCATTTACCGTTTTCTTCACTCTTACGTTGAAAGCTATTAATTCATATCATTACTCAGGTTGTTTCGTGCTTTTGGCTTTTATTCTGTCCGTAAAATTCTGTATTCAAGGCAGAAAATCGACGTTGACCTGAATTGACCTGGTTTTGATGTTGCTGTTTTAAAGACTGAGCAACTCCTGACTAATAACATGAAAAAGGGTCTCTCATGGCTGATGAACAAAATACAACATCCGATATTGATGACTGGTTGGATGACCTGGATGATTCCGATGAGTTCTCCGGTGAGCTTGATCAAGACAACATTGATGCTCTGCTGGGCGGAGGCCTGGATAAAGAGGAGCAGCAAGAGGCAAAATCTGCGGAGGAGGAAGAAGAGGCCTCCGAGGAGCTCGATCAATCAAATATTGACGCCCTGCTGGGGGATATGAATACCGGAGCAGAAGAGGCGGCGGATGTAGATGACCCTGAACTGGATCAGGCTAACATAGACGCCCTTCTGAGCGGCGCTGACGAAAAGGAGGAGGAGTCTGACGAGGCAGCAGCAGAGCTTGACCAGGCCAACATCGATGCCCTTCTCGGTGGCACGGATGAAAAGGAGGAGGAGTCTGACGAGGCCGCAGCAGAACTTGATCAGGCCAATATTGATGCCCTTCTCAGTGGCACGGATGAGGAGGAGGAATCCGCTGAGGCAGGAGACGAACTCGACCAGGCTAATATCGACGCCTTGCTTGGAGGTGGAGATGAGCAGGATGCCAAAGAAGATATTGATTTGAGCGACAGTGGCGATGTGGAAGAGCTCGGCACCCAAAGCGTTAATGACTTTTTAGCAGGGGCAGATGCCGAAGATGATGGTCTTGATGTGGATCAGGACGAAATTGATCAGCTTTTCTCCGGACTCGATGACGAAGATGATGAGGTTGACGATCCCTTTGAGTCAGAAGACATGGATCTTGCAGATGTCCTCGGCAGTGACGATGAAGAGTTTCTGGAACTGGGAGGAGTTGCAGATGATGAGGATATAACCGTTGGCTCAGGCGAAGGCTCTGGTGATGAAACTGTTGCAACTGCTTTACAATCGTCTGAAGAAGGTGAGGGGGACGGAAAAGGTTTTACTGTACCGGCATTTCTATCATTTTTGCCGGCTTCAATCGACAGGACGGTGGCTTCCATTATTGTCGGCTGTCTTGTCCTTCTCATTGGTGTCGGGTTTTATTTTTTGGGTTCAGGAGATGATGATGAACAGGCAATTCCCGGAGCTGGCGAGGAAATAGCCGAGATGTCAGAGAGCCAGGTTGCCCCAAATTTTATCCCATCAGTAAATGACAGCAGTTATCAAATGCCCGAGGGAGGAGGGGAGGTTGCCATTCTCCTCAAAGGGCTTGATGAAGATGGGGATGAGTTAACCTATAGTGTGACAAGTCAGCCCATGCACGGCAGGTTATCCGGGGAAGCACCTGCATTGGTCTACCTTCCCAACAGAGATTTTCCTGGCGAGGATCATTTCGAGTTTACCGCTTCGGATGGAAAAGATACCAGCAGCCTGGCTTCTGTTGTTATCAGTGGTCCAAACCTGGTGGAGCTGGCAGCCAGGGAAAAAGAGGAAAAAGAAAAAGAGAAAAAATCTTTACGGCCAAGAAACACGGTTCTGGCCAAAAGTCTTTCATATAAGACAAAAAGCACCGAAAAGGTGGAGATTGACTGGGCCAGGATATGGCGGCAGGCTAATTATTCAGCTTATAATCCAAAGGTGCATGTTGAAATTGAATCTTCAGGCTTGTCTGGAAGGCTGACTGAAATGAAGAACGGCGTTTCATACTATAAACCTGATCCCTTTTTTGAAGGAAAAGAAGTCATCCGCTATCGTTTTAAGCGTGGTGGGCTCAGTTCCCGAACCGCAAGGCTGACCATGCAGGTGACCATGGGAAGTCCTGCTCCGGAAATCCGTATACAAAAAATGGCTCAGGCTTATCAGGTAGGTCAAACAGTTTTTGTGGATGCACGACTCTCAAGGGACGAGGCCAGAGAAAAATTGCGTTTCGGCTGGGAGCAGATAGCAGGTGTTCCGGTTCCAGTGGAGATACTCAATGAGGAAGCTTCGTTCATCTCATTTACCATGCCTTCAACGTTTTACACGGGGGATGATTTTGGTCCGATTCTGAGATTGACCGTTGTTGATGAAACGGGAAAAAGCGATGTTCAGGAAGTGAAAATCAGAACCGTTTCCAGGCGCCAGGCGGCACTCTGGCGTGGGGTGAGAGGTGGTGTTGCTGATGATCCGCCTTTGGATGGCCGACTGATGCCCTGGCCCTATGAAGATTAGTTGTGACTAAAGGGAGCTGAAGGGACTGAAGTTAAACGGTTTATCTGATTCAGATAAACAAGTATACTTTTTCAGTCACTTCAGTTCATTTGATTACCAGCGCTCTTTAAGCGCGGCCACCGTCTTTTTGTAAACCCCTCCAAATACAGCTGAACCGGCAACAAAAATATTGACGCCGGCTTCTGATATGTCGCTGATCGTATCAGGACTCACTCCCCCATCGATTTCTATACCGATTGGCAGGCCCAGTTGATCAATCCTGTGTTTGAGCTCTTTAACTTTTCTGAGTGTTGAGGGAATAAAAGACTGGCCGCCGAAACCGGGGTTGACACTCATCAGCATAACAAGATCTACTTCTTCCAGGATATAGTCCAGGGTCGAGAGTGATGTGGCCGGGTTCAAAACAACCCCTGCCTTGATGCCGTGTTTTTTTATTTGCTGGATGGTTCGATGCAGGTGGGTGCAGGCCTCAACATGAACAGTGATCCAGTCGGATCCGGCCTCGGCAAAAGCATCAATATATTTATCCGCATCAGATATCATGAGATGCACATCAAGGGGCACATCACAGATTTTACGTACTGCCGCCACAACCGGAGGCCCAATGGTGATGTTCGGCACAAAATGTCCGTCCATGACATCCACATGGATAACATCTGCTCCAGCCTTGATTACAGCGTTTATTTCGTCCCCCAACTTGGCAAAATCCGCAGACAGAATTGATGGGGCCAGCATCTTGTTTTGCATCAATATTTCCTTTTCTTTATAATTCCTCAGTCCTCAGTCCTCAGTCCTCAGTCCTCAGTCCTCAGTCCTCAGTCCTCAGTCCTTTTCTATTTTGCTCCCACGGTCACCATGACATAATGATCGGGTTGAATATACTTCCGGGCAACTTCAAGAACCTTGGCGCTGTCGACTTTTTCAACTCCGCTGACATAGCGATTGCCGTAGTTTTGTTCAAGTCCGTAAGTTTCGTTGAGTGCCATTTCCATTGCCTGGGCGCCATGGGTCTGCAGTCCCAGTTCATAATGGCTGATAAGAAGATTCTTCGCCTTGGTAAGCTCTTCATCGCTTATTTTTTCTTCCTGAATGAGATAGAGTTCTTTCCAGAGTGATTTGATGGCATCATCTTTTTTGTCAGGGTTGGTGCCTATGTATATGCCGAAGGAACCTGTATCAAGGCCGAACTGTGAAAAGGCGGACAGGCTGTAGGCCAGGCTTTGCTTATCCCGCAGTTCCGTAAAAAGTCTGCCGCTCTGGCCGCTTAAAATGGTTTCAATGATCTCCAGGGCAAAACGGTCCTCACTGGTAAGTGTTGTCCCGAGAAAGCCGATGATGATGTGTACCTGTTCCTTATCTCTTTCAATGGAAAACATTTCAGGCATGGATGGAGGAGCCGGGGCAAGAAAGCTCTCTTCCATGAATGCATCTTTTTTGTCGCCTCCCTCCCACTGTCCAAAATAATTTTCAACAACGTCTTTGACTTCATCTGCTTTTACATCACCGGAAACGGCCAGGACCATATTTTCAGGAGATGCTTGGTTTTTATAAATTTCCCGCAGTTTATCGATGGAAAAATTCTTTATGGCATTTTCGGAGCCCAAGGTATTCAGGGCATAGGGATGTCCCTGGAAGAGCAATCGATTAAATTCCTTGAAACAGAGGGAAGGCAGGGAGTCTTCCTGCTGCTTGAGCTGGGCAAGCAGTTCCGGCCTGATTTTTTCAGCCTCGCTTTCATCAAAGGCCGGTGTCATGATGACATCTCTGACAAGTTTGAGTCCCGGTTCAAAAAAGCGAGCAAGAAAATCCGCTTTTATACCGAATGTGTTTTTTCCGTTAAAGCCGGATATTGATCCGGCCATATCAGCAATCTCAATGGCCAGTTCTCTGGATGATAATTCACTGGTGCCGGTGGGCAGCAGTTCACTGATAAAGGCAAAAGCGCCGTTGGTTGCCTCAGTTTCATTGCGTAGCCCTCCCGGGAAAATGGCACGCATGGCAACCGTGGGCACCGAAGGATCTTCTCTGACCAGCAATGTGATATTGTTGGGCAGGGTAAAGCGGTGTACGTTATTGAGATACGAGTTGATAATGAGTGAAGGGGGAACGCCATGTTTTGCTGCCTCATCTGCTGAAGCAATGATTTCAGCAAAAACGTCTTTATTTAACTCAAGCTCTGCATCTGTCGGAACAATGCAACCCGCAGTAATGTTCTCTCTTGTAAAATATCTCTGGGCAACTTCTAAAATGTCATCAGCGCTCACAGAGCGTATTTTGGTCAGATAGTCATCCTCTCTCGGGTCACCGGTCAAAAATTCAAAGGAACCCAGGGTGCGTGCCTGTCCTTCCGCCCGCTCCAGGTTAAAAACAAAATCGCTTTCAAGGTTGCGTTTTATCCTGTTCAATTCGTCATCCCCTACCCGCAGATACTTGAGTTTGAAAAACTCCTCCAACATGCCCTCCAGAGTCTGCCTGAGATTTTTTGCGTCAAGAGTTGCCGTTGCCTCCATGAGACCCTGGTCTTTTGGAGTGAAAGCCGAGGCATTCACCTGGTAGACCAGGCCCTTTTCATTACGGAGCGTATTGTAGAGACGTGATGTTTCACCCTGTCCCAGGATACTGGCTATGATATCCAAAACAGGGGTATCCGGATCGGTAAAGGGGGTAATAGGAAAGGCCAGGGCCAGGTGTGACTGGTTGATGTCATCTTTAAACTGAAAAAAATGTGCCTCGGTTTGTTTGGGTTCCTGGGGGAGGAGGGGCTGCACGAACTCTCCTTTTTTCAGATCTCCCATGAGTTTTTTCACCGAAGCCATCACGTCGCCGTAACGAACATCACCGACAACAAGAACCGTAAAATTCTCCGGCTGATAGTGTTTTTCCATATAGTGAAGAATGTCGTCCCGTGAAAAAGAGGTAACACTTTCCACTGTGCCTATAATCGGCAGCCGGTAAGGATGAGCGGTATAGGCTGTGCTCATCAGCTCCTGGAAAAGTCTGGTCTGCGGTCTGTCGTTCCGCATGCTGATTTCTTCGAGAACAACTTTTTTCTCACGCTCAAGTTCATCCGGATCAAATGTGGAGTTGCGCACGGCATCAGTCAATACGTCAAGCCCCTTTTCCCAGAAACGTGAGGACAGGGTGGCGTGGTATACGGTGTGTTCAAAAGAGGTGTAGGCATTAATGCGCCCGCCAACCTCTTCTATGTCGCCGGCAACTCTGCCAGGTCCCCTGGTCGGCGTTCCTTTAAAAATCATATGTTCTATCAGATGGGTTATGCCGGCTTCGTTTGCATCCTCGTAGATGGAGCCTGCCTTAACCCAGATTTGCACTGTGACAACCTTTGTTCCCGGGGTTTCCTTGACAAGCACGGTCAAGTCGTTTGCAAGCGTTTCTTTGTAAAGATGGGGTGCAAGCTCTTTAGCCTCTGAGGTCTGTGGAGTCATAATGATGGTAACCAGTGTTAAGATAAGTAAGAAAAGATTTTTGATTTTCATGGAAGTGAGCAAAAAAGTATATTTAACCACAAAGTTCATCAACGACGCAGAGATATTTTTATTTTCCGTGCGCTTGATGAGCTTCAGTGGTTAATGGGTTGATGTATGACCAATCTGTTTTTTACGGCAAAAAACAGAATTAATCCAGAGCAAACCATAATGGAACTTAAAAGTTGTCCTCTGGTGATAAAGCCAGCCATATAGCCTATATGAGCATCCGGCTGGCGGAAAAATTCAATAAAAATTCTAAAAACGCCATAGAAAAACAGGAAGGCGGCCAGCATCGTTCCGTGGCCCCATGACTTTCTATATTTCACCGTTTTCAGGTGCCATAGGATAATAAACAGGAGGAAGCCTTCCATGAATGCTTCATAGAGTTGGGAGGGATGTCGTGAGAGTGGGCCTCCACCTGGAAACACCATGGCCCAGGGAACGTCGCTGACCCTCCCAAAAAGTTCACCGTTAATAAAGTTCCCTATGCGACCAAGGCCAAGTCCGACTGGTGTTGTCACTACATAGATATCAGCAGTTTCCAAAAAGTTCAGTCCTTTTTTCCTGCAGAAAAGAAAGCCGCCCAGGATAAGACCGACAACGCCACCATGAAATGACATGCCTCCATGCCAGGTGGCCAGAATTTCCATAGGATTATGCAGATAATAGGAAAAATTATAAAAAAGGACATAGCCCAGCCTGCCGCCAAGCACCAGGCTGATGATAAGAATAAAATTCAGGTTTTCAAACTCGGCAGCCAACTTTTGGGATTTAAATTTTTCAATTTGAAAGCGAACCAGGAAATAGGAAGCGGCAAAACCGAGCACATACATCATGCCGTACCAGCGGACCTGTAAAGGGCCAATATGAAATATAACGGGATCTATGGATGGAAAAGAAAGCATACCACTCCTTACACCGGAGCGAGAAAAATGCAAAGTGAAAAGTATCTATTCAGCGAGGGCTCGAAATGGGCCTCAATTCTAGGCCGTAACTATTCAGATGTGCCTTAGATTTGGACAGGTAAGCGCAACGAAGTGGAGACTCCGAGCAGGCCTGCGAGGCAGGTAAGCGAGCTTGCGAGACTCCGATAGCCCGTCTATGTGAGCAGGCCTGATCGTTCAAAGATGAGGTGCAGCTGAATAGTTACAGTGAAAATGTGGAAAGCCGGCAGCAGAAATTCTCATTATGCAAACTCGGGCATGATGCGGTTGAATGTGAATTACTGCATGTAATTTTGCTGCTAATCTGGTAATGATTTTTTATGAAAAGTCAGTAACAAACTCCATGACCGGAAACACCCGCGCGGTGGGAGTGTGGACATACCATTTTTTATTGTGTCACCCGTACTTCACACATTAAACTCGTATGTTTTCGTGTCATGCCTAATGACTTTTGCCGCATAGTTCGTGTCGGGAGAGAAGACTTTGAAGCTTTTTCGACACAAAAGAGCCGCCATGGGTATGGCGAGCTACACGATAATTGAAGCTTGACTTGACACCGGCTTTCCGAAAAACAAGTCTGTATGGCTTGGAGAGATTCTCATGGATGAAAAAAAACTGCAGGCAGAACTTCAGAATCAGGTTCAAAAAAAATTACTCCCTCTTTTTAAGCGCTATCAACTTGACTATTCCGACCTTGAATCTGTTTTAAAATGGAAACCCATTGTTCTCGTGATCGGTAACTATTCATCTGGGAAATCGACACTGATCAACGAAATTATCGGCCAGGAGCTTCAACGGACAGGCCAGGCACCGACTGATGATTCGTTCACAATTATCACCTCCCATGGGGAAGGAAACGGAACAAAAGAGGTGCCTGGGTCTACTCTGGTGAATGATGATACCCTGCCTTTTTATCAATTCAAGGCTTTTGGCGAGCAGTTTATATCCCATTTCAGGCTGAAAAAAGTTGATGAGCCATTTTTGGAAAATATGGCAATTATAGACAGTCCTGGAATGCTCGATGCCATAACAGAGAAAGACCGGGGCTATGACTATCTGGCTGTTTTAGGCGAGTTTGCAAAGCTTGCCGATCTAGTGGTCCTGATGTTCGATCCACATAAGGCCGGTACGATCAGTGAAACCTATACCGCAATTCGCAGCACCCTGCCGGAAACATCGGGTGAAGACCGTATCCTTTTTGTCATGAGTCGGATTGATGAATGCGATAATTTCGGTGATCTTGTCCGTTCATACGGGACTCTCTGCTGGAACCTTTCCCAGATGACCGGTCGTAAGGACATACCGAGAATTTTTATCACCTATGCGGCAGGCGAGGCAGAGCCGTCTGAGATGCTCTCTACCTGGAGCAAGGAGCGGGAAATGCTGAAAAAGAAAATTTTTTCAGCCCCGGAATTCAGGGTGAACCATATCCTGCAGGACATTGACCGGCAGGTCAATGAACTTCAGCTTGTCTGTGAGTCTATGGCCTCATTGAGCAAAAAGGGCAGGGAAAAGCTGGCAGGTGTGGGTAAGTTTACTCTGGCAGCAGGGGCTGCCGCTTTTTTCTTTACCGACTTGATTGCCAATATGACTCTCGACTTTCCCCAAGATACTCTTCTTGGTGCTTTGCTGAACGGAAATGCAGGACTGCAGCACCTCCCTCTGCCATTGACCGGCGTCGGTCTTGTCTGTTTTCTGGCCTGGCTCTGGTTTACCCGCTGGAGTTTTCCGCAACTTGTAAAAGGCTGCCGGTCCGCTTTGCAGGATTTGGTTGTTCTGGACACCAATTACAAGCAAAATTTGTGGCTGAAAGTGAAAGAGAAGGTAGACGAACTTGTAAAAGGCGCAAGATTGTCTGACATTGGTTCAGTACATTGTAGAAATTTAAATAAAATTAGGAAGTTTCTGGGCAGAGATTTGCAGGATTACTACAACAAAATACGATAAAATTATGTCAGGAGGAGCGGGGAGTACGAAAAAGGTCATGAACCATAAGTGTTTAGCGGCTGGACCTTTCTCAAAATGAATGAGTACTCATCCATAAAATTTAAAAATCATCATTTGCCTGCTTGACAAATAGGTTTTCATCGAGTAATTAGGTGCATCTATTATGAAGTATGGTTAATAAACATGCTTAGAAAACTTCATTAGGCAAATCATGAACAAGGAGGAATAAAATGGCAACTATCGAGCATGCTGGAAATAGTTATGATGTTGATGAGGACGGCTTCCTGACTAAAGGTATGGAAGAGTGGAACGAAGGATGGGTTGAGTACGTAAAAGGCCTGGAAGGTATCAGCGACCTGACTGATGAGCACTGGAAAGTAATCAACGCTCTGCAGGATTACTACAAGAAAAATGGTATTGCTCCCATGGTTCGTATTCTTTCCAAAACCACTGGTTACCCACTGAAAAGAATCTACGAGCTGTTCCCATCTGGACCAGGTAAAGGAGCCTGTAAAATGGCTGGTCTTCCTAAACCGACCGGTTGTGTATGATACGTTGATAAACAGTCGCAGACTGCTTTACTCGTAATCAAAAAAGGAAATGGTATGCCTAAAAGCCATTTCCTTTTTTTTTATTGTTTTTTTGGGGCAGACTTGGTTTTTCGTCTGTCAGATATCTTTTACCGTTTTTTGTAGGTCGGAAAATTTCTTCCTCTTCTTAAAACGGAGTGCTCATGGGTATGGTTCCTGCTCGGCAATTCATGCTTGACATGACACCAAGAGGTTTTTGTCAGAATTTTCGACCTGTCCCCGCAAAATGAGTGGAAAGAAATTCTTCATGTATCCTATCTACTTTCCGGTTGTAGTCTTTCCCTGAGATCCGTGCCCCTTTTATTCCCCCCCGCAGATTTATTTCAGCCAGATATGTTTCTCCGTTTTCCAGGACCATCAGGTCTAGATGGGCATAAGGGAATTTTCCTCTGTCCATGACATATTTACAGAGATCACGTTGTTTTTCGGTCAGCGCATACGGGGTGCTCTCTCCGCCACAGTGCAGATTGTTTCTGAAGTTATAGGGATTTTTCCGGGAGTAGGCTTCAATATAGTCTCCAAGAATTATTACCCTGACATCCATGCTTCCCTTGATAAATGGCTGGATGACAAAGGGAAAGGGCAGTGAGCCCAAGGAGGAATGGGTGAAAACCTCCTCAACATCCCGCCAGCGAAAAATTCCCATGCCGGCATTTTTCCTGTCATCTTTTGTTACGACTTGGCCGATAGCTTTATGTTGATAATAATTAAGGGCTTCCAGCATATCGTGCTGATCATGTATAGCCGTGGTGTGGGGCAGCATTTCGTTAACAAAAAGATGTGCCTGGAATGTTTTTGAGCGGCAGACCTGCTGGCTGAGGGCAGAGGGGAAAAGGATGATTCCCCGCTCTACTAAATCAAGGAGAAGGTGCTCCTCGCTTTTTTTCAGACGCAACCGTCCGACAAAAATATCGCCTTGACGCAGGAGGTGATATTTTTCAAACAGATTCTGGTTGCTGGTAAGAATGGAGGGGCGAGGAGAAGTAAGGCTCGGAGACATCAAAAAAGCATTTCCAGGAAACGTTGATGATGCTGGGTAAGATCGGCATTGCATTCTCCGCAAAAGAAGCGGATTTCCCCTAAAATCTGGGATTCGTCACCATCCTGAGTGAAACTGCAGTCCTCATTCTGTACGTAATGTGTGGTGAGGATAACACTGTCAGCCACTTCGACAAAGTCACGGTCATTTCCACAGTTAGGGCATGTTATTTTCATTAAGTGCTTTGATGATAATTTCTTTTTATGAATGGATTCAGTGAGAACTTCCAAGCTCCATATCCTCCTGTTGCAACTACTCAGGATGAGTATCTATGTAGATTACCGACTGTGAGCCCAAATGAAAGAGATTTTACGTTTTTATCTAATAGACCAATCATCGAGGAGACTCTCTTGTTAAGGTAGTTACATCCTATTTTTTGGGTAATGCTAATTTACGTTACACTGAAAATTTTGTCAATTAAGGATTTTGCTAAATTCCTTTAGGCATATTTTATCTCAAAACCCTGGAGCAGTCTATCTGCATTATCACGTTTATCAATAATAACCTCGCGGACTTCAGACATGGGAGACCCTTGGTGCAGCCAGGAAATCATACGGTCTACCTGGGCAGA
The DNA here is from genome assembly GCA_020444175.1 of Desulfobulbaceae bacterium. Classification (GTDB taxonomy): domain Bacteria; phylum Desulfobacterota; class Desulfobulbia; order Desulfobulbales; family SURF-16; genus JAHLLM01. The sequence goes on along the minus strand of JAHLLM010000018.1, from coordinate 24,292 downwards.
ATCACCGGATATCAAGGTCTCAACCGACCCATCAGGCAGGTTGCGAACCCAGCCGTTCACGCCATATTTGACAGCCTCTTCCTGGGTATAGGATCTGAAAAACACGCCCTGTACTCTGCCTTTGACAATTGCATGTATGGTTTTTGTCGTCATTTGATTCACCTTTTTTTTCCGGCAACTGGGCCCACTGAAAAATAGAGAAAAAGGTCTCCCAAAAAGAGTTAATTTTTTGAAATCAGGCCTTGAAAACCTTTTTCATCAAGAATGGAAATACCCAAGTCTTTTGCTTTTTGCAGTTTGCTGCCAGGTTTGTCTCCACATACCAGATGCGTTACCTTTTTACTGAGAGAGGAAGAGACCTGGCCGCCCATTTTTTTTATGATCTCTTTTGCCTCGCTTCGTGAAAGGGAGGAAAGTCCCCCGGTGAAAAGAAAAACCATATTTTCCAGAGGTTGTTTTTCATTTGAGGCCGTGTCTTGGCGTTGGGGTGAAACTCCGAGATCCATGAGGCGCTGCAACATGGTGCGCACCGATGGATCGCTGAAGTAGTCGACTATGGAATTTGCCATCTGTGCGCCAATACTTTCCACCTCAAGCAGCTCTTCTTTGGAGATTTCAAGAAGTCGGTCAAGGCTGTGGAATCGCTGTTCAAGAAGATGGGCCGTCACTTCCCCCACATAGCGGATACCCAGGGCAGCCAGAAAGCGGCCAAGGGAAATTTCTTTTCGATCGGCAATGGCCCGGACAACATTTTCCGCTGATTTTTGAGCCCAGCCGTCAAGGTTCTCGAGTTTATCCGCTGTTAATGTATAGATATCAGGGATATCTTCAATAATTTTTTCAGTAAAAAGCTGTTCCATGGCTTTTTTTCCAAGCCCTTCAATGTCGATGCCGCTTTTACCGGCAAAGTGTATAAGGCTTTGCAAACGCTGGGCCGGGCAATGGGGGTTTACGCATCTGAGAGCGGCTTCTCCCGGCTCCCGTATTAAGTCGTGGCTGCAGGAGGGGCAATGGCGAGGCATCTTGATCAATTGCTCATTGCCGTTTCGCTTGGCCAAAACAGGCTGCACGATTTCAGGAATCACATCACCTGCTCTTTGCACCAGAACCATATCGCCAAGCCTGATACCCTTTCTTTTGATCTCATCCTCATTATGCAGAGTGGCCCGGCTTACCGTCACGCCTCCTATGAGAACCGGCTCCAGAAGTGCCACCGGCGTGATAACTCCGGTTCGTCCAACCTGAAAATCAACATCCGCCAGTCTGGTCGTGCCTTGAGACGCCGGAAATTTACAGGCAATGGCCCATCGGGGACTGCGGGCCTTGTTGCCCAGGCGTCCCTGCAGAGCAAAAGAGTCAACCTTGACCACCATACCGTCAATATCGTAATCAAGCCTGGACCTGATTTCCAGAAGATGCCGGTAGTGTTCCTTGACTTCTTCCATTGTCGGGCACAAGCGGACCAATGGGTTGATTTTAAAACCATATTCATTGAGCAGCTTAAAAAGCTCCCTTTGGCTGGAGCAGGAAACCATTGAGGGGTCACTGACTCCATATGCGTAAAAATCAAGAGGACGCCGGGCAGTAAGCTTTGAATCAAGCTGACGCAGTGAACCGGCAGCCGCATTGCGCGGGTTGGCGAAAAGCGCTTCTGCTGCATTGCCGCGCTCTGCATTCAGTCTTTTGAATCCCTCCAGAGACATGAAAACCTCACCCCTTACTTCCAGCCTTTTGGGCAGGTCTGTGCCAAAAAGCTTTAATGGAATGGCAGCCACTGTCCTGAGATTGACGGTGATATTTTCTCCGGTGCGGCCATCACCTCGAGTGGAGCCAAGGGTAAAAACTCCGTTTTCGTAGACGAGTTCCACTGCCAGCCCATCCAGTTTGGGCTCAGCCACATAGCTTATTGGTGCCTGGTCATTTAAAAAACGCTGCAGTCTTTCTTCAAAACCATCCAGGTCTGCATCGGAAAAGGCGTTCTCCAGGCTGAGCATGGGATAAACATGCTGGACTGATTCGAACTTTTCAAGGGGCGGAGCGCCAACCCGCAGACTTGGGGAATCATCTGTGATAAGTTCGGGATATTTTTCCTCAAGCTCAAGCAGTTTCTGGAAAAGCTTATCATACTCGGCGTCAGCAATTTCAGGCTGGTCGAGTACGTAGTACTGGCGGGCATGATAGGTGATTTCCCTGCGCAGTTTTTCAAGACGCTTTCTGGCGGATTCAAGCTCTTTTGTCATTGTTCTCTGATTACTTAGCTGCTGGTTTTTTAAGCAAGTTACCACCCTTGGCTATGTTCTCGTGGGCACACTCATCAATAAAAATGAGAATAGTGTCCTTTGGTTTATTGGCAACAGAAGAAATAACGTCAGTTACTCCCTGGCTGATCTCGGCTTTTTGTTCTTTGCTGAGTGTACCAGCAACGCGGATATTGACATAGGGCATAGCGAGCCTCCTTTATTGTGGAAGGTGTACATTATTGGAAATTGTTCAATCGGTCTTTTTTTAGTAAGTTTTATTCACCACGAAGAAAATATTCATATCCCGTAAAATATATTTTAAACCTCTGTGTGCATCGTGTGCTTCGTGGTAAAAAAGAATACTGTCACTGAGAAGAAGGTGACACAATTTGAATAAGTTCCCTGTTGATACTTTTTCTTTTGGGAAATTGAATTAAGACTGTTTTAACTTAAAGCAGGAAAGACCAAAAGGCCTTTTTAACATTTCATCGCGCCTTTTTACGATTACTCTATAACACACTATGGAATCGACAAATAAGGATCAGTTCTGGCAGCATATTACAAGCATTGAAAGTGTGGCCGGTCATCCCCTCGTAATCAAGGATGAAACGGTTTCCACCAATACTGATGCGTTGGATCTGGCCATTCATGGTTCTGCAACCGGCACCGTTGTCATTGCAAAGGTTCAGACCGGAGGTCGCGGCAGGCTTGGCAAAACCTGGATTTCACCTTCCGGCGGCGGGCTCTATTTTTCTATGATTCTGCGGCCCCGGTTAGACATTTCGGAATTGCCTCAAATTACTCTGGCAGCCGGAGTTGCGCTTTGCCGGGCCATTGCCCGCCACTGTGAGAGTGTTCCCATGCTGAAATGGCCAAATGATCTGCTTTTGAGTGGCAGGAAATGTGCGGGAATTTTGACCGAATCACATCTGGGGCATGGTTCCGAACCTGTGGTGGTTTTGGGCATTGGCTTGAACGTGTCCACTCCTCTTTCGTTCTTCCCGCCAGACTTACAGAAAAAATTGACTTCTCTGGAGATACATTGTCCTGGGGTGGACATGACGATGCTTTTCACCTCGCTTCTGGAGGAAGTGGACTCCATTATGGCGCGTATGGAAAATGGAGAGTTTGGCGTTATTTTGGACGAGTGGCGTCTCCATGATGCCACCAGGGGAAAAAGGTTGAGTTGGGTGACTGCGGATCGAAGGATTGTTACCGGAATTTCCCTGGGACCGGATGATTCCGGAAGGCTCCATATCAGAGATGATCGGGGGCAGGTCTTTGAGGTTCTTTCGGGCGATATCCAGCTTCTATCTCCCTGATTTTCAGAACAAGCTCCCGGTTAACAGGTGCATCCATGCCAAGCTGCGTGGCTTTTTGCAGCAGGGCGCCGTTGATTGCCTCAATTTCCGTGGGTCGCTGCCTCAGTACATCTTGCAGCATGGAAGAGATATTGTTGGCTGTTGCCCTGCAGACGGCAATGGTCTGGGCCACGGGATCTTCAGAAATTTTTATCCCCAGGGCACGGGCAACTCTCTCGCCTTCCTGCACAGCTTCAATCATTTTTTCCCTGGCCTGCGGAATGTCAAGCAGTCTGCCGTTTTCACAGTCAAAGATTGCAGTGAGCGCATTGATTCCCACGTTAACGAGGAGTTTTGCCCAGACAAAATCAATAATATGAGAAACTTTTTTGGTTTCAAGCCCTGCATTATTAAAGATATCGACAAGTTGAGACAGAAGAATATCCGCTTCCGGGTGATTTTCCAGGGACAGTTGTCTGCTCAGTCCGATCCTGGTTAAGCCATGTCCGCCATGGACGACGTGGCCCGGCTCTTTGAGCGTTGCCCCCATGGCTGTTACCCCGATAGCGGTTATTGCCGGAGTATCCAAAGAGGCCAGGATATCAAAATGGCTGATGCCGTTTTGAAAACTGACAAGAACGGTTTGGGGGGTGAAAAGGATATGGGCTCTTTGCAGAGCTGAAGCAACATCCTGCGATTTGACGCAGTTCAGAACAATATCCGTGGGGCCGATTTTTTCGACATCGGCAGTGACTGAGACAAAACGACAAAACTCCTGCTTACCCAAGGTAAGCAGGAGTTTTCCATCTGTGTGATGGGCCCGTGCAGCATTATGGTCGAGAAGCCAAACGTCATTTTTTCCCTCAGCCGCAAGCAGGGCAGCAAAAAGGGAACCAAGAGCTCCTGGGCCGATAATGACTATTTTCATTCCGTTACAAAAGTCGCCTCTTCAACAATGACATTATAAAAGTAGCCGGCGCCAAAATCCTTGTCTTTGGCCAGCACACCTTCAGCCACAACAATTGAGTCAGCCGCTGGCGCACTGTCTGAGGTGATAACCAGGTCATGGGTGTTGTTCATGGCAGTACCGGTACCATCCTGCAGATGAATCCAGGTGCGTCCCATAATGTTGGGGGATACCTTAACCACTTTTCCTTTGACTTTTACTTTCTGTCCGGCAAGATCCGCAGCGGAGGCAAAAATTTCTTCAATGGTGTGACCGCCCTCAACTTTCTCAATTTTTACTTCCTGAGCCGGGGTGACAGCTCTCATACTGCCGCCGCTTGCATCACCTTCGCCCATAACGGGAGTTGTCATGGTGGCAGCTTCCTGCTTGACGGCGTCAGCAAAACTTGCTGGAGCGTCGCCACCCATGGCAGGCGCAGAAGCAGCGTGGGCCTCTTTCAGGCCTGAGGAAAAGATGATTTCTGAAAAGGTGCGATTCAGTGTGTTGCTGTGAAAATCTTTCATCACCGGTCCATTCATGAGGCTCACTGAATCACCGACAGCAACCGTTGCCTGGCCGATAGCAGCCCAAATTTTACCGCTTCCTGTGTCAAGCTGGATATAGGTGTAACCACCGCTGTCAAATGTCTCAACAACCGTTCCGTCAAGGGAGGTCTGTTGCATCTCGGCAGGGGCGGCAGCCTCCTGCATAGGTGCCTGAGCAGGTGCTTCAGAGGATGCCTGGGGGGCTTTAGGCGGGGCTTCCGTTTTGTCGTCGCTCTGGTTGGAACAGCCGGTAAAAGTCAGTGCAAGTACCAGCGCAGCTGTCATGTAAAGTTTTTTGGTTTTTATCATGTTTGGTCCTTTTTCATAAGAGAGAAATTTTCTGAGTTCATGGTCTCGTGGGCAGAACTCAAAATTCCAGGTAACTGTTCAGTTTCGTGTTAAAAGCCAAGCTCTTTTGGCGTTTTGCTGAACAGTTACAATTCCAGTAAATAATTAGCTTCACGTAGTTATATATCAGATTGATTTAAAGTGTAAAGGTTCCAGGGCAGGAAGTATTTTTTTATTCTTTAAAGTGAACCTTTGTATGAAAAAACAAAGTCATTCTTCTTGCGGTCGACACTGACAGTGCCTCCCTTGCTTAAGCGTCCGAAAAGAATTTCTTCGGTAATGGCATCTCCTATCCGGCTCATGACAAGACGTTTCAGAGGTCTGGCTCCATAGTCCGGGTCATGTCCCTCGTTGGCCAGCCATGTACGAGCCTTGTCTGTCAGTTTTATGGTCACTTTTTTGTCTTGAACCCTGTCCTGCAGCTCGGCAATAAGCTTATCCACAATAAGCTTCATGACCGACATTTCAAGAGAGTTAAAGGTGATGATTGCATCAAGCCTGTTTCGAAATTCCGGTGAAAAGAGATTTTTTATCGCTTTCTGGTCTCGGCCTTTTTTGCTGGTGGTAAAGCCGATGGGCTGACCGCTCATCTCCCTGGCTCCGGCATTTGTGGTCATGATGAGGATAACATTTCTGAAATCCGCCTTGCGCCCGGCGTTGTCCGTCAGGGTGGAATGATCCATAACCTGCAGCAGGATGCTGAAAATATCGGGATGGGCCTTTTCTATTTCATCAAGAAGCAACACCGAGTATGGATGTTTTTTAATGGCATCGGTAAGAAGACCTCCCTGGTCAAATCCGACATAACCTGGAGGCGCTCCTATAAGGCGGGCAACGGCATGTTTTTCCATGTACTCGCTCATGTCAAAGCGTTCAAAATGGACGGAAAGAGCAGAGGCAAGCTGTTTTGCCACCTCGGTTTTACCCACGCCTGTAGGACCGGCAAACAGAAAAGAACCCGTAGGGCGCTCAGGGTCTTTGAGGCCGGCGCGGCTCCGTTTTACAGCGGTGACAAGGGCGTCCAGGGCATGATCCTGCCCAAAAATATATTTTTTCATGGTTGCTGATAAAGATTTAAGCTGTTCAATATCAGAGCCTGAAATATTTTTGGCAGGCACTCTGGCCATACGGGCTATGACAGTTTCAATATCCCGTACGGTAACGCTTTTACGTTTTTTTGATTTGCCGGCAAGCCTTAAGGATGCGCCCACCTCATCAATGACATCAATAGCTTTATCCGGCAGAAATCTGTCGGTCAGGTAACGATCCGCCAGTTCTGCGGCAGTCTTGATGGCCGGACTTGAGAACTTAACGCCATGGTGCTCTTCGTAACGCGACTTGAGGCCCTTTAAAATCGAATAGGTTTCATCGACAGAGGGCTCTTCTATGTCTATTTTCTGGAAGCGCCGGGAAAGAGCCCGGTCCTTTTCAACATAATTTTTGTACTCTTCGTAGGTTGTTGAGCCGATACACCGCAATGTTCCCGACTGCAGAGCGGGCTTGAGCAGGTTGGAGGCATCCATGCTGCCGCCGCTGGTGGCTCCAGCCCCGACAATGGTATGAATTTCATCGATAAGCAGGATGATGTTGGGTTGCTTTTCAACTTCACTAATTATTGACTTCAGGCGTTCCTCAAAATCACCACGGTATTTTGTCCCCGACAACAACGCTCCCATGTCCAGTTGATGTATGGCGGAATCTTTCAAGAGATCCGGAACGTCGCCATCGTGGACGCGCAGGGCCAGGCCTTCGGCAATGGCAGTTTTCCCGACTCCGGGTTCACCCACCAGAAGGGGGTTGTTTTTTTTCCTTCTGCAGAGAATTTGCATGACCCTGGTCAGTTCACGGGTCCGGCCGATAAGAGGGTCGATGAGGCCTTCAGCGGCACGCTCGGAAAAATTGATGGTAAATTTCTCAAGGGCGGTGCCCGGTTTCTTTTTGTCGTCCTTTTGCTGCTGCCCTTCCTGGGGAAGTGCCGGAGCCGTGGAGGGAAGTTTGTGGGAAATATATTCAACAATTTCCAGGCGGCTGAGACCTTCTTTTTCAAGGAAATAGACCGCAAACGACTCGGGTTCGGAAAAAATAGCCGTTATCACATCTCCGGAGTCGACTTCTGCCTTGCCGCAACTCTGGACATGGGCAATTGCTCGTTGTAAGACGCGGTTAAAACCAAGAGTCTGAATCGGGTCCGCAATATCATCCTTCTCAAGGACGGGCAGATTCTGTTTGAAAAAAGATTCCAGATCGGTTTTCAAATGCTCCGTATCGCCACCGCAACCGGTGACAATCTGCACAGCCAGGTCATCATGGAGGAGTCCGTATAAGATATGTTCAACCGTCACATGTTCGTGACGGCGTTTTTTGGCCTCGCGGATGGCCATAACCAGTGCCATTTCCACTTTGTGATTAATCATATTTATTACCTGAAATGGTGAAGCGTGATGTTTGAATTTTCATCAAATCTTAATTCGTCACTTCACTTTTAAACTGTTTTCACGCCTGCTCCAGAGAACATCGCAGGGGAAATTCATTTTTACGGGCCAGGTCGTGCACAATGTGTATTTTTGTGTCGGCAATTTCCCGGGTATAGATGCCTGCGATACCGATTCCCTGCTGGTGGACATTGAGCATGATCCGTGTAGCCTCTTCCGCATTTTTGCGGAATATATTTTCCAGGATCATGATGACAAATTCCATTGTTGTATAATCGTCATTATGCAGCAGCACCTTGTAAAGCGGTGGTTCTTCCACCTTCTGTTTTTCTTCGGTGAGTACACCGCCGTCTGCCTTTTTGTCCGGCACACTCATTTTAATACCTCGTATTTTCACCTAAATTTAAGCATTTCAAATTATTAATTCTTATTGTAACCACTCAGATGAGTTGATGCAAGGGCGGGAGTGAAGGACTGAGGTTCGAGGCCTGTGAACTGAGGATTGTTTTTTTTATTATGATGTTAGCGTGATAGCGACTTGCTATCCCTTAAAAGAAATGAGAAGAGAAAGTTTTCCAGGACCAGTTTGTCCGGAATGCCGCTTCCCTTGAGTTGGAACTCTGCATCAAGAAGCTGACGGAGGGCATTTTGCAGGGTCGAAATATCAAAATTATCAGTCTGCTGGAATGTTTTATACAAAACAAAGGGGTGGCTGCCGAGGAATGGGGATTGTCCCTGCTCGCTTTTCTTCAGTTGAGGGAGATAGCCTTTCTGGAAGGCGCCATAAGAAAGGCCTGGGCTGTAGGACGGCTGCTCACTCTCGCGAAGAGCCCTGAAGAAAAGGAGCTTGCGCAATACGTTTCTGAGGCTGGCTACCAGGGCCAGACTGTGGAGGCCGCTTTCCTGGAGGCTTGCAAGAAGTTCCAGGGATCTGGATAGGTCAGCGCCGGCAACTGCGTCATTGAGTTCGTAAATTGCCTCTTCGCGTGTCTGGCCAATTATGGCGTCAAGGTCTTTCAGGTTGATAACATCGGCTTCACCAGCAAAAAGGGCAAGTTTTTCCGCTTCCCGCACCGCGGCCACCGGATGAAAACCAACCCGGTCAATAAGGCAGTCAATAACCCGGGGACCAGGCTTTTTCCCCATTTCTGAAAATGTCCTGACAATGAGCTCTCGAATAACGGCATCCTGTCCTTTTTTGGCGGCTGAGGTTGCACCGCTATCAACCGAGAGATCAATAACAGCGCCAAGTTTTTCAATTTTTTTATAGATTTTTTTTCTTTTGTCAGCCGCCTCTGCAACCAGGATGAGTACGTTGCTTTTGGGGATCCCTTTTTCAAGAACGGACAAAACAAGATCCGCGCCCTGTGTTTCCTGATCAGATCCTTTTTCTTGCTGTGGAAGGGAAATATCAGCGCACCACCCCGTATCAGCCGGTTTGGCAAAAGAAAACAGCTTTTTCCATTGGGCAGGGGTGAGATCTGTCAGGGATTCTTCCGCGTCGAGACCGCCGATATTGATCATTTTCTGCAGAAAACGACCAGCTTTTTCAGGGTTGCCTTCACCTGCTGCTTTTTTTGCCTTGTCCCAGAAGTTCTTTGCCACCGCTTTGGAGAAAAAAAGTTTTGAGTCCATTACCCGGATGACCTGGCGACCGGCAAAGAGGCTGTATGTCTGGAGGTGGGCCATTGTGTGAGCCACATCCTCCTGTTCGCCGTCAATGCGTTTGAGGTTCAAACTGCGCTCTTTTTCATCCGGCAGAAGGTGTTGTACGAGCTTGTCGGCCACATCCCTGCACAGGTATCGTTCCCCGCAAATAAGATACACGGGCCTTATATTTTCATCCTTGATTTCAGAAAGCAGCTTGGCTATATCTTGTCGTTGGTAGAGAGGCATAGGTAATTAGAGTGACTAGAGTGACTAAAGTGATTGAATTGACTAAAGTTAACAGGTGAAGTACATCAAACGACATGGTACATAATTCTGAAATACTCAGGGTGCGAGTAAATTCATAACTCCTGCGTTATATCGTGATTTCATGGTATATTGAACCATCCGGTATTTTGGCTTGTCCCTTGTGACGTTTTTTCGGGTCGGACAGTACTTAACTTCAGCTCACTTTAGTCAATTCAGTCATTTTAGTCACTTTTTTTTATGCCACTTCTTGGAGCACATATGTCCGTTGCCGGAGGCCTGCATCTGGCAATCGATCGCATCAGAAAAGTCAAGGGAAAGGCGCTGCAGATTTTTTCCAGGAATCAGAGGCAATGGAAAGCTCTGCCCATTTCAGCTGAGGAAAGAGACCTCTTTGTTGCCGCATGGGCAGAGTGGGGAGAGTGGCCTGTTGCTGTTCACAACTCATATCTCATCAATCTTGCTTCGCCCACAGAAGAGACGCGTTCAAAATCCCTTGCCGCCCTTGTTGCTGAAATTGAACGGGTTGCGGCCCTTGGTATCTCTTACTTGATAATGCATCCTGGTTCCTGCGGCAGCGATCCACTGGAAGTGGGGCTTGGCAGAATTGTCGAAAATCTTGATCTGGCCCTGGGGCGAGCCAAGAGGGGCGATAATGTCACGGTGCTTCTTGAGAATACAGCCGGGCAGGGCAGTGCCCTTGGTGCTGCTTTTGATGAATTGGCTTATATTATCAACCGGTCTGCAAACAGCGACCGACTCGGGGTCTGTCTTGATACCTGCCATCTTTTTGCTTCCGGCTATGATTTTCGTACCCCGGAAACATATAAGAAGACCATGGAAGAATTTGATCGTACTATCGGTATCAAGCGGCTCAAATTCTTCCATCTCAATGATTCAAAAAAGGAACTTGCCAGTCAGGTTGACCGCCACGAGCACATTGGTAAGGGGTGTATTGGCCTAAATGGCTTTGGCTTTTTTTTGAATGATTCTCGATTCCGCTTTCATCCTATGACCCTGGAAACTCCGAAGGGCAAAGATCTTAAAGAGGACACGGTGAACCTGAGGGTTTTGCGGAAGTTGATGAAACCCTGATATATTATCATTAGCCACGGGTCCCACTGAAAAACACGGAAAAAAGAATGTGATTACCATTCATTTTCAGCGATGCCTGGTTAGAATTTTGCGACAGTATCTCAGGAGTTTAAACTTCGGGTTCCCATGGTCTCCATGGGAACCCTATACGTGAATCTCCAGGGGCAAATTGATATGCATTCCCACGGTGGACCGTGGGAACGAGGGAAGTAAAAAATTCCGTGTTTTTCCGTGGGGTCAGTGGCTAAAAAATGATTTTTTTTTAAGCTTTTATTTATAGTCAAGCTGCACCGGGCAATGATCCGAGCCCATGACGTCTTTTAAAATGGCGGCGCTCTGCACCCGTGTTTTACTTTTTTCATCCACACAGAAATAATCGATGCGCCAGCCTATATTTCTGGCTCTGGCATTAAATCTGTAACTCCACCAGGTATAGTGACCCGGTTCCTGGTGGAACATGCGAAAGGTGTCTGTAAAACCTGCAGCCAGAAAGTGATCCATCCACTCACGTTCTTGTGGAGTAAATCCTGCGTTTTTTTCATTACTTTTGGGGTTTTTCAGGTCTATTTCCCTGTGAGCGACATTATAATCGCCGCAGATTACAACAGATTTTTGCACAGCGAGTTTGCTGACAAAATCGAGCAGATGCCCGTTAAAATCAAGTTTAAAGTCGAGACGATTTAATTCATTGCCGGCATTGGGAAAATAGATGTTCACCAGAAAAAAATCCTCAAATTCCAGGGTCAGAACCCGGCCTTCCCTGTCGTGCTCCGGGCAGTCCATGCCATAGAGCACATTAAGCGGCTTTATGCGGCTGTATACGGCAACACCGGAGTAGCCCTTCCGTTCAGCGCTGTGCCAGAATGACTGGTAGCCCTTTATGTTTTTAAGGGAGTCGCTCAATTGATGGGGCTGGGCCTTGGTTTCCTGTATGGCGAGTATGTCGGGGCTCAGTTCTGCGACTATATCGACAAAGCCCTTTTTTTCCAGAGCCCGTATGCCGTTTACATTCCAGCACAGCATTTTTTTGATTCCGTGCTGCTGTGTCGTGCCTCTTTTTCCAGGAATCTTGCGGGGGGTAACACCGATTTGAGGACAGAATTGCAGAATGACGCAACGGTCGCAATGGGGGGCAACAGGTTTACAGGTTCCCTGCCCAAAAGCAACAAGAATGGAATTCACTGTGAGCCAATGCTCTTCAGGGAGTTTTTCTCTGAGTGCCATTTCCGTCTGCAACGGGGTTTTCGTTTCCACGTAACCCCAGATATTCATAATGCGATGCACATGGGTATCAACGCAGATGGCCGGCTTTTTAAAGGCGACGCTCACCACAAGATTTGCTGTTTTCCTGCCTACCCCGGGAAGTCGAACAAGCTCTTCCACTGTCTCTGGAATAATTCCGTTAAAGTTGTTCAAGGCAACCGGAAGTTTTTTAAGATACCCTGCCTTGTTTTTATAAAAACCAACCGGATAGATAAGCCGGGCAATTTCAGCTTCTGAAAGCTGTGCCAGTTTTTTCAGATCAGGCGCCTTTTTAAAGAGACGCCCTGCCGCTCGGGCAGTTGTTTCGTCTTTAGTGCGTGCCGAGAGAATGGTTGCCACCAGGACCTGGTATGGGTCATTGCTCTGCACGGCGATAAGATCCACCACGGGAACCTTGTAGGCGGCAACTTCTTGAGCGAGAATTTTCAGGATTTTATTGATATCAATTGGCATATGCTGGTTTTTTATAAAAGTGTGGAGTTCACGACCATGTTATTGTTAAGCGTAACTGTTTAATAAATAAGTATTATCACAAAAACCACAAAGACACAGAGGCACAAAGTTTTTAAAAATACTGATAGCTTTTTTTTTACATGAAAACAAATTTTGATGAAGTCGCAAAAAGTCCTGAAGCTGACCATCCGCCAACGAAATATCAACAACTTACACACGTTCCGGCGGCGGTCGAGGAGTTTTTTACCCTGAAGGGCATAAATGCCTTGAGCGAAGCGGGTGCTTAATCAATATTTTCAGTCCCGTAGGTTGGGTTGAGCGATTCGCGGAACACTGTTTTGTTGGGTTTCGCACTCTGTTCCTGCTCCACAATCTCAACAGAGTGAAGATCAGCGAAACCCAACAGTTTCGGGGTGACACTGCTCAACCCAACCTACAATTATTCTTTTTGGGTCGCAAGGGCCTCTGTAGGAGCCAGGGTGCAAAAACTTCTTTCCACCACAAAAAAAGCCCCGCCAAGAGGCAGGGCTTTTCAGATCAATCTAATTGAAATTCTAAATTAGAAAGTCATGGTCAGGTGATGGCTGAGGAGGTAGAGATCTTCTTCGTCATCCGTACCATTCAGGTCATCAAAGAAGTCGCCGGTATCCATATAGGCGGCGCGTACTTCATAGGTCAGGTTGTCAAGCAGTTTGTACTTGGCACCAAGGTCGATCTCCCAACCGTACTCGTCGTCTATGTCGTTGCCAAGAGCATCTGTTTCGTCAGCCCAGGCATAGGCAAGTGCGCCATGCAGGGTCAACTGGTCGGAAACCTGGAAGTCAGAGTGTACACCAAGACACAAAACACCGGCGATGGCCATGTTAGCGTCATCAGCATATTCGTCACTGTTCAGCATACCGGTATGGTCGCCGGTCAGGATGTAGTAGGGGTTGAAATCATCGCCGATACCATCGCTGATGCTTCCTCCGAGTGGTCCCATTGCTGCTTCCATATCGTCGCTATCATCATCCTGGCCGGATGCGTAGAAGAACATGGCGCCCACATCGAGATTACCCATTTTCATGCCGCCGTCAATCATGAATGCCCAGGCGTCAATATCCGCGTCTTGATCAGTGAGAGTCTCGACATCATAATCAACCCAGTCGCCGAACATATATGCAATCTCTGACTCGACGTAGATGTTATCCATGGAAATGTTGGCATAACCTTTAAGCAGGTGTCTTTGGCTCTCCTGGGTTTCGACAGTTTTGTCGTTGATGTAGTCATAGGCAACATTTAACAGCAGGCCGTCAACTTTGTAGCTCAGACCGGCTTCATAGAGGTCGCTGTCACTGTCTGTGGTTCCACCGTACCAGTCACCTTCTGTGCTTTTCTGCAGGAAGACCACGGCGCTGAAAGGAGACTGAACCATGTTCGGCCACCACATGAGGCGGTTAGCGTTACCGGAGGAGCTTACAAAGTCATGGGCCCAGGCACCGGCAGGTGTACGACCGGCACGGATTTTACCAACAGGCGACATGTATTCCATGTAGATTTTGTGGACATCGATTGTACGATCAAAATCAGCAGTAGTGCCAGCAGCATTGGTGGCTTTGTTGCGACCTACGTCATCCTGGTTACCCCAGTCGCTGTCTTTGGCCATACGGATATCAGCAATCATTTTGATTTTGTCATTGACTGTCAAGGTGGGTCTGAGCTGGAAGGTATGAACCCAGGCGGAATCTGATCCAACATCTTCCATGTATGGATTGAAGCCGCTGCCGTCAGCGTTGTCCATCATGTAACCTTCCAGGACGTACTGTCCGGTAACGGTTAAATCCAGAGCCGATGCGGTGCCGGCCACTCCAACCACGAGGCCGAGGGCGGCAACTGTAGAAATAATTTTTTTCATCTCGTATCTCCTTTTCTCAAAAGATGAATTGTAGGTGTGGATTCCTCCCGAGGAACCCTTCTCCATCATATCGGAAGCAAAAACCTTTAACATCCCGGAATTCCATATTTTATGGAACCCCACTCCGGAAATCGGGGCTGAAATGCTGCCGACAAAATTAATTTTTAAAAATTAACCACAAAAATTAATACTCCAAATAAAAGCGCTTAGCAAGAAATAAACACACTTTCAGAGCAATTTAACATATTTTAATATTAAGCTTTTTTAGTGATCAGTTTGTCAAGTTTTTTTTGTTGCTTCGATTTCCGCTTTCTTTTCTGTCGCATTATTCAGGGTGTGCTACAATAAATTAAATTCAGGAGGCAGACTGCATCTTTTTGATAAAAGTAGAATTAAAGTAGAATTAACGACATTGAGTTCAAGCTTTCAGGTAAAAATAACATGAGGGGGCTGACCCATACAGTTCCGGAACATTCAAGGGTTCTTACATCGTTTGGAAATTCATCTGCCCCGACAGTTGGATATCGCTTTGAGGTGCTTGTCTGGAACATATTCAAAGCCAAAAAAAGCCATTGGGCTGTTGATTTTTTGAAGTTAATTCGCGGCAAGGATCTGGTTTTGCTCCAGGAGGCTTTTCTGCGTCCAGCCATGCTGGATGTGCTTGAACAGCTTTCCCATATGCGTTGGGAGCTGGCAACAGGCTTTACCCGACGTCTGCATGCCATTAATGCAGGTGTAATGACTGGCAGCAGGGCAAGGCCGAGTGATATTTTTTATCTTCGTTCGCCAAGTCATGAGCCCTTGGTTCGGCTCCCCAAAATGGCCATAGGCTGCCACTATGAATTACAAACAAGCAGCAGTGATCTGCTGGTTTTGAATGTCCATGCCATTAATTTTGTGCGATTTAATAAATTTAAACGCCAGATGCGTCAACTTGAAAAGAAGATCGGCAGGCACAACGGGCCGATTCTGCTGGCTGGAGATTTTAACACCTGGCTGACCAGGCGCAGTGATTTTCTGCAGGACATGACCGATAATCTGCATATGGATTATGCCACTTTTTCACCGGATCGCAGGTCCCGCTATTTTGGCCGGGTTCTGGATCATGTTTTTGTAAAAGGTTTGAAGGTGGTTTCCGCCTCGTGCCGCTTTGAGGTGAGGAGTTCGGATCACCAGCCGATAGAGCTTGTTCTTGAGGTAGATCAGTAGTGTGAGGCGATGAGGGTGAGGAGTGAGGTGTTGCCCCACTTTTCTTTTGTGATTCATGGGGAACTAGAAAAAAAAATTTTCAAAGCAAAAGAGAGTTATGCTGATTATGGTAATTAGTAACTATTGTATGTTTGTCGGCAATTGTAAACCGGAAGCTGTAAACACAAAAATGATAGCGGAGGTGTTTTCGTGCCATTTTCAATAATTTTCCTACTTCTTATTCTTGCCCTGCTGGCAGCTCCTCTTTCCTTTGCCGCGCCAAGTGCTTCAACTTTTGTTGAAAAACAGCTTGCGCTGGGTAAAAAATCAAACAGCCTTATCAATGAACAAAGTCCTTATCTCTTGCAGCATGCCTTTAATCCAGTGGACTGGATGCCCTGGGGGGAAGAGGCCTTTGCAAGGGCGAAAAAAGAAAATAAGCCTATTTTTCTGTCAATCGGCTATTCCACCTGCCACTGGTGCCATGTCATGGCCCATGAGTCCTTTGAGGACGATGAGATAGCCGCCTATCTCAACAGCCATTTCATCTGCATTAAAGTTGACCGGGAGGAGCGGCCCGATGTTGATCGTATTTACATGGCGGCAACCCAGGCCATCAGCGGCGGGGGGGGATGGCCTATGTCCGTGTTTTTGACGGCCGACCGCAAACCGTTTTATGCCGGAACCTATTTCCCGCCACGTGCTGCCATGGGAAGACACGGATTTCTTGATCTGCTTCAGTCGATAAACACGGCCTGGCAACAGGATCCTTCACGTATTATGGAAGGAGCCCGCTCCCTGAATGATCATCTGCAAACTCTGAGCCGGGGACAGAAAGGCGCGGTTGAGCTGACTGTACTTGATAAGGCTTTTGCGCAGCAGCAGGAGCTTTATGATAAAAAACATGCAGGCTTTGGCCCGGCTCCCAAATTCCCCAGACCCGTTGTTTTTAATTTCTTACTGCGCTGGTACAAGCGGACTGGAGACACCGAGGCGCTTGATATGACCCTTGATACACTACGCCAAATGGCCCAGGGCGGCATGTATGACCTGCTTGGCGGAGGTTTTCATCGCTATTCGGTGGACGACCAGTGGCGCGTACCCCATTTTGAAAAAATGCTCTATGATCAGGCCCAGCTCGCCGTATCATATTTTGAGGCCTATCAGCTCAGCGGCGATCCTTTTTTCCTGAGGATCGGCAAAGAGGTGCTTGATTATGTACGGCGTGATATGACCGATGAAAAGGGCGGGTTTTATTCAGCAGAAGACGCAGACAGCCAGGAGCCGGACAATCCCGCAGATCATGGGGAGGGGGCTTTTTATACCTGGAAAGCAAAGGAGTTGAAGCAGATTCTTGGCGATGAAACGGCTGAAATTTTTTCTTTCCTTTACGGAGTGCAGCCGGCCGGTAACGCCCTTGCCGATCCACTTCATGAGTTTCAGGGGAAAAATATTTTTTATCAGGCCGGGACTGTCGACGAGGCGTCTAAAAAATTTACAAAAGGCAGGGCGGAAATTGAGGCTCTTGTTGCTGAGGCAAGGCAAAAACTTTTTGCCGAAAGGGGAAACAGGCCAAGACCTCATCTTGATGATAAGGTAATCTGTTCGTGGAACGGCCTGATGATAAGCGCCTTTGCCAAAGGCTACCAGATAACGCGTGATGGTGTTTACCTTGAATCAGCAAAAAGGGCTGCTGATTTTATCCTTGCAACTCTTTACGACCCAAAAGAAAATACCCTGCTTCGCCGCTACCGAAACGGTGAGGCCGGTCTTGGCGCCCAGCTCGATGATTATGCCTTTTTTGTCCAGGGACTGCTGGATTTATACCAGGTCTGTTTTGAGAATCTCTACCTGCAAAAAGCCATTTTGCTTACCGGGAAACAGCTTGATCTGTTTGAAGATAGAGAAGGGGGAGGTTTTTTTGAGACAACCGGGACCGATGCCACTCTGCTCGTGCGAATGAAAAATGATTATGACGGAGCGGAGCCTGCTGCAAATTCGGTGGCCGCCATGAATCTTTTGCGCCTTGCTCCCCTTGGCTTTACTGACTGGCACCAAAAAGGAGAAGAGACGATTTTTTCACTTGCCGGCCAGATTAACCGTTATCCCCTTGCCCTGCCGCAGATGCTTGCAGCTCTTGATTTCCACGGGAACAAGCCACGCCAGGTTGTCATTGCCGGGAATTCCAAGTCCGAGGATACGGAGAAAATGATTGCAACTGTTCATTCCCTGTATCTGCCCAACACAATTGTGCTCCTGGCTGACGGGGGGGAGGGACAGGCGTTTCTGGCAAAAAAAATGCCGTCTATTGCCGCACTGACCCCGCAAGGTGGCAGGGCCTGTGCCTATGTGTGTCAGAACTTTACCTGCAGCATGCCGACCACTGATGTAAAAAAACTCCTGAAGATGTTGGCTGGAAGTTGATGGGGGAGTTTGGGATTCCGGGTTGCAGGAAGAGTTGACCCTTGAACAGGATAGTGGTATTTTTTGTCTTTATTTCCGGGTCAATCAACCAATCAACCAATCAACCAATCAACCAATCAACCAATCAACCAATATGATCAATATGAAATCAGCAAAATATTTTTTTCTGTTCCTTGTCCTGCTTCTTTCCCTTCCCGCCTGCAGTAAGCAGCATATTGACATAGATGAAGCCAGAGAGATGGGCGGAGTTGAGCTGTCCGGCAAGGAGATCCGCACTCTTGTTGCCGGGAAAACCCTTCGCGTAATCAGTTGGGATAAAGCTGATAAGGCCGATGTTATTCTCCACACCAGCGGTAAACTTTCCGCTGAAAATTTTGTCGGTGAAAAAACGTCTGGAAAGTGGAAAGTCAGCAAGGAAAACAGGCTCTGTATGAAATATGACAGATGGGCCGGTGGTTTCCTGAATTGTTATTCGGTTGTTAAAATGGATGATGGTTTCAAGATGTTCCGGACCGATTCCGGACTGCAGTCAACGTTTACAATTCTAGGCGGAGGGCAGGCGGACTATTCCACCCAAGGTATCGGCACAGGACAGACAATGCCGGGAAGTCGCCGCAGTCCGCGAGCGGAAAAAGCCTCCTCTGTTGCCGGTAGAGAAGAAGGAAGCTGGTGGAATCCTCTGAAATGGTTTGGTGATGAGGAAGAGGAGCGACGGGCGAATGCCGATTTTGCCCAGCCTGCCTTTCCTGGTAGACAAGTTGATGACGATAGTGATTTTGTTGCTCCCTTGGCCCCGCGTACCGTGGAGATGCGTCATCTTATTGAAGACAAGGAGTGCGTGCAGTGCGATCTGAGTAAAAGCAATCTGAGATATGCCAAGCTCAAAAATGCTGATGCCGAAAAAATCAACCTTTCCGGTGCTGATTTGCAGGGCGCGGTTTTAAGTGGAGCCAACCTGCGAGGTGCCAATCTGGAAGGTGCGATTTTTTCAGGAGCCGATCTCTCCGGAGCCGATCTTTCCGGCGCGAATCTCAAGGGTGCAAACCTTGAAGAGGCAAATCTTGAAGACGCAATTCTGCAGGACGCCAATCTTTCAGGGGCAAGAATGGTTGAAGCTGTGCTTGAGGACGCTGACGTGCACAATGCCGATCTTGAAAAGGCGAATCTCCATTGGGCAAATCTGCGCGAAGCCAACTTGAATGGTGCCAATCTGAAGCAGGCCTATCTTGTTAAAACAGATTTTTCCGAAGCGGACCTGACCGGGGCAGATTTGACGGATGCCGTCATACAGCGGACAAACTTCCAAGCTGTAAAAGGGTATAGCGCTCCGGATGAAGCTGGGGTGCAGCAGGAAGAGAAGAAATCAATTTTTAAGATTTTTTAATTTTATGCTTTTTGTAAAACCGTATTCTTTTTCCAGTTGATATCGTCCCTTTCCGGGTAATCGACAATATAATGGAGTCCCCGGGATTCCTTGCGTGTCATGGCGCTTTTGACAATGAGTTCGGCAACCAGGGCCAGGTTGCGCAGTTCAATGAGGTCCGGCGTCAGAAGGTAGTCGCGGAAGTGCTGGGAGACCTCTTCCAGAATAGGCTCCATGCGCTTCCGGACGAGTTTGAGTCTCTTTTCAGAACGGACAATCCCCACATAATTCCACATCAGGCGTCGAATCTGGTCCCAGTTGTGACTAATCAGGACGCACTCCTCAATTCTCTCGGCCTGTCCGGCAAACCAGCCGGAAATCTGGTCAAAAGGTTTTTTGCTTAATTCTTCCCAGTCCTTTTCGCATTGTGAAAAAGCCTGATGGGCAAAGACAACCGCCTCAAGAAGGGAATTGCTTGCCAGCCTGTTGCCGCCGTGCAGGCCGGTGCAGGCAGCTTCTCCAAAGGCAAAGAGGTTTTCAAGGGACGAGCGTCCCATTTTATCTGTCAGAACGCCGCCGCACATATAATGGGCCGCCGGGACCACGGGGATTGGATCTTGAGTAATATCAATGCCGTATAAAAGACAGGTTTTGTAGATATTGGGGAAGCGATTTTTGACAAAATCCGCAGGCCTGTGACTGATGTCGAGGAAAACATTGTCATCTCCGCTTGCCTTCATTTCCGTGTCGATGGCCCGCGCCACGGCATCCCTGGTGGCAAGGTCGCCTCTGTCGTCATATTTTTTCATGAAGGCATTGCCGTTTTTGTCAATAAGCCGGCCTCCCTCGCCTCGAACGGCTTCGGAAATGAGGAAGTTTTTTGCCCGGGGATGGTAGAGGCAGGTGGGGTGAAACTGGACAAATTCAAGATTGGCCACCTTGGCTCCGGCCCGGTAAGCCATGGCGATACCATCGCCGGTGGCAATGTCCGGATTGGTGGTATAGAGATAGACCTTGCCTGCTCCGCCGCTGCAAAGAACGGTAATTTTTGCCAGATAAGGAATGATTGAGTTGTCGCGACGATCAAGGATATAGGCTCCCAGACAACGGTCCGAATGCGAGTTCGCTGTGGGAACACCAGCCTTGGAGGCAATAAGGAGATCAATAGCCAGATGATCCTCCAGGACCATGATGTTGCTGTTCTCCTCCACTTGGGCAAGGAGGCCCCTTTCAATCTCCCTGCCGGTAAGGTCATGGGCATGGGCAATTCTTCTGGCTGAGTGCCCTCCTTCTCGGCCAAGGTCAAGCCGGGAAGCGTCTTTTTCATCATGGGTAAAAGATACCCCCAGGTCGATGAGTTCATTGACCCTTTCCGGTCCGGTTTCCACAACCAGTCGGACAATCTCTTCATCGCATAAACCAGCCCCTGCCTGCAGGGTGTCCTTGATGTGCAAATCAAAAGAATCGTCTTCGGATAAAACAGCGGCAATGCCTCCCTGGGCAAGGTTTGTTGCGGTATCAACCTTGTTTTTTTTTGTTACCAGGGTTACGCGACCGAGTCGGGCCGCCTTGAGGGCAAAGGAAAGACCGGAAATTCCGGAGCCAATAATGAGAAAATCGGTTGCCAGAGTCATGGTGGTGGAAGTTTGAAATTAAAAGTGTTAAGTTATGAAGTTCGTTATACAGGTACAGTACCACTTAAAATCAAAAATTAAATCTTGAAAAATAAATGTCTGAACTGAAACTTGTTATTTTTGACTGCGACGGCGTTATGTTTGATTCAAAAAGCGCCAATAAAATGTATTATAATCAGATCCTTTCCGCTCTTGGCCATCCGCCGATGAATGACGAGGAGCTTGAATACGTTCATATTCATAATGTTATGGAGTCGGTTCGCTATATTCTGCGTCATTATCCAGGGGATATTGATAAGGCGGAAAAATACAGGGCTGATCTGGATTATCAGCCCTTTTTGCAATATATGAATATGGAGCCTGACCTGGTCGAATTTCTTGAATTTCTGACTCCCCGTTATGACAGGGCTATCAGTACAAACAGAACAACCACCATGCGTGATATTCTGGATATCTTTGATCTGTCCCGGCACTTCGGCAAGGTGGTGACGGCTTTTGACGTGGAGCGGCCAAAACCTTATCCCGATGCCCTGCATGACATCCTTGGCCATTTCGGCAGGAAGGTTGATGAAGCAATTTATATCGGCGATTCAACTGTGGACCGTGAGCATTGCAACAGTGTGGGCATGAAAATGATCGCCTTTAAAAATGAAGCGCTTGATGCCGAATATCATGTAAAGAGCTTCATGGAGATAGCCCGGCTGCCCATTTTCAGCAGAAGCAACAAGTGATGTGTTTGTTTTGTTCCCTCAACTCCTCACTCTTTACGCCTCACCCATCATGAGTTAATGATGGTGATGATGATGGCCTTCCACGGTTCCGCCCAGGCTCTCCAGGGCTTTTTTTAAGGCTGTGTCTGCCTCGGCAAGTTTTTGCAGGGCCTTCTCGATTTCTTCAGCCGCGATTTCCTGCCCGTCACTCCGGGCTACGCTAACCCACTTTTGGAATTCGTGCTGGTGGCTGTGGCTGTGTTCAATCCAGTGGGGAATAAGGACACGCAGTTTTTCAAGTTCTGATAACTCTTTTTTATCAGTCATCTTTTATTTCTCCTGAAGGGCAAGGGTTACGACGCCGCCCATAAAATCAATTTTTTTAACATAAGCTGCAGGGATGACTTTCGGTTCTTCAAATAAGGTGCTTACGGTTATCTGGTCCCCGGAAGATTCAAGCAGGGTTACATTTTCCATAATGGTTTCTTGATCGCCATTTTTTTCAAAAACAACACTCATCTGGCACATGAATGGCTCCTTGCAAAAAATTGTAAATTATTCATTTCAATTGTCCATTTCCGGTCAGGCCGGATAGTGTGGTACTATGGCAAAATTAAACAAAATCTGCCAGAAAAATCGGGGGAAACAATGCTTGCCAACTTTACTGAGATAAAAAATATTCTGCAAAACTCTCAAACTATCGCTGTTGTCGGGCTCTCTCCCAAAGAAAGCAGGCCAAGCAATATGGTGGCCCGCTATCTCCAGGAAGTGGGATATAAGATTATTCCGGTTAATCCCGGCCAGACGGAAATTCTTGGTGAAACGTGCTACCGGAATCTCCTTGATATCAGGGAGCCAGTTGACGTTGTCGATATTTTCCGAAGACCGGAGGATGTTCTGCCCGTGGTTGCGGATGCAATTAAGATCAAGGCAAAAGTTATCTGGATGCAGGAGGGCATTATCAATGAGGAGGCTGCCCGTCTTGCCCGGCAGAATGGTCTGACGGTGATAATGGACAGATGTCTGAAGGTGGACCACGAGTCGCTTTTATAAAAGGTACGTTCGGATATCTAACTTCTTGACTTTCCTTTGCTCTTCAGATAACTTTAGCAGTTTTTTATTACCAGATAATATTGGGGCGGCAGCCGAAGTCCGGCATTCTTTCCCGGTTTCTTAATGATGAGGTAAAAGCTGTGAGTGTAAAAGCCCTGAAAGGCTTTAAAGATATCGTTCCCGGTGAGGTGGAGACCTGGCAGTTTATTGAACAGACGGCCAGGGCAATTTTTCACCGTTTTAATCTTGACGAAATTAAGGTTCCCATCCTCGAAAAAACCAAGCTGTTTGTTCGCAGTATCGGGGAAACAACGGATATCGTTGAAAAAGAGATGTATACCTTTGCAGACCGCAACGGGTCATCGCTGACCATGCGGCCTGAAGGCACGGCTTCTGTATTGCGGGCCTATATTGAAAACGGCCTGCAGTCAAAAAAGGCTGTACAGAAACTCTATACAATCGGACCCATGTTCCGTCATGAGCGCCCTCAGAAAGGACGGCTTCGTCAATTTCACCAGATGAGCGTCGAGATTCTGGGAACCGATCTTCCTCGGGTGGATGCCGAAGTTATGGCCATGGCCTGGCTCATCTTAAAGGAACTTGGTCTCTCCGCAAGTCTTGAAATAAACTCCCTTGGCTGTAAAAAATGCAGACCAGCCTTTAACAAGGCCCTGCTTGATTTTCTGGGTAAGGCTGAGAATCTCTGTGATGATTGTCTGCGTAGAAGAGAAACGAATCCTCTGCGCGTCCTTGACTGCAAAAGTGCCCATTGTCAGGAGCAGTATGAAAAGGCACCCTCTATCCTCGATCATATATGTCAAAGCTGCGCTGATCATTTCCAGGCAGTCAAAAAAGGGCTTGATCTGCTCGCAGTTCCGTATGCGGTCAACTCTTTCATGGTGAGAGGGCTGGATTACTATACCAGGACAACCTTTGAGCTGGTAACCGATGCCCTCGGAGCACAAAGCGCTGTTGGTGCCGGGGGGCGTTATGACGGTCTGGTTGCCCAGCTGGGCGGCCCGGATGTTCCTGGTATCGGTTTTGCCATGGGAATGGAGCGCTTGGCTTTGCTTCTTGACCAGCAGGAGGGCAGTGTCCCTGTTGCAACACCTGATCTTTTTGTTGTCGCTTTGGGAGAAGCTGCGCAGGAAAAGGGGTATGCCCTGACCCATGCGGCAAGAAAAGCAGGTCTTGCCGCAATAATGGACCTCCAGGACAGAAGTTTGAAAAACCAGATGAAGCAGGCCGGCAAAGCCATGGTCCGCTTTGCGCTGATCATGGGAGAGGACGAACTGTCAAATGGAAAAGCCGTTTTGCGTAATATGGCCAATCGGGAGCAGCAGGATATATCGATCAATGATGATGTTGCCACTTGGGCTACAGAGCTGTATTCCCTTGTTATCCAATAAAAAACGGTAAATTATTATATATTTTTTTGCCTCTATACAATTCTCAGTAGTCAACCTCTAGACTCCCGCCTCCGCGGGAG